>ONTZ01000115.1 GCA_900320905.1 uncultured Prevotella sp.
GGTCTTGTTTTTGCGCCCACTTGCTCATGGAATAGACCAGTGTGTCGCTTTTTTGGATAATGTCGGGAGCCTTGATGATAACGTCTTTCAGTTGTGTGGTCTCCGGCTTCATCTTGATGTGCATCGGACTTTCTATAACATCTACCACGATACTACGATAGCCCATTGACTGCACACGAATTTGTCGTGCCTCACCCTTTAAGGAGAAACGCCCGTCATTGGTGGTAAAAGTGTAGCTTTTCCCATCGACGGCCTGCACGATGGCACCAGCCACAGGCTCGCCACTTTCCTCGTCGGTCACAGAGCCAACAAGAGCCTTGACCTGTGGTCGAGACTTGTCGCGACTCGGCCATTCGTGAGCAAGCTCCTGATGGCTCTCGCTGCTCCAAGCCTTCACCTGTCCGTAGCAGAAAGGCAGGTGAAGGTACACGTACAACAATAGGATGGCGAGTCGTTTCATAAGATATTACTTCCAGTCGCGTTCGATGTAGTCGTATTGCAAGGTTCGTGGTTGAGTGATGTCAGTGCGAGGCTGGCCGTCGGCACCCTTCACTTGCACGTTGACACCATTTACGTTCATCATATATGCGAAGGGATCGGTGTCAAACCTTAACTTGGTGGCATAGAATTTTGCGCGAGTGGTCTTGTTGAACGGCACTTCGGGTATGGTGATGGCTCGGTCTGCCTTGGAGTTTATGCCCACACAGGTAAACTCATACTGATGCCCCTCGTCATAGACCTGCATGATGAACCCCGGTAGGCCACCAAACTTCCACGGTCCATCGGCAACAGGCACTGAGTCTGTATAGAATGCCGTCCACCGTCGGCCACGGAAGTCACACACGGCACTCTTGCATTCATAGCCCAATATATTACACGTATCGTCGGTCAGCGTCCATTCCTGCACTGGTATGTCCTCTTCGTAATGGAACCAGTCTGTGGATACCTTGTCGATGACGGTGAAGCGCCCTTGCGGATAGTTCTTGAAGATGCTAAACGTCTCGCCGCCTATGTAACTGTCTGGGTTAGCCCGGATTTGTTCAGCTGTTGAGACGCGAATAAGTGAATCAGCTTTGTGGATTCGCCTGAATCTGTTCAGCCGTTGAGACGCGAATAAGTGAATCTATCTGCATGGCTCGGAAACTCGTGAACTTCGACATACCATAAGTTACTTGCAGTGTCATTCGGTCGGTCTCTGTCTGACTCACATCGGTTGTGTCAGTCAAGTACTTGTAGTCATACATGAACTCCATCACTGCCTTGCCGATTTCTTTCTGCTCAACGGGTGTAGCAGTGTTAATGCCTGAGGCTTTGCCTGCCTTGATTACATACACTTCCTTCCTGTGCTCCACTTCTTGTGCCATCATTGTGCTGACAAGGGCAGAGACGAGAACGATAGATAATACTCTTTTCTTCATTTTATTTACGTTTTGATGTGAACTTGCGGCTGCAAAGTTAGGGTTATTTTACCCCGTAGCCGAAAATAATTATTACTGAATTATTACTGTTTGGCATTTTTAGGATTCTTTCGAGCGCGGGTTCATAATAAAATGTGTACTTTTGCAGCATGGAAAGAAGAATCAAGTTTATATATGGCCTGACCATCTGCGCCATCGTAGCCTACAGCATCGTGCAGGGTTACTGGCTTTACAGCCGTTACCGATTGTCGCTTGAAGAATACAAAAGCGAACTGTACAGCGCGATTATTGCCTGTGCTGAAGAGGAAATGGCCATTAGGAATACATTGCCACATCCCCCGAGGTTCTACGGTAACCGTTTAAGGAAAACAAGCGAAATAAAGGGGGATAATGTTGTTGAGACATGGCGGTATGAAGTGTTTGCACTTGATACACTACAATACGTTCCCAAGGGAACAGATGCTCATACCTATCTGTTGGATTATATAGCCAGCCTCCATGATAGTATTCCTGCGGAACTGCCCAAAGGCTTGGAATACTTTGTGTTTACTTGTGACAGCAAAGGCCACGAAGACATGGGAACAAGCCAGTTGGTTGAAGCCCTCAATCGCTTCACCGTTGACCATCAGCATCCATTCCAAAAAGAACTGCTCGACAGCATCCTGCAGTCACGAGGTATAGTGGCACAAAGCATCACGACCACGAAAGCCGACACAATGGTTTGGCAACCATCCATGCAAACAGATGGCTCCATTTGGCAACCTGTGATGAAGGTGTCTTATCCATACGACATCTTCGAGGGGCAACAGGTTGTAGTGACAACGGCCATCAGCGTTTCGCCCGTCATCCGTCGGATGGCCTATACGCTACTCATAACCGTGCTGCTATCGCTGTTCCTTATCTTCTGTCTGGTCTATCAGATACTGACCATCCGCAAGCAACGGCACGTCGAGGCTATCCGGCAGGAGTTTCTGCACACGATGAT
>ONTZ01000026.1 GCA_900320905.1 uncultured Prevotella sp.
AATAATGCAAGTCTTTTTTCATCTGTCATTCCACGATTTTGTCGCATACTGATACACTTTTTGAACTTCAAAAGTGTCAACTTATTCAGTACACGTCAACTATTAATAGTAACAACCAAAACTATTAATACCTTTGAGGGGAGCCAGTATCCGTCAAATCGAAAGACTTACCGGCATAGGTTTTTCTATTATCTGTCGAAATTAGAAAGCAAAAAGAATCCCTGAGCCCATCTAGACTCAGGGATTATTATAACAAAAGAACCGTCCCTCTGTTACAGGCCGGCAGAGGCGATCCACTCGTAGACGCAGGAGACGACACCGAAGAGGGCGATGCCTGCTGTGCAGATGCCAAGGGCAATCTTCGTAGATTCGTCACTCTTGAAGGCGGGCAGTGGCTCGTCGGTCTTCGTGATGTACATAGCCTTCACGATGAGCAGGTAGTAGTAGAGTGACACGACCGTGTTCACCAAGGCGATGAAGACGACGAAGTAGGCCATCGGATCACCGTTCTGCACGCCAGCCATGAAGACGAAGAACTTCGAGAACATACCGGCGAACGGCGGAATACCAGCCAACGAGAACAGTGCCAGTGTCATGAGGAACGACAACTTGGGGTTGGTCTGGTAGAAGCCGTTGTAGGCAGCCATATCCGTGCGCCCGTTGTTGTTCCGCTCCACCACGTTGATGACGGTGAAGACAGCCATATTGGCGACGATATAGACGAGCACATAGTAGGTCAGCGCAGCCACGCCGAGTTGGTTGTTACCCACGACGGCGAGCATGATATAACCGGCCTGCGAGATACTCGAGAATGCCATGAACCGTTTGAGTTCGCTCTGGCGGATGGCAAACAGGTTGGCCACCGTGATGGAGAGTACGATAACGATGTAGAGCATATAGTCCCAGTACTCGAGCATCGGCTGAAACACCTTCATCAGGATGATGCACAGTGTGATGGCGGCAGCACCCTTCGAGATGACACTCAGATAACCCGTCACAGGCGTCGGCGCACCCTGATAGGTGTCGGCCGTCCAGAAGTGGAAGGGCACGAGTGAAATCTTAAAGCCAAGACCACTGAAGAAGAACACCAGACCCATGATGGTGAGCGGCTCTGCAGTAATCCTTGCAGCCACATCGTCGAAATAAAGCGTACCCGTAGCGGCATAGATAAACGAGATACCAAAGAGCATCACACCGCTGGAGAAGGTAGCCACGAGGATGTACTTGGCGGCTCCCTCGGCACTGTTCTTGGTCTTATCGAAAGCCACCATACAAGCCAGGGGCACGGAAGCCATCTCGAGACCGAGGAAGAACAACAGGAAGTTGCCAGAGGACATCATCACAAACATACCCAGCAGGGTACTGAGGATGAGCATATAGAACTCACCGGCAACGCGCTGACGGGTCTCTACCCACGAGTCGGCCATAATCACCACGATGAACGTACCAAAGGTTAGAATGAGTTTCATCACGCTCACAGCCTGAGTTGCTACATACATACCGCCAAAGGCTGTAATCGTTTCTTCCTGTCGCATCGCACTGGAAATGGCGAGGCCAACAGCCATCAGCATGAACATAGTGAGACGCCCCAGTGTTGTCTTGCTTGTCTCGCCACGGAGTTCACCGCTCTTCGTCATCACGAAATCGAACGCAAACACAATAATCAATGCTGTTACCAAAGCAGCCTCTGGAAGCATATATAGAAATTGTCCGTAATTCATATCTTAGTCCTCCTTTCTTTACATAACACCAATTGACTCCAAGATTGTTCCGGCGGCAGGCGAGATCATATCGCTGAAGAAGAACGGCATACAACCCAGACCAGCCACACAGAAGATGAGGCAGATCACGGCGACGCGCTCATCCCATGTCGCATCGGTGAGTTCGAGGAAGTGCTTGTTCTCCACCTCACCATACAGGATCTTTCCAACCACGCGCAGGATATAGACTGCCGTCACAACAATCGACGTACAGGCAATGATAGTAGCCACCATGCGGAATGAGGTGTTCGGATCGCCACTCAATGGCTCAGCACCGAAGGCTCCCACGAAAATAGTCATCTCAGCAATGAAGCCAGAGAAACCAGGGAGACCGAGGTTGGCGAGACCGGCAATCACATAACCCACGGCAAGGAAAGGCATGATCTTCATCAGACCAGCCAACTCGCGGATGTCACGGGTATGGGTACGTCCGTAGATCATACCGATCAGGGCAAAGAAGAGGGCCGTCATCAAACCGTGAGACAACATCTGCAGTACAGCACCCGTCACAGCCGTCTGACTCATCATCAGCAGGGCGAAGAGCACCAATCCGCAGTGAGAAACTGAAGAGTATGCATTGATATACTTCAGGTCGGTCTGTACGCAGGCACTCAAGGCACCATAGACCACAGAGATTGTTGTTAGGATCAGGAAGATCCAAGAAAGATCCTGGGCTGCCTCAGGCAACAGATACATCGCCACACGGAAACAGCCGTAACCTCCCAACTTCATCAGTACACCAGCATGGAGCATCGACACGGCGGTAGGCGCTGAAGCGTGACCATCGGGAGACCATGTGTGGAATGGGAACAGGGCTCCCAGCACACCGAATCCGATGAAAATGAAGGGGAAGAACACGTTCTGGATATCACCGGGAATACAGTGGTTGGCTGCAATCGTAGTGAGTTCGAAGGTATATGAACCACTGTAGATGCCGTTGTAGAAATAGATACCCAACAGTCCGAGAATCAACAAGGCCGAACCTCCCATCAGCATTAGAGTCAGTTTCATGGCTGAGTACTCCTTATGACCGGAGCCCCAGACACCAATCAACAGATACATCGGGATCAGTGCCACCTCATAGAACATAAACATCGTGAAGAGGTCGGTAGAGATGAAGAAGCCGAACACACCCGTGGAGAGCAGGGTGAACCAAAGGAAATACTCCTTGGTGAGGGGTTTCAACTGCCAGGAGGCAAATGTACCGGTGAACACGATGATGCTCGACAGGAGCAGCATCACGACGGAGATACCATCGACACCGACACTATAGGCGATATTCAGGGGCTTGAACCAGGGCACACTATAGGTGAGCAACATCTCAGCCGTATTACCTGCCGCACGCTCCTGGACAAAATAGATGGTCAACCAGATAGAGAGGGCCAGCAGACACGAAGCACCTGTCACCATCACACCACGCACCTGATTGAGATTCTTGGCAAGCCACAATCCCAACAGCATCAGGGCGGGAATTATTACGAAAACACTTAATATACTCATATCTTTAGATGCATAAAAGGATTAACGTTAAAGCAACAGAACCCGTGAGGAACCAGACGGCATACTGACGGACATCACCACTCTGCCAACTGCGGATAGACTCACCGGCCTCGTTGGCACCCCAAGCCATGAAGTTGAACGTACCATCGACAATGTGACGGTCGAACCAGGCGATGGGTGTTGAGATGCAACGGAAGATGATACGATGCGTGACATACTGCCAAATCTCGTCCTGATAGAAACGCTTGTAGGCTGCACGATGCAGTTTGGGGAACTGCTTGTACAGACGATCAGCGATAGGCTGGCTCTCACCTTTATATATATAGGTGGCGAGACAGATGCTCAGGATGGCAATAACCGTACTCGTAGTGGCAATCGCCGTGTCGAAGTGGATGGCATAATCAGTACCTTCCGCAGAGACGAAACTGCCGAAGGAAACTAAATGAGCGAATGCGCTATTGTGATCCATAAATCCACCAATTGTTGAGAACACGCCCACACCCACGGTGATCACACAGAGCACAATCAGAGGAATGGTCATCGTCAGCGGAGCCTCGTGGGGCGTGTGGTGCTCGTGGGCCTCTACGTTTTCTGTTCCATAGAAGATACCGTAGTACAGACGGAACATGTAGAAGGCCGTCATGGCGGCAATACCCGTCATGATCCATCCCACCACCGGACTGTAGGCAAAGCAGGCTGTGATAATCTCATCCTTCGAACTGAAGCCCGAGAAGAACGGAATACCAGCAATGGCGAAACAGGAGATGAGGAACGTGATGTTGGTGATCGGCATATACTTGTGCAGACCACCCATCATGGACATCTCGTTGCTGTGGACGGCGTGGATGATACATCCGGCACCGAGGAACAGACAAGCCTTGAACATAGCGTGGGTGAACAGGTGGAACATACCAGCCATATAACCCAACTGTGCGTGGTTGTCGAACACCCCATGATGACCGGGCAGACAGACACCCAGTGCCACCATCATAAAGGCAATCTGAGAGATGGTTGAGAAGGCAAGCACTCGTTTGATGTCGCTCTGGGCACAAGCCACGGCAGCAGCATAGAAAGCGGTGAACACACCCACCCAGACTACTATCGACATAGCCTCAGGCGCATACTGAATCCACAGAGGGAACATACGGGCAATCTGGAACACACCAGCCACCACCATCGTAGCGGCGTGGATGAGTGCAGATACAGGCGTCGGACCCTCCATGGCATCGGGCAACCAGATGTGCAACGGGAACATGGCAGACTTACCGGCACCACCGATGAACATCAACACCAGTGCGGTAGGAATGATAAAGCCACCGGCAGCCACAGCCTTGGCGACATTACCCTCGATGAAAGGTGTCGTCCCCTGCCCCATCACGATATCCCCGGCAAACGAGAAACTGAACGAATCGACGAAGTAGCCGAAGGTCAGGATACCCACGAGGAAGAACATATCGGCAAAGCGGGTGACGATGAACGCTTTCTTAGAGGCAGCGATGGCAGGCTTCAAAGGATAGTAGAATCCAATGAGCAGATAGGACGAGACGCCTACGAGTTCCCAGAACATATACATCTGGAAGATATTGGTGGCGAGTACCAAACCCAGCATCGACATCGTGAAGAGACTCAGGAAAGCGTAGTAACGCTGGAAGCCCTTCTCCCCGTGCATATAGCCGAATGAGTAGATATGAACCATCAGTGACACCGTCGAGATCACAATCAGCATGACCACGCTGATGGGATCCAACAGGATACCGAGGTCGAAGTGCAGATTGCCCAAGGGCAACCACGTGAAATTATACGGAACAAACGTCTGATACACCCCGTTCACACGATCCATTCCAAAATACTGGAAAGCGCAGAGATAAGAGAGTAACGTGACAATGCCCAACGAACAGGTGCCGATGAGGCCGGCCACCTTGTGCTGCATCTTCATACCTGCCAGTCCAAGAATGATGAACGACAGCAGCGGCAGAAGCATGATAAATATCGTGTAACTAAACATAATCCTTACCGTTTTTATCGTTTCATATTCTGGATGGCATCAACGCTATCGCTCTTGAACTTGCGATAGACATTGATGATAATAGCGATGGCCACAGCACTTTCAGCAGCGGCAACACCAATCACAAAGAGGGTCATAAACATACCTTCCATCCCGTTGGGATAGAGCAGACGGTTGATGGCGACAAAGTTGATGTCGACAGCATTGAGCACCAACTCGACAGAGATGAGCATGGCAATCAGGTTGCGACGCGTCACAAAACCATAAACACCGATAAAGAACAGGAGTGCACTCAGCACGAAATAACATTCAATGGGTATCATACCTTATCCTCCTTTTCTTTACGTGCAACAACCAAGCCTCCGATGATACATGCCAGAAGGAATACTGAGATGAACTCAAAAGGCAGTACATACTGATACTTCTCAGAACCAACGAGGGCCATACCAATTTCCTTCATCGGCACCTCCACGTTGGTAATCTCCTGCGTGTAGAAACCAGTCTTCAACAGAATCAGAGAGACAACCACCAGTCCGGCAAAGGCAGCCAGACCACCGACAATCATCTTACTGGACTTCACACGCTCCTCAAGCCCCTGAAGGGTGCGCTTGCTCACCAACTGGATGGCGAACACATAGATCATCGTAACGCCTCCGGCATATACAGCGATCTGAGCGGCTCCTAAGTAGGTGTAGTCGAGCAGGAAATAGATGCCTGCCACACCGAAGAGCACGAACAACATGAATGTTGCGGCTCGCATAATCCTCGTTGTGGTGACACACATCAGCGCCGAGCCAATGATGAACACCGCGAGAATTGTAAACATGATTATATTACCCATAATGCGTTACTTCGTTTTAGTGTTAAACTTACCGATCTCGAACGCAGCACCACCTTCGATGAGGTTGGGCAGTGAACCACCATTATATACCTCCTGATTGAGGTGGAGCACCAACTTACTGCGGTCGAACACAGCGTTCTCGAAATCATTCGTAAACTCGATGGCATCGAAGTTGCAGGCGTTCGTACAGAGTTGGCAGAACATACAGTCGCCCAGGTCGTACGCATAGTCGTCGAGCACCTTCTTTTTCTTGCCTGTCTCAGGATCCTCAGCCATATGGGCCACAATCTTGATGGTTCCGTTCGGACAGGCCTTCTCGCACAATGTGCAAGCCGTACACTTGTAACTGCCGTCCTCGTTGCGCTTGAATACCAGGCGCCCGCGATGACGCTTAGCCACATGGAGTGTGGTCTTGCGGTTCTCGGGATACTGCTCGGTTGACTTGTTGGTGAAGAAATCCTTGAAGTATTCCTTCCAGGAGGTCTTCATGCCAATGGCAAGCGTTTTGAGCCCGTGCCCGATTTCTCCGAAATATGTTTTGTTATCTTCCATATCATTCTAGTTTTTTCTAGGCTATCCTAGGCTATCCTAGGACATCCTAGGTTTTCCTAGGATTGCCTAGGCACACCTATTTAATATATATACCTAAGGCGACCACGACTGTCATTATTACCAGATTAATCAGCGCCAGCGGCATAAGATACTTCCACTCCAGTTTCAGAATCTGGTCGATACGCAGACGGGGGAACGTCCACTTGATCCACATCAGGATCCACACCAGGAAGAAGGTCTTACCCATGAACCAGACAATGCCGGGGATGTAGTCCATCACGGCATCGAAAGCCTCGATACCGATGTTCACAGGCGCCCAACCACCGAGGAACACCGTAGCAGCGATACCTGCGATGATGAAGAGGTTGAGGAACTCAGCGAGGTAGAAGAAGCCGAAACCCATACCGGAATATTCCGTATGGTGTCCAGCCGTCAACTCACTCTCGGCCTCAGCCATATCGAACGGGCCACGGTTGGCCTCAGCATTACCGGCGATGAGGAACACGAAGAAGGCAATCAGCGCAGGGATATGTCCCTGGAAGATAAGCCACTTCCAAGGGCCTGTCTGAGCCTCCACGATACCACTCATCTGCATCGTACCCGTCAGGATCACAGCGGTGATCAGACAGAGGCAGAGTGACATCTCGTAAGAGATCATCTGCACGGCACCACGCATGGCGGAAACCACAGAGTACTTGTTGTTGGAACCCCAACCGGCGAGGAAGATACCTACCACACCGATCGAAGAGATGGCGGTGAGCAGGAACACACCCACATTGAAATCGAGAATGGTAGCACCATTGTTCCAAGGCAGGAACGAGAAGGCACCCACACTGCCGATAATCACCAAGAGCGGAGCCACGAGGTAGAGCAACTTGTCGGCCTTGTCAACGATGAAGATCTCCTTGATGAGCATCTTCAGCACATCAGCAAACACCTGCAGCAAGCCCCAGTAACCTACTCGCATCGGGCCTAAGCGGCACTGGAAGTAGGCACAGACCTTACGCTCCATAAATATCAGTACGCAGGCGATGAGGGCATATCCCACGAGGATAGCCGTACCCACCAGCACGCACTCAATCAGTATCGACAGAAAATCTCCCAAACCCAAGGTCTCTCTTAGGAGAGCGTCGAACCATTGTGTTACAATACTAAAATCAAACATAATCCTTACGCTTTATCTGTCAATATCAGGAATTACTACGTCAATAGCGGCACAGGTGGCGATGAGGTCGGCAATCTTCTGACCACGCAGCATCGGGTCGAAGGCGCCAACCAGCGAGAGTCCCATCGGACGCATCTTCATGCGGTAGGGACTCTTGTCGCCACGGCTGTCGAGATAGACACCAAACTCACCGGCCACGCCCTCGACAGAGTAGTACCACTGTCCCTCAGGCACCTTGATGATCGGCTTCTGCTTCACGTAGAAGTCACCCTCTGGGATGTTGTCGATGAGTTGTTCGATGATGTTCAGGCTCTGGTACATCTCGTTGATGTGAACGAGGTAACGGTCCATCGAGTCGCAGCCGTTGAGCGTACACTGCTCCCACTCCACCTTGTCGTACAAATCGTAGGGGTGGTTCTTGCGCACGTCGTTCTTCCAGCCCGAAGCACGTCCGGCAGGACCGGTCACGGCATAGTTGATACAATCCTCGAGACTCATCGGGCCACAGTTCTCCAGACGGTTGTGGGTGATGATGTTATCACCGAAGATATCCATATACTCCTGAATCGTCGGACGGAGATACTTCACCAGGTCCTTCACATTCTTCACGAAGTTCGGATCGATGTCATCCTGCAGACCACCGATGCGGTAGTAGTTCTGAATCAGACGACCGCCCGTGGTCTCCTCCATACAGTTGAGCACATGCTCACGGTCACGCATGCCATAAAGGAAGGCGGTAAGAGCGCCAAGGTCTTGAGCCACACAAGAGGTGTAAAGAAGGTGAGAGTCGAGACGCTGCAATTCATCCATAATCGTACGGATGTAGTTGATGCGGTCGGTGAGTTCAACCTCCATTGCCTCTTCAATCACACCTACCAAAGCGTGACGGTGCTGCATGGCACCTAAGTAGTTCAGACGATCAGTCAAAGCCAGCGTCTGAGGATAAGTCATGCTCTCCCACATCTTTTCGATACCACGATGGATATAACCAAAATGAGGATAAATACGTTTCACAGTCTCACCGTCGAGCACGGTCTGCAGGCGCAGCACACCATGGGTAGCAGGGTGCTGCGGGCCGATGTTGATCACGTAGTCGTCGGCACCGAAGAGACGGTTCTGCTTCGACTGAAGGTTACCATCCTTGTCGATGAAATACTCCAGACCATAGTCCGGCTCTACATCATCCTCCAACGTATATTTATCGTTAAACTCCCAGTTCTTGCGGAAGGGATAGCCTTTGAAGTCACTCCGCAGGAAGAGACGGCGCATATCCTTATGACCAAGGAACACGATACCATAGAAGTCATAGACCTCACGCTCCAACAGGTCGGCCACTTTCCAGATATTACTGACGGTGGGGATATAAGCCAACGTCTGACCATCCGTTGCTCCTGTGCCGTTAGAAGACATGCCATCACCGCAAACCTGCATCTTGGCCATCATCTTCACCGAGCAACGCTCGTGCGTCTTGGTATTTTCGAGGATGTAGATACATCCTAGTCCTTCTTCGGCTCCGAAGTCCTCGCCTACGATGGTAACAAGATAATCAAAACCCTTCTTGTCCTTCAAGTTCTGCATCTCAGAGGCGAACTTGTCAAAATCGAATGATAAGAATTCTAATTTCATACGGTAGCCTCCTCTTTCTTTAACTCCTCGACAAACTCCTGAGGCACCTCCGTTATTACCATCGGCTCACGACGGTGGTCACCGTGCTTTTCGCGGAAGGTCAATTCCTCATTCGACACGCCTAATGCAGCCTCCTCAGCGGTCTGCTTGTGGTTGGCACCACCAAAGAACTTCTCGATCTTCACCTTACGCTGCAGTTGCATCATGCCATACATGATAGCCTCCGGACGTGGGGGACAACCAGGGATAAACACATCGACGGGTACGATCTCCTCGATACCCTTCACCACATGATAACTCGACTTGAACGGTCCACCGCTGATGGCACAGCCACCGACGGCAATCACGTACTTAGGCTCGGCCATCTCGTCGTAAAGACGCTTCAGGGCGGGAGCCATCTTATGGGTGATCGTTCCGGCACACATAATCAGGTCGGCTTGACGGGGAGAGTTTCGCGTCACCTCGAAACCGAAGCGAGCGAAGTCATAACGGGCACAGCCACAAGCCATGAACTCGATACCACAGCATGAGGTGGCGAAGGTCAGCGACCAGAGGGAGTTCGAACGGCCCCAGTTAATCAACTGGTCCAGCGACCCCGTCACCACATTGACACCACCCTCATGGAGTTCGTCAACAATCTTCTCCAGCGAGGCATTGTCGTTCCACTCCTCGTAGGGGATACTCTTGATGTGAGGTTTCCTTACTTCCATTCTAAGTCTCCTTTCCGCCAGGCATACGCCAAGCCCAATACCAGAACTACCAGGAAGAAGCCGATGCTCAGCAGGGCCATCGCGCCGAACTCCTTCACTACTACTGCCCATGGATACAGAAACACCGTTTCCACATCAAACATGAGGAACAAGATGGCGAAGAGGTAGAATCCCACGGATATGGGCAGCCACGAACTGCCTCGGGTGGGAATACCACTCTCATACGGTTCACCTTTCACCTTCGCATAGGATCGCGGTCCTATCAATTTGGCTATCACGTAAGCCGCCACCACCAATGTAATAGCCGTCAACAAGACGGTAATTAACAAAGTAAAGTTCATAAGTTTTTATAATGTTATAACAATATTGTTCTCGTTACCAAGCAGTTACCGGCAAGAAAAAGTACCTTCACTGTTTTTATGCTGCAAAGGTACAAATAATATTTGTAAATTCCGCGAATATTTATGAAAAACTTTCGCAAAATGTGGTGTTTTAAGAAAAAAACCTTAAATTTGTTCAGAAGGGGGATCAGATCACACGAACTAAAAAGGGCTCGCGGTCGCGAGCCCTAATCTATGGGACACCATCATGACAACTTCGTGACTGTCCTCAAGGATTTCCTACATTATGTCGAACTTAAATTCGGAGAGTTGTATCAGGTCATCGCCTGCAGACTCGCTGATGACAAAGCGGAAGAACTGGCACTCTTTCTCACGACACGAGAATGACTTCTTCTGAATGTTGTCTGCCGGCAGTGCTCCGTCGTCCTGACTGTCGAGCAGCGTCCACCTGTCTGTGTCGTGGAGTTTTCCGCAGAGTTCCCACTTCTTCAGGTTGCGGCCTGCAAAATCCTTTGTGTCGTTGCCGGTGGTCAGGGTGTACTTGGTCGGGGTGATGGGATGCTTGCTCATAAACTCCACGCTCCACTTATTTGATTCCTTGCTGCAGCACCACTTGGTCTCTTCCTTGCCATCGAACATCTTTTCGCAGCCTTCGCCGGCGGGTGCCCGTGGTGATGCTGAACTCGAAAGACGGTCACAGCGGCAACTATACCATGGGGCATGTCTCAAGTCTTTATTTATCAAGAATTTGAGAATTAGAGAATTATATGGTTATTAAATCCTTCCATTTTCTGCCTTAAATCTGGGAGAACATTCTGCACCCCGGGCATAAATGTCCCCTGAATCTGGTTCACGTTTCTGCCCCCTGTGCATAGGTCTGCCCCGGATTTGGGGCAGGTTTTTCAGCCTCTGGGACGGCTCCTCCCCATTCTAATCCTTTGCGACATCATAGCAGGGACAAGTCTTGCGGACGTCGGGCAGGTCGCGGTGACCGAGGATCCGTGCCTTTGGAAAACGAGCCTTTGTCCAACACCTTCCTCACCACACGCTGACGCTCAGAACGGCGACTGCTGCTCCTGTGGCTGGAACGCTCAGAATTCTGAGCGCTCCATGATTTCTAAGCACATACGGGAGTTGTGGTAGGGACATTTCCAGAAACCCGCTTTGTCATCGACGGTATTCAAGGTTCCGTCGGGATGACGGCTCCAATGCCACTCACCGTTGTCCCAGTCGATGATCTGGGTCTTGATGTAGTTCCAACAGCGTAGCGCACGGTCGAGGGCCTGCTTGTCGCCGAAGTGCTGATAGAGATTGAACCAGCCCACGACATTCTCGGCCTGTACCCACCAGTGGAGGTCATCGTCAACATGCCCCGTATCAAGATTGGCTTCGTGGATCATCGAACCATCAGGGCACACGCCCTTTTCTGAAGCCTTTGCCACCTCACGGACAATTGGCTCGACCTTCGCCAAGACGGCCTTATCGCCCAGAACTAATGCGGCCTCATGCAGCAGCCAAGAACACTCAATGTCGTGACCATAACTCTCCAAACGACCCGCCCCACGCGTCCAGTCCTTCTCGAAAAAGAGATCGAGGTGATGGGTCTCGGGGTTCAGGATCTTATCTGTGAAGATGTCGATGAGATTGCGCAGAGAAGCCTCTACGTTGAAAATATCCTCCATGGGGATGGTCACCCCAATAGGCAGCACCGACCCTAAGACCGGCACATAGTCACATGACTCTTGGGCATGTAACTCTTTCAGGCAACGTAACAGATTAGTGTAAGGCTCAATGATATGCAGATGCGTGTTCTGCGACTTGGGATAGTTTGCATCAAGTTCCGAGAGCCGCATGTCGGCTATCTCGCCCCACTCTCTCGTGCAGGCCTCGATATAGCCATTATACTCACGGTCGAAGGCATGTTCCTCAATACAGTCGTATAGTTGCAGCGCATAGTCCAGAGCCTCTCTGTCGCCCGTAGCCCGCACATATTCCGACAGACCATAGATGGCGAAGCCGATGGCATAGAACTGTTTCTTGGTATCGAGCGGACGACCCAGATAATCTACACTCCAATAGACACCGCCATATTCCTTATCAATGAAATGGTCTATCAAATACTCATAAGCCCGTGTAGCAGCATCCAGGTATTCTTGGTGACCTAACACCCTGTAGGCAGCGGAGAAGGCCCAGAGGATACGGGCATTGAGGATGGCTCCCTTCTCGGCCTCGGGATGGAGGGTGCCCTGGCCGTCGATACGTCCGTAGAAACCACCGTGCTCACGGTCCACCATCTTGTCAAGCCAGAAACGCAGGATATTCTTCTCCAGAACATCCTGCATTTCTTGTTTCATCACAGAAACCTCGTTCATATTATTTCTTAATAGGATATTTGTAAATCAGGAACATCATGATCAACACAATGGCAGCAGGGAACAACGAGAAGAGTGCCCATACCATATTCCGGACAGACTCCATATCACTGATGGTGACAACCGTCTGACCATTAGCATCTGTACCAGAGACGAAGCCCGCCATACCCAAGAACAGAGCCACGAGTGAGCCCGAGATGGCCGTACCAAACTTCTGCGCCATCGTACCTGACGAGAAGATTAGACCAGTTGACGAAGTACCGTTCTTTTCGGTGGCATAGTCTGCCACGTCGGCATACATCGACCACAGCAGCGGTGAATAAAGGCCCACACCAATCGATGTTAGGATAACAATAGCCACCAATACCCAGATATAGGCAGGATCCATCGGTACGAAGAAGAACACCACGGAGAACACGACGCAGATGACTGCTGCCGCCATAAATGCCTTTTTCTTCGACCCGATCCATTCTGTGAATTTTGGTGACACACCACCGAAGATCATACAGGTCACTTCACCGAAAGTCATAAATACGGTATAGTTGATAATAAGTCCACTAACTGTCACATCACCGTGCAGGCAATACTCTAACAGATAGCCAGCCACCGCATAACGGAACCCATTAAAGAAATTCGTACAGATTCCTATCAGCGTCAGATAAATCCAGGGCTTGTTTTTGAAGAGGTCGGCAAAAGGACGGAAAGAGAATTTTTCTGCGCGTACGGGCTTCAGGCGCTCCTTCGTCAAAAAGCCGCAGGCCAACGTCATCACTGTAGCCAGAATACCAAAACCTGCACCCAGCACCGCATACTGGTGCGCCTCTGTACCACCTACCATCTTCTGCAAATAGGGGAATGACAACAATGTGATGAAACCCATGGCGTATGCACCTACCATACGGAAGGACGAGAACTGGTTCTTCTCATTGTCATCAGCCGTCATCACACCCAACAGTGAACCATAAGGCACATTGACAGCCGTATACACCGCCATCATTAGGAGATAGAGCGTATAGGCGTAGATGCGCTTACCCACAGGACCGAATTCTGGTGTGTAGAGCAACAGGGCGAAGATCAGGCCGAGCGGAACAGCACCGAAGATAAGCCACGGACGATAGGTGCCCCAGCGTGATTGAGTGCGGTCGGCCAGACTACCCATAAGAGGATCCGTCACCACATCAAACATACGTGCAATCAACATCAGCGTCGCCGTATCAGCCACTGTTAGGCCGAAAACATTTGTGAAGAAAAGAGGAAAAGCAATAGACATGATTTTCCAGGTGATACCACCAGCGGCTGCATCACCAAGTGCATAACCGATTTTTTCTTTTAATGTTGCCATAATATTTACATTTTTACAATTTACAATTTCACTGATTTATTTTTGGCGATGAGGCGTTTGATAGTTTCCACACTGGCAGCCGTCGTCAGACCGTCCTCCGGCGTATACATGCAATAGTCGATAAGTCTGTCGATGGTTGAGGTTGCCACGTGCAGTCGGGTATCGGCAGATGCGTAATAAATGAAGACCTTACCATCGCTGTCGGCAATCCAACCGTTGGCGAAGGCCACGTTCATCACATCACCCACATACTCGTCACCCTCCGGCACGAGGAAATAACCGCCAGGTCGGGCGATTACCCGCGTAGGATCATCGAGGGCCGTCATATACATATAAAGGACATAGCGCAAACCGTCGGCCGTGGCACGTACGCCGTGTGCCAGGTGAAGCCAACCTTTAGAAGTCTTGATAGGATGCGGACCCTCACCGTTCTTCACCTCGGTGATGGTGTGGTAGTGACGGGCGTTGATGATTTTCTCTTCCTTCACCTCGGCATGGGTGATGTCATCCACAAGTGCCCAACCGATACCACCACCAGAACCTGTGTCGATAAAACCATCCTGCGGACGGGTATAGAAGGCATACTTTCCATCGACAAACTCCGGATGCAACACGACATTGCGCTGCTGGCTCTTTGTCTTCAGGTCGGGCAGACGCTCCCACGTCTTCAAGTCCTTCGTACGGGCGATACCTGCCGTCGCAGTAGCGGCAGAGAGGTTACCCGGCTGGGAATCGTCGTGACGCTCGGCACAGAACACACCGTAGATCCAACCATCCTCGTGTTGTGTGACACGCATATCGTAGATGTTCGTGGCAGGAATCACGTCATCGGGCATGGTGATGGGCTCCTCCCAGAAACGGAAGTTGTCGATGCCGTTAGGCGACTCGGCTACTGCGAAGAAACTCTTTCTGTCGGCACCCTCCACACGGACGATGAGCAGATACTTACCGTTCCATTTGATGGCACCGGCGTTCAGGGTGGCATTACACATGATGCGCTGCATCAGGTAGGGGTTGTCCTGCTCGTTGAAGTCATATTTCCACTCCAAGGGGATATGGGCAGCCGTCAGGATAGGATACTTATATTTCTCATAAATTCCATTCCCCCACTCTATGGGTTCATTCTTGCGATTCAGCAGCGTCTCATGGTGCGCACGCAGGGCTGCTACCTTCTGTTCAAACTCGGTCATATCGTTATTTGATTTCATTCAGGAATAAGGTATTCTCTTTATTGTACATCTCCTTAAAATAAGGTGCATCTGGTTTTGCGGGCGAGGGACCGAACCACTCTTCCTTGTAGTTACGCCATACGAGGAAGTAACTGATGGGATATTTGTCGAGCACAGGTGTCAGTGTCGATGTCCACCACGTCGGATCGGTGAGATTCTTCAATCCACACTCCGTCAGGGCGGCAATCTTGCCACGCTTCTCAGCAAACTTCGTCAGCATATCGAGGTTAGCATCCAACTGCGCCACAAAGTCCTCCTTCGTGCCCCACTGGTAACCGTCGATGCCTACTAACGAGATACGGTCATCACCGGGATAACGCTCCAAATATTTCTCTTCCGTCAGATTGGCAGCCATACCAGGCGAATAGGCCCAAAGCAGGTTGTCAAAGCCGTCGGCAGTGAGTTTGTCCTGCAACAGGTTCCACAGAGCCTTGTAATCCTCGGCCGTACAGAGTTTCTCACCCCACCAGAACCAAGAACCCGTGTTCTCGTGCCAGGGACGGAAGATGACGGGAATCTTCTTTCCGTCGTCGGTCTTCAGGGTGGCGAGGAAATCTGAAACACGATCCATCCAGACCTTGAACAACTCTGCGTTCTGTCCGTCTGGTAATATGCTGTGCACGACGGTCGAATCCGACACGTCCCAGGCAGAACCCTCGGGGAATTTCTGTGCACCCCTGCCACCGTCAGGAGCCGTTGTAGCGGGGTTACGCGGATGCCAACTGATGGTTACGATACCCCCACGCAGATGGTGCTTGATAATCTCTTCGGTCATACGGGTGAAAGGTACACTGTCAAGATTCTTCTCGTCGTTCATCTCGATACCGCCGAGTTCAAAGCCCATCACGGCAGGCCAGTCGCCGCAGACATTCAAAACATCACTGCTATCTACCTGGTATTCCCAGGTGAGACCATAGAACGGATCATCCTGATGACCGAACATATAACCCTTCTGGCGTAAAGTATCCAGACGCTCAAATAACTGCTGAGCCTGCGTCTTCTCCGGCTCTGTCTGCTTCTGTGTCGAACATGCAACCACTGCCAGGGCAACGATTGCCATTACAAAAAATTTCTTCATACTATCTTAATTTCATTTGTTTCAACAGCCATTCTTCCCACTCATCCCACTGTTCCTGATACCAGAAATGCCACGTGGCCTGATAGGGGGAGATTTCTTTCGGTCCCGTGACGGTATTATAGGTAGCCCACGCCGTTGTCGGAGGCACCACATCGTCGTTGTAGCCAAAGGAGAACCAGCCCTTCTGCTGATCCGTAATCAGTCGGGCG
Organism: uncultured Prevotella sp.; assembly: GCA_900320905.1. Classification (GTDB taxonomy): domain Bacteria; phylum Bacteroidota; class Bacteroidia; order Bacteroidales; family Bacteroidaceae; genus Prevotella. The sequence goes on from ONTZ01000026.1 coordinate 16,731, forward strand.
AAGTTCACTCCGTCGTAATAGCGTGAGGTCTCAATCTGTTTCTCCTGGTCTTTGCCTTTATTCCAATAAAAATAATGTGGCCAACCGCAGGCGGCTCCTCGCTGCCAGTTGGTGTGATCGCAGAGGGCAGCATGTACAGGAGCATAATAGGTGATACGCTTGTCGAGAGCCGCCGTGGCAAGGGTGAGGAATCCGCCTTGCGAAGAACCCGTCACCCCACACTCTTTCCCGTTCCACGGGGTAAATTGTTCGATATAGTCGAGCGCACGGATACAACCTAATATCACGTGCTTGTAATAACTCTTGTCGCGGTCGTCCATGCCGAACTCCCAGTAGCCCTTCAAGGCACCGTTGTTCAGGTCGTCATAGACCCCCTGTTCCATCGTCACGGGGATACCATGGATACCGATCTCCAGTGTCACTGCTCCCTGCGAGGCTGTCCAGATATCACCACCGTATGGCCGCACGCCGGCACCAGGCACTCTCAATAGCGCAGGATACTTACCTTCCTTCACGGGTACACAGAGGATGCCATAGGTACGGTTACCCCAACTCATGTTCTGGAAACTGACCTCATAGACATTCACATCCTTCGTGCAGCGCTCCGGCAACAACCGTTTCGTAGGTTCGAGGGCTGTCTTGCGGGCCTCAGCGATAGCATTCTGCCAGAAGGATTCAAAATCAGCAGGCATCACCGTCGAGGGTTGCAACTGTTCGGGCGAGAAGGCAGCACCACAGGCACCCTTATAGTCCTTGCCGCCTACATGCGCCGTCACATCCACCCGATAGAAGCCAGGCTGCTTCATTGTACCCGTCAGTTTCAGCGTACCGTCCTTCACTACGATACTTTTCTTGATGTCCTGATACATCTCAGGTCCGGCGGCATAGTCGATGCTCACATTGTCGAGCAGGGTGCCCGACTTCAATACATTCACCGTAAACGTGGCTTTCTCGCCGGCCTTGTACGTCCAGTCCTGGTGGTCGGGCTGCACCGTCACCATAATATGATTCCCACGTATCTGTGCAGATAGTGGGAGGAATGCCAGAAACAAGGCAAACAGCATTAGTAGTCTTTTCGTATTCATTATTTGTTGAACTGTTTGAGTTATCGGCTGCAAAGGTAGTAAGATTCACGCAAAGATGGTGGCACTATCTTGACAAATCACAACATTATATTGTATTTAACGTAATTTGTTCATTCTATTAACCTGCGATTTGATAACTTTCAAGGTTGATTTGTCGCCGGCAAAGACAGAATTCAGTCCCTGCTGCTCCTGTGCCGGATCACCCGTATAGTCGTCACCCACCTGCCACTGTTCCTCGTGCCTGGGCTTGGCATAGCCACCCCAGCCCCAGAAGTTACAACCGGCAAAGTAGCCACCTTGCTCGGCATTGTCAGCCACAAGTGAAAAGACATACTGATAGAAGCCGTCTCGCCCCTTCGTCGGCGTGCCGAGGGCGAACTTGAAGCCGTCACGAGGATAGCCAAACTCCTCCATCACGAGGGGTTTCTTTAGTCGGGCACAGATAGCCAGATGACGGTCGATATAGTCCTTCGTATTCGACTTGGCCTGCGGCAGGTCATCGATGAGGTGGTCTTTTCGCGCCCAACTCCAGTTGTAGGGCCAGAGGTGGATATTACAATAGTCGATATTTTTATCGGCACAGATACGCTCATAGCAATCCCAGTCGTTCTCACAGCCCCACGACCCCTCGCTGCCGATGGAAATCAGATGGTTCGGGTCGAGACTGCGTATGAGGGCCGATGCCTCACTGAGCCAGTGTTCGAAGGCAGGCAGCGCCTCCGTGGAGAAGGCTCTGGGCTCGTTGCCGATCTGCCACGACATGATGGCAGGATCGTCTTTATAGGCAAGACCTGTATAGCGGTTCGTGCGCGATAGAATGAACCGCACATAATCATAAAACAGTTCATGAGCCTTCTGGTTGGTGGCATATTGGCTCATGGCCTGCATATAGGCCGGATAACCGTCCTCGTTGGGTCGAGGCTGCTTGCCAGCACCCGCATGCTCCAGATAGAAGCCGTAGCCCCCACTCCATTCCCAGGAGTTGTTCAGGTAGAGCACTGCCACCATCCCTCGCTTGCCCATCTCCATCAGCAGGTAGTCGAGTCCGGCCAGGATGGTGTCGTTATACACACCTGGCTGCACCTGCAGCGTCGGCTCCACCTTTGTGGTCACTCCCCGTTCACCATCGCTGCCCACGAGGATGCGCAGGTTGTCGATGCCCATCTTCTTCATCAGATCCAGTTCACGACCGAGTCGTTGGCGGTCGCCTCCCTGTCCTTCTGAGCCGAGGATGGCCCCATACCAGAAGTTCGTACCCACATAATAATATGGTTTCCCGTCTTTCAGGAAATGGCCGTTGTCCACCGTCACAAATTTTGAATTATCCGTCTGTCCCGTCGCTGACAGGCAAACCACCGCCAACAGGCTGAGGATGAGCAGTTTTAGTCGATTCATATTGTTGCTTGTTAGTTTTCTTGCTGCAAAGGTAGGAAAAAATCGGCGAAGCACAAAATAATTCCTTATTTTTTTAAGTGTCATATCTTCAGTGTTTTTGGGTTTTCTGGTAAAAAAGTTAATAAAAAAGCGCTAAATCAGTATGTTTTCGGAAGAATATTTCGTCTTTTACGAAAATAGTTGTAATTTTGCACGCCAAGAGGTAAAAAGAAAAAATAAGAATGAAAAAATACATCATCATCCTGGCCCTCCTGCTGGGCATCACGATAGAAGCCGGTGCCGTGCTCAAGGAGAAGAACCTGGAAGAGACGCTGACCATCCTGCGATTAGAGTTAACCAAGCACTACCACGAACTGACCTCGCAACGCGAAGAACGGGAGGAGCAGACACAAGAAGTGTTCCGTAACCTGACGCAGACAATGAAACAGTCGAACCAGAACGCGCTGATGCTCTATTCCCAGAAACAGGAATACCTGTTTGACCTGACCTATGCCTGTCACCAGGCCACCGAGCAGTACCAGCGGTTTCAGCGCCAGCAGATGCCCTTCCGCGACTACCTGAAGAAGACCGATGTGGAGGTTGCACGCTACGACAGTCTGGTGAACAGTCTGAAGTCGATGCCGACGAATATGCTGAGCGAGGAGGCAAAGACCAACCGCAACGTCTGTCTGACCCTGGCCACGAGCATCATGCGAACCTTGCTGGAAGACAGTCAGCAGATGGAAGATTACATACGTTACTACGACAGTACGGAGCAACGCCTGAAAAACATGAACGACTATGCCCAGAAGCGCTACTACGACATACAGACGAGCATCTTTGTGAATGGTGGCGACACCTACGTCGACATTATCCGCCACGTGAAAGAGAAGTGGCAGACGATGAAGGAGGTGATGCAGAAGAAATACACTACCGACAAGGAGAATCAACGCTCCGACTGGAACGTCTATTGGATCTTCGGTCTGTTTCTGGCCATCGCTTTCTATGCGCTCATCGCCATCGGCCTTAACCGTCTGATGTACCGTTTCATGCCCAAAAGGTTCCATACGGAGGAATTCCTGAAGAAGCGCTCGTCAATCATGTGGGTCACCACAACCATCACGCTGGCTCTACTCATGGGAATTATTCGTCACTATAGCGACCAGAACTTCTTCATCATGGCGAGCGGACTGTTTGTGGAATACCTGTGGCTACTGGCCGTCATCCTGATATCACTGCTACTGCGTCTGAATAGCGACCAGATACGGAGCGCCTTCCACATCTATGCACCATTGTTGGTCATCGGATTCGTGGTCATCACCTTCCGGATCATCCTGATACCCAGCGAACTGGTGAGTCTCGTATTTCCACCAATCCTGTTGACCTGCATGGTCTGGCAGTGGTGGAGCGTGAGACGACACAACCAGAACATCCCCCGCTCGGATATGTTCTATACCTACGTCTCACTGACGGTGTTCATTGCATCGGTCTGTTGTTCATGGGCTGGCTATACGCTGCTCTCGGTACAGTTACTGATCTGGTGGATTATGCAACTGACCAGCATCCTGACCATCACCTGTATCTCCGACTATCTGAAGATGTATGAGGAAAAGCACGATTTCTCCAAGAAGCCCATTACCCAGACATGGCTCTACACACTCATCCACCAGGTAGTGATGCCTGTGCTCATTGTGTGGTCGCTGATGCTCAGTGTCTACTGGGCTACCGACGTATTCAACCTGAGCGATATGTGCTGGGATGTGTTCAACCATAAAATCATCAATCAGAAGAATTTGCAGGTGAGCATTGTCAAACTGGCAATTGTCGTAAGCCTCTGGTTCCTCTTCAGGTGGTTGTCGAAGACCATCCTCAGTCTGATGCGTATGCACTTCGAGATCAAAGATCCCTCGACGGCAGAGAGTCGTGTAGTGATGGGCAAGAACGTGATACAACTGATTATCTGGGGTACGTGGCTGCTGCTGACACTCGCCTATCTGCACATCAGCGTAGAATGGCTGCTGGCCATCTCTGCCGGACTCTCTACTGGTATCGGTTTTGCCATGAAGGATATCATCGAGAATATCTATTATGGTACCATGCTGATGACAGGCCGCATCAAGGCAGGCGACTGGATCCAGGTGGACGGCACCATGGGCAAGGTGGTCAGCATCAGTTATACTTCCACTATCGTAGAGTCGCTCTATGGCGAGGTTATCACCTTCCAGAACTCACAACTCTTTACGAAGAACTACAAGAACCTGACCCGCAACCACGGATATATCCTCGCCTTAGTACCATTCAGCGTGGCCTACGGCTCGAAGGCCGGACAGGTGAAGGATCTCATCGAGGATGCCGTACAAAACTTGAAGCACCACATGATAGACAACTCGAAGCGGATCCGGGTGGTGATGACGGAGATGGCTGATTCGAGCATCAATTTCCAACTCATCGTCTGGGTGGATGCCGTGAAGAAAATCTATGTGGTGAGCGACATTCTGAACTGCATCTACGACACGCTGAATGCCAACGGCATCGAGATTCCATTCCCGCAGCGCGATGTTCATATCAAAGAGACAAAGTGAAAAAATTACCAAATTCTTTGGTAGTTAAAGATAAAATGCTTATTTTTGCAAAGCAAATATGATGAAAGAAGCAACAATCATTGCCGGCCCCTGTGTGATTGAGTCAGCCGAACTGCTTGACACAGTTGCACGTAAGTTGGTGGAAATCAACGAAAAGCAAGGGACAGACATCATCTTTAAAGCATCGTTCGACAAAGCCAACCGCACGTCGATACGCTCTTTCCGTGGTCCAGGACTGGAACGCGGATTGCAGATGCTTTCTGACATCAAATCGACATACGGGCTCCGAATCCTGACGGATATCCATGAAGCCTGGCAGGCAAAACCCGCAGGCGAGGTGTGCGATGTATTACAGATACCTGCCTTCCTCTGTCGGCAGACCGACCTGCTCATGGCAGCCGCACAGACAGGACGCATTGTGAATATCAAGAAGGCCCAGTTCCTGAGTGGGAAGGACATGAAGTATCCTGTGGAGAAAGCCCGTGAGGCCGGTGCCAAGGAGGTGTGGCTCACAGAACGGGGTAACATGATGGGGTACAACAACCTGGTGGTGGATTTCCGGAATATCCCCGACATGCTGGAGATTGTGCCGACGGTAATTATGGACTGTACGCACAGTGTACAACGCCCCGGGGGTAGTGACGGAAAGACTGGCGGCGACCGCCGTTTCGTACCACTGATGGCACTGGCAGCGAAAGCCTTTGGGGCCACAGGCTGGTTCTTCGAGGTACACCCCAACCCTGACAAGGGACTGAGCGATGCTGCCAATATGCTGGAACTCGACAAACTCGAACCACTCATCATTCAATTGAAATCATAAATTGTCAAATTGAAAATAACCAAAGTGACTGCAAGAGAATACGCCATACAATGCATCAAGGATGAGGCTCAGGCCGTGATAGGACTGATACCACAGATTGGTGACAGTTTCGACGAAGCCGTTGAACTGATCTACCACTGCAAGGGAAAAGTCATTGTAACGGGTGTCGGCAAGAGCGGACACATCGGTGCCAAGATCGCCGCAACCCTCTCCTCGACAGGCACACCCTCGTTCTTTATCAACCCATTGGACGTCTTTCACGGCGACCTCGGGGTGATGGCACAAGGGGATGTGGTATTAGCCATCAGCAACTCTGGACAGACCGACGAACTGCTGCGATTCATCCCAATGGTGCTCCACATGCAGATACCTATCATCGGCATGAGCGGTAATCCACAGTCGTTGTTGGCCAAATACTCCACTTGTCACCTGAACGTGAGTGTAGAGAAGGAGGCTTGTCCGCTGAACCTGGCTCCCACCAGTTCCACGATGGCTCAACTGGCAATGGGCGATGCCCTGGCAGTAGCCCTCATTGAGAAACGCAACTTCCAGCCGCGTGACTTCGCCCAGTATCATCCTGGCGGAGAACTCGGCAAGCGGTTGCTGACAACAGCACAGGACGTGATGCGGTCGGAAGACATGCCCGTATTGCCGCCTGACATGCGTCTGGGTGAGGCCATCATCCTGGTGAGCAAAGGCAAACTGGGACTGGGCATTGCTGAAGTGGACGGTCAGATTGTAGGCCTCATCACCGACGGCGACATCCGCAGGGCCACGGAGAAATGGCAGGCTGAGTTCTTCGACCATACCGTGAGCGACATCATGACGCGCACCCCGAAGACGGTCAGGCCGAACACGAAGATTTCGGAAATACAACAGATTATGAACAGATATAAGATACATTCGGTACTGGTGACCGACGACGACAGACATCTGCTTGGCGTGGTTGACCACTACTCCTGTATGATATAAAGAAATACGGCCTTATGAAAACTATAAAGAAACTGATGCTCGCATTGCTGCTCACCCTACCGATGGTAGTGGTGGCAGACTATCTTTTTAAGACACTGGACGCCAGTCAAGGACTGACCAGCAGTCAGATTAACTGTATCCTGAAAGACTCACGCGGATACATGTGGTTTGGTACGCCTGCCGGACTCTACCGGTATGACGGCTATGTGTTCAAGAATTTCCAGAGCGACTCGCAGGACGGTAACTCACTGCCCAACAGTTACATCAACTCCATCCAAGAGACACTGGATGGCAATCTGCTCATCCAGACGGCTTCAGGCTACTGTGTCTATCATCCACAAACAGAGAGTTTCGAGCGTGATATGAAACAGTTTTTCGCCCGAATGGGTATCGAGACCATTCCGAGCATCGTCTATGTGGACCGCCACAAGAACCTCTGGGGAGCCATTCCCAATAAGGGTGTGGTCTGTTTCAACATGCAGCAGCAGACCTCCTACGAGTTCGGCTATACCGACGACGCACACGGTGTACCGCAAGGTCAGGTATGCTCCATCGGCGAGTGTAAGGACGGTGCCATCATTGTCTACGACGACGGACGTCTGGTGTGCTGCGACGTGATGCATCAGCAGCACACCGTCTGGGGCACCAGCGACATTGCCGCACAGAAAATCAGGAAGACCAAGTCGCTGAAAGTGTTTGCCGACGAAATGGACAACATCTGGCTCTACGGTCAGGGAACGCTCTTCAAATACAACAAAAATGCGGGCACATGGGATACCTCACTCGGTAACCAACTGGGACTGACAGGTGTGGGTGTTGACCGTAATATCAACGGAATGGCAGGCGACAAGAAAGGGAATATCTGGATTGGTGCCGACCAGTTGGGGCTGCTGCGCTACGACATCAACACTCACCAGATAGACAGTGTCAATCCTGTAAACATCAATGTCCGGCGTATCTCACGAAACAGGATCAGCATCCAGAGTCTCTATGTAGATGACACTGACCTTCTGTGGGTGGGAACGGAAAAGAGAGGTATCGCTTACACTGGCAACTATATCTATCGCTTCGGTACGACACATAATGGAGACGTTACCGCCATCGCACAGAATGACAGCGGAAAAATCTGGTATGGAACGAGCAACAGGGGTGTCATCGACTATCACGGTCCACTGGCCAGTCTGAAAGTATCGTGTATGGCCATCACCCCCGACGGTAGTCTGTGGGTAGGTTCGATGCGTAACGGACTGACACGTATCAAGGGCGGTACTTCAACCATCTACTCGCTGGCAAAGGACAGTACCAAAACACTGATCGACGACCACGTGAACGCCCTCTGCGTCGATAAGATCGGAAACTTATGGATTGCCACCAACGGCGGTCTGCAAGTCTACAACCCCAGGATGAACTCTTTCTCGTCGTACACCAGGGAGAGCGGCAAGTTGAACACCAACAATGTGTCCTGCCTTTATTATAATAAGGAAGGAAAGGCCAACGATCTCTTTATCGGTACGGCGGAAGGTCTGGTCATCATGAATCTCTCCAACACGGAGAAGAAGGTGCTGACAGGTAATTCCAACAATGTGAAGCAGTTTACCAACAACTATATCACACAGGTACTGCAAGACTCCCGTGGACTCATCTGGATTGGAACACGTGAAGGTCTGAATATCCTGGACATGGAAACCGACAACCTGCAATACCTGACGGAAAAGCAGGGACTATGCAATAACAATATCTGCGGTATCGCAGAAGACAAGAGTCACAATATCTGGGTGACCACCAGTAGCGGTGTGAGTCGTGTGGTGGTACAGCGTAACCACGAGGACGGCACCTATAACTTCGGACTCTACAACTACGACACGACCGACGGTCTGCAAAGCAACGAGTTCAATCATGGTGCCATTCTCACCAAAAAGGACGGCGACGTGCTGCTTGGCGGTATCTTCGGTATCAACTGGGTGGTACAGAAAGACAAGGATGAAAACGATGCCCTGCCTCGTGTCATGTTGACACAACTGTTCCTCGGCGAAGAGGAGGTACAGGTTGGACACACCTACGGAGGTAAAGTACTCTTAGGACAGGCTCTGAACGAGAGCAGCAAACTGGAACTGGGGCATGACCAGAACACCTTTACCATCAAGTTCGGTGCAGGTAACTACAACCAGAGTGAACGCCTTCAGTTCATGTACTGGATGGAAGGACTCGACGACGACTGGAAGAACGGTAATGCCCTGACGCATGGTGTCACCTTCCAAAACCTCAGCAGCGGCAACTATACCCTCCACGTGAAGGCCATCAGTGCAGAAGGAGCCGTCAGCAACCAGGAGCGCACCCTCGACATCCACATCGAGAGTCACTGGCTGCTTTCCTGGTGGATGATCCTCGCCTACGTGTTGATTGCTGCCGTCATCATCTATTTCTGGCGCATCGGCGTGAAACAGATCAAAGCCATCAGGACACGCAAGCATGCCATCATCAACCAACTGATACGCCAGCGTGAGGAGATCAAGGCTGCCAGTGATGATCTTCGTCAGCCGATGGCACGTATGACCTCCATCATCGGTAACCTGTCGGAGAAAGAGAAGTCGCTGGAGGAACGTGAGCAGTTGAATGCCTTGCACTCGCAGATGCTGCAAATCATCACCCGTGTCAGCGATATGCAGACCAACCTGGAGAATCCCGAGGAGAAAGCCAAGAACGTGGTTCACGACCGTCTGGAACTGAACGGACGTGGCGAGATTGAACTACCGGAGATTGCCAGCGAGACGCTGACGACTGACATCACCAGATCAAGGGCTGCCCTTGATGCACCTACGATGAAGTTCTCCGTAGTGATGATTGATGATAACATCGACTTCCTGAGATTTGTCACTGCCAGACTGAAATACGTATATGCCTTCCACGCCTACGACGACATCGAGAAGGCTGCCGACGATATCCTCGAGATGCGTCCGGACCTCGTCATCTGTAAACAGGATATGCCAGGTATGACTGGAAGTGAATTGTGTAACCAGATCAAGACCAATACGATTACGCAGAAGACGAAGTTTGTGCTGCTGACCGATAGTGTGCTCACGCCACAGGATATGCGCAAGCAGAATATCACGTTGTCGGCAGACGATTATCTGGCCAAGCCCTTCAACCTGCAAGAGGCCGTGATGCGTTTCAACAAGATTCTCGGACTCGGTCCTATCGAGATGGACAGCAACCTCATCGAAGGTGCAGAGACCCGTATGCTGGAAGATCGCAACGCCAGTATGACAACGGCCACGGAGAGTTACGACGACATCGGTGTCTACGATGCCAAGAACGACACCACGGACGAGGATGATCCTATCTACAAGGTGGAGACATCCATCAAGAAGGGACCTGTGGTTAAGGAAGGTACAGAACTGGCCCAGCAGATAGAACTCCTTAAAGAAGAGGAGATACAGCAGGATATGTCCGACTTCTCGATGCTTGACATGATGGATCAGCAACTCCTGAAGAACATCGAGCAATATGTGATGCAGAACATGAGTCGCGGTCAGATCAGTCTGGAAGAGATGGCGACGGCCATGGGCATGGGACGCGTACCGTTCTTCCACCGTATACGTAACCTGACGGGTAAGACACCGACGGAACTCATCCGCGACCTGCGACTGAAACACGCCTGCATCCTGCTGAAACGAACCAATATCAACATGAGCGAGTTGTCTACCAACATCGGCTTCATGACTGCCGAGAATTTCATCAACATCTTCCGTGAGAAGTTTGGTATGACGCCGCTCGAATACAGGCTCAAACACAGGAAAATACAATTATGAGAACAGTTTTCCTACTTATCACTTATCTCCTATCACTGGTTTCTGCGCAAGCGGAGACCAGTGATTCCATGATTGTCCGTCAGATGAGGGAGTGCGGGGTGCACTTCACCAATGACAACAACGTGAAACTGCTGATGTCGGGAAAAGCGAAGTTTGCGGATATGTTCGAGACCATCCGACAAGCCAAAAGCAGCATCCACTTAGAGTATTTCAACTTCCGCAACGACTCCATCGCCTCGCTGCTCTTCGACCTTCTGAAAGAGAAACGCAGGGAAGGCGTGGAGATACGGGCGATGTTCGACGGCTTCGGCAACGACTCCAACAACCAGCCCTTAAAGAAACACCACCTCAAGAAACTCCGTGAGGACAGTATCAACATCGTGGAGTTCGACCCCATCCGATTCCCGTGGGTAAACCATATCTGGCCACGTGACCATCGTAAGATTGTGGTCATCGACGGCAAGACAGCCTACACAGGCGGTATGAATGTGGCCGACTACTATATCGTAGGTACTGAACAGGTGGGCGAATGGCGCGACATGCATTGTCGGATAGAAGGCTCTGCCGTGAACGACCTGCAAGAGATCTTTGCACGCATCTGGAAGAAGGCCACCGGCGAAAAGGTGACTGCTCCCAAGTATTACAGCGGAGAGCCGTCTGGCAATAAGATGGTAGGCATCGTCAACCGTGAGCCGCGCACCACCAATAAGATTATGCGACAGTTCTATGTCAACGCCATTGACGATGCACAGGACTCCATCAAACTCATCAACCCCTACTTCACCCTGATTCCCTGCATCAAGAAAGCCTTGAAGCGGGCCATCAAACGGGGCATCAAAGTAGAGATCATGGTCTCTGCGAAGAGTGACATCCCCCTGACCCCAGATGTTGTGTTCCGCAATGCCCACAAGATGATGGAACTCGGTGCCAATGTGTGGCTGTACCAACCAGGCTTCCATCACTCTAAGATTATGATGGTCGACGGACGTTTCTGTACCGTTGGCAGCACGAACCTCGATGCCCGCAGCCTCCGTTTCGACTACGAGGAGAATGCCCTCATCGTCAACCGCGAGACCACCCAGGAACTCGACGACATGTTCGACCGTGATAAGCAGAAGAGCGTGCTTCTGACAGAAGAGGAGTGGGATCGTTTCCGTACGGGATGGCAGAAATTCCGCGGCTGGTTCGGCAGTCTTCTTACCCCTTGGCTGTGAACCGCAATACCACCATATCCATTGCCAAAGGTATTGCCATCATCCTGATGGTGATAGCCCATGCCGAGGCACCGGGCTGGCTGTGCAAGTTTATCTTCGAGTTCCACATGCCCCTGTTCTTCATCACGGCAGGCTTTTTCTTCTCCACGAAATACCTCCACGACGAGGCTACCTTCGTCAAGAAACGTGTCAAGGGTCTCTACATACCTTTTGTCAAATGGGCAGTCTTCTTCCTGATCATCCACAACTGGATGTTCGACATCGGCATCCTCAATGAGGTCTATGGCAATGAACAAGGTGGCGTGCTCCATCCGTGGTCAGCCCACCAGATACAACAGAATCTCTGGAATATCTTCACGGCGATGGGCGGCTATGATGCTTTCCTCTGTGGGGCCTTTTGGTTTTTCAGGGGGCTCTTCGTCGCCAGCATCCTATACCTTATTATATATAAGGTGGTGGATCTAGGCATATCTAGATATCCTAGGCTAACGAGAATGACACCCTTCCTTGTCTGTCTGATTATGCTGTTGCTCTGCGGCTGGAAGACCTGGGAAGGTCTGAAAGTCATCAATCTCGTACAGGGTGGCTATCGCGATATGATGGGCTGTTTTTTCTTCGGCATCGGCTTTATCTTCCGTCATTTTGTCGATGATTATCACCAGTTGATGTCGCGTCATTATCTCGCCATTACTGCCACCTTGCTCTTTGGCCTCATCGTCTGGCTCTTCTCGAAATACCTGACTGCCAACATGAACTGGCGATCCACCTTCCAACAGTTCCTGTCGCTCCCCGTCCCCGCCATCCTCGGATTCCTGATGACCTATAACATCAGCCGATGGATTGATGCCGGCAAGGGCTGGTTCAAACGGTTCCTCGTCTATACCGGCGACCACACGCTTAACATCTTCATCTTCCACATCATCTCCTATAAGGTGGTGAGTCTGATAAAGATATGGTATTACGGACTGGACATCCGACAGATAGGATGCCACATGGTGATACACGAACACTCCCAGGAGGATTACTTCTGGATACTCTACACTGTCGCTGGTGTAGGCATCCCTCTGTTAGGGACCTGGCTCTGTGAGAAAGCCAGAGATAGGATCAGAGCATATAGAGCATCATCTGCTGCTCAGCCTCAGTGATGCCCTTTTCCTTGATTAGCGCACTTTCACTATCAAGCACTGTATTCTTCCCCTCGCCCGTTTCTTTTAGATAACGGTGGAAACAGTCGACGGCATCGGAGATCTGCCCACTGAACCAGAGACAATAGCCATAGTTCAGCAAGTCTTCCATCTGCAAATCTTCACCCACCAACTGCTGATAGATTTTGATGGCCTGCTCATACCTCCCATCGCAAGTAAGGGTCCAAGCCAGCACTTTGTTCACCCGGTTGTCATCAGGACGCTCAAAATTCAACTGATACAGTTCCTTCAATGCATCCTGATATCGCAGCAATTTCGTGAGGCATACGGCATGGTTCAGCAGATAACTGTGCTTCTCAGGCTGTAAGGCAAGCAGTTGCTCGTAATACCCAAGAGCCCCCTGATAGTCTTCCTCTAAGAACCGCTGCTTGGCGATGCCGTAAAGTGCCCTTTCATTCTTAGCATCCAATTCGAGTGCTTTCAGGAAACAGGCACCGGTTTCCCCGCAAACGAAAGTGCCACCGTAGTTCTGTGCAATATAACCACAGATCAGATAGAAACGCAGGTCCCATTGCGATGCATCGGTATTGTTCAGCACAGCCCTCGCCTCATCGATACGCTTCAACTTCATCAGCGACGACACAATCTCGCCGAAGTACGGTGCAAGATGTGTACGTGACAAAACGGCATTGGCGAAGAAAAGACTGAAACGTATTAAGAAAGGATTGCGGAACTGGCCTCTGTTACTGTACAGACGATAGAAGCGGTACAGATCCTGCAGATAAGACCTCCTGATGAATGCCGGCGTTACCAACTCCTTCGACATAACATTCTCGATAGTCGCCTCGCCCCTTTCCAGCATCTCTATTACATTCTTAGGCATCCTTTCTATCACTTGCGAGAAAGCCAACAGGAAAGAGTATTTGTCGCTATTGCAGAAAGGCCCTGAGTTCATCATCAATTTCAAGAAACGGTTTGAGGCAAGCCGATCGGTCACCTCTGCCACCCCTGGATGCTCCATATAGAAAGGCACGAACCAGTTGATAGCATCACGGAAAAAGGGGAAGCGCTTCATCTGCGAGAAACCGCCGAAGTAGATGTCGGAGCCTTGCTTCTGCATATCCTGCATCCGACGGTAACTCTCCTCAACCTTCTCCATCCGCCGCTCCTCGGCATCGGGATGCAGAATGTCCTCCATCGGATCGTCCTCTATCTCCTCTATGCCGTTGCGTGTCACGCGGAAATTACTGTTGTTCAACAGTTCAGGGATGATTTCCTGTTGGAGGGTCTGGTTGTCCTTCTCGGCATTCATGCAGAAGTATATCTGCTGTTCCAACTCCACCAGTTCCTGACAGACCGCCTCGTTTTCCAACAGATTCTCAACCTCATGCAACTCTTCCTGATAAAGCGCAGGCAGGATCTGATCACCGAAGGCAAGTACCCATCCCACGAGGGCGCGCTGGCGCACCCCCTCATCACTGGCCTGCTTGTAGACATTCACCAGCACTTTCAATTTCGACGCGTCGAAGTAGTTCACGACACCCAAGGTGATGCCACTGATTAGCAATTGTTGGTCACGGGTGTCGATGGTTGGTGCCAAAAGCAACTGCTCCATCCTCTCTGCCTGCTCTGCAGTCCACAGGGGCGAAAACAGCAGATAGTCGAACCAGTCTTTCAAAAGACTGTGGTGCTTCAAATAGACACTCTTCGCTTTCTCCTTCCGTGTATGCGGCGGTTCCAGTTCCAGTATCGCCACATCAGAGACAAAACTTTCCAACTGCACTTTCAGGTCGTCCGCCGGTTGTCTGGACAAGTCGGTATAGCCATTACTTCCCAACTTCACCTGGACATAGAGGGCATACATCCGGCGGAGCAGATTCTCGTACAGTGATGTAGCCTGCTGATCCTTGTAGCCCCGCTTCCAGTAGTCGGTCATGAGTTGGAAGTCCGAGCGGATGGCATAAAGCCTATCCCTGTTGTTGTCGAGCGGATGGACGGAGAGGTATATCTCCATCGCATCAAGGGCGCCGGAGAGATTTCGGTTCAGCAGATAGCCGTAGACGTCTTTCAAGTTGTCCGTGTATTCCATCGCAGGTTATTTTTTGGAGAGCCATTTCTGCGCCCGCTCGATATCCTGGGTACGCGGTTTGGCAATATAACTGAACTTCAGGCTCTGCGGGATGGTGTCCACCGCCTCTCGTTTCACCTTGCAATATTTCATCACAAGGTCGCGGTAGTGACTGATGCCATACTTGTTGATTGAGTCGCACGCCGCATTATAGCCCTTAATAAAGACCTTCAACTGCACCTTCCGCCATTTGTCTTGAAGGACGGCTGACTGCATCGCGATGGCACCCATCTGCATATCCAGTTTGCGGGTATCGAGCAGCACCTTATGCTTCAGGAAACGAGCCTGGGCGGCCTGTGGTTCCGTCAACAGCAACGCATCCATCTCGTTGTTCTCCAACATCTTCAGACGCACGTTCACATCGTTGATCTGGATACGGAACACACGCTCAGGCTTCAGTTTCGCACTGTCCACCGCCATCTCGCCGAGTAGGTCAGTCACGGAATAGCGCGTCATCGCAAGCATCTTGTCATCGAGATGTTTCAGGTCGGTGATGCGCGCCACACGGTTGGATACGAGTTGCCAGTAGGCATTTGTCGCCGTCAGGTATTCTATCTTAGCGCCCTGCTGCATCATCCGCTCAGCACGCACAAGGTCGGTCACACCGAGTTCCACGCGATTGTTCATCAGCGCGGTATCAACATCCATCTGCGCCGTGAAGTGCTTCAAGCGGATATCCACGACGGTGTCAAACAACTGATGATCCTCCGCCAGATAGATGGGCAGGCAGTCGAGGGTCGGCATCACGGCGACTTTCATCGCTGCCGAGTCCTCGCGCTGCTGCTTCACGCGCTGTTGGTGAACAATGCGCTTCGTCTCCTCGTAACTCTGTCCACAGCCCGCCAACAGGCATATCGTTGCTATAATCCAGAATATTTTCCTCATAATCGGTTGCAAAGTTACGACTTTTTTTTCACTTTTCACTTCTCGCTTTTCACTTTTCACTTTTTTTTTGTACCTTTGTTGCCGTTATGGCAAAAGACAAGATCGCATACGTATGCTCCAACTGCGGCCAGGAGTCGCCGAAGTGGATAGGAAAATGCCCCGCCTGCGGGCAGTGGAACACGTTTAAGGAAATCCGTGTGGCAGGTGACACCGGCTCGCAGGCAGCACGCTCTGCTGCTGCCACGGTGCGCAGCGGACAGACCGTCGGCACCAGAAGCAACAAGGCACTGCGCCTCCGCGACATCAGTTCGAAGGACGACCCGCGCATCGATATGCACGATGCCGAACTGAACCGTGTCCTCGGTGGCGGTCTCGTGCCGGGCTCTATCGTGCTCCTCGGTGGCGAGCCGGGCATCGGCAAGTCCACGCTCTCACTCCAAACGATGCTCCGCCTGCCCGAGAAGAAGATTCTCTACGTGAGCGGTGAGGAGAGCGTCCACCAGTTGAAGATGCGTGCCGAACGCCTGGGGGGCGAAAATGAGAATTTCCTCATCCTCTGTGAGAACTCCCTCGAAGCCATCTTCGACCATATCAAGGAAGAACATCCCGACCTCATCATCATCGACTCCATCCAGACCATCATGACTGAGGATGTGGAGAGTAGTGCTGGCAGCATCGCCCAGGTGCGCGAGTGCGCCTCTGCCCTACTCCGCTTCGCCAAGTCGAGCAGCGTGCCCGTCATCCTCATCGGACATATCACAAAGGAAGGCACACTGGCCGGTCCGAAGATCTTGGAGCATATCGTCGACACCGTCATCCAGTTCGAGGGCGACCAGCACTATATGTATCGCATCCTGCGCTCGATGAAGAACCGCTTCGGCTCCACCGCCGAACTCGGCATCTACGAGATGCAACAGAACGGGCTCCGGCAGGTGTCGAATCCCTCTGAACTCCTATTGACTCAGGATCATGACGGACTCTCCGGCATAGCCATTTCCTCAGCCATCGAGGGGGTTCGTCCCTTCCTTGTCGAGACACAAGCCCTCGTTTCGTCAGCCGCCTACGGCACGCCCCAGCGCTCTGCCACCGGTTTCGACCAGCGGCGTCTGAACATGCTCCTCGCCGTCCTGGAAAAACGCGTGGGCTTCAAACTCATGCAGAAAGATGTTTTCATCAATATTGCCGGTGGTCTGCGTGTCACAGACCTGGCGATGGATCTCAGTGTCATCGCCGCCGTGCTGTCAAGCAATGTCGATACTCCGATAGAGTCGGGCTGGTGCATGGCGGGCGAGGTAGGTCTGAGTGGTGAGGTGCGCCCCGTCAACCGCATCGAACAGCGCATCGCCGAGGCCGAGAAGTTGGGCTTCACGGATATGATCATCCCCAAGTACAACCTTCAGGGCTTCGACCATAAGAAATACCACATCACTCTCCACCCTGTGCGCAAGGTCGAGGAAGCCCTCCGCGAACTCTTCGGATAAAAGTCCACGATAGATATAAACATAACTAAAAGACAAAACGCTTATGGATAAAAGAAAAATTCTATTAACTATTGCCCTTGTTAACATGATTGGGGGGGTGGCTACGATGGTTGCCACCAAGGTGGAGACACCAAAGCCTGCAGATAATCCCGATGCGAAGATTGTCGTCATACAGAAGGGTGGCGGCCAGACGGAACTGGAACTGTCTGCCGACGCCGTCATTTCCTTCTCCGAAGGCAATATGGTTTTCACCACCGACGCAACGACCTTCACTGTTCCGATCGACGATATCGACTACCTGTCTTCCTCAGTCACTTCCGACACGAAGAGATATGTGATGTTCATAACGGAATCCGACGACAATGTGACTATCGTCAATGTTGAGAACATCGCACGAATCAGTTTCCGCGAGAAGAAGGGGAATGTGAAATATACCGCCGGCGACATCGTGGCGATTGCGAAGACGATTGCTGATGGTGGCTACAGTGCCAACTATAATGTGAATGGCGACGACAGGGTGGATATTGCCGACGCGATTAAGATTGCCGACGCGATCATTGAAGGCACGAATGACGGGGACGGCGATGAACAGTCCTACACCACCTGTCCAGACGGCAACCACCCGCACATGATAGACCTCGGTCTGCCAAGCGGTTTGATGTGGGCCTGCTGCAACGTGGGGGCAGAGGCCCCCGAAGGCTACGGCGGCTACTACGCCTGGGGCGAGACGGAGGAGAAGGAAAAGTACAATTGGGAAACGTACAAGTGGTGTAACGGCAGTAGCACCACCTTGACAAAGTATAATAACGGCGGTCATAATGGTGGCGTCATCGACAACAAGACCACGCTCGAACTGTCCGACGACGTAGCCTATGTGATGTGGGGTGCCCCGTGGCAAATGCCCACAGCTCTCCAAAAGTCCGAACTCATGACAAAATGCACTTCTGAGTACAAGACCCGAAACGGCGTTGTCGGACGCGAGTTCACCGGTCCCAACGGCAATAAGATATTCCTGCCATACGCTGGCATGGACGGAAGTTCATACTACGCAGGCAAACGGGCCCGCTACTGGTCATCTACACTCAACACACAGACCGCCTACTCTGCCTGGAGTTCCTACTGTCTCGAACTCGGCGATCCAGACAAGGGCTACGACAGCCGCTTCAAAGGTTATAGCGTGCGCCCCGTCTGCGAACCAACTGCCATCGGTCTCTCCCGTGCAGCCGCTGACGGAGAGAAGAGATATAAGATGGTCATAGAGAATACCGACAACACAGAGGATGCCGTCAACATTGACGGCATCACACCGATAACCTTCCGTGAAATCGGTATCGGCGGACCGCAGTCCTACACCGACTGTCCCGACGACAACCACCCGCACCTAATAGACCTCGGCCTGCCCAGCGGTACGATGTGGGCCTGCTGCAACGTGGGGGCAGAGGCCCCCGAAGGCTACGGCGGCTACTACGCTTGGGGCGAGACGAAGGCGAAGGAAAAGTACAATTGGGAAACGTACAAGTGGTGTAACGGCACCGAGAAAAACATCACAAAGTATAGTATCAGTGGTAATTATGGTGTCGTCATCGACGACAAGACCACACTCGAACTGTCCGACGATGCTGCCTCCGTGAGATGGGGCAGTCCGTGGCGGACACCCACATCCAGCCAAATCTCCGAAATTATGTCAAATTGCACTTCTGAGGCCACCACCCGAAACGGCGTGAACGGACGGGAGTTCACTGGTCCCAACGGTGCCAAGATATTCCTGCCATACGCTGGCATGGACGGAAGTTCATACTACGCAGGCAAACGGGGACGCTACTGGTCATCTACACTCAACACGAAGACCGCCTTCTCTGGCTGGAGTTCCTTCTGTCTCGAACTCGGCGATCCAGACAAGGGCTACGACAGCCGCTTCAAAGGTTACTCCGTGCGCCCCGTATGTGGATTCTTCAACCCCTGCCCGGATAACAACCACCCGCACATGATAGACCTCGGTCTGCCCAGCGGCACGAAGTGGGCCTGCTGCAACGTGGGGGCAGCAAAACCCGAGGAGCACGGCGGCTACTACGCCTGGGGTGAGACGGAGGAGAAGAACGAATACGATTGGGACAACTACAAGTGGGGCACGGCTGGGAGTATAAACAAGTATGCCCCTAACCACGACAACTATAATATCTACTCCTTTAAAGACGGTAAGGGCACGCTCGATCCGGAAGACGATGTCGCTTATGTCAAGTGGGGCACTCCCTGGCGTATTCCCACATACGATCAGATGGACGAGTTGATAACCTTTTGTACCTGGGAAAGGACAGACCTCAACGGGGTGAACGTATGGAAGGTAACGGGGGTGTCATCGGAACATAACTGCATATACCTCCCTGCATCGGGTTACCGCCTTGGTACAAGTTCACCTACTACGGGGAAGAAAGGCTACTACTGGACGTCAGATATCTGGTATGACAATGAAATCTGCCGTTTCCTCTACTTTACGGATGTGATATATACAGACGGCGACACGACAGGCCGCCGCGCCTACGGTTTCACCGTGCGCCCTGTCCACAAAGACTGAAGAGCGAGACAACTTGTCATAACCAATAATACCACATCGCGCTCCATCCCGTGCGCAAGGTCGAGGAAGCCCTCCGCGAACTCTTCGGCTAACTAAAAAGCCACCCTGTCTGGGGTGGCTTTTATCTTGCATCAATCTTCAATGAGTATCTTCCTGCTGGTGCCGTCGGCATGGCGCTCGATGCAGAGGCCGCGAGGCTTGTCGAGTCGTCGTCCCTGCAAGTCGTAGTAGGTCTTGGGACCGTCCACATCCTGCCGTTTCTGTTCCTTGATGGCGGTTGTGCCGTTATCCAGTTTGAAGATATAGGTGCAGACGCTCTTGGACGGCAGGACGACGGAAATCTTCCCTTCTTCCTCGTCGATGACAAGCGCATCGTCTTCGTCGAGCGATTCGCCGATGACAAGATCCATCTTCTGGCAGAGTTCATCGGTCTCATTGCCCCAGGATAACAGCAATTCGCCGCTGGCAATCTTGAAAGGTGTGTCTTTCAGATTGATAACGAAATTCTTGTCGCTGGTATACCTGCTGATGGCGATGACGATGAGCGAGTCGCCCTTGATGAAGGCCGAGGTCTCGACGTTGGCATTCGTTTTGAGAGCGACACTGCTCGTGGATTGCAGCAGGGTGGAGCCGGTGACGTGCTTCGAGAAGTGCGACATCACGTAGGCACGGGGCAACAACCTGTTCTTGGTCTTGTTCGGAGTGCCGTACTTCGATTCTCCGGTGCTGACGAAGGCCCAGTGGGCGCGCATATACCAGTAGATATAGCCGGTGCCGCCGGCCTGGATGCATTCGTTGAGTTCATCGGCGAAGTCGAGTTGTTCGTTCCAGTTGGGCAGGCGGTCGCCGATATTGTCAGACACAGAGTGCTCCGTCATCCAGACCTCCTTGCCGTATTTCGTGGCGAGGACGGCCGACTTCTTCATGTAATCGAGGGGTGCATGGCCGTAGAGGTGACCGGCGACGATGTCAATCTGCTCGCGACAGGTTTCATCCTTCATGAGCGGGTCGGTATAGTTCTGGGTAAAACCGAGGCTCTCACCGCTGATGAGGCGCACACCGTTGTATGTCTCGCGGTCAAGTTGGTGGGCGTGGTTCTTGACGAGTTTCACCAGATCCTGCGGGTCATAGAGACAACCGGAATAACTGACCCACCAGTCGGGCTCGTTCTGGATGGAGACGGCATCGACGACAACACCCTTTTGCTTCATCCACTTCAAGAAGGTGTTGAGCCAGGGGAAGAACTTGTCGTAGCAGTCCTCGCGCAGTTTGCCTTTTTTATTGCCCTGATCGTCGGCGTTACCGCCCTGTGCGGTGCCGTTGGTCTTATACTCTCCTGGGGGCGACCAGGGTGTGCCAAAGACGATGCCGCCACGCTTCTTCACAATCTTGGCCGACGGCAGCGAGCCATTCCAGTCGTAGGGAGAATCCCAGTAGTTCCACTCGGGCACTTTTACATCGCCCTCAAAGTTGGGCGAGATTTCCATACGCATGATGTTCAGACCTATCTTCGACTCATCGCCGTAGAGTAGTTTCACAGGATTAGTGTCAGTGCCGAAGGGACACATGGCACCGTCGCAACAGGCAGCACCGAAGCCTGTAATAGTTTGAAGACGATTGTTTTTTACAGTCATCGTGACTGTCGATCTCTTGACAGCGTGGCCAGCCGTGACGACCGCCAACGCCAAAATTAAGGTAAAAATCCTTCTCATTGGTTTCAGATAATTGTAAATCGGCTGCAAAGGTACGAATAAGCAAGAAAAAAAACAAATAGTTTTGAGTTTTTTCGAGCGTGAGTATCTTCGAACGGAGTTCAAAGGTACGAATAAGCGAGCAAAAAACGGGGAGATAATTATTAAAAAACTGAAAATTGAAAATCTTTGTGTCTTTGTGTCTTTGTGTTTCACAAATATTTCGTAACTTTGCAGTCGCTTTTCGAAAGGAATTATTCACATTATTAATAATATAACAATTAATAGCATTATGACAATCAACGAATTTAATTTTGCCGGTAAGAAGGCAATCGTGCGCGTTGACTTTAACGTGCCCCTCGATGAGAATGGTAAGATCACTGACGACACCCGCATCCGCGGTGCCCTGCCCACATTGAAGAAGATCCTGGCCGATGGTGGTGCCACCATCATCATGAGCCACATGGGCAAGCCCAAAGGTAAGGTGAACCCGAAACTGTCGCTCGGACAGATCCGCGAGGCTGTGGAGAAGGCACTGGGTGTACCCGTGGCATTTGCTCCCGACTGCGCCAAGGCTGCTGATGCCGCCAAGGCTCTGAAGATGGGTGAGGCTCTCCTGCTCGAGAACCTGCGTTACTATCCTGAGGAGGAAGGCAAGCCCGTGGGCATCGACAAGGCTGATCCCGCCTACGACGAGGCCAAGAAGGCCATGAAGGCCTCTCAGAAGGAGTTCGCCAAGACACTCGCTTCTTACGCTGACTGCTACGTGATGGATGCCTTCGGTACCGCTCACCGCAAGCACGCCTCTACCGCTGTCATCGCCGACTATTTCGATGCTGACAACAAGATGCTCGGTCTGCTGATGGAGAAGGAGGTTCAGGCTGTCGACAATGTGCTGTCTAACATCAAGCGCCCGTTCGTAGCCATCATGGGTGGCTCGAAGGTTTCTTCGAAGATTGGTATCATCGAGAATCTGCTCGGTAAGGTCGATAAACTCATCCTCTGCGGTGGTATGACCTACACCTTCGCCAAGGCTCATGACGGCGAGATTGGCAACTCTATCGTAGAACTCGACAAACTGGATGTCGCTCTTGGCGTAGAGGAACTGGCTAAGAAGAACGGTGTGGAACTCGTTCTCGGCAGCGACTGCACAGCCACCAACGGTCTCGACTTCGGTACGATGACCGTAAAGCCCGGTTCTGAGATTATCACCTGTCCCGCAAACAAGGTGCCCGCTGGTTTCGAGGGCGTGGATGCCGGTCCTGCTTCTCAGGATGACTTCCGCAAAGCTATCAAGGGTGCCAAGACCATTCTCTGGAACGGTCCTGCCGGTGTATTTGAATGTGATGACTTCACCGCTGGTAGCCGTGCTATTGGCGAGGCTATCGCCGAGGCAACTGCCGAGGGAGCCTTCTCGCTGATCGGCGGTGGCGACTCTGTGGCTTGTGTCAACAAGTTCGGTCTGGCCGACAAGGTATCTTACATCTCTACTGGTGGTGGTGCTCTGCTCGAGGCCATCGAGGGTAAGGTGCTCCCCGGCGTGGCAGCCATCAAAGGCGAGTAAATTTCACCCCTTTATAAAGGAAGACTGCCAGAACTATTCTGGCAGTCTTCCTTTTTATCCTTGTAAAAAAAGTAAAAAAAACAACTATTAATTTGGAGGATTCATAAAAAATGCCTATCTTTGCAGCGTTGAACTCAAATTTTAATTATTATGGAGAATACATCAGACAAAAAAGAAGAGAACGTAATGGGAACAGGCAAGTATTTAAATCCAAAGGCAGATCTGACATTCAAACTCGTGTTCGGTGAACATGAGGATCTTTTGATGAGCCTGCTCAATGCCCTGCTACCTATTGCTGAGAGTGCCCCAATCATCCATGTCGAGTACCTGTCACCGGAGATGTTACCTGACAGGAAAGGCAGAAAGGACAGCATTGTAGATGTAAGGTGCAAGGACTCTGCCAGTCGCCAGTTTATAGTGGAGATGCAGATGCACTGGAACGAGGACTTCATGAAGCGTGTGCTGCTGAATGCCTCAAAATCCATTGTAAAGCAGGCCGGAATGGGAGAGAAATACCGTCAGATACAACCAGTATTCTCATTGAACCTGATCAATGATTCTCGTTTCCAGCCAGACACCGAAGAGTTCTATCACGATTATGCCGTTATCAATGTTGAACATCCGGAGAAGACCATCGACGGTTTGAGGTTCATATTTGTGGAATTGCCGAAATTCCAGCCGAAGAGTATTGCAGAGAAGAAGATGGCAGTGCTTTGGCTGAGGTTCCTGACAGAAATCGGTGAGGATACCAAAGTGGCTCCGAAGGAACTTCTGGAGAACAAGCAAACCCGCAAGGCACTTGAAATCATCGAGAAATCGGCCATGAGCGATGCACAAATCATGGCATATGAAGACTTCATGATGTCCATCGAGGACGAACAGGTCATCCGTGAAGGCTTTTATAAAGAAGGCATGGAGAAAGGCATGAAGAAAGGCATGGAGAAAGGCATGAAGAAAGGCATGAAGGAAGGCATGGAGAAAGGCATGGAGAAAGGCATGGCCAAAGCCAACTTTGAGAATGCCCGCAAAATGAAATCCAAGGGCTATGCTTTAGAGGACATCTCCGAAATCACTGGTCTCACACCTGAGGAGATAGATTCCCTATAAACTTAACACATAGAGGTATCAGGACCGTTGCCTCCAAATAATCCAGGAGACCAACGATGGTTAAAAACAAATATAATCCCCGAAACTTTTGCAGTTTCGGGGATTTTTCGTATATTTGCACCTGAAATGACAATAATATAAAGTAATTGAATATGAAACCAATCTCTATTACCTCTATGATGCGCCGCATAAGCGCAGTTGCGTTGTTGCTGTTCTTATGCGCGTCAGCATTTGCCTTTAAGGACGGTAGTTACACATTCAGTGTGAATAGTGATGGAGAATCAGTAACCATCACGAGTCATGATGACAAGAATGCCACGTCCATATGGATTCCTTCGACTGCCTATGATGCCGACAAAGAGAAGTCATATGATGTCACTGCCATCGGTAGCAATGTGTTTAGGAACTACCTTGATTTAACATCCATTACTTTTCTGGCATCAATTGAGTATATAGGACAAAATGCTTTTTCTGGATGTTTACAATTAGAAGAATTTTATGTTCCGAGTAGTGTAAAGACACTGGCTACTGGTGTCTTTCAAGGTTGTAGAAGCCTTCATTCTGTTACCCTAAATGCAGGATTAATAAATCTTGGAGAAAACAGTTATCCCTATACTGGCGTTTTTGAGGACTGCTCCAGTTTGAAAGAGGTAAAACTACCTGGGACTGTGAAATATGTTGGAAGTAACACATTTGGTAATTGTACCTCTCTTGAAAGCGTTGATTTGAATTATGGTCTTCTAACCATTGGTTCGAATGCATTCTATAATTGTTCTTCTCTAAATAAAATTGTAATTCCTAATACTGTTCAGGAAATAGGTAGTGCTATATTTCAGGGCTGTAATATATTGGAAGATGCGACCATTGGAAGCAAAGTCCAATCAATGGGTAATGGCATTTTTAGTAATTGCAATTCCTTGAATAAAGTTACAATAGAAAACGGTTGTAGTATTATAGGACAGGAAACTTTTTCCGGATGTTCATCGTTGAAAACTATTGTTATCCCGGGAACAGTAAAATACATTAATATGGGAGCATTCAGGGACTGTACCTCGCTGGAGAGCGTAATCCTGAATGAAGGCATCCTGTACATCGGTGAGAATTCATATCCCTACACAGGCGTATTCCAGGGATGCAACCGTCTGAAGTCCATTAAGATCCCGACTACCGTCATCAATATATGTCGCAATGCCTTTTATGGATGTACTTCCCTTGAAAGCGCAGAATTGAGCGAGGGACTTCAGACGATAAGCAACTATGCATTCTACAACTGCTCAAGTCTCAAGTCAATAGTCATTCCGAACACAGTGGAGACGGTAGGTGAAGAGGGCTTCGTCGGATGTTCCAGCCTTGCGAGTGCTGTTGTTGGCAGGAAGGTTTCCTCAATGGGAGCCAGGACCTTTCAGAACTGCAAGTCCTTGAGTTCACTAACAATCGAGGAGGGGTGCAGTATGATCAGCGAGGAAGCCTTTGCAGGTTGTATCGCCTTACCCAATGTCGCTATTCCCGGTTCCGTGCAGAATATAAAAATGGGAGCGTTCAGGGACTGTACCTCGCTGGAAAGTGTTACCCTGAATGAGGGCATCCTGTACATCGGTGAGAATTTATATCCCTACACAGGTGCCTTCCAGGGGTGCAACCGTCTGAAGTCCATTAAGATTCCGAGTACCGTCATCAATATATGTCGTAATGCCTTTTATGGGTGTACTTCACTTGAAAGCGCAGAATTGAGCGAGGGACTCCAGACCATAAGCAACTATGTGTTCTACAACTGTTCAAGCCTCAAGTCAATAGCCATTCCGAACACGGTGGAAACGGTAGGTGAACAGGTCTTCGTCGGATGTTCCA
>ONTZ01000041.1 GCA_900320905.1 uncultured Prevotella sp.
CTGTCCTTCACGTCAAAAGCCATCACAGTAAAGTATTCCGCTTTATCCATAAACTCCTTGGTATAACGCTTCTCTGCGACATAAACAGTCAGGGCTGTGCGTCCCCAAAGTGTCCCGATGCCACCCCAGCCGATGGTCATGGCATTGCTTTTCTCCTTGTCGCCAGCCGCAAGCAATTCGGCATCGTGGAACCATTGGAAACCATTCTCCGTGAAGTCCTCCCTTACGTTGAACTTCTTAAATCCGTTCTCTTCCTGAGCAAATGCAGGAATACTTGCCATAAGCATGAAGGCTGCGAATACAAACTTTTCTATCTTCATTGTTTTTTTACTTTTTCTGATCTATAAGACTTTTGATTTCTTTTTCAAAGATGTTACGTTCTACAATTCTGTAGTGAGGATGATAGGCCTCACGGTAGTCTGGCGAGTGGCTGATGGCGTATTTCCCGACGTAAAGGACGCTGTCTATGAATTGTTTGTCCTCTTGATAGTTGGGCAAATCCAGTTTCATCTGGTCAATAGTACCAATAATCTTGTGCCATCGTTCACTCCACGACTCAACAGAAGGTCGCTTCTCAGAGTTGGCACTTCGGATGAAGGCATTAAGCAACAGGTCTTCTGAGACGAGACTCTCTTTGATGGCTCGAATGCTGACACGATAATAGCTGCTGTCTATCCCGCATGGCTCGTAGTACCAGGGCATGAGGTCATCGAGGCTGATAGTATTCAACTCTTCATCCAGATAAGCCTTAACCCTTTGTCTGTCCGACACCAGATGTTCGGCTCCCATATAGTCCTGGAAGCACGACTTGTAGATGTCAAGCAGCCGCGACTTCGGATAAGTCTGCATCTGTCTGTTGATGAATCCTTCAACATCCTGTGCCGATATTGCAACTGAAAATATCAACGCAATCGATATAAGTAATCCCTTCTTCATATTTCCAACTTCCAGCCGTTATCGCCATGATAGATCATCTGGTGGGTCATGCCACCATCTATGCAGATGTTCTCACCCGTAATGAAACCTGCCTTGTCGGAACAGAGGAACAGCACCATGTTGGCAATATCCATCGGATTGCCGACACGTCCTGCAGGTTGCTGTGTGGCATCGGGGCCTTCATAGACCGTATAGTTAGTGTCTATCCAACCTGGTGAGATAGAATTAACACGAATACGGCCTGAAAAGCTAACAGCCAGTGCATGGGTCAGTGCGGCAATGCCACCTTTTGCAGCCGTGTAGCTCTCTGTCTGCGGCTGGCTCATGCGGTCACGGGACGATGATATATTCACGATGGCGGCACCTTCGGCAAAATACGGAGCGAAGAGTTTGGCAAGGTAGAACGGAGCGGTAACTCCCACGCTCATGGCGTATTGAAACTCTTCATAGCTGCATTCGTCAATGCCCTTCATCAGCGGTAGGGCATTGTTGATAAGGTAGTCCACATGACCATACTTCCCGATGACCTCCTGGGCAAACCGCTCCAGCACCTGCTTGTCCGATATGTCGCCCACAAAGTGCTGCCCTTTCTGCTTGTCGATGACACAGACATGGGCACCGGCCTTCAGAAACTCATCGGCAATACATCGTCCGATGCCCTGAGCACCTCCCGTCACAACGGCTACTTTATCCTTAAAAGAATCCATAAGTGCAGATTTTGTTGGGTTACTTGATAAACAATCCTAAATTTAAGGTGCAAATATACAAAATTTGCAGCAAAATCCGTATATTTGCAAAGAAAATTAGCAAGGTTATTAGGTAAGAACCAACTTTCGAGTGGTGAGTACCAACTTTCTAATTTAAGGATTTACACTAAATAAATACGATTATGAACATTCTGATTCTACAAGGCTCGCCACGAGCTAACGGCAACACTGCATGGATGGCGGAAGAGTACAAGAAGGCTGCCGAGGCAGCAGGTCATCAGGTCACATTGGTCAATGTGTCTAAGAAGAAGATTGCAGGCTGTCTGGCTTGCGAGTATTGTCATAACAAAGGCAATGGTGCCTGCATCCAGAAGGATGACATGCAGGAATTGTACCCATTGATGGCAGAAGCAGAGGTGCTGGTGCTGGCTGCACCCATCTACTACTTTACGCTCTCAGCCCAGATTCAGCTTCCCATTCAGCGCATGTACTGCGTGAACAAACCAGCCAAGGTGAAAAAGATGGCTCTGTTGATGTCATCCTATTCGCCAAACGTTTATGATGGTGCTATCGCAGAGTTCCGTGACATCTGCAATTATTGGCAGGTAGAAAATATAGGCTATGTCAGTGCCAAGATCGACGAGCAGAAGACCGATGCCACGCTGAGCAAGATTCAGGCATTGGTGGAGAAACTGTAGTGTATGAGACAGTGATTTCCTGCCCAAAGACCCCGCTATATCATTAGGTAATGAATCAAAATTGAGTAAATGAAAGAAATAACAGTTGACGTGAGGATGGTTGCCGCTTGCGGTCTTTACTGTGGAGCGTGCAAGAAATACCGTATGGGCAAATGCCCTGGATGTCATAAAAATGAAAAGGCTTCATGGTGCAAGATCCGCAAGTGTTGTATGGAAAAGGGTTTCCATACTTGTGCCGAATGCGAGATAGACGTTAAGGAATGTCGCCTTTACAACAATTTTGTTAGCAAGGTCTTTGCATTCGTCTTCCATAGCGACCGTCCTGCCTGCATCCGTTACATCCGTGAGAACGGCGAACAAGCATTTGCAGAGGAAATGACAAAACGGGGTGAACAAACCATGCGCAAATGAACAAATCGCTCATTATTTATGGAAGCCAATATGGCACAACTAAGCGATATGCCGAACACCTGTCTGCAATGACGGGGATAGAAGCCGTAGCTTTCAAAGAGGCTAAGGATATTGATAAGTATGAACGGGTTATCTTCATGGGGGCTCTTTATGCGGGGAGTGTCCTGGGGTTAAAGAAGACGGTCAGTAAGATGTCCCCCAAGCAAGAACTGGTTATCGTCACTGTCGGTCTTGTTGACCCGACAGATCCAGAGAATATTGCATACATCCGGCACTCTATTAAGGAACGTGTTCCAGAACATTTCTATGATGAATCACGGATATTCCATCTACATGGAGCCATTGACTACAGCCATCTGAGTCTGAAGCATCGGATGATGATGGCGGTCATTCACTCGAAAATCTCAAAGATGCCCGAAGAAAAGCTTAATGCCGAATCAAAGACCATTCTTGCCACATATGGCAAAAAGGAAGACTTCGTCGATTACAGCTCTCTGACAGCAGTGATTACATTCATTAATCGATACGATATTGCATAAAATTCGTATTCTTGACGAAACCAAATGCTGTATATAGTAGGACACCCATGTCTGATGCTGTGATCTGAACCGAACCACACCCATGTACTCTGGCTTCCTCTACCACTCTTGAAAGCAGTTCTTTTGCTATTCCCTTGCGTCTGTAGTCAGGATCAGTAAACATACTCGACAGAAGACCTATCCTTCCGCTGGGACAACCAAAATATGGTGGCTTCTCCACAAAAGACATACCGCTCGTTCCCACTATCTTTTCACCATCCATCGCAATCCATGATACAAAGGAGCCATCTGCCATATGTCTAACATAATAGTCCTTCAATGATGGAGCAAGATCGACATCTTCTGTTGCGCCCTCCTCAAGAAGCTGATTAATGCGCATCTGAATAAATGTATCGATTTTGTCCTCAGTCAATTTTTGATAGATTATACTACTATTATCCATCTCATTATTATTATTTTATTACTTATTCATCTTCTCCCGTCTCGGCCTTTTTCATTTCCGATAGGATATAATAGGCGCCATTCAAAGCAAATTGAGCCGTAGAGCCTACGTCGCTTATCGGCTGTACCTCTATGAATCCTTTCTCCTCGCGCACCTTTGTTACTTCTACAGGATGGAAGGTGTAACTACCATCATCACGAGTAACGGTAAACACATAGGATTTACCGGCATCGGAGACCACTCCCTCGGTTGAGAATGCTGGTGCCTGGTGTAAGTCGGATACTATCTTGCCACAGAGATAGAGACCTTCTGCAAATTCATGTTCTGGGCCTTCTATCGTGGCACGCACATGTGCTGCCTTGGGATTATTATCGAAGATCTTGCCTATAGATGTGATTTTTCCAGTAAACTTATCGCCACAAGCCGATTTCAGTTCAAAACTAACATCCTGTCCTACACGGATGTGCGGAAGGTCTTTCTCGAACACTAACAAGTCTGCATAGATATTGTCGAAATTCACGATATGAAACATCGCCATTTGATTATCGACATACTGACCAGTTTCGGCATTGATAGCTTCTACAGTGCCTGCAATAGGAGCACGAAGCGCAACAGAGGTAACAGTTTCTCCATTGGCAATCTTGGCAGGATTGATACCCATCATACGGAGTTGAGCCTCCGATGTTCGGAGTTGTCCTTGAAGCAGACGATATTCAGAGAGTGTCTGCTGATAGTCCTTGCCCGACCCAATCTTCTCGGTATAGAGTTTATGCTGTCGTTCGTATTCCTTAGAAACATATATCAGTCGGTTATACGCATCAAGATAGCGGCTCTGCACATCCAGGAGATCAGGATGAGAGAGTAATGCCAGCACCTGCCCCTTCACAACCTTTTGGCCTTCACGAACCAGAATCTGCTTCACATTTCCCCCTGTATAGGGCGATACCGATGCCTGACTCTGAGGTGCTACAGCCAAGCTGCCGTTAGCCTCAATCTCGCCCGAGAATTCGTGGGTAGGAAGTGTACCGAAGCTGATGCCCAGTTTCTTCACCTGACTGTCGGTAAGTGTCACGTCAGCCATTTCAACTTCAGCCTCTGCCGTCTCATTGGTATCCTTGTCGATGTTGCCAGTGCAACCTACAAGCATCATAGCAGCAATTGCAATATTAAAAATATAAGTTTTCATAATGTCGTTTTAAAAATAAAGTAATTTAATATGGCTGGTGAGATACTCACCGTATACATCCCAATAGTCAAGTTGTACCTTTGCAGCCTCCTTCATATTCTCAATAAATCCGATGTAGTCGATAGCCCCTTGACGGTATGACATGATAGCCACGCGTTGTTGCTCATCAGCTAACGGAAGAACCACTTCGCGATAGTATTTCAGCTGTTCCTGCCACTTCTCGTTATTGGCCGAAAGCGTCTGTAGTTCTGATTTCAACAGCAGTTCTGTATGTTCCTGCTGAGCCTTTTCAGCTTCGAACTGTAGTTTTCCGGCCTTTGCTTTCGCCCTACGTTCGCTACTGAACACAGGCATGCTGACGCCAACCTCGTACGACCAGTAACCACTATTATTACCAATCTTCTGCGAACCTCCTTGAACATACAGTTTAGGAAGAAATTCTGCCTTTTCGGCTTTTACCAGCTTCTCGGCCAACTTCACTTTCTCGTTGGCAAGCTGAATAGTTGGTGTGTTATTCAATATTGGGTTCTCTATGCTTAATTCCAGACTATCCGCAGGCAAAAAAAACGTTTCTGTTCCCAACCATCTGTTCAAGTTCTGTTTCGCAATTTCTTCATCCATCTGAGCCTGGCGAAGAGCAAGGCTGTTCTGGCGTAATTGCTGCAGCGCACTGATATATTCCAGTTTTGAGGTTGCTTCGGTTTCGTATCGCATCTTTGCTGCTTTTTCAAAATCGCTGAATACCGAATCAAAGCCCTCATAAACCTTTGTACGATGACGAGCTACCAGGGCGTTCACATAATCAATGCCAACCTCACGCTTCAGCTCTCGTTCCACCACTTTCCCTTCGGCTTCAGCCACCTTCAGTTGTTGATTCAGTAGTCCCTTCTTGGCACCGATACTGAAGATATCCAGATTCTGTCGGAGAGCAATCAAGGTATAGGTAGCTTCGTTGCCCTTGCCTATTTCCTCGCCGCCCGTAGAGAGTTCTGTATCACCAAGGTTGAATGCTGATGGCAGAAGAGCCTGCTGACTTTGTATGTTCAGATGTGCGGCCCGCATACTTGGATAGTTCTTAATAGCCATTTCCTGTGCTTGCTGTAAGGTGATGACCTGTGCTTTTGCTACAGAGGGCAGCAAGAGCAAAGCCATCAACACGGTAGTTACTTGAAGATGATGATTCATAAGTTTCTTTCCTATTTTCTCTTCATACATATATAATATAGGTAGTACGATCAGCGTAAGTGTAGTAGCGGTAAACAGACCTCCTATAACCACAGTAGCCAATGGGCGCTGCACCTCTGCGCCAGCCGAACCGGAGAAGGCCATTGGCAAGAAGCCGAGCATGGCAGCAGTAGCTGTGAGAAGTATCGGGCGCAGGCGCTCACGCGTTCCCTTGATGACACACTCACGGATATCGTCAACCCCACCCTGATGCAGAGCGTTGAAGCGGTTAACCAATACCAGTCCGTTAAGAACAGCCACACCAAAAAGCACTATAAAGCCCACACCAGCTGAGATGCTGAAAGGCATACCACGTAACGCCAATGCTAAGACACCGCCGATAGTAGAAAGCGGTACTGCCATATAAATCATCAATGCCTGTTTAACTGATTTCAAGGCAAAATACAACAGCACAAAGATCAGCAACAAGGCTATAGGCATGACTATAGCCATGCGTTCACGAGCATCCTGCATATTCTGGAACTCGCCTCCGTATGTTACATGATAGCCAGTAGGCATTTTCACCTGATTATCGAGTTTCTGCTTAATTTCCTCAACCAACGACTGCACATCCCTACCACGTACATTCACACCTACATAGACACGTCGTGAGGCTTTGTCACGACTAATCTGCATCGGACCGGGCTCATAACTGATATCTGCCACCTCTTTCAATGGAATCAATGAACCATTTGGAAGATCTACATACAGATTCTGGATATCATCAATACTCTTGCGCTCCTTCTGGTCGAGGCGTATCACCATATCAAAACGTTTCTCCCCTTCGAATATCACACCGGCTTTTGCACCAGCAAAGGCGGCACATACATAATTGTTCAATTTTTCAATATTCAGTCCGTAGCGGGCTATTCTCTGACGATCGTATTTCACGGTAATCTGTGGCAGACCGGCTGTACGCTCCAACGCCACATCCTCAGCTCCCTTAATCTTTGAAATAACGTTCACCATCTTTTCGCCAATCATGTTCAGCGTATCAAGATCCTCACCATATACCTTCACGGCTATATCTTCGCGTACACCAGTGAGCAACTCGTTAAAGCGCAAGGCAACAGGTTGTGAGAAAGAATAGTTCAAACCAGGAAGCGAGTCCAGCTTCTCAATCATTTTTTCAATCAGTTCTTCCTTCGTCTTGGCATTTTTCCATTTGCTCTTATCTTTCTCAAGAATCACAAACGAGTCAGTATAATCAAACCCCATCGGGTCGGTAGGAATATCAGCAACACCAATTCGAGCACAAACAGTTTTTATCTCTGGGAAGTTCTGAAGTAGCACTTGTTCAACCTCCACCTCGCGTTTGATGGTTTCCTCGAGCGAACTGCCAGGGCGCAGGAATGTCTGCATAGCAATGTCGCCTTCGTCTAATTCGGGTATAAACTCTCCACCCATATTCCAGAATACCAATCCTGATATCACAAAAAGACCAGCAGCCAGCAGCAACACTAATCTGCGATGTTCAAGCGAATAAGAGAGCAGCGGACTGTATGCCTGCTGCACCTTGGTCATCATGTTTTCGCTCAGCAATTGCAGCCTTTGCTCAAATCGTGCCAACCTGCTATCCTTGTTACCATGAGGTCTAAGCAGTAATACGCTGATGGCAGGCACATAGGTAAGGCAGAGAATCAATGCACCCAACACGGCAAAGGCAAAAGTATATGCCATCGGCTGGAACATTTTTCCGCTGATGCCTGTCAGGAACAAGATGGGGGCAAACACAATCAGGATAATCAACTGTCCGAAGAAAGCGGCCCCCATCATAGTCGAAGCACTCTCGTAGCCTATCTGCTCCATGTCGAGCGGCGATTCCGACATCTTGAACTTCGCCCTTTCTACTTTATGAACTATTCCTTCAACTATAATCACAGCTCCATCAACTATGATACCAAAGTCGATAGCACCAAGACTCATCAGATTGGCCGAAACGCCAAACACACGCATCAGGATGAAGGCAAAGAGCAACGACAGCGGAATGACCGATGCCGTAATCAGGCCGCCACGCACACTGCCCAACAGCAATACCAATACAAATATAACAATCAATGCACCTTCCGTTAAGTTGCGAGCAATAGTGCTGGTGGTGCGCTCTATCAGATTGCTGCGGTCGAGGAAGGGCTTAATCTGTATATCCTTTGGCAGACTCTTCTGTACATCCTTCATGCGCTCTTTCACAGCAGCTACCACCTTGGCCGAATTGGCGCCTTTCAGCATCAGTATCATACCGCCTACAGCCTCGTGCCCGTCTTGGGTAAAAGCGCCATACCTCACCTGGTGACCAAACCTCACCTCCTCAGCCACATCGCTAATAAGAATAGGTACGCCACCCTCATTCTTCACTACGATATGCCTGATATCATCGAGCGACTTAACAAGTCCCTCACCTCGGATAAAACTGGCCATGTGGTCTTTCTCGATATAGGCGCCACCAGTGTTTACATTATTCTTCGAGAGCGCATCAAACACCTCTTGCATGGTTACATGTCGTGAGTTCAGTTGTTCTGAGCTCAAGGCTATCTCATACTGTTTGATACTGCCGCCGAACGAGTTCACATCCACTACACCAGGTATCATAGAGAGTTGACGCTTCACTACCCAGTCCTGCATGGTACGCAATTCCTGAGGCGTATATTTCGAAACATCCTTAGGCAAGAGCGTATATTGATATATCTCGCCCAGACCTGTAGTAATCGGGCCTATCTCGGGTTTTCCGAAACCTTCAGAAATCTGTTCTTCTACCTCGTCAAGTTTCTCCTTCACCAACTGACGTGGGAGATAGGTTCCCATGTTCTCCTTGAAAACAACCGTTACCACCGAAAGCCCGAAGCGCGATACAGAGCGGATATCCTCTACCCCAGGCAGATTGCTCATGGCAAGCTCAATGGGATAAGTCACAAACTGCTCTATATCGAGCGTACCCAGATTGGGCGATGACGTAATCACTTGCACCTGATTATCCGTGATATCAGGCGTCGAATCCACATTCACTGTGCGCATACCATAGAGTCCACCTCCAATGATGAATGCCAGCAATAACAGCACTATAAACTTGTGCTGTATAGAATACCATATTATCTTATTAATCATAATTCTGCACTTTCAGGGCACAAAATTACGATATTCTTCTTGCAACCTGGTTGCAAATTCAAAATCACAAAAACAGGCAGCACTGAGGCTGCCTTACAAACGGGTTGTGGAACTGCGCTTAGTTGAACCAGAGCTCTCCACCGAGCACCTGAGCGCCTACTATATAGGCTTTATCGCCTGCGGCCTGAGTTGTATACTCTTTGTACTGCTGGCCGTAATCAGATTTTTTAATTACCATAGATCTACCCATTTAATATACAATTTCACAATGGCAAAAGTTTCTGCTGCAAAGGTACGGCAAAAAATAGAGATGCGAAATACCATCAGCACGGCATTTCGCATCACTTATGTTGGGTATTTCGCTGATTCAGACGCTCTATAGGTCAAGTTTCATGTGTATGGTCGTCGCTAAATGCCCAGAATTACCCAGTCGCGAGGGTAGTTCTGCAAAGCCGTGACGGGCATACATCTTCACGGCGTCGGCGAATTCAGGGAATGATTCGATATAGAGGTGCTTATAGCCAGCCTTCCGTGCCTCGGCTATAACGAGTCTGAACAGGCGGGAGCCATAGCCCTTACCCCGTGCGAGGGGCGAGAGATAAAACTTCACCAGTTCTGCATAGCCTTCAGGCAGTCCTTCAGTCGGATAGTATCCACAACCGCCCATCACTTCGCCTTCAACATCTATCACCCAATAGCCAGCCCTCTCCTTTTCCACCGTTTCACAAATATGCCATGTGCGTGGGTCATCGTAGACAGTATTCACCAAAGGAGCACCATATTCCTCGAATACGGATCGTATCAGTCTTGCCAGCGGCTGTTGGTCTGCCATCTCTATAGGTCGAATCGTGGCTTTTGCCGCATCTTGGTTTAGTTCCATCAGAATGATGCTATTTGTAGTCTTTAGCCTTGCTATCAAGTTCCGACAGCCGGTCAAGGGCAGCATTCAGCGTATCGTCGCGCTTGGCAAAGTGGAAACGGATAAGGTGATGTACGTCCTCGCGGAAGAAGCAGCTGCCAGGGACGGCACCCACTCCGACATGCTCAGCCAGCCATTCGCAGAAATGTAAATCATCTTTCACGCCATACTTGGAAACATCAAGCAACACATAATAGGCTCCCTGTGGGTCTGTAAAGGTCAGACCGAAATTCTTCAAACCATCGCAGAACAGCTGCTTCATGTGGCTATAGTGTGCCTGAAGGTTGGCATAATAGCTATCTGGAAAGCGAAGGCCGACGGTAGCAGCCTCCATCAAAGGCGCAGCAGCACCAACGGTCAGGAAGTCGTGCACCTTCTTCACTCGTTCGATGACACGCTCTGGAGCAATGTCATAGCCGAGTCGCCAGCCGGTGATGCTGTAGGTTTTCGAGAGTGAACTACAAGAAATGGTTCGCTCCCACATACCTGGCAGCGTGGAGATATAGACGTGCTTGTGTGGAGCATAGATGATATGCTCATAGACTTCATCTGTAATCACATAGCCATCATACTTGATGATGATATCAGCTATCGTCTGTAGTTCTTCGCGTGTAAACACCTTGCCACATGGGTTCGACGGATTACAGAGAACAAGAGCCCTGGCCCCATTCCTAAAAGTATCCTCCAACAGGTTGGCATCGAAAGAGAATGTTGGCGGCACCAGCGGGATATAGACAGGTTCAGCTCCCGTCAGGATAGTGTCGGCGGTATAGTTCTCGTAGAACGGCGAGAAGATGGCCACTTTGTCGCCTGGATTCACGACGGTCATCATCGCAGCCATCATGGCCTCCGTGCTGCCACAAGTCACCACGATATTCTTATCGGCATCGATGGGCAATCCCGTAAAGTGGCTATGCTTCTTGGCCAGTGCCTCACGGAAGTTCTGCGCTCCCCAGGTGATGGCATACTGGTGAGGGCCAGACGGGGCAATCTGTGCCAAACGATTGGTAATTTCCTTTGGCGGGTCGAAATCTGGGAATCCCTGCGAGAGATTGATGGCTCCGTACTTATTGGAGATGCGGGTCATCCGTCGGATAACCGAATCCGTGAAGCCTGCCGTTCGTATGGATAGTGGCTTCATCTTCTATTCAATAGCGGCAACCACTTCAATCTCAACCAAGGCGCCCTTCGGCAAAGTCTTTACAGCAACGGCAGAACGTGCGGGATATGGTTCCGTGAAAAACTCTGCATAGACGGCGTTCATATCAGCGAAGTCGTTCATGTCAGCCATGAAGACAGTGGTCTTAACGACGTTGCTCATACTGAGACCTGTCTCTTCCAGAATGGCCTTTACATTGGTAAGCGACTGACGGGTCTGTTCTTTGATGCCACCCTCGACGAATACGCCAGTCTCAGGGTCTATGGGAATCTGACCAGAAGTATAGACGAGATTTCCCACTTGAATGGCCTGGCTATAAGGCCCGATGGCAGCAGGTGCCTTCTTTGTACTAATCACTTTCATAACTTCGATCGCTAAATTAAGTGTTTTAAATGTGAGTGCAAATTTAGCAATTTTCCAGCATTTTCCCTATTTTTGCAATCATATTTAAATGAATTTAGGTTTTACGCCAGAAAAAATAGGCAGCACCGAGGCTGCCTTACAAACGAATTGCATTTAAACGACCGTGGGGATGATGATTTCACCGACTCCACCACAATATTGCGTAGTCAGGTCAATGATTTTCTGTGCCGTCTGATGAAGCAGCTCGTCAGAAGTAGCATCATTGCCTTGAACAATGTAGAAAACGTTGCGAGCCGTCTCGTCAACCAGTGTCTTCTGTACTTGTCGAATCTCCAAGCGACACAATACCTCGTTAGAATCGTCGATGTATGAATATTCATGAGGATTTATCGCTACAGGCTCCGTCTGGCCGAGCGGTACAAAACGCTCTGTACCATCAGTAAAGCGCAGCGTGACATTTCCGCTGACGCGGTCTATATTGTGTGCGCCAAGAGCCAGTTTCGAGTCGAGCGATATGAGGTTGTATATATCTACAACTTTATTAATATAGGTAAGAGAGCCATGCTTCTGCAACAGTTTAATCAGATTCTCGCTGGCGGGAATATTCTTACGTCTTTTCACGCCAGTATGGTCATGCAGCAGGTTGAATCCCTCCAAAATTGGGTCCTGATGTACGTCAACGTCTTTATAACGCTCTAACAGATCGTTCAGTAAGACCTCACGATGTGCATGCCATTCGTAGCTTTCCTTACTATTGTCAAGTCCTTGAATGACCACGAACACGATCTTTACACCAGCGTCAAGAACTGCTTTTTCTACTTTGAACTCCATATCCTGCAGATTATATGTGCAATAGGTACATATCTCTTACTTAAACGCCCCGTTTCCAAGCAAACCCAAAATGAGCATGATAAGCACTCCTATCGTATAGAAGAGAGCACTACGCCAACTTTCCTCTTCCTCATCGTTAGGAGAGAAATTAAAGGGGTCTTCGTACTTCACATTACAGGATTTAGCTGATTCCACCACTTAAATAATTTTTGGTCAGTTCATGCTGGGGATTATTGAAAATATCCTTTGCGTCACCCTGTTCAATAACTTCGCCCAGATACATAAAGATGACGTGGTCGGCAATGCGCTGAGCCTGACGCAAGGTATGAGTAACCATGACAATGGAATAGTCCTGCTTTAACTTCACGAAGAGATCTTCAACAGTCTTGCTCGAGATGGGATCAAGGGCACTGGTGGATTCATCGGCCAACAGGTAGCTGGGCTCGACAGCCAGACTGCGAGCCAGACAGAGGCGCTGTTGCTGTCCACCAGACAGTTTGATGGCAGGAGTATGCAAGCGGTCTTTCACCTCTTCCCACAATCCCACTGCTTCAAGATAGTGCCGAACTACGAGATCAAGCTTGCGTTTGCCCCGAACGCCATGTATCTTGCATCCATAGGCAATGTTG
Organism: uncultured Prevotella sp.; assembly: GCA_900320905.1. Lineage (GTDB taxonomy): Bacteria > Bacteroidota > Bacteroidia > Bacteroidales > Bacteroidaceae > Prevotella. The sequence goes on from ONTZ01000041.1 coordinate 13,144, forward strand.
TCATATATGCTCATGGGAAGCGGACATGGCCGTTGTGGAACCAAGCCAATATTTCGACGCAGTTCGGTCATTTGGCTGGGACCCGCCGCAACAACGTCTTGTTTTCCTAAGTTTACTTCACCGTCAATTTTGACGCCTTCTATTGAGTCTACAAGGCGGTTGAAGGTACGCAACAGCGTGGTTTTACCACAGCCTGAAGGACCGATGATGCACGTTATCTTATTCTGAGGAATCTCTACGTTGACATCCTTCAGAATATGCGACTTGCCTATGTGGATATTCAGATTGTGCGTGGCCAGATGAGTGTCCTCCAGACGGGGGAACTTACGGTCGACAATGAACGGAACCTGTACCGTCCAAGGTATACGCTGGCTGTAACTGGCACCAAGTACGTGTGGAAAACTGATAGAAAAACTCATATTATATATTATTTTTTATGTGTTGGATAGACATCATTTTGCGGTGCAAAGGTACGATGATTCAGTCACCTGGACAATACCTATTGAATAGTAAAATGCATCGCTAACAATGGGTATATTTGAGGATTATATCTTGTTGCGCGAGAAGCGGCTCATGATGAACCGGCCACTAAGACTGAGGACAAGTACGATGGCCGTCAGCACTACTGCAGCGGCGTATGCACGATCCTGCACTTCTAACTGGGGAGCGCTAAGCTGGAAGAACACGCTCAATGGCAGAGAGGCCGTCTGCTGAGTAAGACTTGTAGGTATAGAGTCGCTAAAACCAGCAGTAAACATCACACCTGCCGCGTCGCCGATGGCACGTCCGATACTGAGTAACGTAGCAGTAGCAATAGCCGGGGCTATCTGACGGACAACGACGCTGATGGTCTCCAGTCGTGTGGAGCCGAGACTATAGCCAGCCTCCAGCAAGTCTTGTGGAATGGTCTTAGCCACTTCGTCCATTGAGCGGATCAAAATAGGTATGATGAGCAAGGTGACCACGATAATACCACCAAGGAGCGACGTACGCAGGCCAAAGAATATCATAATGGTGAAGCCGAACGCACCATAGACAATGCTTGGTATTCCGAAAAGTACATCGTAGGCCAGGCGTGCAATAGAGCCAAACTTGGAATGAGGCTTGAGATAGACATTGAGGTAGAAGACTACAGGTATCGAGACCAGTAAGCCCAAGAAGGTTGCACCACCTACTATGTAGAGTGAACCAACGATAGCATTCAGGAATCCACCTTCCTTGCCAATATAGAAGCCGCCTCCAGGCAACGACGACACCATCTCCCACGACAATACGGGCAGGCCACGCTTGAAGACTGACCAGATGACACTGACAACGAAGAACAGTACCAAAGCGATGGAAGCATACATCAATACCTTCCAGATTTTTTCTATGACTATAGCTCTCTTCATTTGTTTTTCATTTTACGTAAGACAAGTCGTGAGAACAGGTTGAACACCAGTACGACAAAGAACAGAATGAATGCTGCAAACATCAGCGCACTCTCATAGAGTGGCAGTGACAGCATCTCGCCGTAGTTGTTTGCTATCAGGGCAGGAATGGGATAGCAGGCATCCAGCAAAGAGCCTGGCACAATAGCCAAATTGCCACACACCATGATGACGGCAATGGTCTCGCCCAATGTACGACTGGCTGCCAGGACGATGGCAGCGATGACACCTGGTGCCGTCTTGCGTAGGATGACATCTTTAGTGGTCTGCCATCGTGTTGCACCCAGCGACCATGCCGCTTCGCGGTATTCACGTCCCACGTTGCTGAATATCTCTATAAACAGGCTGACCAACAGAGGGATTACCGTCACGCCCAGAACAATGCCCGTGGCCAACACCGTATAGCCACTGCTTTCGCGATGCAATGATGGTGCCACTATGTTTGCAACCCACGGCACGATGACCAGCATACCCCATACACCATAGATGACCGACGGCAGTCCTGCCAGAATGTCAAGCAACGGAAATACATAGCGCTTCACAGCAGTATGAGCATACTCTGTCAGATAGATGGCCATAAGCAGGGAAATGGGGATGGCAATGCCAAGGGCCAACAGCGACACATAGAGCGTTCCCATCAAGAATGGAAAGAAGCCAAACCGATTGCTCATCGGTCGCCACTCGCCTTCAGTAAGTAAGTCCCACAGAGAGTGCTCCTGCAAGATTGGTACTGACTTCAGATACAAGCCCACAGCCATTGCCACCACCAAAAGCAGGCTGCTGATGGTCAGAACGGCCATCAGCTGCTCCGCTATGCGGTCTTTCAGTAATCTCTTGTCTCTTGCCATGACGTTTATTTCTTCACACCTAACTTTTTGAGTCCGGCATCAAGTTTTTCCTGTGGTATTTCAATATATCCCTGCGGCCCATTCTCTTTCTGCCCGTCAGTCAGAATATACTCGAGAAAAGCCACGACAACGGGGTCTGTTGGCACTCCGTTAGAGACAAAGTAAAGGTCGCGGGCAGGAGGCGACGGATAACGTCCGTCGGCAATGGCTTTCACAACGTCCGACTTGTTTTCATAGAAGTCTTCCTCCGGATCAATCTGCCCGTTGTTGTTCACATCGATGGGTGCTACGGCAATTCCTGGATTGGGCTTACCCGTCTTCGTGTCGTAGGCATAACCGATATTGTTCAGTCCAAGGCCGTTCACATCCTTTTGGATGGCGGCTGCCAAGCCTGGGTCACCGAAGACAGCTGTTCCCTGCAGGTCTTCCTGCTTCCCGCCGAGATATAGTGCCCAGGTCTCCGCCGCACCGCAGGCATCGCTGCGGGTATAAACTGTAATAGGTGTCGCATCACTTGTACCAGCTACCTGACCCCATGTCTTCTTTTGGCCCTTAATCCACAAGGCCACAAGGTCATCACGTGTCACGCCATGCTGCTTCAGCTCGTTATAGACAGGATTTTTGGCGTTGATGGTAGGCACCACGGCATCTTTAGCCACGGCAAAGCCCACAGCACCACGCTGCTGTTCTGCCTCACTCAGTTCACGACTCACCATGCCAAAATCCACAACTCCGGCAATAGCATCGGTCACCCCTTTGCCGGCACCACCTGCCGACACGTCAATTTTCACACCAGGATGTAACTTCTGGAACTCATTGGCCCACTGTACAGCTAAAGGGTAGAGCGCAAAGGCTCCAGACAGTGAGATTTCGCCACTCAGTTCTCCGTCAGCACCAACCTTCGATTCTTTTTTTCCGCCGCAAGCGGTCAGCGACAGGGCCAGCACTGTTGCACCCAATGTCGCAAATGTAAATAATTTCTTGTTCATATTCGTGTTTATTTTAGAATTGTAGAATAAATTGGGTTTCAATCTGGTTGACATCTTTTGCAACCTTATTGTCCGTGTAAGTATAAGCAGCCTGAATGCGTAGCTTCTTGATTGGAATAATGTTCACACCCAGCTGATAGTTCCACTGTCTTTCATCACCATCCTTGTCGGCTTTGAAGTAGTCAACACTCAGCAACGGCTGCACTGCCTTTGATACCCAGTAGGCTGCGGTAGCATATGCACCATCACTCTTTTGTCCAGCCGTGTTGCCGTTCAGGTATTCTCCGCGAATGGTCAGTTTGTCATCTTTGTACTCCACACCAGCCGAAGTACGATTTCGCACGTGTTCATCCCCTTTTGCCCCGTAGGATCCCTGATAGTGTCCTACGCTTAAGGCCAGTTCTTTTAAGGGTCTTACCCAAAGCAGTCCTGCAAAGTCCTTCTTATCATTGTCATCCTTGGTGTTAATACCGTTGCCGTTGAACACTCCAACGCGATAGCTCACTACCTTATTAAAAAGATCACCATAAAGTGTTATGCCCACGTCACGTCCATTGGCTTTCAGACCGCTTAGGTCGTTGTATCCATTCAGTCGAGATACCGCAGTAGGATTCTCAATAGTCACCCATGTGGCAGGACCGTAGAGCGTTTCCTGCGAATACTGCACTTTATATTCACCTATTTGCACATTCACTTCCGGTGCAATCTTCCATCGCAAATAGGCATCAATTACTTTGACACTCGTCTCATATTCCGCCTGAAACTTATAGTCCACCTTGTCACTTAGCACACCATCTGCAGCCAAACGGATACGCCGGATATCAAACCCGTGTGTCGCGCCTTCCTTGTCACTCCACGCATAGCGTGCATTTATTAACCCCGATATTTTCGGTGCCTTCAGCTCTTGAGATGCTATTGGTAACACTGCCACCAACAGCAGAATGCTTACGAGTGTTATCCTAAATACTTTCAATCTTTTCATATGTGCAATCATTTTTTTGTTGTTGAATAACGAGTGCAAAGGTACGGCGAAAACCCCGCCCTGGCAATACCATGAGCGGGGTAATTTGATTCACGATAAATAGTGATGTTAATGGCAAATCTTAGGTATTTAGACTATTAGTGCCGCTGATGAAGACCACATTCACGGTGGTCGGGCGATTCCCACCACCAGCGCCCTGCACGTACGTCTTCACCAGGCTTTACGGCTCGTGTACAAGGTTCGCAACCAATGCTGGGATAGCCTTTATCGTGGAGTTTATTATAGGGCACATGGTTTTGGCGTATATAATCCCACACCTGCTGTTCGGTCCATGAGATGAGAGGATTGACCTTGATGAGCTGGTGCTGTTCGTCCCACTCCACGGTCTGCATGTCCTTGCGGGTGACGCTCTGCTCACGGCGCAGACCACAAATCCAAGCATCGAGTCCCTTGAAAGCACGTGCAAGCGGTTCGAGCTTGCGGATCTGACAACAACGATGGCGGCTCTCTATGGAGTTATAGAAGAGGTTGATGCCCTCTTCGCGTACCATGCGCTGCACCTCGCGATAGTCAGGGAAGAACACTTCCAACTGGATGCCGTAAGTCAGGTTGGTCTTGTCGATGAGCTGGTATGTCTCAGGGAAGAGACGGCCTGTGTCGAGTGTAAAAATACGAGCACCACCTTTCTTGACAATGATGTCCGTCAGCGTCTGATCTTCAATGCTGAGAGAAGATGAAAGAGCGATGCGCCCTTTATATGCCTCGAGGAAAAAGCCGACGACCTCTTCAGCGGGCGCATCGCGAAAACGTTCGTTTAAATCACGTATGAGTTGTGTCCGTTCCATATTGTTTCTGTTTTAATCATGCCGGCGCCGACGGTCTCGTTGGTGTCGGGATCGATGAAGATGACGCTGCCTGTTATATGGTTCAGGCGATAGTCATCGAAGACAAGGGGCTGGGCGGTGTGGATGGTAATCTCGGCGATGTCGTTCATCTTGATCTGGGACACACCGGGTTCCTTCTCCAGAGTGTTGATGTTGCGGCGGTAGTTGATGGTTCGCACGACGGCGAGTGTCTCGCTGGTGGTCTGTCGCACGATGTACTTGGTACGCGGCAGCAGCGGCTGCTCGTTAAACCAGCAGACATCCAGACGCAAGTCCTGTTCCTGATGAGGTTGCGGCTCATCGGTCTTTACGAGGATGTCGCCGCGAGAGATGTCGATGTCATCAGCCAGCTGCAAGGTGATACTCTGCGGCGGTGTGGCCTCACTGAGTTCATCGGCAGTCTGTGTGATGTGTGACACGACAGACTCAAGTCCACTTGACAAGACTTTTATGCGGTCACCCACGCGGATAATACCACTGGCCACGCGGCCCGCATAGCCACGGAAATCGGGGAAGCGGCTACTGATGGGACGGATGACATACTGTACGGGGAAGCGGAAGGCACGCTGCACGTCGGTCTCGACATTGGATGCCGACTTGTTGACAGGCACCGTCTCGAGGAACTCCAGCAGCGGCGAACCCGTGTACCACGGCATGTGTTCAGAACGGTTCACCACATTGTCGCCGTCCTTGGCCGAGATGGGGATGAAGTTGATGTTCTGGATATGGAGAGTCTGAGCCATCTTCTTGTAGTCAGCTACAATGCGGTTGAAGACCGCCTCAGAGAAATCAACGAGGTCCATCTTGTTGATGGCTACGACGATGTGGGGGATGCCCAGCAGACTGGAGATGTAGGAGTGCCGCACGGTCTGCTCCAGTACACCATGACGGGCATCGACCAGAATGATGCTCAGGTCGGCTGTTGAAGCACCTGTCACCATGTTGCGGGTGTACTGAATGTGGCCTGGCGTATCGGCAATGATAAACTTTCGCTTGGGTGTGGCGAAGTAGCGGTAGGCCACGTCAATGGTAATGCCCTGTTCGCGCTCAGCTCGCAGGCCGTCAGTCAGTAGGGCGAGGTTCACCTCCTCGTTGCCACGAGATTTCGAGGCTGTCTCAACAGCCTCCAACTGATCTTCGAATATCGACTTCGAATCATACAGCAGTCGTCCGATGAGTGTCGATTTTCCGTCGTCTACGCTGCCCGCCGTCGAAAAGCGCAGCAGCTGCATATCTAAATAACCTCTTTCAGAATTCATAATTCGCATTTTAAAATCTTCAATTCATCATTAAAAGTAGCCGGCTTTCTTGCGGTCTTCCATACTGGTTTCACTACGTTTGTCATCGGCTCGTCCGCCACGTTCGGTGACGCGAGTTGCCGCTATCTCCTCGATAATATCCTCCAGCGTGTGGGCTGTGGAGAGTGTCAGACCGGTACAGGTGATGTCGCCGATGGTTCGGCAGCGCACCTGCTTGGTCACTATCTGCTCTGTCGGCTTCAGCTTAATACACGGCTCGGCGGCCAGCCACTGTCCATCGCGCTCAAAGACCTGTCGCTCGTGGGTGAAGTAGAGACTGGGCATCTCAATTTTCTCCTGTAGGATATACTGCCAGACGTCCATTTCCGTCCAGTTGGAGATCGGGAACACACGAAAATGCTCCCCCATAGCCTTGCGCCCGTTGAAGATGTTCCACAACTCAGGACGCTGATTCTTCGGGTTCCACTGGCCGAACTCATCGCGATGGCTGAAGAAGCGCTCCTTGGCACGGGCCTTCTCCTCGTCGCGACGGGCACCACCTATGGCTGCATCAAAGTGGTACTTCTCGATCGTGTCCAAGAGCGTGGTTGTCTGTAGTTTGTTGCGTGAGGCATAGTAGCCAGTCTCCTCCTTGACGCGCCCTGTGTCAATGCTCTCCTGCACGGAGCCTACAATCAGTTCAGCACCAAGACGGCTTACCAGCGCATTACGATAGTCAATGGTTTCCTGGAAGTTATGTCCCGTGTCGATATGCAACAGGGGGAAGGGAATTTTAGCGGGATAAAATGCCTTATAGGCCAGATGGACAATGACGATAGAGTCTTTACCACCAGAGAAGAGGATGACGGGCCGCTCAAACTGTGCCGCCACCTCGCGGAGTACGTAGATGCTCTCCGACTCTAATTCTTTCAGATGTGTGATGTTGCTCATTCTATGCTTTCTTTTATGGATTTCAATACGTATTCCAGGATGTCATCTGTGTGACATTCAGAGATAAAATTGCCCTCGAACTGTGACGGAGAGACATAGATACCCCGATCCAGCATACGCTGGAAATAGCGGGCAAAGCGCTTCTGGTCGCTGCGGCGGGCATCTGCAAAGTTTCTTACAGGTTCGGCATTGAAGAACAGTGTGAACATCGAGCCGCAGTGGTTCAGCTGGATGTCCCTGCCGCGGATAATCTGCTTCAGTTCCTCAATGAACTGGCGGCTGCGACCTTCCAGCTTCTCATAAAAACTGGGAAAGGCCAGCTGGTGGAGCGTCTCCAAACCAGCAGCCATCGCTACAGGATTGCCGCTGAGGGTACCTGCCTGATAGACGGGACCATCCGGAGCAAGCAGAGCCATGATATCCTCACGTCCGCCAAAAGCTGCAGCTGGGAAACCGCCCCCGACAATCTTGCCCACGGTAGTCATATCGGGGGTGATACCGAAACGCTGCTGTGCACCGCCAAAAGCCAGTCGGAAACCGGTGATGACCTCATCGAAGATGAGTACGGCACCGTATTGCGTCGTCAGTCGGCGGGTGGCTTTCAGGAAGTCGAGCGACGGAACCACCACACCCATATTACAGGCCACAGGCTCCAGGATGATGGCAGCAACGTGGTCGCCATGCTTCAGAAAATATTGTTCCAGTGCCTCCACGTCATTGTATGGAAGACAGACGGTATGCTTAGTGAAGTCGTTGGGGACACCTGCGCTGGAGGCGGTACTGATGTTGGCAACGGCAGAACCCGCACTGACCAGCAGATGGTCGGCGTGACCGTGATAGTTGCCTTCAAACTTGACCAACGTATCGCGACCTGTAAAGCCACGGGCCACGCGGATGGCTGACATCGTAGCCTCAGTGCCGCTATTGACGAATCGCAGACGCTGCATCGAGGGGAAAGCCTCGCGTACACTTTCGGCCAGCCGCGTCTCGGCCTCTGTAGGTATGCCGTAGCTGGAGCCTCGCTGAATGGCCTCTATGGCACGTCGGCTGACTGCCGGATTGTTGTGACCTAAGATGAAGACACCCCACGACATACAGAAGTCGATGAAGACATTTCCGTCGATGTCAGTCAGGTATGCACGATTGGCATCCGCGATGAATAGCGGTGTGGTGCCCACACTGCGCAGCGCACGTACAGGACTGTTGACGCCACCTGGGATGACCCGTGTGGCCCGCTCGAAGGCGGCTGCTGATAATGTTCGTTGATTTATGCCCATCGCTGCTGATATTCTTTAGCGTAATACGTAATGATATATTGTGCTCCGGCACGTTTGATGGCAATGAGGCTCTCATAGACCACGCGCTGCTCGTCGAGATAGCCTGCATTGGCGGCTGCCTTCAACATAGCGTACTCGCCGCTGACCTGATAGGCCACCATCGGCACCTTCGGGAATCGCTCCACGGCACGGGCAATCATGTCGAGATAAGGCAGGGCAGGTTTCACCATCGTCCAGTCGGCTCCTTCCTCCAGGTCGGCCTCAATCTCTTCAAGTCCCTGGTCGTGCGTGCGATAGTCCATCTGGTAGGTCTTGCGGTCGCCGAATGCCGGGGCAGAGTCGGCGGCATCGCGGAAGGGACCATAGAAGGCCGAGGCATACTTGGCGGAATAGGCCAACACCTTGGTTTTATCAGCAAAGCCAGTCTCGCGGAGTCTTTGTTTGATGGCTTCAACCTGACCATCCATCATGGCCGAAGGCGCCACGAAGTCGGCACCTGCCTTGGCATGCTGATAGGCCATTTCGGCCAGCAGAGGCAGTGTCGTGTCGTTGTCTACATCGTGATGGTGCAGTAGTCCGCAATGACCATGACTGGTGTACTCGCACAGGCAGACGTCGGTCATCACAATGGTCTCGGGCGAGGCCTGCTTGATGGCTCTCACAGCACGCGAGATGAGGTTGTCGTCAGCGTATGCAGCCGTGCCGCGCTCATCCTTCACGTCGTCACCGACGACGCCAAAGAGTAGCACCTTGTCGATGCCAAGTGCCTTGACCTCCTGTACGTCCTTGACCAGCGTATCGATGCTGTAACGGTTGATACCCGGCATCGTGGGAATTGGCTCCACGACACCCTCTCCCTCTACCACGAAATAAGGGTAGATAAAGTCCTGGACACTGACGGCCACGTCGGCATACCTATCCCGTGTGGCCTGGTCCGTTCTGAATGTTCTGAATCTTTTCATTTTGTCGGCTTTTTAAATGTTGTGCGGTGATGCTGCCGCGTGTCACATACTCGATGTGATCGGGCAGATCATTATATGTCTTGATAAAATTATCGATAGTCGAAGGCGATGTGAACACCACGCGCTGGATGTTGTCGAGGTTGACGCGGCGAACGTGATGGGGGTAACGGTTGTTGTAGACGGTGAGCGTCAACACCTGAAACCCCATCTCCCGCAGTCCGTCAGGAATGATGTCGAGGGCAAGGCTGGAACGGGGAATGAGCACCCGTCCGCGAGGCCGACTGCGGAAGTAGTCGATAACTCCGTAGCTGTCGTCTTGTTCCGTCTGTTCAACCTCTACGGCACCTGCTTCCTTCAGAGCTTGTGTGGTGGTGGAACCGATGGAAACGATGCGCCTATTGAAACCGCCCTTCCAGTGTTTTACTGCATAACGGCTGGTGAAAAGCAGGTAGTCATAACTCTTGGCAGCGGGCACCGCATAGCTGACGGGCTCTATTTCAATCAACGGCGTATGGATATAGTCGGGATGAGGGCATACCAGCCCTGTATAGAGCGTCCTGCAAACGGTAGAAGCAGCCTGATGGCGAAGCCGGGCCACATCGCCCACCAGTGCGATGACGGGGGTAGGATAATCGGTGCTGCCCAACTGTCCAACAGTCGTCTCAAACGTCTGCTGGTCAGGCAAAGAAACGTTGTGTACCAGGAGTACGGGGGTCGTGGCCGACCATCCCTCCGACAGTAGCGACTCGCGGATGCCGCCGAGACGGCTGCCCCCCATATAGTAAACAATGGTGTCGGTGTCAGGAACAATGGGAGTAGCGGCATGACCGTTAACCAGTGACACGCTGGAACTGATGCCCCGTTGCGTCAGACTGACTTTTGTCGTTGCTGCCAAGGCCGAGGCTGTGGTGATGCCGGGAATGACAGATACGCTAACCAGATTGCTTTCCAGGTATTCTATTTCCTCACCAGCATGGCCGAAAACCATCGGATCGCCACCTTTCAGACGAACGACCTGCTGCTCAGGTTGTCAAGATATGCCTTGTCAATCAAGTCATCGTAGAAGATGATATCAGCCTGCTCCAGTGCCTTCACAGCCTTCACAGTAAGCAGCTCTGGGTCACCGGGGCCGAAGCCCACCAGTGTGACATGCCCCTGACGATGCAGCACGTCATCGCGCTCGAAGAGCGCTTTCAGGTCGGTACGTCCTTTAAGGGTTGTTATGGCCAGATAGCCTTGCAGGGGATGGGTCTCGAAGGGCAGTACTTCACTTATTTCGTCTTCCAACCCCAGTCGTTTCAAGGCACAGGTGGCTACGATGGCGGCATCAATCTCGCCGTCGCGCACTTGGCGGACGCGCTCCTCAATGCAGCCACGGATGCCCACGATTGTCAAGTCCGGGCGCAAGTCCAGCAGCTCACGACGGCGCATAGGCGAACTGGTGCCTACGCGGCTGCATGCGGGCAACTGGTTTAACGTCAGGTGGTCACGACTCACCAGAGAATCACTTTGGTCGAAGGGTGGAAACAGCGCCACGACCTCCAGTCGCTCGTCCAACGGATAAGGTAAGTCCTTGGCCGAATGAACGGCAATATCAGCACGTCCGTCGATAAGTGCCTCGTCCAGTTCGCGGGTGAACATATCGGCGGGTGCTTCGCCATTGAGCAATGAGATCTGCTGGTGACGGTCACCATACGACGACAGCGTCTCCAGCCGATAATCTACGTCTGGAAAACGTGCCATTACCTCCTGCACTTGCAGCTGTGAGAGGCGGCTCTGTCGTGCTATGACCCGAATACTCATACCGCTCGCTTCAGATATTGTCTGCGCCGGCGCAGGATGTCCTGTAGCTCGGCTATTTCTTCTTCAATAATCGCCTCTGCCCGCACCACTTCACTCTTGCGCACAGAGATGTTTTCACGGACACGTCGCTCCACGTCGCTGAGGTTATAAAGCCTTACGTTTGGCAGACGGCCTATACTGGGGTCGATATCTCGTGGGAAAGCCAGGTCGATGGCCAACAGCTTCTTGCCGGCAGGAATATCCGTAGCGTCAATCACCGCATGAGGGGCAGAGGTGGCACTGATGAGGATGTCAGTATCAGCAAGAAACCGTTGCTTGTCATGTAGTTCGAAGACGCTAATGCCCAGCGGATCGGCCAGCTGGTGAGCCTTCATCTGACTGCGGTTGGCGAGGAACACCATCCGTGCCCCTTTGTTTTTCAGGAATTTCAGGATGTCCGACGTCAGTTTGTTGACACCGACAATCGTGATACGGCTTTGGCTCAGGTCAACCTGTTCCTGCTGCAGGATTTCAATGGCAGCCAGAGAGTGGCTGACAGCGCCTTGCGAAATCTCCGTTTCTGTACGGACACGCTTGCCTACCTCCAGAGCGCAGCTGAAGAGTTTGTGCATCTCGGCTGTCAGCCGATACTGGAGCTGAGCCTGCTGGTAACTGTCCTTTACCTGCCCCTGAACAGCCCGTTCACCAATCAGAGCCGATTCCAGTCCTGCCGTTACACGAAACAGATGGCGGGCTACGTCGTCGGGCACATCACCGTCGCCATAGTACAGTTCTACACGGTTGCAGGTCTGGAGCAGCACGGCACCCCGCTCTACGTGCAATCCCTGGAAATAAGCCTCGCGGGCTTCCAACGACGTATTCTGTTGATTAATCGATTTGTATGCTATCATGTTCTATGGCTTCTTTTATTCTGTCTCTTATCCTGATGCTTCGACGGACATCCTTCCCGTCTGACGCAACGCTCACCGTCAGATTGCCGTCACGATAGATGGCGGGTGAGGTGAAGTCACATTCTGCGGGTGAGTCGCATACGCTCGTAAGTATGCCACGCTGTCGGGCCAGCGAATGAATATAGTGGTTCAGTGGGTGGTCGCCCGTACATACGAACAACAGCGTCACGCCGTCCAGGTCGGTTTCCGTAAAGTCACGTTCCTCCCAACGGAACGGCAGGGCCTTGATGCCGTCGCTCACCTCTGGGGCAACGACAGTGACGCGCTCCGTGTACCGACTGAGTATCGATGCCTTGTGCGTAGCCACCCGGCCACCGCCGACAATGAGGATTCGTGCGTCGCTGATGCGTATGTTGATGGGCAGGAACTCCATTCTATTTCTTACCTTTATACCTTTTTACTTTTTTACCTTTTTAATCAGTACTTTCCAGTAGTTGCCGACTTTCTCCGTAGAGAGCACTTCGTGACCCTCTTGCCTGACGCTTCCCGGGACGTTCTGAATAGGCTGTCCGTCGTCCAGCAGGATTTCCAGCAGTTGTCCGCTCTGCAAGCCCGTCAGCGCTATCTTCGTCTTGACGAAATTCATCGGGCAAGCCACTCCCCTGAAGTCTCTCTTCACATCAGCCTGACTGCTACTGCCCTCTGTCTGGGACTGCTCGGCAGGCTGCGGGGCTGCTGCTGTTACCGTCTTAAACTGCAAGGAATCATCCATGTTGGCATACAGCTCATTAACCTTGGCAGCCAGAGCCTCTACCTGCTTTTTGTCTTGCGACAACGGTTCGCCGTGACGGGCTTTCTCCACAACAGCCTTGAAATCAGCCGTCACGATGCCTGCACCGATAAACAGTTCTTCAAAGTTGGCATACACGTCGTCGTCAGTCCTCGGATCGGCACCGCGAGTAACAAGCAGCATCCGCGAAGCCGAGAAGACGATGTCGCGCAACAGTTTCTCTTCATCGGCACCAGGCTGAGTCAACGCTGCCTGTTTCTCCTTGATGGTTGCCTGGTCAAGTTCAATGATGTCGAACAGACCTGCCGAACATTCTGCCTGACCGTGACTGGTCAGCGAGAACACCTCGTCGGCTCCCCAGTCAAAGAAATAGTTCTTGTCCTCGTCGAACGACGGCACCTCCTTATACCGGGCGATGGTCTCCTTGATGACCTTCGTGCCCTCGGTGCGCACAAACGCGTCGTAGCTCTCATACTGGTCTTTCACCTGTAGGTAGTGCCCTAAGTAGTCAACAACGAACGACGGGATGTCCTTGGCTGCCAAATAGCCTAAAGACTCTGCCAGTTCCGTCTTTCCGTTGACGCGTGCCCAGACAGTATAGGCGGGATAGGGATGGTCTTCCACTCGGCCGATGCGTCCACTGAAGCCCAGGTCAGACCAGGCATTCTGTGCGCAGGAATTTGAGCAGCCATTGATATTGATCTTCAGGTCGGGCAGCTGGTCAAGATCCAGCCCGCTCTTCTCCAGTTTGCGGCGAATACCCTTGACCAGACCCTTGGGCAGACAGATGCCCAGACGGCAAGTGTCGGCACCTGTGCAAGAGGTCAGGTTGTTGAGGATGACAGGGAGGTCAAGCGTCAGGCCCAGCCCACGGAAGAACTGATAGACATTAGGCAGATACGCCTCGGGGATGTTACGGAGCTGCATGTTCTGGCGGGGCGTGAAGCGGATGACGTCGTTGCCGAATGGCTCCAGGAAATCGGCTATCTTTCCAAACACCTCAGGTGAGGCATTTCCATGTAGGAAGGGGATGACGACAGAAACCCCCTCGCCGATGGTCTGATGCTTAGCGTAACGCTCTTTCCACTTGATGAAATCATCGCTATCATCTTTGACCGGCGCAAACGACGGCGTCTTATATTCGAATGGCAGCACGGCAGGCTCGAAGTCGAGCGACGCATCTTGGGCGAGTTTGTTATATTCCTCGAAGTACAGTCGCTTGGTTTCCTCCTCGCCGTTCTTATAAAAGATGTAACGTATGCGCGCCTTATGCCTGTTTTTTCTGTTGCCATTCAGGTTAAAGAAGTTCTTGGCAGCCTTGGCGGCACGGAACAGGTCCTTCTCTGGCAGGAAGTCGAACACCTGCCAGCCCTTGTGGGGATTGCTGGCCACCGAACCGCCCAAAAACACCTTAAAACCACGTTTACCGTCCTGAATGACAGGAATCAGACCTAAATCAGCCACTAACGAGAAGTTGGCATCCTCCTCATTCATGTCGAACGCTATCTTCAACTTGCGGGGCATCGACCAGGAATCCTTCTCAGCAATCAGTCGCGTCGTCAGCCCGATGGCGTATGGATAAGGGTCGAACGTCTGACGGTCGCTGATGCCGCCCCATTCGTTGACCAGCATGTTGCGAACGGTATTTCCACCACCGCCCTGCGTGGCCAGACCTTCCTCTTTTAATAACAGAAGGGCTGGTGTGGCATCATCTATATTAACATTGTGAATTTGTACCTCCTGACGGGTTGTAATATGGATATGCGAGCAGTTCACCTTTGCACCGACTTCCGCCACACGCCGCAGCTGTCGAGGCGTAATGAGTCCGCCCGTACAGCGGATGCGCAGCATATAGTGACCGTCCTCTCGCTGTTCGTAGATACCCATTGGCACACGGTTCGACTTCAACTGTGCGCCACTTATTTCACCCTGTTTAAACTGCTCTATGAGCCGTTGATTGTACTGAATGTCTGCTGTCAGACTCTCTGGAATGATATACATAATTACCTGTTTGATTTTCTGGCTGCAAAGGTCGCAATTCCTGCCGACACCCACAATCCCATAAGGAGAGTATTCTGCATGGCAAACCTTTGCGATGTCTATACCCATTTATGGCTATATACGAAAAGAGGGCGTATCATTGTGATACACCCTCCAAATGGCTATTTATATATTTTGATGGTTGATGGCTGTTAGAGAGGATACTCGTCGAAGGCGTAGAGCACGGTGGAGAGGTAGCGCTCGCCAGTGTCGGGCAGCAGCACCACAATCTTCTTGCCCTTGTTCTCAGGACGCTTGGCGACCTCGATGGCGGCATAGAGGGCGGCGCCTGAAGAGATGCCTACCAGCAGACCTTCTGACTGGGCCACCTCGCGACCTGCACGGATGGCGGAATCGTTCTCAACATCGAACACCTCGTCGATGACGTCGGCATCGTAGGTCTTGGGCACGAAGCCGGCACCGATGCCCTGAATCTTGTGAGGACCGCTCTGGCCGCCGTTTAAGACCGGTGAGGACTTTGGCTCCACGGCGATGATCTTCACGTTGGGGTTCTGCTCCTTCAGGTACTTGCCTGCACCGCTGATGGTGCCGCCGGTGCCTACACCTGCGACGAAGATGTCAACCTTGCCGTCGGTGTCAGCCCAGATTTCAGGACCCGTGGTGGCATAGTGCTTGGCGGGGTTGGCTGCGTTTTCGAACTGCTGCAGGATGACGGCTCCGGGGATGCTGTTGCGTAGTTCCTCGGCAGCGCGGATGGCACCTGGCATGCCGTCCTTGCCAGAGGTGAGGCGCACCTCGGCACCGTAGGCCTTCACGAGGTTACGACGCTCCACGCTCATGGTCTCGGGCATGGTAAGGATAAGACGGTAGCCCTTGACGGCTGATACCAGTGCCAGTCCCACGCCTGTATTTCCGCTGGTGGGCTCGATGATGGTGGCACCGGGCTTCAGGATGCCCTTCTGCTCGGCATCCTCAATCATCGCCAGTGCGATACGGTCCTTCACGCTGCCGCCGGGATTGAAAAACTCTACTTTGGCTATCACTGGGGTCTCAAGACCCTTTTCCTGTGAGTATTTGTTGAGCTCAAGAAGTGGAGTTTTGCCGATGAGCTCTGTCAGCTGTTTTGCAATCTTTGCCATAATACTTATATTTTATTGATAATTTGTCTGAGAAAGCGATGCGCCGCGCACAGGAACTTTAACCGACAAATGTCCTGGTGGACGCATCGCGGGTAAACCGGTTTAGAGGTGTATCTCTTTATCCACCACCTCGCTGTTCAGAATCTTGAAGGAGTTGAGTTTCGGTTCTCCGTCGAGCAGCGAGAGGATGGCGTAGCGGATGGTAGGGTCGTTGGCCAGACGCAGGTCTTCCTGTGAAGGGCGCGAGGGGGATGCTGGGTGCGAGTGCCAGTTGGCGAGGATCTTCAGGCCGTGCTCGCGGGCATAGCGCAGGGCGGCAAACTGGTCCTTCGGTGCAAAGGAGAAATGCTCCGACGAGTGGTCAATGTTCTCCATCCAGTAGTTCTCGGTAACGTTGTCGTCCGTCCCCAAGAGATAACCGCACGACTCATCCGGTGCATCCTTCTCAGCCTGGGCTATCAGTTCATCTATGATGTTCTGTGGAATCTTCATTTTAATGCTGTTTGAGGTCGCATGCGGGCTGTTCGTAATCAATCAGATGGTCGATGGTGGGATGTTCGCCACAGATGGCACACGACGGACGCTGCTTCACGTTGATGGTACGGAACTGCATGGTCTTGGCATCGAAGGTCAGCAGACGGTTGGTCAGCAACTCGCCGATACCCGTAAAGTACTTCAGTGTCTCGGCAGCCTGAATGGTACCCAGCATACCTGCAATGGCACCCAGTACGCCTGCCTGCGAACAGGTTGGTACGGCTCCAACGGGAGGCGGCTCCTTAAAGAAGCAACGATAACAGGCTGTGCCTGGCAGATGGGTAAAGGTCTGTCCGTTGAAGCGCAGAATGCCACCATGCGAGAACGGTTTGCCTGCCATCACGCAAGCATCATTGATGAGGAACTTCACGGGGAAGTTGTCGGTACCGTCCACAATGAAGTCGTATTCCTTAATGATGTCCAGCGCATTCGACGAGTCGAGGAACTCGTAGTAGGTATCCACCTGCACATCGGGGTTGATGGCCTTGATCTTCTCCTCGGCACTCTTTACTTTTGGCACACCCACGTCCTTGGTAAAGTGGATGACCTGTCGCTGCAAGTTGCTCAGATCCACCACATCCGCATCCACGATGCCGATGCGTCCGATGCCAGCTGCCGCCAGATAGAGGCTCACGGGAGCCCCCAAGCCACCGGCACCCACCACGAGCACGCGTGCGTTCATTATCTTCTCTTGTCCCTCGACGCCCACATCCTGCAACAAGATATGTCGCGAGTATCGCTGTATCTGTTCTTCAGAAAAATCTATCATAACTCTTCACTTTAAGCGGTAGCAAATTTTTCACTTTTCACTCTTCACTTTTCACTTAAAAGTGCCTCCTCCCATGAAGTATAAGAAATCCACTTTGTCGCCCTCTTTCAGCTGGATTGTTTCCCAGTCCTCGCGCTCGGCAAACTCCTCGTTCACCTGCACGCTGACCATATCCGGCTGCTGTAAAATCACGGTGCAAAGTTACGCTGTTTTCATGAATGCTGCAATCCCAAATGGTAGGTAATTCATATACCTATTATTAGGTATGCAAAATGCCATAATATAGTTATTGTGGGAATGGGAAAAACCCGCTAACTTTGCAACAAAGTTTTAAACCGACAAAAAATTTAAATTCTTATGGGACAGATTGCAAAGAGTCTGATAGACTTAATCGGCAACACGCCGCTGGTGGAGCTTTCGGGAACGGAGGCTGAACTGAAACTGAATGCTCGCGTAATAGCGAAGCTGGAGTACTTGAACCCGCTACGCTCTGTGAAGGACCGCACAGCACTGGCTATGATAGAACGGGCTGAGCGCAAAGGACTGATAGATGCGAAGACGACGATTATCGAGCCGACGAGCGGAAACACGGGTATCGGATTGGCCTACATCGCCGCCATCCGAGGCTATCGGCTGATCCTGACGATGCCTGATGCTATGTCGGTAGAGCGGCGTATGCTGCTGAAGTCGCTGGGTGCCACCTTAGTATTAACGCCCGCACACGAGGGCATGGCCGGATCTATCCGCAAGGCAAAGGAACTGGCAGAGGAGATTGGCAACGCCTATATCCCGCAACAGTTTGAGAACCCTGCCAACCCAGAGGTTCACCGCCGGACAACCGCCGAGGAAATCATCCGTGACACAGACGGGAAGGTGGACTTCTTCGTAGCCGGCATCGGTACGGGTGGTACGATTACAGGCGTGGGGCAGACGCTAAAGCAGCATAACCCCAAAGTGAAGATTGTGGGTGTAGAGCCTTACACGTCGTCAGTACTCTCGGGCGAGCGTCCGGGACCGCATAAGATTCAGGGTATCGGTGCAGGATTCCAGCCGAAAGTGCTCGATACGAATGTATATGACGAACTGCTGCGCATCAAGGACGACGAGGCCTTTGCCATAGGACGGCTGCTGGCCCTGCGCGACGGCATTCTGACGGGTGTCTCCAGCGGTGCTGCTGCCGCCGCTGCCATAAAACTGGCACGTCGCCCTGAGAATGAGGGGAAGAACATCGTTGTGCTGTTGCCCGATACGGGTGAACGATACCTGAGTACACAACTGTTTAACCACGAAGGATGACGAGGTGAACGATACCTGAGTACACAACTGTTTAACCACGAAGGATGACGACTATGGCAGAGCAGAAGAAACTGAGCATCATTGCCTTCAGTGGCGATTTCGACAAGTTGACGGCAGTATTTACATTAGGTACGGGCGCGGCAGCAGTAGGCTACGAGGTAAACATCTTCTTCACGTTCTGGGGGCTCGACGCCATCAAGCAGAAGCAAGGACGAAGCTTCACTGGCGGCAACTGGCTCACCAAGATCTTCGGATTCATGATGGGTGGTCTGAAGGTGACACCCACCACGCGATTCAACTTCCTTGGCGCAGGACCGAAGATCTTCCGCTATCTGATGAAGAAGAATAACGTGGCAACACTCGAAGAGCTGGTAGAGGCCGCCAAGGCATTAGGTATTAACATGTACGCCTGCGAGATGGCAATGCACGTGCTGGGCCTGAAGAAAGAGGACTTCATTCCTGAGGTAAAGGATGTGCTCGGCGTGGCATCGTTCCTGAAACTATCCGATGGTGGACAAACGCTGTTCATCTAATGCATAATTCATAATTATTTAAACCGACAATTATGGCAACAAAAGTATTGGACATCACGAAGGAACACTGCCCGATGACCTTTGTGAAGACGAAAATCGAGCTCTCGAAGCTCAACGAGG
>ONTZ01000082.1 GCA_900320905.1 uncultured Prevotella sp.
CTGCTATACTTTCTCGTTCCCAATTTCACTTCATAGGTGAAATTCATCTTTTCTTTTTTCATAATAAACCTCCTATTTATAAGGGTTTTGAAACATGCTCCGTGAAATTCAGGTGAAATTCGTGAGCGAAAACTGCTGCAAAATTACACAATTTTCTGCAAATGCCAAAAGAAATAATCCTTTTATTTACAGGCTATTGCACTAACATGGCATTTCATGCAAAATCCGTAAATATGACTCATAATCTGGAGGTCCCAGGTTCAAGCCCTGGCTGGTCCACACTGAAAATCAGCAACTTACGAGCAATCGAAGGTTGCTGATTTCTCTTTTTGCGAACAATTTGCGAACAAAATGATATTTAATGGAACATTGTGCATACCTCCTGAAGGCTCTGGTATCTGCATTTTGTTCGCAAAATCCTCGATTTTTGTTCGCAAAGCGTAAAAAACTCCTTATTTGTATCTTATTTCTCTAATATTTTCGTACCTTTGTCGCTGGATTTCGCATTAGTGCGATACCCAAAGACATTGTGGACAAGAGAAATGGCGTTCGCTATTTCATTCAAAGACCTCGAAATGTAGGAAGTTTCAAGGAATAATTGTCAGAGAATGGATAAGGTGAGCGTTCACGTTATAGCGTGGACGAAACTTATCTGACAATTATGGCTTTATGCTCAGTGTATTAGGAAAGTTTAACGCCCCGCAGCGTCATATTTCCACGATTACGGCGTATATATAATAAAAGGTAAAGACAAATAAGAAACAAACAATGAACAAGAAAACCATCATCAGAATCCTCATCGCCGTCGTGGTGATTATCGCCGTGAAGAAGGGCGTGTCGTTCGTCTACGACAAGATACAGGTCATGAACGCGCCGACGATGCAGGAAATCAGCGAGGCGAACCCGTGGGCGGTCCCTGCCGACTGGTTCAAGACCGACACGATTACCATCAAGGGACGCATCGAGGACTACGATGCCGAGCAGTTCGGCTTCACGTCGATGGCGTGCTACTACACCGACGTCTTCGAGAAGGGCAGCACGGTGCTGGTGCTCGACATCGCCGACGACGGCACGTTCTGCAAGAAATTCCTCGCGAGCTACCCCGTGCACAATTCGTTCATTGCTGACGGTTCGAAGGTGCGCTTCAATGCCATCCGATTTTTCGCCCGTCCCGGCGAGACCATCGACGTCACCGTGCGCAAGGCTTCGTTCGGTCGCTACGAATGCGTCTACAACGACGGCAGCAGCCGCGACGTGGAGCGATGGCTCCGCACGTCAGACAAATTCGCGGATGCCTTGAGTCCGCTGTGGAAGTTCGAGGGCAAGTTTGACGATGCCAACGAGGTGGCCGACAAGGTCTGGAAACGCTTGATGGCCAAACTGCAATCAGTCAGCCGCAGCGAGGACTACACGCCAATGGAAGTGCAGTTGGCACTGGCCGACATTCAGGCTCACTTCGGCATGGACTACATCGGCTGCATCGAGCGGCTGGCTAATGGCCTGGTAAAGCACGAGAAGCGCGACAGCGTTTGGCACACCGAGATTCTCGACAGCGCGGAGTGGAACAAATATCTCGACAGCAAGACTTACGAGCCCATGCGCCGCATTGACTATGACAATCCGCTGCTTTTCGCCAGCAGCAGTTACGACTTCCTGCAGAACCGCATCCAGTATGCCAAACCCGTCCGCGAAGGCCAGTTCAAGGGACTACTCAGCGAGCATGGTGGCATGATAATCAACGTAGAGAACTTCACAAAGAAACTTGTCAACGGCCTCGCCGCCCTGCGCGAATTCATGGTCACCGACCACGACAACCTGCTGGCCCAGATGTGCGTCTACAAGGACATGACATCCGAGTTCGACACATGGCGCGAGGAAGGAGGCAGCTTACAAAAAATGCTCGCCGACACGAACATAACTGAGGCACAGAAAAAGGAAAACTTTGACAATTGGCCTACGCTCACCAAAATGTGGCCGCTCTACCTCGACGCCATCAAAAACCCCTACATCCGTCAGAAAGCCGAGCAGTTCCGCGACCGCCGCTTGTCGCAGAAAGACCTCGCCACCCCACTGCCATCCACGCCCGAGGCAGAATTGATTCGCAATCTCGTTGCCAAGTACCCCGGCAAGTTCCTCGTCATCGACTTCTGGGGCATGACGTGCGGCCCCTGCCGTGCTGCCATCCAAGAAAGCAAGGAACTTCGCGCCGAGATAGCCAAGCGCGACGACGTGAAACTCATCTTCATTGCCGGAGAGCGCACCAAGGAGGGCAGCGACGCCTATAAGAAATACGTGGCCGAGTGGCTGGCCAATGAAGAGACCATCTGCCTCACCAACGCCGACTTCACCCGCCTACAAGAGCTGTTCCAGTTCAACGGCATCCCGCACTACGAGACCATCACGCCCGACTGCCGCCGTGTCCGCGAAGACCTCAGCATCGGTGGCTACCACAACTTTGAGTACGAACTAGAGCGGCTAAAAGAGAAACTGAAATAAAACGAGATAAAAATGAACAAGCAAACCATCATCACAATCCTTTTCGCCCTCGTTGCAATGACGGGGCTGGCGCAGACAAAAGTTTGGGAGAATGTTGTTACGGGCTATGTCAACTCACCCCTCGTCAAAGTCACGAAAGTAGCCATTTACGATGACCGAACGGAGGTGTTCCTTCGTTTTGAACTGCCTCAGGCAGCGGGGCAGTCAGGCCCTATCGCCACCAATCCCACGCTGCAAGCTGACGGGAAGGATTATGCCGTGAAGGGGGCAACCGTTATCACTCTAAATGAACCCTATACCATCCCCGCAGACTGTAAAGTGGACTTTTCCCTACTCTTCGAACCAATCCCCGCCAATACCTATATGATCAGAGTAGAACAGCCAGGTATGTGGATTTCTGCTAACGTTCACGAGGCAGTGACGCAGCCCGCAGGTCTTGCCAATACCTACTGGCGCAACGAGGCTACGGGCGACTGGCTGATAGGCTTCACCAAGCAGCACGTTATTTATAATAATAAGGTGTGGGACATTGTCAACCAGACGGAGAAAAAAGATGTCTATACCATGACGCTCAACGATGGTACTGCTATCAAGGTGGATAAACTGAAGAAGGGGCTGCGCCAGATTACCATCGGCAAGGACAAGGCCATTGCCTGCAGTCCTATAATAGGCACCACCCTGCCTGACTATCCGATAAAGGATACCCGTAAGGGCTTTGTGGACAACGGCTATAATACGAACGACAGCGTGACAATCATCGGCTGGCTGAAGGATATGCCCCAGGAGGCTTGGAAGCAAGATGACTTTGAAGTGACTTTCAAGGATATCCTCGAAGCTGAGGAAAAGGACAATTACGCTAAGATGGACTCTCTGGGTCGCTTTACCCTAAAGATGCCACTACTCAATTCGTCGGAGGTGTTCATCGACTGGGGGCGTTTTCGCCTGAGTTCCGTGTTGGAGCCTGGCAAGACCTACTTCCTTTTGATTGACTGCATGACGGGACACAGGCTCTGGATGGGTAACGATGTCAGAGTGCAGAACGAACTCATGGCCTATCCCCACGCCTGGCCTTCAGAGCAAATCGCAAGAGACCAACGGGGCAAGGTAGATGCGATGGCATTCAAGGCAAAGACCGATAGCAGCCGTGCCGCCGCTACAGCCAGTCTCGAAGAGACTCTCGCTCAGCATCCGAACCTCTCGCAGCGATACATCGACTATGTGAGGGGCTACTATCAGACGACTCAGGGCGAGTCTTTAATGCAGGGCCGATACGCAATGCCGAGATACGAACTGCCGAAGGAATATTTGGACTATGTGAGCGAGGAATGCTGGCAGAAAGCCATCAAACCCTATACACTCTATCGTGACTTCTCTAGTTTCATGGACGACTATCTCGACCATATTATGCGCAACCGGACGTGGAATGTGAATTGGAAATATTCTGATTACTTCCATACATTAGCCTCGAACGATGAAGAACTGGACCTGCTCAACCGATGGAATAACTGGATAATCGATGCTAATGCCAAAGTTGCAGCTGCACCTGAGGGAGAAAGACAGAAGGTGGCTGACAAATTGAACGCCGACAATGACGAGATGATTCAAGAGATTAACAAGATTCTCAATGGTCCGAAAGGTCAGAAAGTACTACGCGGAATTGATCTCATTAAACGAATGAAGCAAGAGGCCTTTGCACTTGACTCTTTAGGTGTAGACCAAATAATCAGGGATATCTGGCTCTCGAAGTTGGTTTATGGCATTATCGACGAAACGCATACCTCTGTATCACCGATGGTTATTGACACGCTGAAGGCGCTGATTACTAATCCTATCGGCATCGAGCGGATAGAGAAGACCAACGGCTACTACCTCGCCATCGAGAACCGCGAGTTCGACAAACTAGTACTGAAATCGTCCGACAACCTTGCAGACCTCACAGAGGGTGAGGCGTTGCTGAAGAAGATTCTCGAACCTTACAAGGGCAAGTTCGTGCTTCTAGATATCTGGGGCACGTGGTGCGGCCCCTGCAAAGAAGCACTGAGTCACTCTACCGAGGAATACGCCCGTCTGAAGGACTATGATATCCAGTATCTCTATCTGGCCAACAAAAGCCCGCAGACGGCGTGGGAGAACGTCATCAAGGAGTATAATGTGAGTGGCCCGAATGTAGCTCACTACAATCTGCCCCCAGAGCAGCAGGCCGCCATCGAGCGCCATCTTGGTGTTCACGCTTTCCCAACGTATAAATTGTTTAACCGTGACGGTGATTTGCTTGACCTGAAAATTGATGCCCGCGACCTCGATAATCTCGCCCGGTTGTTGGAAAGCATGAAATAAACTGCGTAACAACAATAAAAGCATAGTAGCAGGACAATCTGTTGCTATGCTTTTTATTGAGTTACCTACTAGTTTGTTTTGGCTGGAGTATTACATATGGAATCCACGACTCCTGCTTTGCTGTCGTTCTTCCTTCATGTCCTGTGCAATGTAAGAAAGCTGTCCTTTTACTCGCTCATACTCATCAGATTTCAAGAAGGGAAGCGAGGTTTTAAGCACAGTGTCTGCTGCTTCATCCTTGTCGGGTTGGCTATTCATGTAGCGTTTGACATCACACTCCTGGCGATAGGTAAAACTACGGTAGCCGGACTGAACATAGTCAATAACAGCCTTGACAGCACCTCTTAGCAGTTCTGAAAGGGTTGACAGATAATGACCAAGCCGTTCGCGATAATCATTGATGATGCTGTCCTTTAGACGGATAATCCTGTCTTTCTCTTGATTATCCTGCTGATGGCGGAATACCTCACCCTTATACTTGCCCTGCAGATCCTCAATTTGCTTGTCCTTCTCTGCAAGTTGCTTGGTCTGGTGGTTCCGTTCAGCATCTAAAGCCTTTTGATATTGACGCTGCATGGCTGCTCTTTGCTTTGGCAGTTCCTCTTTCAGGCGCTTATTTTCTTTCTCCATATCAGCATACTTGCCCTTACCGAAAAGGTTGGCCACTCCAGAAACGATGGCATTGCCGTTCTCTGTATTCAGTCTATCCCGTTTCTCGGCAATCTCGTTGTCAAGTTCAGCACTCTGCTTTCTCTGATTAGCCAAGATGAAGTCTTTTCGTTCCAGATGTTCGGCACCCGTCTCTTCCTTGCGCTTGCCTCTCTCCATCTCCAATGTCTCTGCAACCATATCCTGAATTTGGGACATGTCATCGGCATTCAGTTTGAAGGACTTGCCTGTCTGGTGGTCTATCCAGTCCCAG
>ONTZ01000102.1 GCA_900320905.1 uncultured Prevotella sp.
TCCCTGCACATCCTAGAAAGAAGGGGGAAAAAAGAAATCCTATAAATAAAATACGCCATATCAGCAATTTAAGTATCAGCAAACCATTTTTTTGATATGAAAAATGGCACATTCAGGAAAGATGTACCATTTTTTCCTTATATTTGCAACTGAAAAATAATACTTGGCTAATCTTTAAGCCGATTGATAAAGAATTCTTTTAACAAAGCAAAACCTGAATTATATGACAAAGACAAGACTCTGGCTGCTTACTGCCGTTCTTACCTTTTGCAGCACGATGTATGCACAGCAAGACAGTGCACGCTGTGAAAGAAAGAAAGTAGCAGTGGTGCTTAGCGGTGGCGGTGCAAAAGGTATGGCACACATTGGTGTGTTAAAGGTGTTGGAAAAGGCAGGCATTCCCGTGGATATCGTCACTGGTACCTCGATGGGAAGCATCATAGGCGGTCTCTATGCCATCGGCTACAATGCCAATGCCCTCACAATGCCAATGCCCTCGACTCGATGGTGCGTGTGCAGGATTGGAGCTATGTCATCACCGACAAGGAAGACTTAAGCAATCAAAGTCTCAACGACCGACGAAAGCAGAATACCTATTTCTTCACTACAGGCCTGACTATCGGAAAACGCGATTTGCAGGCAGGCGGTTTCATCAAGGGAAAGAACCTGGCAGAACTGTTCCAGCAGCTTTGCACAGGCTATACCGACTCGCTCGACTTCACCCACGACTTGCGCATACCCTTTGCTTGTGTGGCTACAAATGTCATCGACAATAGCGAGGTGGTTTTCCATAGCGGGCGATTGCCGCAGGCCATGCGCGCCTCAATGGCCATCCCTGCCGCATTTTCACCTGTCAGAATCGGTGACAAGGTGCTCGTAGATGGAGGTCTGAAGAATAACTATCCAGCCGATATCGCCCGCGAGATGGGGGCCGAGGTCATCATCGGTGTCACCGTGCAGGGTGCGCCGAAGGTGGCCGAAGACATGAGCGGCACCATGAGCATCATCAGTCAGATCGTGGACGTGAACTGTAAGAACAAATACGATGAAAACCTAGCCATCACCGACTTGCACCTGCAAGTGGACACGAAGGGCTATGGTTCGGCCAGCTTCTCGCAGGCTGCCATCGACACGCTCATCCGTCGCGGTGAGGAACTTGCCATGCGCCGTTGGAACGACATCATAGCCCTGAAGCAACGCATCGGTATCGATGATTCGTTCCGTCCCGTTATCTTGCAACCGTTGCGTCCGAGAGTTATGACCGAGAAACAGCATGTGACTGGATATACATTCGAGAACATGACACCTCAGGCAGAACGGTTCCTGAGACAGAAATTCAATCTTGACAGGACGGACAGCATCGATGCCAAACTGGAGCAGAAAATTACCACGTCGATGCGCGTGGATCTATTCTATCAGACGGCAGAATGCCGACTCCTTCCCAATGATGAAGGTGTACGTGTCATTCTCTCGGCAGGCAACCGCAAATCGGTACAGCTGCATACAGGTTTCCGTTACGACACGGAAGAACATGCAGCCGTTCAGGTGGGGCTTGATATCCCCCTGAAAACAGCTATCCCGGTCAGCACAGACATCACGTTGCGCTTAGGCAAGCGGTTGATGGCCCGCGGCGAGCTGACCGTTCATCCGCGCAGTATTACCCGTCCAACCCTTACCTATTCCTTCCGCCGCAACGATGTGGATATCTATTTCGAAGGCGAGCGCGACTACAACATCCGGTACAACCAGTTCCAGGCAGAGATCATACCCATCAACCATGATCTGCGTCATTTCAATATCCAGTACGGGTTGCGCTGGGACTACATGCACTACCGCAACAAGCTCGGTACGGAGACGGCGATACAGACGGTCCTCGAGAATGAGCATTTCTACAGCTACCATGCACGTGTGAACTACAATAGTGAGGATAACTGGTATTTTCCGACCCGTGGTGCTCGTTTCAGTGCCGAATATTCCTATCTGACCGATAACTTTGCGAAGCTTGATGATAAGCCGGGCATGAGCGAAGTTAAAGCCAACTGGCAAATGTCGTTTACCATGGGTAACCGCTTCACCCTTCAGCCGATGTTCTATGGTCGTTTACTCTTCGGCACGATTGTTCCACCTAACTTCGGCAATACCATCGGCGGCAATTGGTTCGGCCACTATGTGGAGCAGCAGATGCCATTTGCCGGCATCGGTAATATGGAGTATGTAGGCCATCAGTTCGTGGCCGCCCAGCTTCAAGCACAGCAACGCATCGGGCAGAACAATTACGTACTGCTCCGTGTGGCCGGTGCCCAACATTCAGACAAGGTCAAGGATCTTTTGGATAATCGAACGATTCTTGGTGTTCAGGCTGCCTATTATTACAACACAATGTTCGGTCCTCTCGGTGCCTCACTCGGCTATAGCAACCGTACCAAGAAGCCTTACTTCTTCCTGAATCTCGGATATGAATTCTAAAACAATACAATCATAAGTAATGAAAGAGACATTTAAACATTCCCGCAAGACGGGAAGCGGTGTAAGCCCCAAAGCCGCCATGTTATTGCTGGCGGTTGTGCTGTTGCCAATGAATGGCGAGGCCCAACGACTGTTGACGCTCGACAGTTGCAGGGCGATGGCACTGCGGAACAACAAGCAGATGAGCGTGGCAAAGGTGAAGCAGGATGTGAATGCCAACCTGCAGAAATCAGCGCGCACGAAGTATCTGCCCCACGTGAGCGCCTTAGGCGGCTATGTATGGATGAGTAAGGAAATCTCGATGCTCAGCGATGACAAGAAAGATGCTCTGAACAATCTCGGCACGAATGCGGCTGCCAGTCTGACGGGTACCATCGGTTCGATTGCATCGCAACTGCCGGCAGCGGCTCAGGCTCAGTTAGCCCAGGGCGTTTCGCAGTTTACAGGAGCACTTGATCAGGCCGGTGCCGGACTGGTGAACGCCATGCGTACCGACACACATAATATGTTTGCTGGTGCGGTGACGGTGACGCAGCCCGTGTTTATGGGTGGAGCCATCACGGCAGCCAATAAGATTGCCGACATCAACGTGGAGATGGCTGCCAACTCGCTGGAGATGAAACGCCAGGGCACCTTATATAATATAGACCAGGCCTATTGGCAGGTGGTGTCATTGCGCCAGAAGCAGAAACTGGCAGAAAGTTACGTGTCGCTGGTGAAAAAACTGAAGAGCGACGTGCAGAAAATGATCGACCACACTCACGCAAGTCACCGACGGACTGGCCCTGTCGAAGATGCTGCTCTGCCAACTCTGCGGACTGCCGGTAAATGAGAACATCACGCTGGCCGATGAAGAAGTTGAAGGATTAAACGTGGAAACTGAAGGATATGCTGCCGGACCGAGTCTTGCCATGCAGAACAGACCGGAACTGAAAGTGCTGCAGAACACGGTGGACCTCACCAAACAGACAACAAACATGCTGAAGGCAGGTAATCTGCCGCAGGTGCTGGTGACGGGCGGCTATGCCGTTTCGAACCCCAATACGTTCAACGGTTTCGAGAAGAAGTTCGGCGGTTTCTGGAACGTGGGCGTGCTGGTACGCGTACCCGTCTGGAACTGGGGTGACGTAAAGCACAAGGTGCGTGCCTCGAAGGGAGCCACGACCATAGCCAACCTGGAAATGGAAGAGGCCCGCGAACTGATTGAACTGCAGGTGAACCAGAGCAACTTCAAGGTGAACGAAGCCCAGAAGAAACTCACGATGGCACAATCTAACGTAGCCAATGCCAACGAGAACCTGCGCATGGCCAACCTCGCTTTCAAGGAGGGAACAGCCTCGTTCACCACCGTTATGGAGGCGCAGACCGCCTGGCAACAGGCTCAGACGCAGAAGATTGACGCTGAAATCGGAGTGAAACTCTCGGAGATGGAACTGCAGAAAGCCCTCGGCACACTTCAATAAAAAACAGCGTAATAACGAAATAACGTAATAACGATAAAAAAAATAAGATTATGGCAGACAAAGCAAAAGAACAGCATAACAATATCCTGCTGGCTGTGGCAGGATTCGCAGCAGTAGTAGCAATCGTGGCGCTCATCGGTTTCCTAGCCTTGGGCCGTGACCCCGAAGTGATACAGGGTGAGATGGAAGTCGAGGAATACCGTGTGTCGGGTAAGGTGCCCGGTCGTATCCTTGAACTCCGTGTGAAAGAGGGTGACCTTGTAAAGGCAGGCGATACGCTG
>ONTZ01000045.1 GCA_900320905.1 uncultured Prevotella sp.
CCAGGAGGCGGAAAGATCGTAATACTTGACTGATAAATAGTTTTTGTCCAAAACAGGCCAACATATATCATGACCCTCATGTACATCGTTCCTGTGTTGTGGAGGCAGGCCATTCTTAAACCGTAAAATCTTGCCTATAAACTGGGAGAAGATATTCTGGGGTCGGTATATCTTGCCTTAGATTCGAGGGATAATTTCCCGGGGTCGGAATGTCTTGCCCCAGAATTGAGGCATGTTTTCCTGTGGTCGGGATTTCTTCACCCAAAAACTGGTTCAGACTTTTCTGGGGTCGAAATACCTTGCCTTAGATTTGAGGGATAATTTCCCGAAGTCAGTATTTCTTGCCTTAGATTCAAGGCATATTTCTCCGGGGGCGGCGTTTCTTCACCCAGAATTGGGACACGATTTTCCGAGGTCGGAATATTCTCTCCCAGATTTGAGGCTGACTTTTTGCAGGTCAAAATGATAGGTCCCCAATCCGAAACAGACCATCCAAAAACTTGAAAAACCAGCCCGGAATCTGGGACGCACCTATGCCCAGAGTGCAAAAACTTGCCTTAGATTCGGGGCATATCTATGCACAGGGTGCAGAAACATGCCTCTGATTCAGGGCATATTTATGCCCGGTGTGCATAAGTCTGTCCCAGATTTGGAGCATATAAATGAACTTTCAAAATGGTTTGCCCTGAATCTGGGGCAACATATTGCACGGTGGGCAATATACGCACTAAGACAAATTGTAGTAAAAAAAATAGTTAGACGAATGTTATTTTCGGCAGGAGCAGGTCATTGACAAATTGACGCAGGGACTCTTCGCTCATCTTGATGCCGCCACAATCGGCGATGCGTTTGCCGGTGGGTGACTTGGGACTAACGGTGGCGCGATACTCCACACCTTTGATCCGTGCCGTCAGACGGAATGCCCCGTTGCCCATCTCTTGCCACTGGGCATCCTCCACATGCACGCCATTCTCCAGCACATAACTGAACACATGGGGCTTATACCCTTGCAGGCCCGACAGCAGGTCGGGTGTCATCTCTGCGAAGTGACGCTCCACGACATCCAGCCAATGTTCGCTCACACCATATTTGGCGGCAATGGCTCTAAATTCCATCACAGCATCCACACATTGCTTGATGATGGCGTTGGGATTGTCGATCATATATCTTCGTGCAAAAGCCAACATGTCATCATGGTTGACACCCGTCCGCTTGCCATTCATACTCAGATAGTGGTACTCGTCCAGTTTGTTGTGTGGGTTAAAGCATGAGAATGTCAGGTCGTAGGCCGGTGAGATGTGCCAGTCGGTCTGTCCTTTCTCAAGCATAAACTCAAAGTTACGTATGTGGGCATCTACGTTGGTGGTCAGCATGTTAAACACAGCCCGGCGATATACCTCCTCTCGTTCCTTATAAGGCAGTTGCAGTTTCAGACATACTTCCATCAGTTGTTCGTAGGATGTAGCATCAGGCATCATGCCTGCCAGCGACACCGTATGTACTTTCTCTCCGTTCCTTCGGTCATAGCGTTCTGTCAGAAAGTGGCTTTCACCGCCTATCTCAATTAGTTCTGAGGGCATCATGTGTATACCAGCCATCGTGGCCATATCATAGTAGGCCATCTCAATTGTTGTCAACGGGTAGTGTCGTGTCTCGGCAAATTTCAGCAGATAGTATTTGTAGCCTTCTGGGAGCATGACCTGGCCAGACCGCACATCACCAGTTTCCTTGTTGATGGCAATGACTGCCTTTGAGTGATTGCCGCCAGCCGATGTGCCTACCTCATAAAGAGCGCTCAGTGTCAAGTCCTGACCTGCCACCGTCACTTCTTCTCTGCCATGCAGTATCTCTAATGCTTTCTTATAGAGTTCAGCCAACTGATAACTGCGCTGTTCGTCGAATGCCTGTGCAGGTTCAAACTCCAGTGCCCCCATACTTCTTTTGCCGATAAACGACAACTTGTCAACAGAAGTAATCTCTGACGCACTCACATTGTTTTCTGCTGCCCAAGCATCAAAGACGGCATTGCCCCAGCGTCCGGGCAGTGAGTCTGATATAAAAGCAGGCAGTCCATAGAAGATGTCATCGTTAGCCAGTCCATAGATGGGCAGGCGATTGCGTGGATCCTTGATGGATGCCGACAATGGCGCGATATCCAGCCCTGCCTTGATGAAGTCGGGATGGTAGTTGAAAACCGCTCTTTTCCGGCGTTCGTCCCAGTAGAGGCTTCCCACTTCCTGGCCCCAGAGCATCACTTTGACGATATTACTTCGCATGCCTTACTCTTTTACGTTTTCCTTGTTGAATCTTCAGTAGTTCGTAAGGTGATACAGGAATCTCAGGTAACACCTCGTCCAATCCCTGTGTGAAGTCAATGGCCTTCAAAAGGGCGATAAAGGTTGCCAGTGTCAAGTTATACAACTGTCCGTTCTCAAACTTTCTGATAGTGATGACGCTGACGCCCGACTTGTCTGACACTTCTTTCTGTGTCATGTCACAAGCGATGCGATAGTCCTTGAAACGTTCACCAAGTGTGGCCACGATTTCGGAGGTCACCATATTAGATATGCTTCCTTCATGTTTCATGGCGCAAAGGTAAGCATATTTTCTGTTATGGCCAAATTTTTGGGATAAAAATAATTATTCTTACGGTTAAAATGTATTTATCCGAACGCTAATTCCTCTTTGTCGGCGGACTTGGTGATGTGAATGGTGGCACCAGGTTCGAGGTTGCCGTTGACGATCAGGTCGCTGATGCCATCCTCGATATAGTTCTGGATGGCGCGTTTCAGCGGACGGGCACCAAACTGCACATCGTAGCCCTTGGAGGCGACAAACGCCTTGGCCTCTTCCGACAGGTCGATATGATAGCCTATCTGTTCGATACGCTGGTACAGTCCTTTCAGTTCGATGTCGATGATCTGCTTGATGGCCTCCATGTCGAGTTGGTCGAAGGTGATGATCTCGTCGAGACGGTTCAGGAACTCTGGCGAGAACTGCTTCGAGAGCGCCTTCTGTACGATGTTGCGGGCATGTTCCTTATCCTGTTCGTTGAGGGCGAGACCAGCATTGCCGGAAGCACTGAAACCTACGCCCCTTCCGAAGTCCTTCAATTGGCGTGTACCTGCATTCGAGGTCATAATGATGACGGTGTTGCGGAAATCCACAAATCGTCCGTTGCCATCGGTGAGGCGTCCTTCGTCGAGCACCTGTAACAGCAAGTTATAGACATTGGCGTGTGCCTTCTCAATCTCGTCGAGCAGGACGATGGAGTAGGGGTGACGGCGCACACGTTCTGTCAACTGTCCGCCTTCCTCGTATCCCACATAGCCCGGAGGTGCACCGATGAGTCGTGAAGTGTTGAAACTCTCCGTATATTCGCTCATGTCAATCCGGATGAGAGCGTCGCTGCTGCCGAACATAAACTCTGCCAGTTTCTTGGCCAGATAAGTCTTACCGACACCCGTAGGGCCGAGGAACATGAACACACCGATGGGATGGTTGGGCTCTTTCAGTCCCACGCGGTTGCGCTGGATGGCCTTTACCATCTTCTCAATCGCCTTATCCTGACCGATGACGGCTCCTTTCAACTCATCCATCATGCCTTTCAGACGAACACCCTCCTGTTCGGCCATCCGCTGAACGGGTACCCCTGTCATCATCGACACCACATTGGCTACCTGTTCGGCATCCACCACCTGACGCTCCTCATTCTCACCGCTCTGCCATTTCTGGTTCTGTTCCTTCAAACTGCTCTCCAGTTGCGTCTGACGGTCACGGTAGCCTGCTGCCAACTCGAAGTCCTGGCTCTTGACGGCTGCGTTCTTGCGCTCCTTCACGTGAGCAATCTCTTTCTCTAATTCAAGAATTTCAGGCGGGATCTGGGCATTGGAGAGATGAACACGGGAACCCGTTTCGTCCATTGCGTCAATGGCCTTATCAGGCATAAAACGGTCTGTCACATAGCGGTCTGTCAATTTGACACATGCCACGAGAGCCTCGTCGGTATAGGTGACGTGGTGGTGATGCTCGTAGCGATCCTTGATGTTACGCAGTATCTGCAAAGTCTCTTCCTGTGTGGTGGGCTCTACCTGTACCTTCTGGAAACGGCGTTCCAGAGCACCGTCCTTCTCCACGGAGTTACGGTATTCGTCGAGG
The DNA here is from genome assembly GCA_900320905.1 of uncultured Prevotella sp. Classification (GTDB taxonomy): domain Bacteria; phylum Bacteroidota; class Bacteroidia; order Bacteroidales; family Bacteroidaceae; genus Prevotella. Next base: position 4,159 of record ONTZ01000045.1, read on the forward strand.
GTTGTGGCGCCGATACACTGCATGGTGCCACGTGCCAGAGCAGGTTTCATGATGTTGGCGGCGTCCATGCTGCCAGGTGTGGAACCAGCACCGATGATGGTATGTATCTCATCGATAAACACGATGACATCGGGGTTCTGCTCTATCTCCTTCATCAGGGCCTTCAGGCGCTCCTCAAACTGTCCGCGATACTTCGTGCCAGCCACCACACCCGTCATATCGAGGGTGTAGATACGTTTGTCGAAGAGCATGGGAGAGGTGTGGTGACTGGCAATCTGCTGGGCCAGTCCCTCCACAATGGCACTCTTGCCCACACCGGGTTCGCCAATTAAGATAGGGTTATTCTTCTTGCGACGACCCAGTATCTCTATGACGCGCTGTATCTCTTTCTCACGACCCACGCAGGGATCCAGTTTCCCGTCGAGGGCTGCCTGCGTCAGGTCTGTGCCGAAAGTGTCGAGTACGGGTGTCTTCGAGGCAGGCTTCTGAGCCTGTGCGGTGGTGGAACTGGAAGTTCCGGATTTCCTGACTTTTCCAGAGGCACCCGTCTCCTCGAATTCCTCCTCGTCTTCCTCGGGCAGGCCTATGCCATTGGTGATACTATTGGTTTTGGGGGCGTTGAGCAACGCCTGTACATCCTCATAATTCATACTGTTTAATTCTAATACTTGTTTGGCACCATTGTTCACGGCATCATGTAGGATGGCGAGCAACAGGTGCTGTTCGTTGACATTGGCTGATCTCTGTATACGTGCCTCAAGTACAGCGAGTTTCAGAATGTTGTTCGCTTTTTCGTTGAGTACCAGTTCATGGGTGTAGATCGGCATCCCCAACTCATCTTCGCGTACTTTATTCTCCAATTCCGTCTTGATGGATTGTAGATTCAGGTTCAGTCGGTGGAACACATCGATCACCGGACTTTCCTTCATCCTCAGTAGCCCCAGAAGCAGATGCTCCGGACCTACTGATCGACTGGCCAATCTTGCAGCCTCCTCACGGGAGTAGGCAAGTATTTCAGATACCTTAGGTGAAAACTGGCTGGACATTCAATTTCTTATTTGATAATTAACTATTTATTATTTTCTGCAAAGTTACTAATAATTCTGCAAACAACGTGCCAAACATTCGTTAAAGTTTCCGCTAAATATACTTAAAAGGTTTGGTGGGTACGGAAAAAATGTCTACCTTTGCACGGTTAAAAACGCGTCAGAGGGGCTGAAAAGTGCCTTAAACGCAAAATTACGAAAATAAGAAGAGATAAAAATTAGAATAATGGATCAGAATTTCGACAACGACAGAATTATTAAGATTAACATCGAGGAAGAGATGAAATCCAGTTACATTGACTACTCTATGTCAGTCATTGTGGCACGTGCCCTTCCTGATGTGCGCGACGGCTTCAAGCCAGTACACCGCCGTATCTTATACGGTATGATGAATATTAACAACGTCTCGACACAACCTTATAAGAAATGTGCGCGTGTCGTCGGTGAGGTGCTCGGTAAGTACCATCCCCACGGCGACAGTTCCGTCTATGGTGCCCTCGTCCGCATGGCCCAGGAGTGGAATATGCGTTACACCCTCGTTGACGGACAGGGTAACTTCGGTTCTGTGGACGGTGACTCGCCCGCAGCCATGCGTTATACCGAGTGCCGTCTCTCTAAGATGGGTGAGCACATTATGGACGATCTCGACAAGGAGACCGTTGATATGGCCAATAACTTCGACGACTCTCTCCAAGAGCCTACAGTGATGCCTACCAAGGTGCCTAACCTGTTGGTGAATGGTGGTAACGGTATTGCCGTCGGTATGGCTACCAATATGCCTACCCACAACCTAAGTGAGGTGATTGACGGTTGCTGTGCCTATATCGACAATCCCGATATCGACACAGACGGTCTGATGCAGTACATCCCGGGTCCCGACTTCCCGACAGGAGCCTATATCTATGGCCTGCAGGGGGTGAGGGATGCCTACGAGACAGGTCGTGGCCGTATTGTGATGCGTGCCAAGGCTGAGATAGAGAGTGGTGAGACCCACGACAAGATCGTGGTCACGGAAATCCCCTACGGTGTGAACAAGGCTGACCTTGTGGCCTATATTGCCGACCTCGCCAACCAGCATAAGATTGAGGGTGTGGCTAATGTCAACGATGAGTCAGGTCGTCAGGGTATGCGTATCGTCGTGGATGTGAAGCGTGATGCCAATGCCAATGTGCTGCTCAACAAACTCTTCAAGATGACAGCCTTGCAGAGTTCGTTCTCTGTCAATAATATCGCACTTGTGAAGGGTCGTCCCCGTCTGCTGAACTTGAAGGAGTGCGTCAAGTATTTCGTGGAGCATCGTCATGATGTGACCATCCGTCGCACCAAGTACGACCTGCGTAAGGCTCAGGAGAGGGCCCATATCCTCGAAGGCTTGATCATCGCCGTCAACAATATCGACGAGGTGGTACACATTATTAGAAATAGTAAGACCCCGACAGATGCCCAGCGTAACCTGGAGGCTCGCTTCGAACTTGATGAGTTGCAGTCGAAGGCAATCGTCGATATGCGCCTGGCACAGTTGACAGGTCTGCGTGTGGATCAACTCCATCAGGAGTTTGACGACTTGCAGAAACTCATCGCCGACTTGCAGGAGATCCTCGACAACCCCGAGCGTTGTAAGGAAGTGATGAAGAACGACCTGTTGGAGGTGAAAGAGAAGTATGGTGATGAGCGTCGTACGGAGATTATCCCCTTCGACCATGAGTTTAATGCTGAGGACTTCTATCCCGATGATCCTGTGGTCATCACTATTTCGCACATGGGTTACATCAAGCGCACCAATCTCGATGAGTTCCACGAACAGGGTAGAGGAGGTGTTGGTGCCAAGGCTGCCCGTCACCGTGACAATGACTTTACGGAGTATATCTATCCCGCCACGATGCACAACACCTTATTATTCTTTACACAGAAGGGACGTTGCTACTGGCAGAAGTGCTACGAGATTCCTGAGGGCGACAAGAACTCGAAGGGCCGTGCCATCCAGAATATGCTCAATATCGAGCCGGATGATTCCATCAACGCCGTGTTACGCATCAAGAACTTCAATGATGAGGAGTTCCTGCAGTCGCACTATGTGGTATTCGCCACCAAGCAGGGTATTATCAAGAAGACCCGTCTCGATGCCTATAAGAACGTACGTGCTGCCGGTGTCATCGCCATCAATGTCAATGAGGGCGACGAGGTGGTTGGCGTTCGTCTGACCAATGGGCACAACGAACTGTTGCTGGCTAACCGGAACGGTCGTGCTGTCCGCTTCGATGAGAACGATGTCCGTACGATGGGGCGTGTGGCTACCGGTGTTATCGGTATGCGTCTCGACGGTGGCGACGACGAGGTGGTTGGTATGGTCTGCGTCAATGATCCCAACGTGGAGACCATCATGGTGGTTTCTGAAAACGGCTACGGCAAGCGCTCGGAGGTAGAGGATTACCGTAAGACGCTGCGTGGTGCGAAAGGCGTGAAGACGCTCGCCATCACAGAGAAGACGGGGCGTCTGGTGGCTATCAAGGTGGTCACTGATGAGAACGACCTCATGATTATCAACAAGAGCGGCATCCTTATCCGCCTGAAGGTGGCCGATGTCCGTGTGATGGGCCGTAACACCCAGGGTGTGCGCCTGATCAATCTCACGAAGAAGAACGACACCATCGCCAGTGTGTGCAAGGTGACGTCGAGTCAGGAAGAAGATGTAGAGGAAGCAGAGGTGCTGAATGAAGAACTGCCCGCCGACACAAGTGTCGATGCTGCTTTCGAAACAGATAATGATAACAATGAATAATAACAAATCAAACCAATTTTTAAAAGGCTTATGAAAAAGTTTATGATGATGGCAATGTTCATGGTAGCCAGCGCTACCGCATTTGCCGGTGACAGTGATGCTTTGAAGGCTATCCTCAAAGCAAAGGACTATGCAGAGGCTGAGGCCCTGTTGAAGAGTGGACTGAGTCAACTCGCCAACGATCAGGAGAAGGCAAAGGCTTACAACAAACTGGTTGACCTTGCTTATGCAAAGTATAAGAAGGAAGACGACATCAAGACCACCAATCAGATGTTGCAGAAGAACGAGGCAGTAGACACAGAGGGTATGATTAAGGCTGGTATCGCTGCTCTTAACAATGCTGCTGAGTGCGACAAATATGATATTCTTCCCAATGCTAAGGGACAGGTGAAGCCTGCTTTCCAGAAGAAGAATCAGGATCGCCTGGTGATGGTCTTCAAGGGCTTGTATGATAACGGCTGTACCTTCGCCGAGGACAGCAAGAACGAGGATGCCTTCACTTGCCTCGATGCTTATTTGAAGGCTGCCGAATCACCTCTCTTCAGTGTGATTCCTACTGTTAAGAATGATCCTAATCGCGGTATTGCTGCTTACTATGCAGGTCGTGCTGCCATGCAGTTGGAAAAGACAGGACGTGCCATCGAACTCCTGAAGATTGGTGCGAAAGATACCATTCAGCAGGTTCGTGATTTCAGTATTGACCTCCTTCTCTACACGATGGGTAAGAATCGTTCCACAAAAGAAGACTCTTTGAAGTTCATCAACGACATGAAGGATCTGTATGCTCAGTATCCTGAGAACGAGAAGGTTTATTCTTATATGTGTGACGCTATGATTCTCAACAGTCAGGAGGATGCCGTCATGAAGATTGGCGAGGAACATTTGGCCAAGTATCCTAACTCTGTGCTCCCTCACATCTACAAGGCTTTCCTGCTCCAGAACCAAAAGAAGTATGCAGAGGCCGTTGAACAGTGGAATCTTATTCCTGAGACACAACCTAACTACGTGCAGTTCGCTTACTATCGTGCCGTCTGTAAGTATAATATTGCGGTGGAATTCAATGAGGCTAATGCTGACGCACGTACTGGTCGTCTGACACCTGAGAACGAGACGAAATTCAAGGATATGCTCAGTAAGGCTCAGGTAGACTTCGAGAAGTGCCAGCAGTTGGATCCTGATCAGGGCACTGTGAAGTGGAAGTATCTGTTGCATAATATCTACACACAACTTGGCCTTGCCGATAAGGCTGCCACTCTGGAATAAAGATTGTCTTTCAGTCAAGAATATGTTAATTATCCCCAAAGGACTCAGACCCTTTGGGGATTTTTTCGTACCTTTGTCCCGCAATACATATAATTAAGGTGAAAATGTTTGTCAGCCGGCTGGTTATCGTGTTTTGTTGCATCTTTTTTTTGACGGCATCTGTTTCCGCCCAACGGAAACAGATAGGCGAGGCTCGTACATATCTGAAAAGCGGCAAGAATTTCGACAAGGCGGAACGGTTGATGACTGACTTGCTGAAAGATTCTGCCAACCAGGACAACAAGCGCATCTACGAGATATGGCTTCAGAGCGTGCAGAAACAGTATGAGCAGGCCAATGAGCGGCTCTATACGCACAAACAACAAGATACAGCGCAGTTCTTCTCGTTGGTGCGCCGTATGTTTTCAATCGCCTTTTGCTTGGATTCCCTCGACATGAAGCCAGATAAGAAGGGTAGGGTAGATCCCGAACTCCGAAAAGACGTGGCACGAGATATGATTAATTACAGGCCGAACCTCTTTTATGGTGGCGCTTATCATGTCAGGAAGAGCGATTTTCAGAAAGCCTATGATTTTTTCGAGACCTACCTTGACTGTACCCGTCAGCCTCTCTTCACAGGCTATGATCCCATCTTTGCTGAAGATTCACGTATGGAGGAAACCGCCTACTGGGCCTGCTATTGCGGGTACAGAATGAATGACCCCTTGCTGGCGCTCCGCCACAGGAAACTGGCGCTCCGAGACTCCTCGAAGCGTGACATGACTTTCCAATATATAGCTGAGTCGTGGAAGACCCTGAAAGACGACTCCATGTATATTGCCACGCTCCAAAAAGGATTTATGGAGTATCCTACGTCGAATTATTTCTTTCCCCGTCTGATGGATTTCTATACGCAGACAGGACAATACGGTAAAGCACTCGAAATCGTCGACATTGCATTGGACGCTGACTCGCTCAATGAACTGTATCTCTATGCCAAGTCGAATGTGTTGATGCAGTTGGAGCGCTATGCCGAGAGTCTGACCATTACCAACAAATTGTTGACACTCAACGATAAGCATGCTGATGCATACTATAACGGTGGTTCTGCCTATCTGAATATCGCCTTGCGTATGGATCCCCAGCGACATAAGAAGCAGTTAAGGGATATGTACCAGAAAGCCTTGCCCTATATGGAGAAATACCGTGCGCTGGCTCCTGCGGAGAAACTGAAATGGGGCCCTGCACTCTATCGTGTCTATTTCAATCTGAATATGGGAAAACAGTTTGATGAGATAGATAAAATACTAAAGAAGTGAAAAGTGAGAAGTGAAAAGTGAAAAGTGAGAAGTGAAAAGTTAAGATAATATAAATCGAAATGACTTTTCGCCTGTTTTTCTTTATAATTACGGATTTATTTGTAATTTTGTGGGATAGAATATTGTTCAATCTAAAACAAATAAAAACGTAAGGACTATGGCAGAAAATGCTCAGTTGATTGCCCAGTGCGAGGCAATTGCAAAAGAATGGCTCTCTCCGGCCTTTGATGAGGAGACACGTAAGGAAGTTCAGGCTATGCTTGACAACCCCGATAAGACTGCTCTTATCGATGCTTTCTATCAGAATTTGGAGTTTGGTACAGGTGGTCTGCGTGGTATTATGGGTGCCGGCACAAACCGTATGAACAAGTACATCGTGGGTATGGCTACTCAGGGATTCGCCAACTATATCAATAAGGCCTTTCCCGGAATGCAGCCTGCGGTGGTGGTAGGACACGACTGTCGTAACAACGGACGTATGTTTGCTGAGACTGTGGCTGATATCTTCTCGGCCAACGGCATCAAGGTCTATCTCTTCGAGAGCCTCCGTCCCACACCGGAGATCTCATTTGCCATCCGTCAACTCGGTTGTCAGGCCGGTGTCAATGTCACCGCTTCTCACAATCCTCGTGAGTATAATGGCTATAAGGCTTATTGGGACGATGGTGCACAGGTGCTGGCTCCCCACGACAAGGGGATCATCGATGAGGTGAACAAGGTGAAGATTCAGGATGTGAAATTCGAAGGTAATAAGGATCTCATCGACATCATCGGTGGAGAGATGGACTGGGATTATGTCCAGGCAGTCAAGGAGGCAATGGTGGACCAGGATGTTATCATGCGTCAGAAGGACCTCAACATCGTCTATTCGCCTATGCATGGTACTGGTCGTGTGATTGTTCCGATGGCTCTGCGCTCTTGGGGCTTCCAGAATATCCACGTGGTACCCGAGCAGATGGTTGTCGATGGTAACTTCCCCACCGTCATCAGCCCGAATCCTGAGAATGCCGAGGCTATGACACTGGGTATGAAACTCGGCACGAAGTTGAATGCCGACCTGGTGATTGCTTCCGATCCAGATGCTGACCGCTTGGCTATTGTCTGTCGCAACCCGAAGGGCGAGTGGGAGATACTGAATGGTAACCAGACCGCTATGATGTTCTCGTGGTACATCATCGCCAACAAGAAGAAACTTGGTCAGTTGAAGGGTAATGAGTTCATGGTGAAGACCATCGTGACTACAGAGGTTATCGCTGAGATTGCCAAGAAGAACGGTGTGGAGTACATGGACTGCTACACGGGCTTCAAGTGGATTGCCAACGAAATCCGCATCAATGAGGGCAAGAAGAAGTATATCGGTGGTGGTGAGGAGTCGTTCGGCTTCCTGCCGTTTGATAAGGTACGCGACAAGGACTCCCCAGCCTCCATCTGTCTCATTTGTGAGATTGCAGCCTGGGCCCGCGACAATGGTATGACCCTCTACGACCTGCTGATGAATATCTATAAGGAGTACGGTTTTTCGAAGGAGGTTACTGTCAACGTGGTACGTCCGGGTAAGACTGGTGCCGACGAGATCAAGCAGATGATGACCAACTTCCGTGAGAACCCGCCGAAGTCATTGGGTGGATCGAAGGTATGCGTTTGGAAGGACTACAAGACTTTGGAGGCCAAGGATGCCCAAGGCAATGTGACGAAACTCAATATGCCGGATACCAGCAACGTGCTCCAGTGGTTCTGCGAGGATGGCACAAAGGTCAGTGTCCGTCCCTCTGGCACGGAGCCGAAGATTAAGTTCTACACCGAGGTCAAGGATCCTTCCTTCAAGGGTGCTGCCGACTACGAGTCCTGCTCTAAGGCTGCCGATGCGAAGATCGAAGCCTTGAAGAAAGACTTGAATCTCTAAGCGATGGCATTTGAATACATGTCACAAGAGGGCTACGACAAACTTGTAGCCGAACTGCATCAGTTGGAGAGTGTGGAACTTCCCCAGGTACGAGAAGCAATCGCTGAGGCTCGCGACAAAGGCGACCTCAGCGAAAACTTCGAGTATCATGCAGCCAAGCGTGAACAGTCGCGGTTGCTTGGTAGAATCCGTTTCAAGCAAAGAGTCTTGGCCAATGCACGGGTTATCGATATGTCGCGTCTGGGTAACGGCAGTGTGCAGTTGCTCAGTCAGGTGGAGATGACTAATCTGGCAAACAACGCCAAAATGACCTATACGATTGCCAGTCCGCACGAGGCCAATCTGCGAGAAGGAAAGATATCCATCAAGTCGCCCATCGCGCAGGCCCTGCTCAATAAGAGGGTGGGGGATGTCGTAGAGGTGCGCGTTCCAGCCGGTCTGCTCAAACTCCGCATTGAGAGCGTCAAATAAAAAGGAATTTGATAGGTGTTAACACCATCAAATGCTTTCAAGCCCATTTTCAAGTAACTTTTTTCGAAAAAAGTTGCAGAAAGATTTGGAGGATTCAGAAAAATGTAGTACCTTTGCACCCGCAATCAAGGAGATAACCCCACGGTTGAAGCACAAGACCTCCTTTTGGAAGGATGGGTGAGTGGCTGAAACCAGCAGTTTGCTAAACTGCCGTACGGGTTCCCGTACCGGGGGTTCGAATCCCCCTCCTTCCGCAACCTGGGGGATTTCTCTGAGAGAGCAACTAACAGGATGGTCGATTCATCTAATGGTTAGGATACAAGATTCTCAATCTTGGCATAGGGGTTCGATTCCCCTATCGACTACAAATAAGGCTTCTGAGAAATCAGAAGCCTTATTGTTTGTATCTTTTGTATCTATTTGAAGGCGATGATGCCCGTCAAATCTTTATCGAAATAGAAGGTGCGCGACTGATTAAGGCTGTCGGCTCCGTAGCGCATACGGATGTAGAGAAGTGTAGTCGATAGGGGAATCGAACCCAGTTCCACATTCTTGAAGAGCGTGTCTTTCTGTGCCCGTTGTCTCATCTCTTGCAGCAGTGAGTCGCTGATCACCTTTGTTGAGTCGAGTTCGGAAAAACTGCTGATGTCAATCTCCTCCGTCGCATGTTCTTTGACAAAAGTCTTGACCAGTCGTTTGGCCTCGTACCGCTGCCCGCACGAGGCGAGCAGCAGCACCAAACCACCTATTATTATATTACGCGCGCGCATGACGATTCACTTTGTCGGTATATTCGCCAGAACATCCAGCAGATGATCCCACACCATCTGTACGGTGGGGATGTGGAGTCGCTCGTCGGGTGTATGAACAAAGCGAAGGGTTGGACCGAAACTCACCATGTCGAGGTTGGGGTAGCGCTCGGAGAAAAGTCCGCATTCCAGACCAGCATGGATGCCGCGCACAATGGGATCCTTGCCAAACAGTTTTTTGTAGGATGCGACCACGATCTCCTGCAACTTCGAGTCGGCCTTCATCTTCCAGGCGGGATAGCCGTCGCTGCTCTTGGCTTCGGCACCTGCCAGTTCGAAGACAGCCTGGATGGTGGCACACATATTGTCGAGGTTCGACATCACGTTGGAACGCTGACTGCTAAGAATGTCAATGGTTGTGTCTGTGGTGTGGATGCTGGCGATGTTGCTTGATGTCTCCACCATGCCGCCAAGAGCCTCGTCCTGACAGATAGCGTAGATGCCATTATCTACAGCCTGTATGGCCCAAACGAAATTCTTGGCAACAGTGGGAGCGATCACAGGCTCTGCGTCGGTACTCTCCATATTCCATACCATCTGGGTGTCAGTCACATGGAATTCGTCCTCTACCTCAGAGGCGAAGATGTTCCAGTCGGCACGGATGTTTTCTTTGAGGTCATTGGGAACGGCTATCACGAAATAACCGTCGCGAGGGATGGCATTGTGCAGTTTGCCACTATGGAACTGAGCCAGTCCGATGCCCTCATAGCGTTTCATCTCTTGGAAAAGAAAACGGCCGAGAAGTTTGATGGCGTTGGCGCGCTTTTTGTTGATATCATCACCCGAGTGCCCGCCCACGAGTCCTTTCAGCGAACCCTTGATGAAGAATGAGCCTGCGGGGGCAGTCTCGCGCTTGAAAGTGAACTTGGCCTGGGTGTTACGTCCGCCTGCACAACTGACAAATATCTCTCCCTCATCCTCTGAGTCGAGGTTAATCAGGTAGTCGCCTGTCATGAAGCCAGCCTTCATACCTTCTGCACCTGTCAGGCCCGTCTCTTCGTCACGGGTAAAGACGCACTCGATGGGACCGTGTTCGATATCGTCGGAAGCCAGGATAGCCAGTTCGATGGCACAGCCGATACCATCATCGGCACCTAAGGTCGTTCCCTCAGCCGTAAGCCACTCACCATCCACATAGGTCTTGATGGCATCCTTGTCGAAGTCGAACTCCACATCCACCAGTTTGTCGCACACCATATCCATGTGACTCTGCAGAATCACCGTCTGGCGGTTCTCCATACCCTTGGTGGCGGGTTTGCGGATAATCACGTTGCCTGTCTCGTCCACTTTCGTGTCCAGTCCGTGGCTCTCACCCCAGTTCTTCAAGTACTCAATCATCTTCTCCTCGCGCTTCGAAGGACGCGGAATTTGGTTAATCTTCGCAAATTCGGCGAAGACAACAGCGGGTTTTAAGTTGTTTTTATTCATTATTAATGTATTTTTTGATTGTATTCCACATAAAATGCTTAACTTTGCAGCCGCAAAGATATAAAAAATGATTGAGACTCTGCTCATATCCGCGTTAATAATTGCTATTGGCGTAGCATTTTTGCTCGTAAAGGTGCTTTTCCGTAGGAATGGTGAGTTCTCTTCGCAGCATATTCATGATTCAGAAGCAATGAAAGAGCGCGGTATCCATTGCGTGATGGATCAGGATCGTGAGATGCGTCAATCGAGTAGGTATGCTGTTAGTGAAAGAAATAATTAATCAATAATAATAGATAGAATGAAAAAGTACATTTTCAGTGCACTCGCCATTGCAGCCATGATGGTATCGTGCAACAATGCTGCTCCAAAAATGGACGAGCAGCCCGCAGCAGGAGAGGCTTCGGCTTCTGGTATGAAGATCGCTTATGTTGAGGTTGACTCTCTGATGACGCAGTACACCTTTGCCAAGGATTACAGCGTGACACTTGAGAAGAAGAGCAACAATGCCCGTAACACCTTGACTCAGAAGGGCAACCAGTTGCAGGCTGCTGTCAATAATTTCCAGCAGAAACTCAACAACAATGGTTTCCAGAGCCGTGAGCAGGCTGCCTCCGTGCAGAATGCCATCCAGCGTCAGCAGAACGACTTGCAGACCCTACAAGCCCGTTTGGAGTCGGAACTGGCCAATGAGACGGCTAAGTTCAATGAGGCTCTGCGCGATTCTCTTCAGAATTTCCTGAAAGCCTACAACAAGGACAAGAAGTATGATATCATCCTCTCTAAAGCAGGCGACAACATTCTCTTTGCCGACAAGAAGTACGATATCACACAGGACGTGATCAACGGTTTGAATAAGCGTTACAAGCCATCTGCTAAGAAGGATGAAAAGAAAGCCGATGACAAGAAGACTGATGAAAAGAAAGAAGAAAAGAAATAATCAATTCCAAGCCAACAAAAACAGAGGCGTTCCCCATCGGAACGCCTCTGTTTTTGTTGGCTCGCGCACATCGTTTATACCAACTGATCGTATGAATAATTATTTGAAAATCAATTGTGCGAAGTTGTAGAGACCATACTTCCAAACAACGAAGTTATGACCTTCGTCAGGATAGTTGATGAGTGTGCAGGGGATGCCCTTTTCGTCGCAGAAGGCCTTGAGTTGTGCACTGTTGTTCATCAGACCGTCTGCACCACCGCATACCATCCACAGGAGTTTGTTTTCCTTCTTCACCTTATCTACATCAGGAATAAGTTGTGCAGCACGCATGGTGTTGGGCGCTGAAGAAAAACCGCCTACGTATGCAAAAACATCCATATGGCCAAGTCCGAAGTTGAGCGACTGACCACCTCCCATTGACAAACCTGCGATAGCACGGTGGTTTTTGTCGGTATAGACGCTGAAGTTCTTTTCAATGTAAGGAATAAGGCTGCCGATGAGATCCTTGTCGAAATCACCGAATGCCCTGAACGAGCCCATACCTCCGGCACGGGAGTCATCCTTCTGTGCACGTCCGTTAGGCATGACCACAATCATATCGGCTACCTTTCCGTCGGCATAGAGATTGTCCATAATGACGTCAGGCTTACCACCGTCCTTGTACCATTCATTTTCGTCGCCACCAATGCCATGAAGCAGGTAGAGTACGCTGTACTTTTTCTTCGCATCGTACTTTGGTGGCAGATAGACGTTGGCTTTACGGATTGTGCCTACTGATTCTGACTGGTACTCAATGAGTTTCACAGTACCTTTTGCGATTCCTGCACGTTCCTGATCGAAACCCTGAGGCGCTGCCTTGTACTCATCGAACTTTACATCGATGTTCTGCGGACCACCAAACATTCCCCTTGGAATATTAGGCTCTTGTGCATTGGCTGTCATCATAGAGAGGGTGAGCAATGCTGCTAAATAGACTTTCTTCATTTGCTTAACTGATTAATATATGAATAATCTTACTTAATTTCGACCTTCTTGTTGGTGGGTTCACTTCGTACTCAGTCCACGCACGAAACCTGCATAGGCATGCTTGCGGTAGAGGTTCTGGTCCCAGATGCCTACGGGCTCGCCACCACGCCATCCGCTGTTTGACGGAGAATCGGTAGTGCACCACTGGCAGATGCCCCACTGCTGTGCTGGTGGGATGATACGGAGGTATTCCTTAATTATCCACTCGTAGAAGTCGGCCATCTTCTTATGCTCGGCTTCTGTCAGTTGACTGGTCTTGATGGAACTACCCCATCTGTTGGATCCACGGACATAGCCCATATCCATCTCGCTGACGCGACAGAGTTTTCCACTCTTGGCAATCACCTCGAACATTTTGGTGATGTGCTTCTTGATATTATTCTGGATATTTGCATTTTCATAACAACTGATGTGCATCTGTGTACCGATACCGTCGATCTTGGTTACACCATCGGCTTCCCACTTCTTGATCCAGTTGACCAGACTCTTCACCTTTTTGTTGTCATCCCAGTCGGACTCCAGGTTGTAGTCGTTGATGAAGAGTTTGATATCCTCAGGACCGTATTTGCGTGCCAGACGACAGGCCTGACGCACGTATTCAAGGTCACCCATGTAATCCTGCCAATAGAAAGCGTCGCCACCGACATCCCATGTACCACTCTTATATCCTTCGGAGTGTTGCAGTTCATAGTTACCCTGGCCGTCGTTACCGCCACCAGAGATGGCCTCGTTGACTAGGTCGAATGCTTTCACCTTGCCGCCACAAGCATTCATCATACCCTTGATCCACTTGTCCATCGCATAGACGAGGGTGTCGTGACGCTCTTGTGCGGTCTGGGGAATAGTCTTTCCTGCAAAACCCTCGATCTTGATGTTCTTGACGAAGATGTCACCCACGAAGTCGCCACACTGAAGCATGTAGAAGTTGTTCGCCACGATGGCCTTGTATTCAACAGTCACATCCTGCCACTCTGTGGTGAAGGGAACATCGGGATATTCTCCGTTGCCCCAGTCGCCCAGTTTACTATGCAACCTTCCATCCTTTGTGCCCTTGACCGTCATCGTCACCTTGTAGGTCTTGCCAATTTCTGCATTGATATTCTCCATAGCCAGGAACTGCACATCCCATGAGTTGGTGTTCTTCTTGGTGCAATGGATCTTGAGACCGTTTGTCGCGTCGTAGGAGAGGCTATATCCATAAGTGGACTCATCCGAGTGCCAGCCGACATTCTTTTGGGTGCGGAAATCCTTGCTGGCAATCACCACGTACTCTTCACCTCCTTTAGGGTCGGGCTTATCGGCCATGAGCCTTAGCAGCCAGCCCTTGGGCTGTTGTGCGTGCCATGCGAGGGTATGTCCATAGACGCTGAGTCCTGCTTCGGTAGCGGTGTTCACATAATTCCTGACGGTGTTGAAATTCATGTTGCCATTGTTATCCACACAACTGGCCATCTTCATGGCGTTGCCAGCAACTGTCTCGGAGAAGTTCTTGTTGATCATGTTCCTGTACACAGGCTTGTTGAGATACTCGTTGACGGTGGTTCCCGCTCCAAGTTTGAAGTTGGGATACTTCTCAAAATCGATGTACTCCTTGAGGGCCTTGTACTCATCCAGATAGCGATAGTCGTCGTTGTTGGGCTTACCCAACTCGAATATTTCCTTGACGACAGGCTCGGGCTCTGGTTCTGGCTCTGGCTCTGGAATGACTGGATTGTCCTCGATGTCGGCTGTGCATGAGGTCATTGTGACACCGCCCAAAATCATGCTGGCGGCAAGCATAAATAAACTAAATTTCTTCATATTCATTTTGTAATTTTTTAGTTTCCGCTGCAAAGATACTAATTATTTTTGAAATAGAAAGGATATCCACAAAAAAAGAGGCTTAAAGAAAAAGAGAGGTGAAACTTTTGCGATTCAGGAGGAGAGGTCATCACAAGGGTTAGAAAATGTGCCTGAGTTTTCAGGCACGTCATCATAAGACCTGATAATAGCTAGTTGTATTACATTACCTTATTATATATTAAAAGGAGTACCCGATAATTCGGATGCTCCTTTGATTATGATGGTTGGGATTCTTGCTTAGGCAAGCGGCTGAGCCGAGCGATAAATCCCACCAACGGTAGCGATTACTCGTTGCTCCAGTCCTCCTGCGTCTTGCGGACGTAAGACTTGTAGCGGATCTGAGCCATCTTCTGTGCCTCGGCGAAGAGTTCCTCGGCCTCGTTGGGATAAGCCTTCTTGACAGAGAGGTAACGAACCTCACCGAGCAGGAAGTCGTGGAAGTTCTCCCAGTTGGGCCTCAGCCTCGCGGGCGTCGTTGTGCAGACAATATACCTCTCTAATATATAATAATGTAGAAAAATTTGCAGATTATTCGATTATCAGATAAAATTTTGCTAATTTTGCACTCAGAAAACATAATCCATACGTTGATGGCAAAAAGATATAGTAAAAGTAAGTTAAGGGAAGTAACTATTAAAGGATACAAATCAATAGGTTTTGATAATCCTATAACTTTAAAACTTGGTGATGTTAGCATATTGTTAGGTGCTAACGGAGCGGGAAAGAGCAATATTATTAGTTTCTTCCGAATGTTGAGTTATATGATGAGTAAGTCGTTT
>ONTZ01000078.1 GCA_900320905.1 uncultured Prevotella sp.
AAGTTGACAGACACAGGAGGGGTGCTGCCGTCGGCACGAAAAGCATCATCGTAGGTGAACTCATAGTTGCCCCTTGACAACTCAACGAGCTGCCCGGCAAAGACATCACCGTAATACACATCTACTTTTCTCATCCTCTATGCTATTTAACGGTCTGTTTTACCTGCAACACCATTTCCATACCCACCACATCCAGTATCTTCTGTAGTGTCTGGAGCGACGGATTGCCCACGCCACGCTCCAAATCCTTGACAGTAGAGATGCCTACTCCAGAGTAATCCGAGAGGTCTTGTTGCGAGATTCCCAGCAATGCCCTGCGCTCCTTAATCACTGTTCCTATATCCATCAGCGTATGATTTATCGTACTTTTGGTGCAAAGATACGAAGAAAAACTAATTCGGAAAACCAAAAGTATGATTTTTCGTACTTTCTTAATTCAATTTAACTATATTCCTTTAATCTCTTTCAACTAATTGTGCCCCAAAATACATTCCCCACAAACTTATTTCGACGAAATATGACAATCCCCACAAATTTCTTTTCCGATGATTTTTATGTCTCAATCAATGTTTAATGCTTTCTTGATAATCGATTCCAATTCCTCGGCATCTGTGGAGGTGGAGAGGATGGTGCCGTCGCGGTCGATGAGGTACATGGCACCACCGGCATTACCTGCTCCGTTCTTGCGCCATACACCGTTCTCGTCGTTCAGTTCCAACAGACTCGGCCAAGGATAGCCGTCCTTCTTCGCAGCATTTTCCATCGCTTGGCGATTACGTTCACGGGCGATGGCAATGACGGTGAAGCCATTGTCCTTGTATTTCTCATAGACAGGAATCATGGCAATGCTGTGGCTACGGCAGGGGCCGCACCACGATGCCCAAAGATCGATGAGGGCTACCTTGCCTTTCGTGAGGGTGGAAATAGGAACGAGATGGCCGTCGGTGTTTCGCACCATGTAGTCGATGTAGGGCTTTCCAGGCTGTAGGCGGTAGGCCGTCTCAGTGGTAGCAATCTGTTCGTGAACGGGGTGGCCTGGATAGTAATTGATGAGTTTGTCGTGATAGAGCGTCAGATATGGCTCAAACTGCGACTTGTCGAAGTTCACATAGTTGTCTGCATGTTTGAGAGCTTGGATGGCATCAAGTACATCGTAAAGCGTCCAAAGCATGGGGTGCTCTTCGGCGTATGCTATGCGAAACGGACGAATACCTGAGGTAATGCTGTCTCGCTGTTGTTTCAGTTGCAAACCTTGTGCTGTAAACTGTTCACTCTCATGTCGCATATAGTGGTTTACGACCTGACGGACAGAGTCAACGTATGCCTCTGGCAGACTATCCACATTCAAAGACCGTGCTTTGCTAATAGTGGAAATGAAGTCTGCTTTGTAGAACTCCACCCTGCGGTCAGGGTTCTCCAACTTATTGTCGATTTCCTCGACGGGGTTCCAGAAACGCACATCCTCAATGCTGTCCTTCACCGCATGTTTGCGTCCTTCCTCGCCGTTGCTGACGATACGCACCCGTTTGTCCTCATACATCGTGACATTCACGTTGCAATTCTCGGCGATGAACTTGCCCTCGAACCAACTACTCGTTTCGTATTGCTTCAGAAAGAATACCACATAGAGTCTTGGGAAGTCGGTCTCGATGTCGTAGGTGAAGTGCCCGTCCTTGGCTTTTACATGAAAGCGCGGCTCGTCCACCACACGCAGGTCAGTCCCTGCCTCGCAGATGATGACTTCATCGCCCCACACGTCGGTCTCTAATGTTCCTTCGACGTGGCATTTTACTTGCGCCTGCCCCGTCGTTGCAACGAGGGCGAGCAGGATAGTGATGATGGTTTTCTTGTTCATTGATTATTTTGTTGTGATAGTTTTCTATTCAAGTCAAAATCCTTTATCATGTCCTCGGCACTCTTGATCATCTCCTTGAGTTTATCCGTCGGTTTCTCCTCCTTGCGGGCGAGGTCAAGGAACTGGCGATAATATGATTCTGCCTGCTTGCCGTCTTTGAGGAGATAGGCGTAGGCATTCGCAATATTATAATAGGTGGCGATGGAGGTTGGGTTATAGGTGAGATGTTCCTTCCACGCTGTGACGGCCTCGTCGTAATGCTGTGTCAGATAGTAGCCCTCGCCCTGCGAGAGTGTAATGGCCTTCATGATAGTGGTATCAGGTCGCATGAGTTGTTTGGCAAGGTCGAGATAGCCAAGCCCCTCGGGATAGCGCTTTGTATCGACGCAGACCACTCCAAGACGGTAGGCGCAGCCGTAGTGCTGCATGCCACTCATCAGGAAAGCCAACTGTAGATAGTGGTAGGCTTGTTCCAAGTCTTCGATCTGAGCATAGCACATACCTGCGGAATACAAGGTGTTGAAAGTAGAGTCACCCTGCTCCAGCAGCCGATCGTATAACTTGGCGGCCGCTGTAAAATCACGATTGATGAACCATGCATCGGCCAGTGCCCTGTTCACGAGGATATTGGTGGAATCCCTCTGGCTGTATATTAGTCCATGGACAATACCATTCTGCGGTTGTTGGGCTTTGACATGTGCGAGTATGAGATTAGCAACTATCTCGCCATCCATAGGATAACGGTAATTCAGCTGACTGGCCCAGTAGATAAAGGAGTCGTTGTCGCCCTGTTTCTGATAGCTGAAGCATAGCTGGCGGAAGGCATCGTGGGAGAGGCTGTCCTCAGGTACCAGTTTCAGGAGATTGGCAGTCTCGCGATAGTTGCCACGCTTATAATGGCAATTTGCGAGTTTCATCTGAACCATGCAGTCCACTATCGAACTGTTTTCAGCAGATTGCTTCAGATGCTCAATAATCTCATCCTGTTTCTCCTCAGGCAGTTCATCAAACTTGTCAAGAGGAAGGTCATGCTGTTCTACAGCCTGCTGCTGACTTCGGCTTTTTGCAATGGCATACGCCTCTTGATAATACTTCAGCGCCTCAAAGGTGTTATACTGCCGCATGCAACTGTCGCCAGCCTGTACAAATAACAGCAAAGAATCCGCTTTAACTTCTGCTGTCTTTGTCTTGGCTAGTCCCGCCACTGTGACGAGAGCGAGGAGGATGGTAATGATAGTTTGCCTCTTCATAATTTGTCATTCTATAGAAACATCGCGGATGACGAAAGCACCATCGCCGTCGCCCTCTATGAAGTCGAAAGTAGCGGGGATGGTGTCGAACGGTTCGAAGGTAAGTGTGAAGTCGATATAGTAAGTGTTGCCTAAAAACTCGTTTGTAGATTCGGAGGCTTTCACCTGAGTATAGTTGTTCTCATCGAGTTTGATGCCATCGGCTGTTGTTAGTTTGTATTTCTTGCCATTAGCGTTAAGATAGGAGTCTTTGGCGATACGGAACCAGTAATCCTTATGGCCATAATAGCGGAAACTGATAGTGGTTCCATCAACTTTGGTTTCGACTTTCCGGATGGCGAACTGGAGATTGGAACTGTTGTCCTGCTTAGGCCCATTGAGGGCTTCAGCCATACCCAGGAAATATCCAGACTGATAGCCCACTGCCTTCCAGACGATGCGCTTATCAGGCGAAATCATTACATAATAAGGGATGGCACCCACATCACAGTATCGGCTACTAATGTCCTTCATGGCGTTGTTCCAGTTTTTCCCAACGATGCGTTTGCTGAATTCATGCTTCTGCCACTCAGATAGTTTGTTCTGATTGATAGCGACGATTTCCAGTTTATCCTTCATTTTCTCGTAGACCTCTCTCATCTCAGGCTCAGACATCATGCAAGGACCACAACCGATGCCCCAGAAGTCGAGCAATACGTATTTGTCATTGGAAAAGGTTTCAAATAGATGGTGTTTCTGTCCTTGCATATCAAGGAGTTCGGCATCAATAGCTTCATCACCCACCTGCAAAAGTCGTGGTGGATAGACATAGTTGTGAATCTCTGCCAGTTGCTCCTCAAATCCTTTAGGAGCCCGTGCGACAATTTTCTTTTCCAGTTGCTTTAACTGCTCCATGTGTGGGAAGTTTGGAGTGTTCTTTGCCGTCATGGATATGCCCCATAGTGCACGGATCGTAGCTGCGTCCACAGGCAGTGAGGGCAGGATGTCCATTCGTTGCTTCATCCACTTCATTTCGACGATTTCTCTCTCTTCCCAAGGCTTTTTATCCAAATCCATCTGCATTAATTCCGTTACCACGTCACGGCAATACTCCGTTATACGGCTCTGAGTCTGCTGTTCTGACAAAGGGCTTTCCACTTTCCATAAAGGGTAGAAGCAGTCATTGCCTGTCAATTTCACAGTCACACCGGGACGTAGGAAGAGGGTTAAATTAAAATTGGGACAACCTTCACCCATTAAACCGAGAAAACCTTCGGTGAGTTCCTCTACGGGTAGAGTGAAGGCGAACCGTCCAGCTTGGACTGTATCTACAACATTCCCAATAGTGCCTGTTCCGGCCAGTACCAACGTGCCGTCTTTAAGTGCGGGTGAATAACCAGTGACAGTTGCTGTCTTTGTCTGTGCCTGCCCCGCCATTGTGACGAGGGCGAGCATCATCGTAATAATTGATTTCTTGTTCATATTCGTTTCGTTTAATTGTCTGCAAAGTTATGAAATAATATGCAAGTTAGTCTTCAATAAAGCTATAAACTGTGTGCCGAGGGTGAAAGTCTAAAACTATTTTTAGGATTTCATGTGTTTGGGCACATAATTGGCTCGCGTTTCTCTAATTCTTGCATATATGTCATCTTATTCCACCTTCAGTTTCTCCTTGCCTTTGTACTTCGTCATGTCGCTGACGATGACCTGCTCGCCAGATTCCAGGCCGCTGATGACCTCGATGTAGTCGTAGTTGCACTCGCCGAGGCGGACTTGGCGGGGATGGAGGAGGTCGCCGTCGAGGACGAAGAGGGTGTAGTCGCCGGGGCCACTGTAGAAGGAGCCGTTGTGGATGCGGAGCACGTCTTCCTTGATGCTGGTGATGACGAAGACTTCCGTTCTGAGGCCGGAGCGGAGGCGCGGGTGCGACATGTTGTCGGGCACGACTGTGAAGGTGATGGCACCGCTCTGGCTCAGGGGCGTGACGGTGTTGATGATGCCCGTGAGGCGTTCCTTGCCGATGCGCAGGATGACGGCACCGCCGACGCGGACGCGCTCGCTGTGGCTGTCTGAGATTTCGCACTCGGCCTTGAAGTGCGTGAGGTCGCTGACCACGGCAATCTTCTGACCCGCGCCGATGGTGCTGCCCACCTCGCTATTGATGTAGGTGAGCGTGGCACGGCGCGGCGAGCGGATCTTGGCATCGTCGAGGGTGCGGCGCTTCTCGTCGAGTCCCTTCTCGAAGATGCCGTTCTGTAACTGCTGCATACGGAGGTCGGCTTGGCGCACGCGCTGCTCGTTCTGGTACTGCTGGCGCAGTTGCGAGAGTTGCATCTGGGCGGTTTTTAATGTTGTCTCGGCCTGACGTACACGGTCGCGGGTG
>ONTZ01000003.1 GCA_900320905.1 uncultured Prevotella sp.
CTTTTTTCATCTGTCATTCCACGATTTTGTCGCATACTGATACACTTTTTGAACTTCAAAAGTGTCAACTTATTCAGTACACGTCAGCA
This sequence comes from uncultured Prevotella sp., assembly GCA_900320905.1. Classification (GTDB taxonomy): domain Bacteria; phylum Bacteroidota; class Bacteroidia; order Bacteroidales; family Bacteroidaceae; genus Prevotella. The sequence goes on from ONTZ01000003.1 coordinate 90, forward strand.
TGTTTTCCTGTGGTCGGAATATCTTCACCCCAAACTGGGTCAGCCTTTTCTGAGGTCAGAATATCTTGCCTCAGATCTGAGGCATGTTTTCCCGAGGTAAGAATATCTTGCCCCCAAACTGAGGCATATTTCTCCAAAGTCGGGATTTCTTCACCCAAATCAGAGGCAGATATTTCCGACCTCGGAATATCTTGTCCCAGTTTTGAGGCAGATTTTTCAACTTCCGGAGCGAGATGATTCATATTCCACTCCTATCATCCTATCTTCAAAATGACTTCTTTGTTTTCTCAGGCTCTTCAGCACCATTCCCAAATGGCTTGCCCCATATTTCTGCAACATTATCTTAAAAAGGAGCTTCCGTGCCAAAAATACAGGCTTTGCATCCAGACATAGTGGCTCTACACAAACAAATAGAGCCTCTATACAAAAGCCCTTCACAAACCTTGTGAAAAACATTATTTTTGAAATTTCTTCCTAAAATATTTGTTTCGTTCAATTATTCTTCTTATCTTTGTGCTGAAATCAATAAAAAGAGACAAATATGATATAAAAATGTAACAATGACATTAGGATAAAGGAAGTGTTTGCTTCTACTTGGAGTACCTCTGAAATCGCCAACTTCAAAAAGTACTCAACAACAGTGGAAAGCGAATGCTTGCACCTTCGGGTGTGGGCTTCGCTGTTGTTTGAGTACAGGTGTTTGGCGATACCTTGAGGTAGCAACAGAGTCGATTCACACCTTTCTTTTTGCCAAGTGTCGCAAAAAGAAAATGCCTATGAAACAGGAAAAATGAACTTTCACAAGCCTTGCGGACGAATTTTATTTGGCCGCATACTATAAATGTACTAACTTTGTCAAATCTTAAAAAACGAATCAAATATGGAGATAAGTGCAAAAAAGAAACTGCAATTCCTTGACCTCTATTGTATGGTCATGGCGGATGGAATAGTTCATCCTAAGGAAATGGAAACCCTCTATCGCATAGGCATAGAACATTATGGACTATCTGAAGAAGAAATAAATGAGGGGGTTAAATCTGCTGGAGTTTCATCTGTTATTCCAGAATTGCCAGAAGAAAGAATAAGCGTATTATATGAAATGGCAGTAATTGCTTGGGCTGATGGTGAATTGGAAGATTCAGAACGTAACATGCTCCGTCGTTATGCTTCTATGTATGGAGTCAATGAGGAAAGTATTGATGAACTGGTTGACTTTTTACTTGATCAAGCAAAGAAGAATGTAGATGAAAAAGATGTAATAAAACAACTTAACGGCTAAGATTATGACTATTAGAAGTTTATTTAAGAATGATGCAGCCAAAGCACCTGAACAGACTCAAATTCCACAAGTTCAGAATCCCAATAATAGACAAGAAGGTGAGACCTATCACCACTGGGGATTAAGAGTCTGTGCTATTGCTGATGGTGGATGCTTTACATTAAAGCCTTACCTTCATAATGTATATAATTACATTCATCGGGAGCAAGTTGAGAACGAAACATTACAAGAAGAGGAACGTCGGAAAATTCAAAGTCAAATTGAGCAAAAGCGAAATGACATAGAGGCTTTGAATAGTCAATTGAATGCTTGTAAGCAAAGACAAGAGGAGAAGAAGGAAAAGATATCAGAACTCCATACAGAGAAAAAGGAACTTAAGAATAAGGCTTATGAGGTGAATAAGGCAGCAAAACTCAAACTGATTATAGGTTTGGTGATATTGGTACCGCTTACATTTTATTTGTTCCTATTCTATAGTTCAACATTTTATTCTGCCTTTTTTAAAGACTTTGGAGAAAGTGCCAATGTTTTGAATTCAATGTTTGATGCTGAGGCACTTAGCAAGGCATTAGCAACAAGCGTGACGGAATTGTGCTTTGTGTTGTGTGCACCTATTATATTTATGGGTTTGGGATTTAGCCTCCATTTCTTTACTATCCAGAAATCGTGGACGAAGTATTTCAAGATGGCTGCCATACTCTGTATAACATTCATTTTTGATGCTATTCTCGCTTATATGATTGGTAAACATCTACATGAGATGGAAGTAATCATTGGAACGGCAGCCCTTGAAAGCCAATATGGTTTTGCTGAGGCAGTGACTGATATCAACACTTGGGCTGTCATATTCTGTGGTTTTATTGTCTATATCATCTGGGGTATTGTATTTGATATGACGATGAGTGCATACGACCAACTTGATTTAAACAAGATAAATATCAATGCCATTGATGATCAGATTAAGACTATTGAAACAGAGATCGCAGACGAGAAACAAAAGGAGCAGGATTTGAACAATCAAATCAATGGACATAACAATGCCATCTCCCAACTTACCTCTCAAATTGGTGATACATATATCATAGACAAAGCTGCTATCAGAACAGAAATGACAAATTTCTTCACAGGATGGGCAGCGCAAATGAATGTACTTGGCAAAAGTTTGCAAGAGCAGGCAGAAGCGAATGTCACATTCGAGAATACAATAAACGCATTGTTAAACTAAAAACAAGATAATCATATGAAAACAAGAATTTTGATAACAATAGTTTGTTCTACAATCTTAATAGGGAGTTGTGGCAGTTCTGGAACTAAAAGTAACGAAACAGAAACAAAAAAAGAACAAAATGTGGATAAGTCCTTAAACATCTCAATATATTTGGATTTGTCTGACAGACTAAAAAGAGACATTACTCCCTCTCAAAAGGATCGTGACTTGGCTATCGTTAGTTTTATAACAGACTACTTTAAAGCGCAGACATTAGGCCCAAAGATTTTACAAAGCAAGAACAATATAAAAGTGTTTTTCTATCCTGCTCCACAAAGTTCTGACATAGCCACACTTGCAAGTGACCTGAGTGTTGATATGCAGAAATTCACGGGCAAGGATAAAAGAATTGCATTGGAAGAAATGAAGGAGAAATTCACAAAGAATCTGACAGCCATCTATGACAAAACTATAGAACAAGATGATTGGCCTGGTTGTGACATTTGGGATTTCTTTAGTAATAAGAACGTGGATACTCAGTGCATCCGTAAGGACTTCCGTAATATTCTCGTCATTTTGACAGATGGCTATCTGTTTGATGAAAAGCATAAAGTGCAAGCAGGTAATGCCTTTTCTTTTGTGACACCATCAACTTTGAAGAATCCCAATTCCTCACTTATTGTAAAACGTAAGGGGCTCGAAGACCTGGAAGTGAGAATACTTGAAGTTAATCCAACGGACATCAATCATCGTGATCAGTTGGTATCTGTATTAGAGAACTGGCTAAAGGGTATGGGTGTTAAAGAAGAAAATATAACAGTATCGGAAACAGGTTTGCCAACAAATACGGAAACTATCATTGAGAGTTTCTTAAATTAATGGGTGTTTCTTGTGCAGTACCACATTTAAAGGGGTACTGCACAAAAATCTGATATCAATGGCAAAAACAAATTCAAACAACAATGGATGCTTAGTCCTAATCGGACTTATTGGAATTATTGTACTTATCGCCAATACATGTGATGACAATAAGGAAGTAAAAATTGAATCACAGGAAAAACCCAAAAGTGAGCAAACAAGCAAATCTACTTATCATCAACAGAATTATGAAGATTATTCTGTAAAAGAAGAATTGTCAGATGAAGAGAAGCAGTATCTGGATAATTCCTTAAATACAGGAGCCACCCCATATTCTCAGTATTATGGTAAGAATTACAAATGCCCGTACGAACAGTGTTCTGGTATTAGGGTTACAGCTCCACAAGAATCTGATATCGTTGTGATTATTAAATGCAACAATCAGAATGGCAAAGTTGTTGCTCATGGATATATTCGCTCTGGCGCAACATATCAGTTTGATATTCCAGATGGGAGCTATCAGACTTTTTTCTATTATGGCGAAGGTTGGAATCCCAACAAGACCATGAAAGGAGGAGTGAAAGGTGGCTTTGTGAAGGATGAAATATTCTCGAAAGATAATCCTCAAGAAATTTGTAATGCGGTACTAACGTATGTGCTTCAATTGCAAAGAGACGGTAATTTTCAAACAAAAGGAAGTAGTCCTGATGAGGCATTCTAATTTTGAAAGGAATCTATATGGTACGAAAACAATCATTTTTATCTAACTTGTTTGGTCACAACACCTATGCTGAATTTAAAGGTATTGCTTTGTTGGTATCTTTGATTGGGACGGGTATCTTAATTGTTTTGTATATTCTCTCCTCTTATTATCATGCTGGTATTATAAACTATTTGATAAAACTAACCAATGGAACATCATTACTCTTCATTGGCTATATCCTGGCTGTGATAATATTACTCGATATAGAAGTAGATGTTGAAGAGCCTGAAAAGAACTATTGGGGAGAAGAAAAGAAAGAACCAAAGCCATTCAAATATAAACTCACAATAGTTTGGGGAGTTATTCTTCTCGCGTTGGGTATTGTTGCCATATATTATAGTAATAGGTACAGAAACCATTATGCTTTTGAGTGTGATACGTTTTTGGTAGATGAGAAGGCCGGCATCTATCATCTTGATTATATAGAATGCAGTGTAGCAGAAGAAGCGGAAAGTTTGGAGGAAATGAAAGGCTATCAGATAGACAAAACGTTTAGGTTCTGCGAGGAATGTCAAGAATGGCTGGATGATATGGAGTCAGAAGCAGGCCTTGAGCATGCGAGACCATAATAGAGTTTGGTTATGAAAATAGCAGTATATTCCTATTTAACGTATCTATTTGCTGCTTTCATTTTGAGTACGCAAATGTCTTGCGCTCAGAGTGACAGTATTGAGAAACCTGCACTACTGAAAGAAAAGAGTGAAATAATACTGAATAGGAAAGGATATACCGTATCGTATAACAAAGAAAACAAAATCCCCAATTGGGTAGCATGGCATTTGACATCGGATCATGCTGATGGAGTGTATAGAAGAACTGGTGGCTATCAAGAAGATACAGAAGTACCTAAACCAAGAGCAACCAAAGAAGATTATGACACTACCAGATGGTCTCATGGTCACATGTGTCCTGCTGCTGATAATAAGTGGGACAAGAAGGCTATGATAGAATCAAACTTACTCACTAACATTTGCCCTCAAGACAGGAGTTTGAATAGTGGACTTTGGAATGGAATAGAAAGGAACTGTCGTAAATGGGCAAAAGAATACGGCGATCTTTATATTGTATGTGGTCCTGTTTTGTTAAACAGAGAACATGAGACAATTGGTGAAAATAAGATTGTTGTTCCAGAAGCGTTCTTCAAAGTAATCTTATGCCTGAAACCTAAGCCAAAGGCTGTTGGATTTGTAATTAGGAATAATGAGGGCAAGAAGAAACGGGATCAGTATATCAATACAGTAGATGAGGTGGAAAGAATCACAGGCATAGACTTCTTTCCGGCTCTTCCTGATGATATTGAAAACGAAGTTGAAGCATATTCTAATTTAGAAGACTGGAAATGATGAAATACGTTCCGCTATATCTTGCAGCAGTGTTGCTGCTTTGTCTGGCACCTATGCCATACGGGTATTTTACCCTTGTCAGGATTCTGTCGACGGTGGTGTTTGGCATCTATGCTTACAGGTGTTTTCTTGCAAAAAAGGAAGGGCTGACTTGGGTGTTCGTCACATTGGCCTTGCTGTTTCAGCCGTTTGCAAAGGTGGGGCTGGGGAGGACGGTGTGGAATATCATTGATGTCATCGTCGCCATTGGGCTGATTGCTTTGTTCTTCTGGGAATGGAACAAAAGCAAGATTGTGGAAAAGAAGAATGCTCCGATTCCTCCCATTGACTCCATCAAGATAGAGAATACGGAAGACAATCGTATCGAGTTCAAACTGGAAGGGAAGTTGGCCCCAAAGGAACTGATCTATGTGGCTAGCGAGGAAGACAAGGCTCTGACGGATTTGTTTGAGAGTAATCCGGAGGTCTTTGAGGGATGGGGCCAGATGATAGGTTTTCACATAGTCTATCTTCCTCTGTTGATGAAGCGGTTGGCAGACAAGAATGTGCTCCGCTATCGTGCGCCTTATCTGTCGGATACGGAATTGGCCAGCACGACGATAGGCAATGATTTCCTGTTGCAATATCTGGAACATCCTAGTGATAGGGGACATATCAAACATGGCTTTATCCGCACAGAGGATATTCATAGGGGTGGTGATGGGAAGGATAAGGCCATCAACCGTTTCTATCCGCTATCTTCAAATAGTACTGAGCCGATTGCAGACCAGTTGCATAGGATTGGCAAGCAGATTTCTGCGGAGAAGAGTCTGCAGGAGCGATTACTTGAAAGACATGCTGATAGTTGGGATGATTGGGGAGATGGCGTAGATAATGGCGCTGATGACCACTTTAACTCCCAGATAGGAGAGGAGAATTCGGATGACCTGATAGAAGAGGTAAAGGAGCGGATAGCCAAGTTAAGGCAGAGAGGTATTTCGCAATACATCTTGGAGCAGTTGATACATCCTGATGACAGACTGAGCCGACTGGTGATCACAAAGGACTACAGGATATTGCTGCCTGACTACAACGATATGGAAATCAAGATGGAGCCATTGGTAAAGGCTGTGTATCTGCTTTTCCTGAATCATCCTGAAGGGATTTTGTTTAAGTGTTTGCCTGACTATCGCCAAGAGTTGGCTCAGATTTATGTCAAGTTGAAACCGTATGGGATGAGTGACAGGGTTTTGCAGAGCATTGAGGATGTGACTAATCCGTTACTCAATTCCATCAATGAGAAGTGTGCTCGTATTCGTGGAGCATTCGTGGGCCAGTTTGATGACCACATGGCCAGACATTATTATGTAGATGGTTTGCGTGGCGAGGCAAAGAAGATCTCTCTTCCTCGCAATCTCGTGGTCTGGGAATAATCTTTCATTTTCACAAGCCTTGTGGGGCAAAATCGCTTGGTTGCAAAGAGGGGAAAAACTATCTTTGCAACCAAAAGGAGTTTGGATTATGAGGAAGTTTATTTGGGGCTTGATACTTGTGGTTGGGGCTATCAGTGCGTATTTCGCATGGGTAGTGAAAGGGGTAGAAGAGAGGAAGGTGGTTGTGCATGACACAATCTATAAGGACACATTCCTTGTGACATTAAGGGATACGGTGTTCTATGATGCGAAGTGGTTGCGGAGGCAGTTCGAGACGGCAGGCAAGGCTTATTGGAAAAACTACGGGGATGGTTATGAGGTGGCGTATCCGGAGTTTATGAATAAGGTGTTGCTGAATCAGGGGGAAAGGAATTTGCGGGCGGAGTATCACGGCATTAGTATGGTGGTGAGTGCCTATGATGATGAGTTTGAGATGTCTGTCCAAGAGAAATATGAGGGACTGAACATGTCGGCTGTGACAAAGTCTGTGGCAGACAGTTCGTTCCTTTTGGCAGGGAAATGCGACAAGGGCAGGCTGTTCTTTGAGAAGGACATCAAACTGAAAAACCGTACTTGGATGTATCTCCGTGTGGAGTTCCCACAAGAACTGACCTGGGTCGTAGATCCTCTACTGCATTATTTGAAGGATTATCAACCGTTCCCCATATAGCACAAAAAGAAAATAAATCGCGATTTATTTTGTTTTTTGCAGGTTTTGCACTATCTTTGCACCCGATGAGTAAACTATATGGGCGTTACTTACGATAATACAGAGAAGAAATTCGTGTTCGATTTCGAGCACGATGGTGCAGAAGACATTGTCTGTCTGACTGGCGATGGGTATCAGGTAGAGGCATTTGGTAAATGCTTCTACTATGGGTATGAATTCTCTGAGCAAGTAGATAGTTCAGTACGTACTGCTTTTATTAAATATGTGAAATTCACAGAAGCGTTACAAGACACGCCTAATCTGACTAATTTCATCAAGAAAGCCATTGATAATCTCGACAAGCATATAAATCTGTTCAATTATGATTTGGTCGTCATGCCAGAATCATCGAGTATGGTAAACCAATATATGTTGCGCTATATCTACAGGTTTGCACAGCCTACCCTGAGGAAGATGGAGTTGGTGAAAGCACTTCCATCAAACATATCGTTCGACATGGATGGTTTTGAACAGTCATATTTAGACGTCAAATTAGAGAATGGACGGCCCCGTTATACTGAGGCTCAGAAAGAGGAAGTCAGGCAAACTATCAATAGTATGCTTGAACTCATTCACCAAAAGGACTATTTTACAATAGCAAAAGATGTCAAGAAGAGCCGTTTCCGTCCGTTCATGATAGAATTCCTGAAGTTCGCTTCTGAAACCGACAAAGAGTTGTATGCAACTATCAGGAAGCAAAATGTGTTGGTGATTGACGATGTGACCACCAGTGGCTCAACACTTAATGAGATCCTCCGTTCTCTTCGTATAGTCAATGATGATAACAACATCACCATCTTCAGCCTCATAGGTCGTAAGGATTTGATGGCTGATTCACTATAATACTAAAAAACGTATTTTCACAAGCCTTGCGGGGCAAAAAAGCTTGGTTGCAAAGAGATAAAAATCTATCTTTGCAACCATATTATAATTGTGAGCATTATGACAGATTACGAGTACATTATTAAGCAGGCGAAACTCTTCCATTATAAAGGATGGGAAGAAGAGGAGTTGAGGATGTGTGTGGATATGTTGCCTGTTCTTTCAAGGCAGGAGTTGTTGTCACTCTATAGGAGCAGGTGGATTGCAGATGATGCAAAGATCAAAGAGGCTGTATTCAATGTTCTTTTCGAAGGTAAGGCTGGCAAACGAGAAGAGCGTATCAAGAACTTGGATACGGATGCGCTGATCGAGGAGTTTCAGGACAAGCAAAGTGGTAACGTGTCGCTGATTCGTAAGGAAATGAAAGAACGCTATAAGGCTGGGAAAGACAAACAGAAGATTGCAACAGCCCTCAACAACGCCACGAAGAGTGACCAGCAATGGGTGAAGTGGCAAATCCGTAAGGAGCGCTATGGCAACTCCAATAATAATTATCAGTGGAAGAAATGACTATGGGAGAAGGATATGAAGATAATAGGAATTACAGAATCAAATTATCAAGACTATCAAAGGATTGATATCGTAGCGGTCTCATTGGGTGTCCCTTTGATATGCGAAGCTCATGCAGGGATGTTTGATCGATATCTGGAAAGGATGGTTAGCCTTAATGCTGTCCTTCTGACAATCTTTGTATCGCAGGTGGTTTGCTTTTTTTTGATAACCAATAAGCGGATTAGGGCAAGTAGATATATTCGGATGAGATTACTGCTACTTGCCAAAACAATATGTTCAGACTGGAGGATAAAACTTTTGGCAACGTGGGGTCTTTCGTCATTTGTCTTGTCGCCATATATCGGTGTCGCATGTGATTGGCTATGGATTCTGGGTATCTTATTGTTCCTGATGTTTTGGTTTGTCTATACTGGTATCGTAATGATGGGCAGAACAAGAAAGAGGTGCCTGTCAGGAATAAAGCCTTTGTATTTCTATCTCACAGTCTCCATAGGTCAGGTTTTGGGATTCATTGTATATTGCACAGTCTATGAAAAAGAGTGGTTTCGTTCAATTACCTATTATACTGATAAAGAATATGAGTTAACAGACACTAAACTATTTCCAACAATTGATGGAATCTATGAATTGGCAGATCATATGGTTATTATCGCAGTATTCTTGGCTGTACCGTATGTTCTGTTGGTAATTCCATATCTTCTATCAATAGCCATGAAGGCTGTCATATCCATTAATCATCCAAAATGATTTCACGATTAAGAGGGCGCTCGTCATTACGATGCTTCATCATCTGATAGTATTCCTCTCCTTCTTCTGTTTCAGACCAACTACCTGCCAAACGGAGGAAACGAGCTTTACGCTCTTCTGCAGAAAGTTCTGTCTCTTTTTCTTTGGGCATAATCAGTTTGTTGGCCAGCCACTCACGGTCGCTCTGCGAGAGCGAAAGCCCCTGCAGATATGCCCACAAATTGTTTAATGCAAATGTTGTCATAAGCCAATTCTTTTTATGATTCCGCTGCAAAATTAAGAAAAAACTCCGAATAAACAAATAAAAATATAAAAAAATGACGCTATACCATAAAGTGAATAAATGAAAACGAAAACTCCATCTTCCAATAAGAAAATTTCTCCGCAAGCCTTGCGGAGATTTTTTTATCCCAATAATTCTTCGTAACTTTGTAGCCAAATCGCAGAAGTATGGGAGAGGACAATATTATCGACTTTGGTCCTGTGACGGACCAGATGCAGGGCATCATCAAAGTGGTGGGCGTTGGAGGCGGGGGCTGCAACGCCGTTGCGAATATGTATAAGGAGGGCGTGGCAGGCGTGACGTATGCGGTCTGTAATACGGATAGTCAGTCGCTGTCGAGGTCGCCCGTGCCTGTGAAAATACAGTTGGGAGAGGGTCTTGGCGCTGGTGGAGAACCTCAGGTTGGCAAACAGGAGGCGGAGAACAATGTGAACGACATCCTGAAACTATTTTCCGATGGTACGAAGATGGTGTTCGTAACTGCTGGTATGGGTGGTGGTACCGGTACTGGTGCTGCGCCTGTGGTGGCTGCGGTGGCCAAGGATATGGGCATCCTGACGGTAGGTGTGGTGACCATTCCGTTCTTCTTTGAGAAGAAACGTAAGATTATCAAAGCATTGAAGGGCGTTGATGAACTGCGTAAGAATGTAGATGCATTGCTGATAGTGAATAATGAGCGTCTCTGCGATGTGTATGCTGACTCTGAGATATCCGTGAAAGAGGCTTTCGTGAGGGCTGACCATATCCTGATGGATGCAGTGAAGGGTATCTCGGAACTGATTACCCTGCCAAGTGACGGGGGGATCAAGAGTGACTTCCGTGATGTGGAGGCGACGATGAAGGATGGTGGTGGAGCCATTATGGCGATGGGACGTGCCAGTGGCGAGCATCGTGTGGAAAAGGCCATCATGAATGCACTCGACTCCCCGTTGCTCTATGGCAATGATATCGGGAAGGCAAAGCGTATCCTCTTTAATATCTATGCCAGCGACGAGCATCCCATCTTTGTGAGGGAATTGCAAGAGATTGACGATTTCTTCGATGAGTTGGATCCGAATATCGATGTGATATGGGGTACGGCTACGGATGACTCTCTGGGCGAAGATGCGAAGGTGACCATCCTGGCTACGGGAATGGAGGATAAGTTGGAGGCAGAGGTGCAACAGGATGTGCATCGGAATGAGGACGACTACTATGAGGATGTGATTAAGAAACTATATCGACCTACGGTTAAGACCACGATGGCGACAGCGATTACCCAACAGGAATTGCCTTTTGAGGTGGAGCCAGCGGAGGAGCCTGAGCCTGCTGTTCCAGAAGGGGATAGCAAATCCCCAGACTCCAATGTGGCGGATAACGAATCCACCACAACAGACGAGGACGAAGAACCTACGATTCTGGATAAGTGGAGAGAATGGTTGAAAAATCTGATGAAGACGGTAACGGAATGACGGACCGACAGACACCAGAGGAACTGGCTCAGGAGGTGAAGAGGCTCGTAAGTCAGTTACAGGCACAGGGCCGAAACGACCTGCTGCTACGGGCTATTGGTGTGCCGTTGTTGGAAGAGTTGCGCATAGAGGCGGCAAAGGGGAAGTTGAGTCGTCTGGTGATAACAAAGGATTACCGTTTCATTTTGGCTGACTATAATAAAGAGGTGGAACTGCAACCTGTGCATAAGGCTGTCTATCTGCTGTTTCTGGCTCATCCGGAGGGAATTGAGTTCAAACGGTTGGCTGACTACCGTGAGGAACTGATACGCTATTATATGGCAACGGCGAAGATGCTGGACAAAGAAAAGATTATCGAGGGGATAGACCACTTGGTAAATCCCCTCGACAATGCCATCAACGAGAAATGTTCACGTATCAAGAAGGTGTTTCTCGACCTGATGGACGAATACACCGCCAGTTACTATTATATCAGCGGTCATACTCAGAAGCGCTTTGCTGGTTCAAGTCGCATCTGGTATGAACGCCTGAAAATCATTACGCTTCCAAGGAATTTAGTCAGCAGACTCGAACTCTTCGAGGAAACGGGTGTCGTTTTCGGAGAAAAGACGGAGGTCTGAGACGCGATACTTCAAGTTGGTGATGCGCTCGACACCCATACCGAAGGCGTAGCCAGAGTAAATCTTCGAGTCGATGCCACAGAGTTCGAGCACGTTGGGATCCACCATACCACAGCCTAAGATCTCTACCCAACCAGTATGCTTGCAGAAGCCGCAACCCTCGCCGCCACAGATGAAGCAGGAGATATCCATCTCTGCCGAAGGTTCTGTGAAGGGGAAGTAAGAGGGGCGCAGACGAATGCTGGTGTCTGGGCCGAACATCTCCTTGGCAAACGACAATAACACTTGTTTGAGGTCGGTGAACGAAACGTTCTTGTCGATATAGAGACCTTCCACCTGATGGAAGAAACAGTGGGCACGGGCTGTGATGGCCTCATTGCGATAGACGCGACCCGGACAGATGACACGGATGGGAGCGGTGAGTTTGCCGTCCTCGGTGTGCATGTGTTCCATCACACGGGCCTGCACAGAAGAGGTGTGCGAACGGAGCAGGATATTCTTCGTGACATCGTTGGGATGCTGCGAGACGAAGAAGGTGTCCTGCATGTCGCGGGCAGGATGATCGGCAGCGAAGTTCATCTTGGTGAACACGTGGAGATCGTCTTCCACCTCAGGGCCGTCAGCGAGGACGAAGCCCATGCGTGAGAAGATGTCGATAATCTCGTTGGTGACAATCGTCAGCGGGTGGCGCGTTCCCAACTGTATGGGGTAGGGGGTGCGTGTCAGGTCAATGGCCTCGTCGCCAGTTTCCTGTGTCTCGCACTCCTCACGGAGTTGGTTGATGCGCTCTGTGGCGAGTGTCTTCAATTCGTTGATCTTCATGCCGACAGTCTTCTTCTGGTCGGCAGCCACATTACGGAAGTCGTTCATCAGGGCTGTAATCTCACCTTTCTTGCTGAGATATTTCAGTCGGAGTTGTTCCACTTCCTCGGCGTTCTTCGCACTCAATTCCTGCACCTCTTTGAGCAGTTCGTCTATCTTATCAAGTATCATTTTATTACGATTTGACGATTTACAATTTGACAATTTATGAAATTTGCGTGCAAAGGTACAAAAAAAGACACAGATTGAATAGATATTCGCGGATTTTTTTGTAATTTTGCCGCAAATTTGAGAGAATAAGATAGATTACCACGACATCATATAGTAAGATGAAGAGGTTTTTGATTGCGATTGTCGCAGGTGTCCTGCTGATGTTTTCCTGTACGGGAAACAAGACGCAGAGGGCAGAAGAGCCGCAGGCCGACTCCGTGGCTGATACCGTAGAGGTCTCTCCCATTGACTCGTTGGAACAACTGATCGGTGAAACACCCACTCCTAAGGCGATGGATGAACTTTTTGACGACTTCGTCTTCAACTTTTCCGCCAACCAGAAATTGCAGATGGATCGTGTGGTCTTTCCACTGACGGTGCGGAAGGGCGAAAAGACGGAGACGATTGACAAGAAAAAGTGGGAGATGGAGCGTTTCTTCATGCGACAGGGGTATTATACCCTGCTTTTCGACAACGACAAGCAGATGCAACTGATGAAGGATACCTCTATCAATCAGGCCATCGTGGAAAAGATTATGCTTAAGAAAGACCTTGTGAAGGACTATGTGTTCAACCGTATCCGGGGAGCATGGATGCTGCGCGAGGTGAGGGAGATGGCCATCTCGGAGAATATGAATGCCTCGTTTCTCAACTTCTATCGGCATTTCGTCTCAGATACAGCCTACCAGGTGAAGAGCCTGAACGCTACGGTGACTTTCGTAGGCCCTGATCCTGATGATGACTTTAATGTGATGGAAGGCATTATCACCCCAGACACTTGGGAGGCCTTTGCCCCGCAGTTGCCCTCGAAGGTGCTCTATAACATTATTTATGGACAACCGGAGCCTGTGGGCAACGAGATAATTCTTATTCTGCGGGGTATTGCCAACGGACAGGAAATGGAACTGCGCTTCAAGAGGGTGAACAACCGGTGGCTGCTGATGAAAATGACAACTTGATGAAGGATTTCAAGGATTATAATCTGAAAGCGCATAATACATTTGGCATTGATGCCAAATGCAGGCGTTATATAGAGTTCGAAGACGACTTCGAGGCGATGGAGGTGGCTAAGATCCTGAGGAAATCGATAATGCCCTATATTATAATAGGTGGCGGTAGCAACCTTTTGTTGACGAAGGATTTTGAGGGTGTCGTGGTGCGCTCTGGCATCAAGGGCCATTATTTTGAAGAAGACAATTTCTGTGAGAGAATGACATGTGGTAGTGGCGAGGTGTGGGACGATATGGTGGCTATGAGCCTTGAGGCAGGCTATTACGGTATGGAAAATCTCTCACTGATACCTGGCGACGTGGGCGCCAGTGCCGTGCAGAATATCGGAGCCTATGGTGTGGAGGCCAAAGACTTGATACTCTGCGTCTGGATGATAGAGATATCAACGGGAAAGACTTGGATGCTGGGCAATGAGGAATGTGAATACGGATACAGACAGAGTCGTTTCAAACAGGATTGGAAGAACCGTTTCCTCATCACGCGGGTGACATACGGGCTATCGAAGACCTTTACGCCTCACCTCGATTATGGTAATATCCGTGCAGAGTTGGAACGGAAGGGAATTCAGGAGCCCACGGCACAGCAACTGCGCGAAACCATCATAGACATCCGCAATGCCAAATTGCCTGATCCGAAGGTCGAGGGCAATGCAGGTAGTTTCTTCATGAATCCCGTCGTAACGAAAGCCCGGTATGAGAAACTGGCTGCGCAGTATCCTGATATGCCCCATTATAGAGTGGATTCGCGCCACGTGAAGATTCCGGCAGGGTGGATGATAGACCAGTGTGGCTGGAAGGGCAAGTCATTGGGACGTGCTGGTGTTCATGACAAACAGGCTCTGGTACTCGTAAACCGTGGTGGGGCTACCGGTGCGGAGATTGTTGCGCTTAGTGATGCCATCCGTGCTGATGTCAAGGCGAAGTTCGGTATCGATATCCACCCAGAGGTAAATATTGTGTAATCAATTGTAAATTGTCAAACGATAAATGAAACTGACGTTTTTAGGAACAGGAACATCGTGTGGCGTGCCGGTTATCGGTTGCCAGTGTGAGGTCTGTCGCAGTACTGACCCGCACGACAAGCGTACCCGTTGTTCTGTTCTGGTAGAGACGGATGAGACGCGTCTGCTGATAGACTGCGGCCCTGATTTCCGTCAGCAGATTCTTCCTCAGCCATTTCGTAAGATTGATGCCATCCTCATTACCCATGCCCACTACGACCACATGGGGGGTATGGACGATATCCGTCCCTATTGTCAGTTTGGTGAGATCAATGTCTATGCCGATGCCATTGCCCGTCAGGGGATGATAGAGATGTTACCGTATTGCTTTGCGGAAAACCGCTACCCTGGTGTGCCGGCAATCGGTCTCCACGAGATCAAACCCCACGAGGTGCTGACATTCGGTGATTTGGAGGTAATCCCCTTTGAGGTGATGCACGGAAAACTACCCATCCTGGCCTACCGCATTGGCGGACTGGCCTATATCACGGATATGAAGACCATCGACGAGAGCGAAATGGCCTATCTGAAAGATTTGGAGGTGCTCGTGGTGAATGCCCTGCGTTTCGACAAGCCACACCATTCTCATCAGTTGGTGGACGATGCTATTGCCTTTGCCCAGAGAGTAGGGGCGAGGCAGACCTATCTGATCCATTCCTGTCACGACATCGGTCTTCACAAAGAGGTCAATAAAAAACTGCCAGTTGGCATCCAACTGGCATACGACGGACAGATTGTGGAAATCTGATTATTTGTGTTTCTTTTTCTTGGATTTCCCAAACAGGAATCCGTAGCCCTTCATCAACTTGCGGATAAGTAGGAATGTGTCGAATGCCACGATGCCATTGCTCACCAGTCCGGCAATATAGTCCGTCCTGGTGTTTCCCTCTTTTTTGATGAACACCTGGTTCCAAAGTGATGTGAACTTGCCGTTGTCCTGCTGGATCTCATCGGCCAATTCATCCTTCCGCTGGCGAATCTCTTCCAGCGTGCGGAATTCGTGGGTTTGTTTCTTGACAGGTAGCATGGGCGGTAGTTATTTGCTCAGCAAGAGGCTGGCGAGGAAATGCACCAAAGGTTTCTCAATCCATTTCTTACGCATGCAGAAGAATATGACAAACAGGAGAAAATGGATGCCTCCCACAATGAGAAAGGCAAGGGCTGTACCCGTAAACGAGGCCAGCCAGAAAGCAAAGGCAAACGAGAGATAGAGCAACACGGCGATGATGATCATAAAGAACACGACTGCCAAGGCGAAGGCTGTGAAGAGCCTTACCACCTTGTCAATCACGTCTAATTTCAGATACTCCGTCTGTAACCCGAGGTAATGCTTCAGCACCTCGATGAGTTGCGCGATAGTCTCTACGTTCTTGTCGCTCGAAAGCATTATTCTTCTTCGGCTGCGTCCTGGATATCGTCAACGAGGTCAACCACTTCCTTGCGGCTGAGTTTGATGTTGTGCTTCTTGAGGAAATCCTCTACAGCATCAGTAATCTTTACGCGGGTATCTTGTCCCTTTTCAGGGGCCATCAGGATTCCGAGGGCTGCGCCTGCAATGGCACCACCGAGGAATGCGCTTAAATAACCTAAACTCTTCATAATGATATTTTTTTTAATTAAACGTTTGTTTACACTTGGCAAATTTACGGAATTATTTCGGAAATAACCATATTTTCCCTGCGATTTTTTGTTAAAATGGCGATATTTCCGTTATTTAACAAACTTTATGCAGCATTTTTGTGCCATTTTCCGTGAGATTTTGTAATTTCGCACCAAATATTTGAAACAGAAGTAAAACATTTAAATAATTTAAGGAAATGAAAAAGTACATCGTATTGTGCGCAGGGTTGTGCCTCGCAATGGCAATGACAAGTTGTAAATCAAGTGAGAGTGCCTACAAGAAGGCTTACGAGAAGGCTAAGCAGTATGACACTCAGACGGCTCAGCAGACAGCACAGCCGGCTTATGAGGAACCCGCTGTGGTGGCTCCAGTCCAGACAACTGCTGCTAATGAAGCCCGTAAATTGGATAACTACGACAATGTCTCTGTCCGTCAGGAGAAGGTGGCTGTCGTCAGTGGTAATGGCTTGAAGGCATACAGTGTGGTTGTTGGTTCTTTCGGTCTGCAGTCGAATGCAGAAGGCTTGCAGCAGCGCTTGAAGAGTGCTGGTTATGATGCCCAAATTGTGAAGAACCAAGATCGTAATATGTTCCGTGTGGTGGCAGCAACCTTCGACAACAAGGCAGATGCAGCCCGCAGCCGCGACCAGTTCCGTGAGCAGGAGGCTTACAAGGATGCTTGGTTGCTCTCTAACCAATAAGCATTTGGCGCGGATACTGTCCATCGATTACGGTAAGAAGCGTACAGGTATTGCAGTCACCGACCCTTTGCAGATTATTGCAGGCGGGTTGGCGACTGTTTCTACGTTAGAACTCTTCGACTGGCTGAAGGCATATTTGGCCAAGGAGGCTGTGGAGCGTATCATCATCGGTGAACCGCGACAGCCTAACGGACAGCCCAGTGAGAATCTCCAACGTGTGCAGCAGTTTGTGAACCGTTGGCGTAAGGCTGTGCCGGAAGTGCCTATAGAATATTTTGACGAGCGTTTTACTTCTGTACTGGCGCATCAGGCGATGCTCGATGGTGGCCTGAAAAAGAAAGCCCGTCAGGACAAGGCTCTTGTCGACGAGATTAGTGCCACTATTATTTTAGAGGACTACCTTCGCTCCCGAAAATAAAATGAAATTGTAAAATTGTAAAATTGCAAATGATTCTACCTATTTTTATATATGGTCAGCCTGTGCTCCGCAAGGTGGCCGAGGACATCACCCCTGACTACCCCGACTTGAAGCAGTTAATTACTGATATGTGGGAGACATTGGCTGAGTCAGAAGGTATCGGATTGGCAGCGCCTCAGATTGGCAAGGCTATCCGATTGTCGGTGATTGATTTGGATGTGTTGTCGGAAGACCTGCCAGAATATAAAGGCTTCCGCCAGGTATATATCAATCCGCATATTGTGGAATACGATGAGTCGGATACTAATTCCTCTGAGGAAGGATGTCTCTCACTGCCAGCCATCCATGAGAAGGTGGTGCGCCCGACGCGTATCCATGTGGAGTGGGACGATGAACAGTTCCAGCACCACGACGAGTGGATAGAGGGCTATCTGGCCCGGGTCATGCAGCATGAGTTCGACCACCTCGATGGTAAAATGTTCGTAGACCGTATTTCTCCGCTCCGCAAACAACTTATCCAAAGTAAGTTGCGCGCCCTGATACAAGGTCGCTACCGTTGTGGCTATAAGACTAAACCGGTCAGAAAATGAGGAAAGAGGAATGAGAAATGAAGAATGTTGAATACTTCTATAGGCTGATTATGCAGCGTGTAAGGTCGGGCAGACTTTGTGCTTGTCTGGTAATCATCATTTCTCATTTCTCATTTCTCATTTCTCATTCTTTCGCACAGTACAACACAGATCGTCTGATTATGATCGGGCGCTCGGCTCTCTATTATGAGGACTATGTTCTTTCTATCCAGTATTTCAATCAGGCCATCTCAGCAAAGCCGTATCTCTATGAGCCCTGGTTCTTCCGGGGTGTTGCCAAATTCTATCTCGATGATTTCCGGGGTGCGGAAAGCGACTGTTCTGAAGCCATTGAGCGCAATCCGTATGTGACTACTATCTATGAGTTGCGTGGACTCTGTCGCATCAATCAGAAGAAATACACGGAGGCGATAGGCGACTATACCCGCGCCATCCGTTATAATCCCGACAATCAGGGCCTCTGGCATAACCGTATTCTCTGTCGCATCAACGAGAAAGACTATGAGCGTGGACTGGCTGAGATTGATACAATGCTGATCCGCTGGTCGAACTATGCCAGGGGCTATGCCATGCAGGCGGAAATCTATCTGTTGCAGAAAGATACGACGAGCGCCGTGAAATCGTTGGAAAAGAGTCTGGAACTGGATCCATATGATGGCGGCATCTGGGCGGAAAGGGCCATTATCAGTTTGGCTCGTGAGAAATGGAAGGAGGGAGAGGGATTCCTCGATAAATCCATCCACTTGCTGCCCAAGCATGCGGGCAACTACATTAATCGTGCTTTGGCGCGCTATAACCAGAATAATCTGCGAGGGGCTATGGCTGATTATGATACGGCTCTGGATCTTGATCCCAACAATTTCATCGGTCATTATAACCGTGGACTGCTGCGTGCGCAGGTGGGTGACGACAATCGTGGAATCGAGGACTTTGACTTCGTACTCCGTCTGGAGCCCAACAACCTGATGGCCCTCTTCAATCGCGCCTTGCTGTTGGAACAGACGGGTGATTTAAATGGTGCTATCCGTGACTATTCGAAGGTGATTGAGGAATTTCCCAATTTCTGGTTCGGACTTGATCACCGTGCCTCATGCTATCGTCGTTTAGGAATGACCAGACAGGCAGAGGCTGATGAGTTCCGTATCCTGAAAGCCCAGATGGACAAGCGCTATGGTGGCAAACAGCCCCGACTCTCGAAGCGGCAGATGCGTCGCAAGAGTGATACCGACCCGGACAAGTATAACCAGTTGGTCGTGGCTGATGAGCAGCAGGTGGAACATGAGTATAAGAGTGACTATCGGGGAAAGGTACAGAATCGTCAGGTGGAGATGGTATGGCAACCGATGTTTGCCCTCTCATTCTTTGCCGAGTATGACGACGTACGCTCGTATATTGCCTTCGACAAGGATGTGGATGCCTTCAACCAGCACTCCAGAACGCACACCATCCATATAGGCACAACGCAGCCTAACATCGATGAGGTCAGGATGAACCGTCATATTGCCTTTATTGATTCTTTCACCGTAGCCATTGGTGAGGCCAAGGGGAACAGCGTTGTCAAGCCTCTGCTGTTGCAGCGGGCCGTCGCTTACAGTGCCCTCCAGAATTTCGACAGTGCCATTGATGACCTCTCGACACTCATCCAGATGGATTCTACGGCAGTGCTTGCTTATTGGCAACGGGCTGTCTGTCAGGCGAAGATCAATGAGTTTAATGCTTCGCAAGGTACGAATATCGACTTGAAGTCGGCTAATGTGCTCAGCGATTTGTGCGAGGCCATCAAACTGGCTCCCCATAATCCATACCTTTATTATAATAGAGGTTGTCTTTATGCTATTCGGAATGACTATCATCGGGCGCTCGATGATTTCAGTCGTGCCTTGGAGATTGACGGTAACATCCCAGAGGCCTATTATAACCGTGGACTTGTCTATCTCCATACCAACAAGACCGCAGAAGGGGTGGCTGATTTGAGTAAGGCCGGGGAATTAGGCATCTATTCCGCTTATAGTGTCATCAAGAAATACCGCGAAAAGTGAAATTGTAATAAAAATGAAAGTGTGATGGGCATAGGAACATTGTTATATTATATCCTTCGGATTGTGAAACCATACCGTTGGTTGTTGGTAGTGACGCTGGTGCTGACCTTGGTGGGTTCGCTACTGGCGCAGGTCAACGCCATTGTCCTCGATCGTGCAGTCG
Organism: uncultured Prevotella sp.; assembly: GCA_900320905.1. Lineage (GTDB taxonomy): Bacteria > Bacteroidota > Bacteroidia > Bacteroidales > Bacteroidaceae > Prevotella. The sequence continues at coordinate 20,731 of ONTZ01000003.1, forward strand.
ATGCCATTAATATTATTGACCAGCAGCCGACGCTGATGTGGTCCAGCGCCTTGCGTGTCCTCATAATCGTCAGTGCTGTACTGCTGGGCAAAGAGGTATTGGCAACTGTGGTCAACTTCTTCCGTCGCTATTACGGTGAGCGTATGCGCATTCTGGTGAGTCGCGACCTGACTTTACAGGTGGTACACCATATGCAGACATTCCGCATGGCTTTCTTCACCACTTCGGGTAATGAGGCAGGTCGCCTGCAGTCGCGCATCGACAAGGGCGTATTGAGTACGAGCCGTGCCGTCAACAGTTTATTTATCGACATCCTACCGTTGCTTACGAGTGCCGTGCTGGCACTTATCCTCATGTTCATGGCAAATGTCTATGTGGGCCTGGTGGCTCTGGCCATTGTCCCTGTCTATTTCTATGTCACCTATATCCAGGCAGAGCGTATGCGAGCCGGACGCCGGGACATCTTCAGCGGGCAGCAGGCTGTTAGCCAGAACATTCTGAACATCATCGAAAGCATTGGTGTCATCAAGTCGTTCAACCGCGAAGTGGTAGAAGACAAGCGCATGGGAGGCATACAGGATTCTGTAACCAATCTGCAGTTGTCGACGCGCAAGCAGAGTTATTTCTATACGGGATTGAAAGGTTTTCTGGAACAGATAGGCACTGTGCTCGTCATCATCCTGACGGCTTACCTGGTGCTTATCGACTATCCGGGTATGACCATTGGTAAGATTATGTACCATGTCATGCTGTTTGCCAATGTCAGTGCTCCTATCCGTCAGTTGCATCGCATCTATGATGACCTAAACGATGCATTGATTTATTCCGAGGGACTTTTTGACTTGTTGGAAGGTGATGAACATGTGGAGGACACGGGCGATTATCGCCCTGACGAGGTAAAGGGCTGTTTCGAACTGCAGCATGTCGATTTCGCCTATCCCAATGGTGTCAAAGCCCTGCACGATGTGTCGATGCGCATTGAGCCCGGCAAGATAACGGCTCTGGTGGGTATGAGCGGAGCAGGCAAGAGCACCGTTGTGAACTTGCTCGACAAGTTCTACCACGCAGACAATGGAAGTATCTCGCTCGACGGAAAACCGATTGAGCAGTGGGACACTCGCTGGCTGCGCGAACATGTAGGTCTGGTGATGCAGAAGAACCACATCTTCGACGGAACCATCGAAGAGAATATCAAATACGGCAATCCGCAGGCCACTCACGACGATGTGGTGAATGCGGCTCGGAGGGCCTTCCTCTACGATCAGGTAATGCAGTTGCCTAAAGGTTTCGAGAGCAGTGCCCTGCGGCTGAGTGGTGGTCAGCAGCAGCGTGTGGCTATTGCCCGTATGTTTATCAAGAACCCCACCGTCATCATCCTCGACGAGCCTACAGCCAGCCTGGATGCCATTGCCACGGAGCAGATCAAGGCCAGCATTGATGCTATTAAGCAGGGTAGGACGGTGATTATCATCTCGCACAACATCGGACAGATTGTTGATGCTGATATGATTTACGTTTTGGATCAAGGCCGTGTGGTTGAGAGTGGAAAACCGGATGATGTCTACCGGCAAGGCGGGCGTTACAAGGAAATCTTCGATGCCAGTGCCCGTAGTATGAATGCCGACAAAATTGCAGATGTATTAGAAAAGTAAAGTAACTGAAAATGAGAAAGAAGATATCTATAGTAGTGCTAGGTTGCCTGACGATATGGCTGATGGCGGCATGTATGGACGATAAAGTCCCAGCCTCTTCAAAGGCGTTTATCGACCAGTATTTCCCAGAGATGACCGTCGTCCTTGTGGAGATGGATGATGACGACGATGGCGGGAAAGAATATAGTGTGTGTCTCAACGACGGCACAAAGATTGAGTTCGATCTGCAGGGAGAATGGAAAAGGGTAGGGCGCAAGAAGACGGGCGTTCCTTCCACACTCGTCCCATCCGCCATCTGGGAATATGTGAAGACTCATTATCCTGAGGATGTCATAACTAAGTTGAGTAAGAAGCCCTATGGTTATAAGATAGAACTGTCGAACGATGAAGATATGCGTTTTACAACCCAGGGCCAGTTCATTGAAAAGATTGATTAAATGAGGCAGGTTCGAAAAAATCCAAAATTATTTGGTTATTCGTTCGTTTATTCGTAATTTTGCACCCGTTTTAATTTCAAACATATATTGTAGATATGATCAACATTACATTCCCAGACGGATCTGTTCGCTCGTATGAGCAGGGCGTGACTGGTTTTCAGATTGCAGAGAGCATCTCTCCGGCTCTCGCACGCAGCGTTGTTTCCTGCGGTGTAAACGGGGAGACGGTTGAGTTGAATCGTCCTATTAATGAGGACGCTACCATCGAACTGTATAAGTTCGACGACGAGCAGGGTAAGCACACTTTCTGGCATACCTCCGCCCATTTGTTGGCTGAGGCTTTGCAGGAGTTGTATCCAGGCATCCAGTTCGGTTTCGGACCTGCTGTCGAGAATGGTTTCTTCTATGATGTCTTGCTGAAGGATGGCGAGAGCATCAAGGAGAGCGACTTCCCCAAGATTGAGGCAAAAATGAAGGAACTGGCAGGCAAGAAAGAGGCTGTGGTTCGTCGTGAGGTGCCAAAGGCAGAGGCTTTGAAGCAGTTTGCTGCCGACGGTCAGACCTACAAGTGCGAGCACATCGAGCAGGACTTGGAAGACGGTTCCATCACCACATACACCCAGGGTAACTTCACCGACCTCTGCCGTGGTCCGCACCTCATGGATACCGGTGAGATCAAGGCTGTGAAACTGACCTCTGTTGCCGGTGCCTTCTGGCGCGGTGATGCCACCCGTGAGCAGATGCAGCGTCTGTATGGTATCTCCTTCCCCAAGAAGAAGATGCTCGACGAGTATTTGGAAATGTTGGAAGAGGCCAAGAAGCGTGACCACCGTAAGATCGGTAAGGAGATGGAACTTTTCATGTTCTCCGACAAGGTTGGTAAGGGTCTGCCCATCTGGTTGCCGAAGGGTACTGAACTCCGTCTTCGCTTGCAGGATCACCTGCGCAAAGTTCAGAAGCGCTTTGGTTATCAAGAAGTTATCACGCCGCATATTGGTTCCAAGAATCTCTATGTCACCTCTGGTCACTATGCCCATTATGGCAAGGATTCGTTCCAGCCCATCCATACGCCTGAGGAGGATGAAGAGTATATGCTGAAGCCCATGAACTGTCCTCACCATTGCGAAATTTTCGCTTGGAAGCCCCGTTCCTATCGTGACCTGCCCCTGCGTATTGCCGAGTTTGGTACAGTGTACCGTTATGAGCAGAGTGGAGAACTCCACGGACTGACCCGTGTACGTTCGTTTACGCAGGATGATGCCCATCTGTTCTGTCGCCCAGATCAGGTGAAGCAGGAATTCCTCAATGTGATGGATATTATCGGTATCGTGCTCTCAGCCTTCGGATTCAACTTCGAGGCTCAGATTAGTCTTCGCGACCCTAACGACCACGAGAAGTATGTGGGTACCGACGAGGACTGGGCTCTTGCTGAGAAGGCTATTGTGGAGGCTTGTCAGGAGAAGGGCTTGCCCGCAAAAGTGGAATACGGCGAGGCTGCCTTCTATGGCCCGAAACTGGACTTCATGATCAAGGATGCCATCGGTCGTCGCTGGCAGTTGGGTACCATTCAGGTGGACTACAATCTGCCCAAGCGCTTCCAACTTGAATACACCGATGAGGACAACACAAAGAAGACGCCAGTGATGATTCACCGTGCGCCGTTCGGAAGTCTGGAGCGTTTCTGTGCTGTGTTGATTGAGCATACCAGTGGTCACTTCCCCCTCTGGCTCACGCCTGATCAGGTTGCTATTCTGCCGCTTTCAGAGAAGTACAATGACTATGCACAAGAGGTCGCCAAGAAGTTCGATATGGGTGGAGTTCGTGCTACCATCGATTTGCGTAACGAAAAACTGGGTCGTAAGATCCGCGACAATGAGTTGAAGCGTATCCCCTATATAGTGATTGTCGGCGAGAAGGAAGCCGCCGATGGCACTGTGGCTATTCGTCCTCAAGGTGGTGGTGAACAGAGCGTGAAGACCATTCAGGAGTTCATCGACGAGGTGAATGCGCGTGTCGCTGAAATGACCAAAGATTTCTGATGGAAGTAAAAGAATGAAAAAATGAAGGAATGAAAGAATGAAATGCATCCGCAATGTGTTAAATATTCATAATTCTTTGCGCGCGGGTTAGTTTCATTTCTTCATTTTTTCATTCTTTCATTTTTTTATAGTAATTTTGCAGCCGATTTCATAAAAAGGAGTGAATGAAGAATGACAAATTGAAGCAACAGTACCGTATTAATGAACAGATACGAGTACGTGAAGTACGCATCGTCGGTGACAATGGCAGCACCGTTGTTCCTACCCGTGATGCTCTGAATATGGCTCACGATCAGGGTGTCGATCTCGTGGAGATTTCGCCTAATGCCAACCCGCCAGTTTGTCGTCTCATCGACTACTCCAAGTTCCTTTATCAGCAGAAGAAGCGCCAGAAGGAAATGAAGGCCAAGCAGGTAAAGGTGGAGGTGAAGGAAATTCGCTTCGGTCCCCAGACCGACGAGCACGACTATCAGTTCAAACTGAAGCATGCCAAGGAGTTCCTTAGCGAAGGCAACAAGGTTCGTGCCTATGTGTTCTTCCGTGGACGCTCCATCCTTTTTAAGGAACAGGGCGAGGTGCTTCTCCTGCGTTTTGCCAACGACCTGGAGGAAGTCGGAAAGGTAGAAGGCATGCCCTCGCTCGAAGGAAAGAAGATGTTCCTCTATCTGGCTCCCAAGAAGGCTGGCGAGAAGAAGAAGAGTCAGCAGGCCCGTGACCGTGAGGCTGCCGAGGCTGAAATCAAGGAGCAGAAGAAGGCTCAGCAGGCTGCTCAGCCGGAGGTCGTCACAGAGATTCCCGCCAATGGCGGTCTCTTTGCCAACGCCAAGATCAGCGAAGAGGCGCTGAAAAAATTGCAAGATACAGAATAAGATGGCGCGCCCGGTATATGCGTAGCCGTCGTTTATTATTAATAATTTTAAATTTTAAAACAATGCCAAAAGTAAAGACAAACTCCGGTGCTAAGAAGAGATTCTCGTTCACCGGTACAGGTAAGGTTAAGAGAAATCACGCTTACCACAGCCACATTCTGACAAAGAAGACCAAGAAGCAGAAGCGCAATCTTGTGCACTCTGCCATCGTTGACCCTTCAAACATGAAGCAGGTTCGTGATCTGCTGTGTCTCCGCTAACCCTATTGTCTAACATTTAAAGAAGTAAGAAACTATGCCAAGAAGTGTAAATCACGTTGCATCAAGAGCAAAGCGTAAGAGAATTTTGAAACTTACCCGTGGCTATTTTGGAGCCCGTAAGAATGTTTGGACAGTAGCAAAGAATACCTGGGAGAAGGGTTTGACCTATGCCTACCGTGATCGTCGTAACAAGAAGCGCAACTTCCGCAGCCTGTGGATTCAGCGTATCAACGCTGCCGCTCGCTTGGAGGGCATGAGTTACAGTGTCCTGATGGGCAAACTCACCAAGGCTGGTATCGAGATCAACCGCAAGGTGCTCGCCGATCTGGCCATGAACAATCCCGAGGCTTTCAAGGCCATCGTGGAGAAGGTAAAGTAAGTTATCACCCTACTCAAAACAATAAAGCCGCAATTTCTATTAGGAGTTGCGGCTTTTAAGATAAATATAGTTTATCAGGATGAGCACCAACATCATGAGGATGGCTAGGAGTGTGATTTGGAAGCAATAATGCAATCCTGCCCAGTCAACCGCCCGGCATGGAACCACTGTCACCATCATCCAGGTAGTGTGCTTCACAGGCGTAAAAAATAGATAGCAGTCCTCGCCATCGAATGTGTATCTCACATCGCTTTCGTTCATGCTGGTCTTTCCCGTCTCCATCCTTTCAATGAGCAGTTCGATGTCATGGTTCCCATGCGGCTTGAGGTGACTGAAAAAGGTGCCTCTTATGTGCTGTTCCTCTTCAGAATAAGTTAAAAACCTGCCGTCGTGATCGATGATATACCGCTTGGATTCCGGCTCAAATATGTTGGGAACCGACAAACTTGTTTGATTATACTTACTGTCAGTCTGAGACAGTTTATTCGTCAACCAGTCGAGCGAGATGCTGGCACGGAGTACTGCCACAGGCTTGCCTGCCGCGTCGCGGACAGGTGCTTGATATGCTGTGAATGCCTTATTTCGGTCATCATTTTCGAAGAAAGGCTCTGTCCATCTGGCCGAGTCGCTTTCAATGGTGCTGCGAAACCATATGGCGTTTAGGTGGTCGAAATCGTCATCTTCTGTCTTTATCTGTATCTCATCAGGATTGTCATCGCTTCGCGATGCAAAGGGGTGGAATTGATTACCCTTTTGGGGATAGTAGTTCTCAATATAGTAGATGCCACAACTATGAACCCTGGTGCCCTGACTTACGATTCGTTTCACAATGTCTTGATGACCTTCGGGGTGGTCAAGTGACCGTTCGAGATATGATACGTTGTCCGTCACGGATACATATACGTCGGAGAGTATGCGCCGGGTGTATTCATAGGTGATGAGCATTTTGTTATGAAACAGTTCCGTATGCAGTCTTACGATATTCCTCGCCCCCCAATAGTAGATGACACCCGACAGGATGAGCGAAAGGACAAGCATCCACATGATGAGCCTCACTGTGATTGTATTTGCTATGTGGCGTTTTTCCATATCCCTAAACTACCTTTTCAACTGCAAAAATATATAGTTTTCTTCAAACCACCAAATATTTTACAGTTTTTTTAGGAAGTCTGCAAAGATACGGGCGGCGGACTCAACTTTTGCAGCACAGGGGCGGGATTTGTAGTATTCGGCGGTGCGGGGGGAGGCTATGTAACTGCATGAGGCTTTCTCGTAGCCCTTCAAACCAAGGATCTCCGCACAGATGAGGCTACCGTTCTGTTGGCGCGACTGTTCCAGCAGTTCCTGCACCACCTTGTAGCAGGCCGACTTCCCCTCACGGTCTGAGCCCTCCGTCTGTCCACAATGCAGACCGACAAGCATCACGATGCCTGATACGGCTCCACACATCATCCTCATCCTGCCGACTCCTCCTCCAAAGCCGGCTGCAATCTTCTTGGCCAGTGTATCGTCCAGTCCGTAGAGGTCTGCAAAGGCTGCAACGATACTTTGGCAACAGCCGTAGCCTGCCATAAAGTTCTCTACGGCACGAGTTACGCGTTCATCCAGTTGCTGTTCAGTAAGTTCCGTCATATCGTTTTATTCCTTCTGTCGTTTGAATTCGAGGGTCTTGGGGAGTTTCTGCCACTTGCTGTTCTTGGGCACTTTGAGGGTGGAGCCTTTCTCCTGTTTCAGGATGTAGATGGAGTCGTTCTCCACGGTAAGGGTGGCGGTGAGATCTTCGGAGCCGTAGTCGTTGATGAGGGATAAGGTAGCAGTCTTGTCGTTGTTGATTTTTGCAGCGGTGATGACCCAGCAGAACGAGTTGTGCTTCTTGCCGAGATAGCCTGGAAGTGGACCGTAGAGTTCCTGTCCTGGCACTTCGACATCTTCGTCGTAGAGGTTGATCTTCAAATAGACCTCATATTCATTATTATATATGTACGCGCGGAAAGGCCCTCCTTCACCTTGGGCGAATGTATTGAAGAGCGAACCGTGAATAGTGAATAGTATAAAAAGCAATTTCCTCATATTCGTATGATTTGGGGGCAAAGATACCAAATCTAAATCAATAAATCTATGATAATGAAGAAAATATGCAGAAAAACTATCGTTTTTTTAGAAATATTTAAGTACCTTTGCACCGTTTATAATTATAATGCATGACAGATAGGCTTTTAAACCCCGACTATATCTTTGAGTCAAGTTGGGAAGTTTGCAACAAGGTAGGAGGAATCTATACAGTCCTTTCGACACGTGCCAAGACCCTGCAAGAGGCACATCCGGATCAGGTGATTTTTATCGGCCCGGGTCTGTGGAAGCGCGAAGACGATAACTACACGAAGGAGGAAAGTCCCTATTTCAGGGAAGACAATGCTCTCTTTGCCGAGTGGCAATGGGAGGCTAGGCAGAACGGACTTACTGTAAGGGTGGGGCGCTGGACGGTGCCCGGAGAACCTATCGCCATCCTTGTTGACTTCATGCCGTTCTTCAAGAAGAAGAACGAGATATATGGTTGGCTATGGGAGCACTATCAGGTAGACTCCCTGCATGCCTACGGCGACTATGACGAGGCTTCGATGTTTTCGTATGCCGCTGCTCTCGTCGTGGAGAGTTTCTATAAGCACTATCTTAACGAAAGCCAGAAGGTCATCTATCATGCCAATGAGTGGATGTGCGGCTTGGGAGCACTCTACATCAACAATAAACTCCCCCAGGTTGGCACCATCTTCACCACCCATGCCACCAGCATCGGGCGTAGCATTGCCGGCAATATGAAACCCCTCTACGACTATCTGTTTGCCTACAACGGCGATCAGATGGCCGGCGAACTGAATATGCAGTCGAAGCACTCCATCGAAAAGCAGACCGCCTGGCATGTGGATTGTTTTACCACGGTGAGTGACATCACCGCCAAGGAATGTGTGGAACTGCTTGACAAACCAGTGGATGTAGTACTGCCTAATGGCTTCGACAACAGTTTTGTACCGAAGGCAGCGCAGTTTACGAAGAAACGCAAGGCAGCCCGCAAGCGTCTGCTCGACGTTGCAAACGCCCTGTTGGGTGAGAGCCTCGGCGATGACACACTGATCATCTCCACCTCTGGTCGCTATGAGTTCCGCAACAAGGGTATCGACGTGTTTGTGGAAGCCATGAATCGTCTATTGCGTGACAAAGACCTGAAGAAGAAGGTGGTTGCCTTCATCGAAGTGCCTGGGTGGGTAGGGGAACCCCGTAGGGATCTGCAGGAGCGTCTGAATAGCGGTAAGGCATACGATACCCCACTGGAGGTGCCTCAGGTGACTCACTGGCTGCACAATATGAGCCATGACAACGTGCTGGGCATGATGAAGTACTACGATATGCACAACCGTAAGGATGAACAGGTGAAGGTAATCTTCCTGCCCTGTTACCTTGACGGCAAGGACGGCATCCTGGATATGACTTATTATGATATCGTATTAGGCAACGACCTTTGCATCTATCCCTCGTACTATGAACCGTGGGGCTATACGCCGTTGGAGGCTGTGGCCTTCAAGGTGCCTTGTATCACCACCGACCTGGCTGGTTTCGGACTCTGGGCCAACAGCGTGTTCGGACATAGCGGTGAGATAGAGGACGGTGTGAAGGTGATCCATCGTACCGACTACAACTATTCTGAGGTAGCCGATATCATCAAGGATACTGTTGCCGAGTTCTCTGGCTTTACGAAGAAACAGGTAGAGGATTGCCGCAAGAAAGCCGAGGCCCTGTCGAAGAAAGCCCTTTGGAGTGAGTTTATCAAGTATTATGAAGAGGCTTATGACATCGCCCTCCGCAAGGCTTTATTGAGAAAAAAGTAAATTGAATATATTAAATTTGTAAATTACAAGATGAAGATTAAAGCAGATTACGCAAATGTTCCGTCTTGGAAGACACTGACCGTGAAGGCCACGCTTCCTGAGGAATTGAAGTGTTTGGACGAGATTGCCCACAATATGTGGTGGGTATGGAACTACGAGGCTCGTGACTTGTTCCGTGACCTCGACCCTGATTTGTATCACGATGTGAAGCACAACCCTGTGATGCTGCTCGAACGTCTCAGTTTTGCCCGCAAGGAAGAGATTCTGAAAGATAAGGCACTGATGAAGCGCATCAAGAACGTTTACGATGCGTTCCGCAAGTATATGGATGTGAAACCCGACTCGAAGCGTCCGTCAGTGGCATACTTCTGTATGGAGTACGGCATTCATTCTGCCCTGAAGATCTATTCAGGTGGTCTGGGTATGCTTGCCGGTGACTACGTGAAGGAGGCTTCCGACTCCAACGTCGATATGTGTGCCGTCGGTTTCCTCTATCGTTTCGGTTATTTCACACAGAGCCTGTCGATGGACGGACAGCAGATTGCTAACTACGAGACGCAGAATTTCAACGATCTGCCCATCGAGCGCCAACTCGACAGTGAGGGTAATCCTCTCATCATCGACGTGCCTTACACCAATTACCAGGTGCATGCCTATGTCTGGCGTGTAAATGTGGGTCGTGTGAAACTCTATCTGCTCGATACCGACAATGAGATGAACTCCGACTTCGACAAGCCCATCACCCACAGCCTCTATGGCGGTGACTGGGAGAACCGTCTGAAACAGGAGATTCTGCTCGGTATCGGTGGTATGCTGCTGTTGAAGAAACTCGGCATCAAGAAGGATATCTACCATTGCAACGAGGGTCATGCTGCCCTCTGCAACCTGCAGCGCCTGTGCGACTATATCGAGGAAGACGGACTGACCTTCAACCAGGCTTTGGAACTGGTTCGTGCCAGCGGTCTCTATACCGTACACACCCCAGTGCCCGCAGGTCACGACTACTTCGAGGAGGGCTTGTTTGGCAAGTATATGGGTGGCTATCCCCAGAAACTCGGTATTTCCTGGGACGAGTTCATCGGCATGGGTCGTACGAACCCCGACGATAAGGGCGAGAAGTTCTGTATGTCTACCTTCGCCTGCAACACTTGTCAGGAGGTTAACGGCGTGTCGAAACTCCACGGATGGGTCTCACAGAAAATGTTTGCTCCCATCTGGAACGGCTACTATCCTGAGGAGAACCACGTGGGCTATGTGACCAACGGTGTCCATTTCCCCACCTGGTGTGCTGCTGAGTGGTTGAAGGTCTATGCAAAGTATTTCGACCCGAAGTTCCTGGGCGACCAATCCAACGAGGATATCTGGCACGGCATCTACAACTGTCCCGATGAGGAGATATGGGAGACACGTAAGGCTTTGAAGGCTAAACTCTTTGATTATATTGCCATCCAGTTGCAGGAGACATGGTTGAAGAACCAGGGTGATCCTCAGCGTGTGGTGAAGTTGGTGGAACGCCTGAACCCCAACGCACTGGTCATCGGCTTCTGCCGCCGCTTCGCTACTTATAAGCGTGCTCACCTGCTGTTCACCGACTTGGAGCGTCTCGAAAAGATTGTCAATAATCCCGAGCGTCCTGTGGTGTTCATCTTTGCCGGTAAGGCTCACCCCGCCGATGGTGCAGGTCAGGGCCTTATTAAGAGAATTTTTGAAATCAGCCAAATGCCTCAGTTCCAAGGTAAGGTCATCTTCTTGGAGGACTACGACTTCCTGCTGGCCCGTCGCCTCGTGTCGGGTGTAGACATTTGGATGAACACACCGACCCGTCCTCTGGAGGCTTCCGGCACCTCTGGTGAGAAGGCTGAGATGAACGGTGTCGTCAACCTCTCTGTGAAGGATGGCTGGTGGCTGGAAGGCTATCGTGAGGGTGCCGGTTGGGCGCTCACCGAGAAGCGTACCTACCAGAACCAAGGCTATCAGGATCAACTCGATGCCGCTACCATCTACAACCTGTTGGAGAACGAGATCATACCTCTTTATTATAATACGGATAAGAAGACAGGCATCTCTAAGGGCTGGATCAAGGTCATCAAGAACTCCATTGCCCAGATTGCGCCGCACTACACGATGAAGCGCCAACTCGACGACTACTATTCCAAGTTCTACGAGAAGTTGGCCAAGCGCTTCAAGCAACTCTCCAAGGACGATAACCGTCTTGCCAAGGAGATTGCACAGTGGAAAGAGGCTGTTGCCGAGCGTTGGGATGCCATCAGCGTGGTCAGTGCCGAGACAACGGCTCCTGTCTCCGGCTTGCATCTGACAGGAGAAGAGTACACCCTGCGTTATGTCATCAACGAGCAGGGGCTCGATGATGCCGTTGCCTTGGAGAAGGTGAATATCGCCACCGATGCCAATGGTGAGGATCATGTTTTCTCTGTCGAGCCGTTGAAGATGGTGAAGCAGGATGGCAACAACTACACCTTCGAGTCTGTTAATACGCCTAAGCAGGCAGGTCAGTACAAGAGTGCCGTCCGTATGTATCCGAAGAACAAGAATCTGCCCCACCGTCAGGACTTCTGCTACGTGAAGTGGCTGGAACTGCCTTACGCAGGGTAAATCCATAAAAAATCCCCCGTCCGACACCGGATGGGGGATTTTTTTATTCCACTTGATAGTTTTCGCGGATATACTTTCCTAAGTCATTATCCTTATTGCGCTCCGCACAGTTCTGGATGGCCTCTTTCATCCGCCGCTCTATGCTGTCGATGTCGTGCAATAGGGCTTTTTGCGTTTCCTCAGTGGTATGAGGACTCTGTTGGATGACACCTACCATGTTTGAGATCTTCTTTGAGCACTCAGCGATGGTATCGTTTAGCGCCTTCCATTCCTGAGCCTGCTGAACCTGCGAGTTCTGGCAGCCCATTGCCATGAATGCCAATACCAGTGAGAGGAGTTTATATGAGGTAGAGGTCACTGATGCTTTGGTTATTGATGACACGACGGATGGCTTCTGCGAAGGTCTCTGCCACGGAGAGTTGTTTCACCTTGGCGCAGCGCTGGGCATAGGGGATGGAGTCGGTGAAGACAATCTCTTCAAGGGCAGACTCCTGCACCCGTTCACTGGCAGGCCCCGACATTACACAGTGTGAGGCACAGGCACGGACGGTCTTGGCCCCCGATGCCTTCATCAGGTCGGCAGCCTTGGTGATGGTGCCTGCAGTATCTACCATATCGTCGACGATCACCACGTTCTTGCCTTCCACATCACCGATGATCTGCATCGTAGCCACCACATTGGCACGGGCACGGGTCTTGTTACAGAGCACCAGCGGACAGCCGAGGAACTTGGCGTAGGTGTTGGCACGCTTTGAGCCGCCCACATCCGGTGATGCTATCACCAGGTCTTCGAGGTTCAGGCTTTGCAGGTAAGGCAGGATGACGCTTGAACCATAGAGATGGTCAACAGGCACGTCGAAGAATCCCTGTATCTGGTCGGCATGCAGATCCATTGTGATGACGCGGTTCACGCCAGCCACACTCAGCAGGTCTGCCACGAGTTTAGCACCGATGCTCACGCGAGGCTTGTCCTTACGGTCCTGACGGGCCCAGCCGAAATAGGGAATCACAGCATTGATGGTACGTGCCGAGGCACGCTTGGCGGCATCGATCATCAACAGCAGTTCCATCAGGTTGTCGCTGTTGGGGAAAGTGCTCTGTACAAGGAAGATGTCGCGTCCACGAATGCTCTCCTCATAACTGACGGCAAACTCTCCGTCCGAGAACTTGGTGATCTGCAACTGTCCTAACGGGCAACCCAGACTGAGACAGATTTTTTCTGCAAGGTACTTGGTGGCAGTACCTGAAAACACCATATAAGAATTATTATTCATTTATTATTGAACTTTGAATTATATGATAATCAGTAAAACTATTCTATTGCTTTGCGCAGCCGCTCGAAATGCAGCAGCAGTTCCTTGTAGTCCAGTTCGTTGTGGATGTCGAAGCGGTTCCATAGGTCACCGCAAATCACCACACCGCCGAAGCCTAAGTCTTTGGCATACTTGATGTTGTCGATGTTCATACCCCCCAAGGCATACACCTTCCTGTCGATGAGCCCCAGTCGTGAGGCTTCTTTCAGTTCTTCTGCCGAAAACGACTGTTTCTCGCTTTCCACCGTCTGACTGTCGAAGATAGACTGCAGGAACACGTAGTTCGAGTGTTTCTTGGCTTCTTGTAGTTCACTCACGGCATGGCAGGTACGTGTGATGTTACCCTTGTAACCCGTTGGCGGCTCCGTGCGGGCATCGTCGATGTGGATGCCCCTGAGTTTGTATTCTTCTTTCAGGTAGAAGTGATGGTGCACGGTAATCCTGCTTGCCAGGTCGTCGCCAAGCAGTGTCAGCAGGCGCTCGGAGTACATCGGCGACGAACCAGGTTTGCAGAGATGTAGGTCGTCGAGTCCTTCCTCGAAAAGGTTGACAAGAATCTTGTCTTCCTCTACGAAAAATGTGGGTTTGGTAATGACAATTAACTTCATTTCCAGATAACTTTTCTCTTTCTCACGTGCAAAAGTACATCTTTTTTTAGATATAAGGACATAAGAACATATATTTTTTTGTTTCTTTTGTTCATTTGTCTAAAAAAAGCAGTAATTTTGCACCCGATTTAACATAAAAAGGTAAAAAGACAATGAAAGCATTTGTATTTCCCGGACAGGGAGCACAGTTTACAGGAATGGGTAAAGATCTTTATGATAACAACCCACTTGCAAAAGAACTTTTCGAGAAGGCCAACGATATTCTTGGCTACCGTATCACCGATATTATGTTTGAGGGAACTGACGAGGAACTCCGTCAGACGAAGGTGACACAGCCCGCCGTCTTCCTCCACAGCGTCATCTCCGCCCTCTGCATGGGCGACGCCTTCGACCCGAAGATGACTGCCGGCCATTCGCTCGGTGAGTTCTCAGCCCTCACGGCTGCCGGTGCCCTGAGTTTCGAGGATGGTCTGAAATTAGTGTATGCCCGTGCCATGGCGATGCAGAAGGCCTGCGAGGCCCAGCCCTCCACGATGGCAGCCATTATCGCCCTGCCCGACGAGAAGGTAGAGGAGGTGTGCGCCGAGGTGAGCAAGATGGGTAAGGGTGTGGTGGTTCCCGCCAATTACAACTGCCCCGGACAACTGGTTATCTCCGGCGATATCGATGCCATCAATGAGGCCTGCGAGCAGTTGAAGGCAGCCGGTGCCAAGCGTGCCCTGCCGCTGAAGGTGGGTGGTGCCTTCCACTCGCCACTGATGCAGCCCGCTAAGGACGAACTTCAGGCAGCCATTGAGCAGACAGAAATCAAGGCGCCCAAGTGCCCTGTCTATCAGAATGTGGATGCCAGGCCGCATACCGATCCCGCCGAGATTAAGGCCAACCTCATTGCGCAACTCACGTCTTCTGTCCGTTGGACGCAGAGTGTGCAGAATATGATTGCCGACGGTGCCGACGACTTTACCGAGTGCGGACCCGGTAAGGCCCTTCAGGGTATGATTGCCAAGATCAACAAGGAGGTAACTGCTCACGGCATTGACACAAGTGAAAAATGAAAAGTGAAAAGTTAATACTTTATCAGGTTTTTACAAGACTGTACGGCAATCGGAACACTACCCGCAAGGAAGGTGGAACGATTGAGGAGAATGGTTGCGGAAAACTGAACGACTTCACGCCCAGCGCCCTGAAAAAGATCAGGGAGATGGGCGTGAGCCATATCTGGTACACAGGCATTATCCGCCACGCCACGATGACCGACTATTCGGCCTTTGGCATCCCCCGTCAGCATCCCGCCGTGGTGAAGGGTAGGGCAGGGTCGCCGTACGCCATTACTGATTATTACGATATCGATCCTGATCTGGCTGTGGATGTCCCTCAGCGTATGCAGGAGTTTGAATCACTTATCGAACGTACTCACAAGGCGGGTATGAAGGTCATTATTGACTTCGTACCCAACCACGTGGCGCGCCAGTACCACAGCATCTGCAAGCCTGATGGTGTAAAGGATCTGGGAGAGGGCGACAATCCCCAAAACGGATTTGACCCGCAGAACAACTTCTATTACTGTCCTGGACAGCGTTTCACGCCCTATTTCGATCTCTATCATGGCGAGGACGAACCCTATATTGAGGAACCTGCCAAGGCTACGGGTAACGACTGCTTCCACAACGCCCCAGGCATGAACGACTGGTATGAGACCGTCAAACTGAACTATGGTGTCGACTACTATGCCGGTGGTGTGGGGCATTTCGTGCCCATCCCCAACACTTGGAGCAAGATGACCGACATCCTGCTGTTCTGGGCTGCGAAGGGCATCGACGGTTTCCGTTGCGATATGGCGGAGATGGTGCCTGCCGCTTTCTGGCAGTGGGCCACCGACAAGGTGAAGTTCGCCTATCCCGACAAGATCTTCATCGGCGAAGTGTATAATCCTGCCGAGTACCGCAACTACCTCGCGGCAGGCTTCGACTACCTCTACGACAAGGTGGGTATGTACGATACACTCCGTGCCGTCGTCCGAGACCATCAGTCCACCCATGCCATCACCCATGCCTGGCAGCAGACCGACGACATCCGTGACCATATGCTCTACTTCCTTGAAAACCATGATGAACAGCGCATTGCCAGCACGTTTTTCGCAGGTGACGCCGTGAAGGGTATTCCCGCCCTCGTCGTTTCTGCCTTGTTACAGCAGAACCCGCTGATGATCTATGCCGGACAGGAGTACGGCGAGCGGGGCATGGACAAGGAGGGATTCAGCGGCAACGACGGCCGCACCACGATCTTCGACTATTGGAGCATCGACACCCTCGTGCGTGCTGCCCAGCGCAAACTCACTGTCGGGGAGAAGCGCCTGCACGATATATATAATAAGGTGATGAGGATTGCCAGCACAGAGCGGGCCGTTACCGAGGGTGTGTCCTTCGACCTCATGTATGTCAACGGTCACCTGCATCGGCAATATGCCTTTTTGCGGAAGGCTGGTAGCGAGGTACTTCTTGTTGTCACCAACTTCGACGAAATCGAACGTGCGGTTGATGTGATGCTTCCCGCCCATGCCTTCGACTACCTGAAACTGAAGGAAAAGACCGCCCAGGCTGTTGACCTCCTCACCGATGCAAAGCAGAAACTCCCGCTTTGCCGCGATGGGGCCGTCACCCTGACACTACCGTCCTCCGGCGCTCTCATCCTCAAATTCAAAGCATAAGCATTAAGAGAGGTACGCAGCGCCCGCTGCTGATAAAAGACACGCTCGCTGCCGATATCAGCAGCGGGCGCTGCTGATTATAGACACGGCCGCTGCTGATTCGAAAGGAACGGGCTTTCTCCCTGTTCCAACGGCACTTTACCCCTATAAACAATGTTCCTTTTCCCCTGTTCCCTATATCTTAACAACCGTAAAGGTATATCCTTTTGTCTTTTTTTGGTGTTTACAAATATTATTCGTATCTTTGCACCCGAGATGGGACAGGATTACATTTTAAACGACCACAACAAGGATGAGTTTCCGCCTGCGCATACGGCGGAACATCTGTTGAACCAGACGATGATTCGTATCTTCGGCTGCGAGCGGAGTTATAATGCCCACGTGGAACGGAAGAAGAGTAAGATGAGTTTCTATCTGGATCAGAAGCCGACGCGGCAGGAGGAGAAGGAGATAGAGCGGCGGATGAATGAACTGATAGACGAAGACCTACCCGTGACGTATGAGTTTGTGACACGTGACGAACTGCCGGAGGAGATATCGACAGACCGACTGCCAGACGATGCCTCGGACACGATACGGCTGGTGCGCATTGGTGACTACGATGTGTGTCCGTGTATCGGCAAGCATGTGAGGAGCACCTCGCAGATAGGACGCTTCGAGATGCTCGGCACTAACTGGGATGAGAAAGAACGGTCGTTCCGGGTGCGCTTTAAAATAGTATAAATCAATAAATCCTGGCCAGACGGCCAGGATTTATTGTTATTCTTCGGAATTGGGCTTGTTGATGTCGAGTTTCATAAACACTGGGTAGTGGTCAGAGTAGGTGAGTTCTTTCTTGTAGTAGGTCATACCCTTGAACACCTTGTCGTGGAAGATGTAGTCGATGCGCACGTTCTTCTTGCCACCGCGGAAGGTGTACATATAACCGCTGCCGCACTCCTTGAAACCATCGACTTTGTCGCCCAGCATCGTGTTGTAGACATAGGAGTAGGGCACATCGTTGAAGTCGCCGCAGACGATGACGGGCACTTCCGACTCACGCATATCCATCGCCAGCACATTCGCCTGGCCCGCACGGGCCATCATCCCGATGGTGTAGTTGCCGTAGAGGGCGCGGAGCAGGCGGTTGCTCTCCGTTTCAATACCGGTGTTGACCTGGGCCTTGGCAGCGCGGTGCAAGGTGCCGTTGATGCCAGTGGTCTCCAAGTGGGCGTTATAGACGCGGATGACCTGATCCTGCACTTTCACCTCTACCCACATGGCGCTGTTGTTGGTCATCTCGAAGGGGATGTTCTTCGAACGAACGACGGGATAGCGGCTGTAAACCACCATATCGTTCTTTCCCATCACCATATAGGGGAAGTACTCCTTGTAGGAATCGGAGTTCTTCTTGTCGCCGCTCTGGTCGGAATACTCCTGGAAACAGCAGATATCGACCTTCTGCTTCTTCATCTCGGAGAGGATGTCCTGCGCCATGAAGCCTGATGCCTCACGTCCGAACAGGGCCACGTTATAAGTGGCGATTTTCAGGCCGGGCTGTTTCTCGACGGCTTCGCCGGGCTCACCGAACTGATAGAGCGTGCCGATATATGGAATACAACAGAGCAGGGTGATGAACGGTATGAGAGCCCAGTGCCAACGGCGCATGATGAGCCAGTAGAGCAGTAGGACGGCATTGCCTATGATGAGAACGGGTAGGGCATAGACCAGGAGCGAACGTGCCGTGTTACCGGCTGGATTGACATTGCCGCCGAACAGTCCTACAAATGTAAAAATCATCATCAGGGCGGTGATGATGAGGATCATGAACGAGAAATACTTCTGTACTGCAAGTTTACCCATATTGATTGCTTGTCTTTAGTCAACGTATTTTCTGACCATCTCGATGAGGTGCTCCACACGGAAGGGCTTCGACATGAACTCATCGCAGCCGGCGGCCTTGGCCTGACGGATATCCTCGTCGAAGGCGTAGGCACTCAGGGCGACAACGGGGGTGTTGTGTGACACTTCCTTGATGATGCGGGTGGCATCCAGTCCGTTCATGCCCGGCATACGGATGTCCATCAGGATCATGTCGGGATGCTCGTCTTCGTTCATCTGTACGGCTTCGATGCCGTTGTGAGCACGGAGAAGACGATAGCGCTTTTGGAGCACAATCTTTACCAGTTCGTAGTTGCTGTCCTCGTCTTCCACCACGAGGATGGTCTTCATATTCTGTAGCGGACGCTCGCTGACGCGGATGGTGCGTACGTTGGCAGAGGTGGTAGTGCTCTCTGTGCTGATGTCGCCCACAGTACCCTCGAAGGGCAGGACGAAGGTGAAGGTACTGCCCTTACCCACGGTGGATTCCACGCGGATGGTTCCGCCAAGTTTCTCGACGATAATCTTGCAGAGCGCCAGTCCGAGGCCGAAGCCCTGTTGTTGTTCTGCATCGCCAGAGACATAGGTGTCGAAGATATGCTCTTGTATCTCTGGTGCGATGCCCGAACCTGTATCTGCTACGAAGAACTCGATGTTCTGCATCTCGTCGATGAGCCGGTAACCGTAAGTGATTCTGCCGTTAGGGGTATGCTTCAAGGCATTGCCGATGAGGTTGGACAACACTTGTGTGATGCGGTTGGCGTCGGTCTTCAACATAGCCGACAATATAGGCTTGTCCCATTCCAGTTTCACGGAGTCAGGGCAACGGAACTTGAAGATCTGGGTGATGCTCTCGCATAGTTGGTTGAGATCCGTCATATCTTTCTTGATGGCGATGTCTCCGGATTCTACACGGGAGAGGTCGAGAATCTCATTGACGAGACTTCCCAGTCGCTGGTTATTGCTCTCAATGATCTGGTAGTATTTCATGCGCTCCACCTCAGAGTCGGTTTCCACAAGGACACGTGAGAAGCCCTCGATTGCATTCAAGGGAGTACGGATCTCATGGCTCATGTTGGCCAGGAAGAGAGACTTCATCTGGCTGGCTTTCTCAGCCTTCTGCGCCTTCTCCTCGTACTCTTTGAGTTTCTTGTTTGCAATTTCGAGTTGCTCTGTTGCCAGTTTCAGCCTTCTGTTTACTTCGGCAAATTTTTGTAGCAGTATCTCTTTCTCACTTTTTTCCATTGGGCACTTGACGCTCTTTCCTTCTATACAAAAGGTTTTAATTAGCCTATTTGGGTACAAAAGTAAGAAAAAAAATTAGAAATACAAAATAATCGACGTTTTTTTCAACTTCTTTTTGCTTTTTCCCACGTACCGCTGTTGCTGTGACTTTTCAGATAAGCCATTCCTCTGAACACATTCAGGTTCATAAAGACGAAGTAGTAAGCGGTATAGAGCAGTTTGTTGCGGTGTCCGTGTTCGCTCAGGATGTAGCCCAACAGGGCGGCAAGATAAAAGAGCAATTGCAGGATGAGCGTGATAGTAAAGAAATAGCCTGCTCCCATAGCGACGAGCATGGCGTTGATGATCAGTAGTAGTACCATCGCTATTGGTGTGACACTCCAACGCAGCACGCGGTGGCTGATATACTGGAAGGCCACTAACGGCTGGTGGAAGGGGTTGAGCATCTTACGGAGCCACCAGATGCTTTGCAGTCCTCCGGCGGCGATGCGACGCTTGCGCTTCGACTCCTCGTGGATGTCGGCAGAACCGTATTCCAAGGCATAGGCATCAGGGGCGTAGGCGATGCGATGGCCCTCGTCGACGACATACATCGACATCATAAAGTCATCGAGCAGGGCATTGTCGGGTACGTCACGACAGAGTGTGGGATCCATCGCGTAGAGTTCGCCAGCGGCTCCCATCGTGGAATAGAGTTCGCTGTCCCACTTTTTCAGCGTACTCTCATAGCGCCAGTAGAGTCCTTCGCCCTCGGCAGCCATCTCGCCAGCCTTACGGGCTGCAACGCGTTTCTCGCCGCTGACGCAGCCAACCGTCTTGTCCATGAACAGACGGGCAATCTCCTTCATCGCACCGCTGTTGATCATGGTGTTGGCATCAGTAAAGGCCACATACTGGGTCTTGATCTCGCGCAGTCCGTGTTTCAGGGCTGCTGTCTTGCCGCGTCGTTCCGGACTATACACGATGTCAACTTCAGGGTAGGCGGCCAGCAGTTCGTTGGTACGGTCGTTGCTGCCGTCAGTCACCCACATCACCCTGAACTTATCTTTCGGATAGTCCAGGGCGC
This sequence comes from uncultured Prevotella sp., assembly GCA_900320905.1. Taxonomy (GTDB): domain Bacteria; phylum Bacteroidota; class Bacteroidia; order Bacteroidales; family Bacteroidaceae; genus Prevotella. The sequence goes on from ONTZ01000003.1 coordinate 41,660, forward strand.
GGGTGTTCTGCATTTTCTCTGCCACGACGTCCTGTTCGTTGTAAGCGCAGATCATAAGTGTCATCGTGGGAAGTTCGTCATCCGTTGGCATCGGGGTAGGAGTGGGCCTTCCCTTTACGAGCCGCTTGATGCGGATGATGAGCCACAATAGTATTCCATAGCCTAAATAGGTATAGAACACGATGAACATGCAAATCCAAAACAGAACCTTCAACAGCAACATTTTTACTTTTTTACCTTTTTAGGTTGTTTCAATTTCCTCCTGCATGTCGATAAACTGGCGGTCTGCATCATAGAACTCATATTGCAGGAAGGCCAGTTTCTGCGACGGCACAATATGCACGCCCAGGCCATACCTCATCTGCCACTTCATTTTCAGGCTGATGGCGCCCTTGTTGATGTAGGCAGCAACGTAGGGGTGTACGTGCAGGTAGAACTTGCGGATTCCAATATTGTTGACCAAGCGGTCAATCTTGCTCTCTAACTGATCTGTAAAGAGGATGCTGGACTTGATTTTGCCAGATCCGTGACAGGTAGGACATTCCTCTTCGACATTGACATCCATGGCGGGGCGCACCCTTTGACGGGTAATCTGCATCAGACCGAATTTCGAGAGTGGTAGGATGTTGTGCTTGGCGCGGTCTTTCTGCATGTTCTTGCACATCCGCTCGTAAAGCATCTGACGGTCTTCTGCCAAATTCATATCCACGAAGTCCACTACGATGATTCCTCCCATATCACGTAGTCTCAGTTGGCGTGCCAGTTCGTCGGCTGCCCCGAGGTTGGTCTCCAGTGCGTTGGCCTCTTGTCCGTTGTCTTTCTTTACGCGGGTACCGCTGTTTACATCCACCACGTGCATCGCCTCTGTGTGCTCAATGATGAGATAGGCTCCATGCTTGTAGTTGACGGTCTTGCCGAATCCTGACTTGAGTTGCTTGGTGACGTTGAAGTTGTCGAAGATAGGCACCGTACCCTTGTAGAGTTTCACGATGTCCTTCTTCTCCGGGGCAATCAGTTCGACGTAGTCGCTCACTTGGTGATACATATCCTCGTCGTTGATGTGAATGCCGTCGTAGGTGGGATTGAACAGGTCGCGCAGCAGTGCGACGGCCCGACTCTGTTCCTCAAAGCACAGTTGTGGACGCTCTGTGGTCTTCTGTACCTTGGTGATTGTGTCTTCCCAGCGTTTCAGCAGGATTTTCAACTCAGCATCAAGTTCGGCAGCGCGTTTGCCTTCTGCCACCGTGCGTACAATGACGCCGAAGTTCTTAGGCTTGATGCTCTGAATGAGTTGTTTCAGGCGGCTTCTTTCTTCGCCTTTTTTGATTTTTGTCGATACGGAAACACTATCCTCGAAGGGCATCAGTACCAGATAGCGCCCAGCAAAACTGAGTTCGCACGTCAGTCGGGGACCTTTGGTGTTGATGGGTTCCTTCACGATCTGCACCAGCAATTCCTGTCCCACCTTTAATGTGTTGGCAATGCTGCCGTCTTTTTTCAGGATGGGCTGGATGGTGGCCTTTTGGATGGGATAGAGTTTCTTTCGGTCGCTCACTACCTGTTTCAGGTATTTTTCGTAGGAGCAGAATTGAGAGCCCAGGTCAAGATAGTGCAGGAATGCCACGCGTTCTGCGCCGACGTCGACAAAGCAGGCGTTCAGTCCTGGCATCAGTTTTTTCACCTTTGCCACGTAGATGTTGCCCACAGAGAACGATGCCGTGCGCTGCTCCTTCTGGTATTCCACCAGCGTCTTATCTTCGAGCAGGGCAATGGAGATGTCCTTCGGTTGCACATCGATGATTACTTCGCTTGTCATTTGTCGCAAATTTTTCTTGACGGGGTTAATAACTCAAAAGGGTGTGTCGCAACCCTTCTTGGATTTGCTGGCACACTCCTTTCATTTCTTTTGCTGCTTGCAATCGCCTTGCTTACTTACTCTTGTGGCGATTCTTGCGCAGTCTCTTCTTACGCTTGTGAGTAGCCATCTTGTGGCCCTTCTTCTTCTTTCCGTTTGGCATAACTATAAAACTATTTAAACAATTATTACTTCATTCTTGATACGAAACTCTTCGAGGGCTTGAATGCGGGGAAGTCGTGTGCCTCGATGACCATTGTCGTGTTCTTGGAGATGTTACGGGCGGTCTTGGCAGCGCGATGCTTCACGGTGAAAGTACCGAATCCGCGCAGGTAGACGTTTTCCTTGTTCTCTGCCAGACTATTGCGGATTTCTTCCATAAATCCCTCTACACTAGCGGCAACATCCTTGTATGGGATGCCGGTCTCCTCTGTAATGTTTTTGATGATCTCAGCCTTTGTCATTTTTCTTATTTCTCTATATATTAATAATGTGTAAACCTATAAATCTTCGATTTCGGACTGCAAAGTTACTAATTTTCAGTCTATTACCGAAATATTTCCCGATTTTTTTTCGAAAATTATGAAATTTGATGTCTTATTTCCCTCTTTTTTGTATCTTTGCAGCAGAAAAAGAGCAAAATTGCGTATGAAACAGAACAAATTATCCCTTGCAGCAGTTGTCATCTGTGGGATGCTTCTTGTCAGCAGTTGTTTCGGAGGTCAACAGCAGCCCCGTGCATATTCGTCGGAATTGACCAGTTCTGATAGTGTCGCCATCCGAATGGGTGAGTACACGATGATGATTTACCATAGTGACCGTCTGGGATTCGACATCAATTATCCCTCCTTCCTCGTGCATCAGGATCTACCTGACGAGGTGGGGATGCAGGAAATATTCATGATGGATGATGTGTCGGTATCCGTGATGGTCGACTCGCTGGAAGGTATGATGCGCAGTTCGGGACAGATGATGATGGGTATGGGTGCCGAACTCTTGGAAGTGGGCGACGACTACAGCATCCACCAGGGTACCGACGACAAGTGGGAGTATTATGGTAAAGTCATTGATAGCGACACCCTGCGTCAGGTCACCGTCCTGCTTCGCTATTATCCGGAACATGCCGATGCCGTAGAACTCCTGAAAGAGTGGGTGAGAGGGTTTGAAGTGAAATAACAAATCCCGGCGATTGCCGGGATTTGTTATTTACAAGGGATTTTGTCAATTCTCTTTTGATGGCGTCCGCCTTCGAACTCGGTGGCGAAGTACTCGTCCATAATCTGACGGGCCGTATCCTCGTCGATAAACCGTCCGGGCATCACTAATACGTTGGCATTGTTGTGCTGACGGATCAGGTGGGCAATCTCAGGAATCCAGCAGAGACCTGCACGGATGCTTTGGTGCTTGTTGAGCGTCATATTAATACCCTCGCCAGAGCCGCAGATAGCGATGCCTGGGAACACCTCGCCCTGCTCGATACCCTCAGCCAGAGCATGTCCAAAGTCAGAATAGTCGCACGAGTCCTCAGTGTATGTGCCGTAGTCCTTATACTTGTATCCCTTCTCTTCGAGATACTTCTTCACAAATTGTTTTAAGGCAAAGCCAGCGTGATCGCTGGCTATGCCGATAGTCTTTACTTCCATCGTCTTATCCAATGTACTGCATGATGATATCTACAATCTCGTCTTCTGTCTTGCCATCGGCAGAGATGACGAGGTCGTAGTTGTGAGTGTCATAGCGTGACGTTTTGGTGAACTTCTTGACGTAGTTCTCACGCATCTTGTCCACCTTTTCAATGGTCTTGCGGGCTTCGTCCTCAGTCATGTTCTGTTTGCGCATCACACGCTCTACGCGGAACGGCAGAGAGGCCTGGATGAGGATGCTCAGGCAGTTTGGGTGATCGCGGAACACGTAGAAACCTGTACGACCTGCCACGATGCATGACTCATTGTCGGCGATATGGCTGAAGATTTCGGTCTCCACCTTATACATGTCGTCGGTGGTCACCAAGTGGAATACATCCTGAGGGGGATGGGGCACGCTGTTTATCTCGCCCATCTTCTCTCCCATATAGATGGCTGAGTTCAGCAAGTCGCGCCACCAGGAACTGTTGCCACCCTTCACCTTCTCCACCTCTTCGGTACTGATGTTGAATTTGCTCTTTAGTTCGTTGATGAGCCATTTGTCGTAGAAGGTTACACCCAACTTTTCTGCCAACTTGCGGCCTACAGTGCGACCGCCACTACCCAACTCACGATTGATAGTAATGATAAATTTTTCGTTTTTATTCATAATTCATTATTGTTTATTGATATGTTGTGGCGGTCGCTTAGACACTCACTTCTTAACTCAAGTGGTTAAGCAAGCAACTTTTTCACCTGATTGTAAACATTCTCGCCAGTGAAGCCGAGTTTCTCGTCGAGCACCTTGTAAGGAGCAGAGAAGCCAAAACTCTCGAGTCCCCATACAGTACCGTCGGCACCTACAAGACCTTCAAGGTTTACGGGCAGACCAGCGGTGAGACCGAACTTCTTCTTGCCTGCAGGCAGAATGCTCTGTTGGTATTCCTTGCTCTGGCTGCGGAACAGACCCTCAGAAGGAACGCTCACGATGCGCACCTTCACGCCATCCTCGCGGAGCAACTTAGCACCAGCCTCGAGAGTAGAAACCTCAGAACCAGAAGCCAACAGGATCACATCGTAGTTCTCGTCGGAGCCAGCAACCACGTAAGCACCCTTGGTAGCCTGGTTGTAGTCGTTGCCCTCGGGCAGCATCTCAATGTTCTGACGAGAGAAGATAAGAGCCGTAGGCGTATCAACGTTCTCCATTGCCATGCGCCAGCAAACGGTGGTTTCCTCAGCATCGGCAGGACGAACAACCAATACGGAGTTCTTACCGTGATGGTTCTTCAGTTTCTCCATCAGACGGATCTGTGCCTCCTGCTCAACGGGCTCGTGGGTAGGACCATCCTCACCAACACGGAAGGCATCGTGCGTCCAGATGAACTTCACAGGCAGTTCCATCAGGGCAGCCATGCGAACGGCGGGCTTCATGTAGTCTGAGAATACGAAGAAAGTACCGCAAGCGGGGATGACACCACCGTGCAAAGCCATACCGATACAGCAGCAAGCCATTGTGAGTTCAGCCACACCAGCCTCGAAGAAGGCACCGCTGAAGTCACCACGAACCATATCCTTGGTCTTCTTCAGGAAGCCGTTGGTGTTGTCGGAGTTACTCAGGTCTGCAGAAGCGCAGATCATGTTGGGCACCTGCTCAGCAAGTTGTCCCAGAACGGTGGCCGATGCGTTACGTGTGGCGCAACCAGGTTTCTGCTCCACCTTGCTCCAGTCGATCTTTGGAGCCTTGCCGCTGAACCACTCCTCGAGTTGCTTGGCCTGTACGGGATGCCCCTTGGCCCACTCTGCCTTCTCGGCATAGCGCTCGGCCACAATCTTCTTCAGTTCCTCAGCACGCTTTGCATAGAGTTCCTTCACTTCTGGGAAGATCTGGAAAGGATTCTCTGGATCAGCACCCAGGTTCTTCATCGTGTTGATATAAGCATCGCCACCGAGGGGAGCACCGTGGGTAGCGCAGTTGCTCTCGTATGAAGAGCCGTCAGCCTTGCGGGCACCCTTACCCATCACACAGTGGCCGATGATCAGTGAAGGACGCTCCTTCTCAGCCTGAGCCTTCTTGATGGCCTCACGGATCTGATCCACGTCGTTACCGTCAATCTTCTGAACAAACCATCCCCAGGCCTCGTACTTCTTGGCAGTATCCTCGCAGGTCACCACCTCAGTACGTGTAGACAACTGGATATCGTTGGCATCGTAGAACATGATCAGGTTGTCGAGTCCGAGGTTGCCAGCGATACGACCGGCACCCTGAGAGATCTCCTCCTGCACACCACCATCAGAGATATAGGCGTAGATAGTCTGGTTCATCACGTTGCCCAGACGAGCCTTCAGAAACTTTGCAGCGATGGCAGCACCAACGGCGAAGCAATGACCCTGTCCCAGAGGACCGGAGGTATTCTCGATACCGCGCTCAATCTCGCGCTCAGGGTGTCCAGGAGTCACAGAACCCCACTGACGCAGGTTCTTCAAGTCCTCCAAGGTGTACTTGCCAATGAGAGCCAACTGGCTGTAGAGCATCGGAGCCATGTGACCAGGGTCGAGGAAGAAACGGTCACGTCCCTCCCAAGCGGGATTCTCAGGGTCGTACACTAAGAACTCACTGTACAGCGTGTTGATAAAATCAGCACCACCCATAGCACCGCCGGGGTGACCAGACTTAGCCTTTTCAACCATCGAAGCAGCGAGGATACGGATATTATCCGCTGCCATGTTCATAATTTTGTTGTCGTTCATAATAAATTGTTATTTTATGTTTAATACAATAATTGATTTTGCAGGAACTTTTACGGTGAGGATACCTTTGTTCAACTTTGCGTCGGTGTAGGCTTTCGGGGCCACGACGTTCGGATTCTTGAAGTCGTTGTAGTCGGCCACGTTCTTTGAGGTGAGGATACGGCCTGAGACATTCTTGGCATTATAGCCGTCGATCTGGAAGTCGATGGTCTTGTCGGTGTCGAGGCTCACATTCGTGATGGCAAGTACCAGACTGCCGTCTGTGGTCTTGGCAGCAGAGGCAGAGAGTAGGGGACAGGGGCGATAGCCTTCATCCTTGGCACCCTTCTTCTCCTTGAAGTAGGCCTTGCTCACGGCGACGATCTCACTCTCCAGGTCAACAGGCAGATAGGTAGCCTCCATGAACGGGGTGTACATCTCGAACACATGGTAGGTCGGTGTGAGCACCATGTGACCCGTTCCCTCCTGATCGGTGAGGATCATCGACTGGAGTACGTTCACCACCTGGGCGATGTTGGCCATCTTCACACGATCGGTATATTTATGGAACACGTTGAGACTCAGTGCAGCCACGAAGGCATCGCGCAGGGCGTTCTGCTGATACAGGTGTCCGGCTATGGTGCCTGGTTCCTCGTCCCACCAAGTACCCCATTCGTCCACAAGCAGACCGATGGTGTTCTTCGGGTCTTTCTCGTCCATGATGGCCTTGTGCTTCTTAATCACCTCTTCAATCTCCAGACACTTGCCGAGAGCCCAGTAGTACTGGTCGGTATTAAATATTGTGGCAGAGCCTTTCGAGCCTTCCCATCCCGAACAGGTGTAGTAATGCAAGGAGATACCCTGCATCTGACGACCGATGTTCTGCATCAGCACCTCGGTCCAGTTGTAGTCGTAGTCACTGGCACCCGAGGCGATGCGATAGAGGCGGTTGCCTGGTTGGTCGCGGAGGTAGGTATTAAACTTGCGGAACTCGTTCGAGTAGTACTCTGGTGTCATATTACCGCCACAGCCCCAGGCTTCGTTGCCGATGCCGAAATACTTCACCTTCCATGCCTTGTCGCGTCCGTTCTGACGACGCAGACGGGCCATCGGGGTATCACCGTCGCTGGTCATGTACTCTACCCACTGGGCCATTTCCTTCACCGTACCGGAACCTACGTTGCCGCTGATATACGGTTCGCAGCCTAACATCTCGCAGAGGTTCAGGAACTCATGTGTACCAAACGAGTTGTCCTCGATGGTACCGCCCCAGTTGTTGTTGCGCAGCGAGGGGCGCTGGCTCTTCGGACCGATACCGTCCATCCAGTGGTAGTCGTCGGCAAAACAGCCGCCCGGCCAGCGCATCACGGGAATCTTCAGGGCCTTCAGGGCCTCGAACACATCCTTGCGATAACCTTGGATGTTGGGAATCTTGGAGTCCTCACCTACCCAGAGACCACCGTAGATACATGATCCGAGGTGCTCTGAGAACTGTCCGTAAATCTCTTTGTTGATCTTGGCTCCAGCCTGGTCTGCATGAACTGTTGCCTTCACGGCATCCGCTGCCATTGCGCCAGTGGCGAAGGCCAGTGCGATCGTCGCGGTAACGAAAAATTTCTTCATATCAGGTTTTGTTTTGTTGTGAATTAGGCTACAAAAGTACTACTTTTTTTTGAAACAACAAACAAACCATCTATTAAAGTTAATTAAATATTCGTTTACCGCGACTATCTGTCAGACTTGCTCACTTCATCACCCTCAAGTGCTTGGTCATTTCGGTCATGTATTTTTCGGTGAGGGAGTTGATGTACTTCTGGGTTTTCTTGGCTTTTTTGGAAAGCGAGCCTCTGGCCATGAAAAACTCGTTGAACGAGTTGTTCTGCTTGGTGAACACATCGAGTATTTCCTTGAATCCCTCAGAATACATTTCATCGAGGAAACTTTGGGGCGGATTAGTGGCCTTGATGGATTTGACCATGTCGCTGAAAGCCTTGTCCAACTCCTTGTTCCGCTTGAGGATCTCGTCGCACTGCTGATCCACGTAGATTCCAAGACGGGCTTTGAAAGCTGGGCCTTGGCCCATGATGTTGGCGATGACTTCGTAAGCATCCTGGACCATCTTCATACATGAACGCAGGTTTTTGCTTTTCTGCTCCAGAGCAATCTCCTGTTGGGGTGATAGGCTGAATCTCCACGCTTCTATATCTCTTACAGACTGAGACAGATGTATCTCGGGCTCGACAGTGACACCATCTTCTTCCCTGGGATCCCACTCTATTTTACCCGAAGCATCGTCGACACCCCGTTTTTGCAGTTCACTCAGCAGGCTCTTGCCCGAGTAGCGGCCTACACGTTGCTCGTAGTCACGATCCTCGTCGTAGTAGCCGTTATGCGTGGTGATGCGGTAGGTCTCGCCAGGCACGAAGTCGAGATTCGTCCACAGTTCGCAGAGTGAGCCGTCGGGCATGACGGTACGGATACGGCCCACCTTGGGTTTGTCGAGTTCGATGCTGAACGTGAAACGCTTGTTCACCACGGGCATCGTAGCCACGAAGTCGCTGTCCTTCACATTATTGAGTTCCTCAGCGGTGTCGGCTATATAGACCACGTAGAGGGAGTCGTTGAGGTCATAACCCACCCGTCCGTCGATGGTGAATGTGTTCTTGTTGTCGCTTAAGAGACCTGCACTCGACATATTCTTCTGATAAAGGTCAGGGCGCAGTGAGGTGATCATATAGACTGAACCTGATGCAACACGCTTGTTCTCGACGTATTTCCACGAAATGGCATAAACATCACGCAACTGGGGATTCTCAGGGTTCTTGGTACACATGAACCACAATTCCTCTTCTTTGAGTGTGCGCACATGGACCTGTGTGTTGTTCTGGCCATTGTTGGTGAGCACATCCACGATAACCTTCTGGTCGTTGGAGTTCGTCAAATGCATGAACTGATAGGACAGCGGCTCATCTTTTGTAAAGCAGTCGACCACTTGTGGGATATAGGAACCGGGTGCATCACAATAGAAAGTGACGGCTCTGATGCTCGATTCGATGGTGCCCGTATTCGGGTTTCTGTTCACAGAATATATCTGGCGCTCTTTCGCTCCGAACCTATCGATCAACGTGTTCATGATCCTGATGACGTTCTCAGGCTTCTTCTGGGGTGCTGTTGACGTAGGGTCGGCACTGGCTGTTGTAATGGTGCTGCAAGCAATGAGCAGCATGGTGAATATTCTTTTCATAATCGTATTGTTTTTTTATTTTTGGGCTGTTTGTTCTAAATTACACTTTGAGATCTCGAGTTCCAGTTCCACCCATTTCAGGTAGGCCTCGTTGGCTTGTTTCTTCAACAGGGCCAGTTCCTCGGGGGTGTACTGGTAGTTCTCTGGCCGGGTGATGGGGATGTCGCGTTCCGTGAGTGTCGTCTTCGTCTGGCTCGAAACCTGTGCGACGGCTGTTGCAGTCTGGTCTGTCTCTTCCACAGCGGGCTGTGCTGTTTCTGCAGGTGATGTATGAGCCAGCAACGGCTCTGCTACGACGATGGCTTTGCGCGACGGCTTTGGCAACTGTCGGGACGACTTGGCGGGAACTTTGATGGTTTCCTGCGTGTCGGCCTCTTGGGGAGCCTCTGCCTGTGGTTCGCTCTTCTGAACCTCTGTCGTTGCAGGCTGCTCCACCTTTGCCGTTACCTTTGGATCACCCGTTGCCGTCTCCTTAGGTGGTGCCACCAATACTATCAGGAAGGCAGCCACACAGGCTGCTGCAAGCCAAGGCCAGAGTGGACGTATGCGCGACTTCCGGGGCTGTACCCCCATGCGCTGCATCAGTCTGGCATTGAGGTCGGCAGGCATCTGCGGGAGTTCCATCTCGTCCTCTCGTATGGCTTCGCGAAGGTTCGCGTCCTGCTGTCGTAATGCATCAAAAAACTCCTCGTTCATGACTGTAACATTTTAATGATCTTGTATAGTTTCTTTCTCGTTCTGCTCAGTTTCGAAGCGATGGTTGTAGGTATCGACTCCGTCACGAAAGCAATCTCTTTCAGGCTCATCTCCTCGTAGTAGAACATGGTGATGATGGCCCGCTCGTCAGGGGGAAGATGTTTCAGGGCGGCCCTTATCGTCTGTACTGTTTCCGGATTCGGTTGTCCGAAGGTGGCTTCCACCTCGTTTTCCGACAGTCTCTCTGCCTCGCCCTCACGATCTTCGTAGTAGATCATCGGCGCACTCTTATGTCTGAGGAAACTGATGGACTCGTTGTAGGCTATCCGTGAGATCCATGTTTTGAGCGTCGATTTTTCTGCGTCGTACATATTGATATTCTTAAACACCTTGATGAATACGTCCTGATAAACCTCTTCAGCATTCTCTGGTCTTGGAATTAGTCTTGCCACCTGGGCAAAGACAGCATTGCCATAACGTTCGAGCATGGTCTGCTGTGCTTTGGGACTTCGCTTCCTGAGTCCCTCCAAGAGGTTGATTTCAGTTTCCGTCTTCATTTTTGGGGGTCTTTACTTATATATACGAGGCTTACGGCCAAAACATTGCAAAGATAGAAAAAAAAGTCGAGAAATTTCGAAAAAACAGGAGAAAAGTAGCAGCAGTACCGGGTAAAACCTTGCCCTGAATCTGGGGCAGACTTTACTACGGTTAAGGTGTGGCTTCAGAATTTCAATCCGATTAAGCCAAACGGACAAAATGGAGTCTATACTATTAGTTTGTATTATACGTATTTTACAATTTAATCAATTAAACAAATGAAGAAAGTATTTTTTGCAGCATTGTTTTCCGTCTCATTGATGACGGCCAATGCACAGGAGCCGAACATTCCGATGTTTGGCGGGCGACAGAACATCGATGTGAAGTTCGATGAGTACAAGGCAGCACCTCAGGGCTTCGATCAGGAGCGTGCAGGCATCGCCAAGGGTACAGTGAAACTCATTGAGTACCAGTCGGAATCAGTGGGTACGACCCGTAAGGCAAACGTCTATCTGCCTCCCAAGTACGATGCCAAGAAGAAATACAGCGTGCTCTACCTGCTTCATGGTATCGGTGGCGACGAGAACGAATGGTACAAGGACGGCGGTGTGCCGAACATCATCATGGACAACCTCTACGCCGATGGGAAGGTAGCCGACATGATTGTCGTCATGCCTAACGGACGTGCACAGAAGGACGACTCACGTGCCGGAGGTATGGGTTCGTTCCGCGCATTCGGCGATTTCGACAAGGACCTCATTGGCAGTCTCATCCCCTATATCGAGAAAAACTTCAGCGTCTATACCGACAAGAACCACCGTGCCATCGCAGGTCTGTCGATGGGAGGCGGTCAGTCGCTCAACTTCGGACTTGGTCACATGGACGTATTTGCATATGTGGGCGGATTCTCCTCAGCACCTAACACATAGCGTGCCGCACAACTCATCCCCGACGTGGAGAAGGTGAAACAAGAGAACAAACTCCTGTGGATGGTTTGCGGTGGTGCCGACGGTCTGATGAACAACAGCGCACAACTTAAGACCTTCTGCGATGAGAAGGGCATCCCCTGCACACTCATCAACTATCCTGACGAGGGGCACAACTTTGTCGTTTGGAAGTATGGTCTCTATAACTTCGCGCAGTTGATTTTCAAATAATCCCCCATACGCTCAGCATCAAAAAATAACGTGCAGTCCCGAATGGGGCTGCACGTTTATTAATAGGAGAGATAAATCTTACTTGTTATCTACAGCGCACTGCTCGATGGGAAGGCAGCGCTTGTAGTTCTCGATGTATTTCTCGAAGCCTGCGACATCCTCTGGGGTGGGGGCGATAGAAACACCCGTGTTGCCAGCGAAGACCACGTTCTCGAGGTAGTCGGCAAGAGAGAGTTTGTCGGGGTTATTCACAGCGTAGCCAGCAAGCAGGGCGATACCCCATGCGCCGCCTTCGCCGGCGGTCTCCATTACGGAGATGGGGCTGTTGAGGGCTGCAGCGAGCATGCGCTGGCCCACGCCGGGCGTCTTGAAATAACCACCGTGACCTGTGATGCGATCAACCTTGATCTTCTCTTCCTTCAGCAGGATATCGTTACCAATCTTCAGCACGCCGATGGCACCATAGAGGTGGGCACGCATGAAGTTGGCAAGGTTGAACTTGTCGTTGGCGGAGCGCACGAACATAGGACGTCCTTCAGCGAGGCCAGTGACAGGCTCACCACTGACATAGTTGTAAGCCATCAGGCCGCCACAGTCGGTGTCGCCCTCTAATGCTTTGTTGAAGAGTTTTCCGTAGAGTTCGTTCATATCCACCTTGACGCCAATCAGTTGCTGGTATTCCTTAAATAGTCCCACCCAGGCGTTGATGTCGCTGGTGCAGTTGTTGCAGTGTACCATCGCCACGAGGCTGCCGTCAGGTGTGGTCACCATGTCGATCATCTCGTAGGGCTTCGACAATGGCTTCTCGAGCACAATCATCGAGAACGAGGATGTGCCAGCGCTGACATTACCCGTACGCTGCTTGACGGCATTGGTGGCTACCATGCCTGTGCCAGCGTCACCCTCTGGAGGACAGACGGGGATACCTGCCTTCAGGTGGCCTGACACATCGAGTTTCTTAGCACCTTCAGAAGTCAGGGTTCCTGCGTTCTCGCCAGCATTGAGTGACTTCGGCAGAATGTCGAGCAGTTTCCAAGAGAAGCCCTTCGGGGCGATGAGTGCGTCAAACTTTTTCACCATCTCAGCATCGTAGGTCTTCGTAGCGGGATCTACAGGAATCATGCCTGATGCGTCTCCGACGCCGAGGACAAACTGACCCGTTACCTGCCAGTGGACGTAGCCTGCGAGGGTGGTGAGGTACTTGATGTCGCTGACGTGCTCCTCGTTGTCGAGGATAGCCTCGTAAAGATGGCTGATGCTCCAGCGCAGGGGGATGTTGTAGTTGAACAACTTGGAGAGTTCGGCGGCAGCCTTACCCGTATTAGTATTACGCCAGGTGCGGAAGGGCACGAGAATCTCCTGCTTCTCGTTGAAAGCCATGTAGCCGTGCATCATGGCAGAGAAACCGATGGCGGCGAGACTCTCGATCTCGCAGTCGTACTGCTTCTTAACATCGTTGCGCAGGTCGGCATAACAGTCTTGCAGACCCTTCCAGATGATGTCGATACTATAGGTCCAGAGTCCGTCAACGAGTTGGTTCTCCCACTCGAATGAGCCCTGAGCGATGGGTTTATTGTCCTCGTCGATGAGGACGGCCTTGATACGTGTGGAACCGAACTCGATTCCAAGAATGGCTTTTCCAGCCTCAATAGTCTGTTTTGCGGTCATAACTTATTTCAGGGCTTTGTTCAACATGAAATAAACCTCGTTGTTGCGGAGAGTCTGCTTGAAGTCGGCGGTATTGGTGTCCTTGTTGATACGGACGTATTCGATACCGACCATCTCAGCGAAGTCCTCCCAGTACTCCTCGGTGATGTCGTAGGAGAAGGCACTGTGGTGGGTACCACCAGCAAGAATCCAGGCGGCAGCACCAATCTCGAAGGTGGGTTGGGGGATCCAAAGCGCAGAAGCAACGGGCAACTTAGGCATGGGCTTCGGCTCGATACACTCTACCTCCTGAGAAATCAGACGGAAACGGTTGCCGAGGTCAACAACTGTAGCCTTGATACCACGACCTGTCTTCGAGGTGAACACGAGACGGGCGGTCTGCTGCTTGCGGATACCAATACCGAGGAAATGGACTTCCAGTTTGGGTTTGTCGGTGGCAATCAGTGGACAGATTTCGAGCATGTGGCTTTGCAGGCAAGAAGAGCGGTCGCCAGCGAAATTCAACGTGTAGTCTTCGAGGAAAGAGCAACCCGTAGGCATGCCCTGTTGGATGACCCAGAGGGTGCGATAGAGGCAAGCGGTCTTCCAGTCGCCTTCGGCACCGAAGCCGTAACCTTCTTCCATCAGGCGTTGTGAGGCGAGGCCAGGAATCTGATCGAAACCACAGAAATCGGGTGCATTGATATCAGCATCACCCAGATCGTCGAAGTTGGTGGTGAAGGCGGTTGCGCCCTCGTCCTTCAAGACGCGGCGCAGGGCAATCTCAGCCTTAGCAGCATTCTTTACTTTTTGCCAGTAAACCTCCTCGCCACTCTCGTCGATCTTGATGGTGTAGAGTTTCTTGTACTCCTCAACAAGTTCATCGGCCTCCTTGTCGGTGACTTTCTTGAAGTATTCCATCAGACTACTAACGGGGTAGTAATCCACGTGATAACCCAGACGCTGCTCAAACTCTACGCGGTCACCGTCGGTCACAGCCACATTATTCATGTTCATACCGAACATCAGACAGCGCACGTTGTGAGCGTCAGCCACACCAGCGGCTACACGAGCCCAGACAGCAATCTGCTTCTGAGCCTTCTCGTCCTTCCAGTAGCCACAAACCACCTTGCGGGCCACACGCATACGGGAGCAGATATGTCCGAACTCGATGTCACCGTGGGCGCTCTGGTTCAGGTTCATGAAGTCCATATCAATGTCGGCCCAGGGAATCTCGGCGTTGTACTGGGTGTGGAAATGGAGTAGGGGCTTCTGTAACTGCTGTAAACCTTTGATCCACATCTTTGCAGGTGAGAAGGTGTGCATCCAGGTGATGATACCTGCGCACTTCTCGTCGTTGTTGGCGGCAAGCATAATAGCCTCAACCTCTTTGCTGCTGTTGGCTGTGCCTTTATATACGATCTTCACGGGGATGTTACCAGACTTGTTGAGTCCTTCGACCATCTCCTTTGAGTGACTGTCAACTGCTACGACTGCGTCGCCTCCATAGAGCAACTGTGCGCCAGTCACCCACCAAATCTCTAAGTTTTCAAATGCTTTCATTTGTTTTTGAGTTTTAAATTATTAATGTTTCTGTCCTTTCTGACCGTAGTAGGCATTGGGGCCATGCTTGCGGTTGTAGTGCTTCTCGACGAGAAGGGGATTCATCGTCGTTTGCGGATTGACCGTCAGCGAGACGAAGGCCATTTTGGCACATTCTTCCATCACTTTGGCATTGTATACGGCGTTGTCGGGAGATGTGCCCCAAGAGAATGGACCGTGGTTCTTTACCAATACGGCAGGCGTGTGGTCGGGGTTGATCTTGCGGATATTCAGGATCTCATCCACGATTACGTTACCCGTCTCCAACTCGTATTGTCCTTCCACCTCTTCCTTGGTCATGTCACGGGTGCAGGGAATATCCTTGTAGAAATAGTCGGCATGGGTTGTGCCGATGTTGGGGATGTCTTTTCCTGCCTGGGCAAATGCCGTGGCATAGGTGGAGTGGGTGTGAACCACACCCTGGATATTGGGGAATGCCTTATATAGTACAAGATGTGTAGGGGTGTCGGATGACGGATTCAATTCACCATCGACCACCTCACCTGTCTCAAGGTCAACTACTACCATGTCTGAAGCCTTCATCACATCGTAATCCACCCCCGAGGGTTTGATGACGACGAGGCCGTTCTCGCGGTCGATGCCTGACACATTTCCCCACGTGAAGATGACGAGATTATGCTTCACAAGGTCAAGATTTGCCTTGAATACTTTTTCTTTCAGTTCTTCTAACATAATTGTGTATTGTCTGTTTTTTATAACTTGAAGTTTGGATCTTCGTTGTAGATGCGTTTGTTAAAACGGTAGAGGGAGGCTCCGCGTTTGGAACCTTTCTTGTCAATCAGTTCAGTCTTCTCGATGAAGTCCATCTCCTTGATGCGCTTACGAAAGTTACGCTTGTCGAGTTCTTCACCATGAATGGCCTCATAGAGACGCTGCAACTGCGTGAGCGTGAAGAGACTTGGAAGCAGGCGGAAACCAATGGGCTCGCTCTTTATCTTCTGCCGCATCAGTTTCAACGCCTTGCGCACCATCTCATTGTGATCGGAGTAGAGTTGGGGGATATCGTCGATATTCACCCATTCCACCCCGTGCTCCTTGCGCAGACGGTCTTCGTAATCGTTCACATTGATGAGCGCGTAGTAGGCGATGGAGATGACTCGTTCGCCAGGGTCGCGGTCTACGCTACCGAAAGCACCTACCTGACGCATATAGAGGTTTCGGAGTCCGGTGAGGTCGTAGAGCACACGGTTGGCAGCATCGTCAAGGCTCTCGTCGCTGCGAACGAAGCCTCCGTAGAGACTCCATTCGCCGCGTCCGGGATCCATTTGGCGCTTACCGATCAGTATGCGTAACTTACCTTCGTCGAAGCCGAAGATGATGCAGTCTACTGACACCCAGACTTTTGAATGCTCACCATAGAAAGTGGTCATATCACTTGTTGATTACCAGAAATAGATGTAGAATGCTACGGTGAAACCAAGGATGATTATAGTGTGGATGACATCCCAATGGTTCCAACTGTTGCGGGTAGCCTCAATCTGCTCAGGTGTGCTGGTACCAAAGACAAGACCCTGGATCTTCTGCTCGGAAGGAGCCTCGGTGAAGAGTGACACTACAATGACTACGATACAGCAGACAATCAGCATCACACCGCAGAAGAACAGCCAGTTGAAGTCGTAGAACACGGCCTTGAACCAACTGTCAGCAGCGTCGGTTGCATTGCTGTAATATACCTTGGCGCCCAGACGGGTCAGACCAATGATGATACCTGAGAGCAGACCCCACTGACCACCTTTGGCTGTGGCACGCTTCCAAGTGATACCCAAGAGGAAGGCGGCGGCAATACCGGGAGCCAGCACAGACTGCACATCCTGCAGGTAGTTATAGAGCACATTACCTACCGAACGCATGATGGGAATCCACAGGATACCGAGGATCACAATCACAACCGTAGCGATCTGACCGATACGGACGAGACTCTTCTCAGAGGTCTCGGGCTTCAGGCGCTTCCAGAAGTCAATGGTGAACAGCATGGCTGAAGAGTTGAACAGAGATGCCAGTGATGACATCAGAGCGGCAAGGATACCGCAGACCACGAGTCCCTTCACACCGGCAGGCAGGATCTTTGCCACGAGGGTGGGGAAGGCGGCGTCGGCATTCGGTGTACCGTCAGCGAGCAGCGGCAGGAAACCACCGTCGCCAGCATACTTCTGGTGCAGGGCGAATGCAATCATACCGGGGATGAGGAAGAGGAATACGGGCAACAACTTCAGATAGGCGCCGAAGATGGTACCACGACGGGCTTCCGTCTCGTTCTTACCAGAGAGTACACGCTGAACGATATACTGGTCCGTACACCAGTACCAGAAACCGATGACGGCAGAACCGATCAAGGCACCCAGCCAGGGATACTGTGGGTCGCTGTTGGAACGCATCAGGTGAATCATCGTACCTGTGGCACCTTCGTAGTTGGGTTTCACGTCGCAGAGTTGAAGCATCTGGTCCCAACTGCCGAGGGCCTTCATACCTAGAACAAGGATGATCAGTGAACCCAAGAGTAGGATAGGTGTCTGTAACACAGAAGTGTAAAGCACACTCTTCATGCCGCCGAAAATAGTGTAGACAGCAGTGATGAGTACCAGGCCTATAGCAGCAATCCAGAAAAAGTCGATACCCCAGAGTTCCTTAATACCAAACACCTGTTGGAATACCAGACCACCGGCATAAACCGTTACGGCCACCTTGGTCAACACATAGGAGATCAGAGAAATAACAGAGAGTATGGTGCGGCTCTGCGTGTTGTAGCGGCGCTCCAGAAACTCAGGCATCGTATATACCATGCTTCGTGTATAGAAAGGCACGAACACCCATCCGAGAATCAGGATCATCCAACCCTGAATCTCCCAGTGGGCCATAGCCATACCAGAAGATGCACCTGCTCCTGCGAGACCGATGAGGTGCTCGGAGCCGATGTTTGATGCGAAGATAGATGCACCGATGGCAATCCATGTCGCATCCTTACCACCTAAGAAATAGTCTGCCGAGTTGTCGTTTTTCTGGCTGACAACCCAAAGTACAATGCCTATCAGCGCGCAGCAGAAGACGCCAATGACAATCCAGTCTAATAATGCCATAATGTTTTGAGTTTTAGTTTATAAAAGTATTGTTATTTAATCGAGAACTTATAGGCGGCGTGGCTGAAGTACTTCTCGCCTGGATTCAGAGTAGGCTGTACCCAGTTGGGCTTGTTTGGAGAATCGGGATACTTCTGGCTCTCCAAACAGACACTCACGTGCTGCGGATAGGGGCCATGCTTGTGCTGGATGTTCAGTTCGTTACCCACACCCTGGAAGTTGCCGCTGTACACCTGTACGCCAGGCTCGTTGGTAAACATTTCCATGAAGATACCGGTCTTGGGACTGTAGAGACTAGCACATACCTGTGTGTCGTCACCCTTGTTGTCCTTGAAGGTGTTCAGGCACCAGTTGTGGTCGTAGCCGCCGGCATTCTGAATCTGGTCGAACTGCGACTTGATGCTGTCGCCGAGGGCATGAGGTGTACGGAAGTCCATCGGGGTACCCTCAACAGACTTGATCTCACCTGTTGGGATGTAGAGTGTGTCGCTGGGGGTGAAGTTGTCGGCATTTACATAGAGCACCATGTCATAGCCTGGCTGGGTGAAGTCACCACTCAGGTTATAATAGTTGTGATTGGTCTGATTGATGATGGTCGGCTTGTCAGTCTCTGCCTCCCAAGTGATGTCTAGGGTGTTGTCGAAAGTGACCTTATAAGTAGTCACAGCCATTACCTTGCCAGGGAAACCGTTTTCACCGTCAGCAGCGACGATCGTTAGTTTCAGGATAGAGTCGCCTACTTGTTCTGCGTCGTAAACCTGGTTCATCCAGCCTGTGGTGCCACCACCGTGCAGACAGTTGGGACCGTCGTTCTGCTTGAGTTGATACTCGGTACCGTTGAGGATGAACTTACCGTTCTTGATACGGTTGGCATAGCGGCCTACGCTGGAACCGTAGTCTGTGGGGGAGTTGAGGGTATCGGCATACTGGGCGATGTTGTCGAAGCCGAGAACAACGTCAGTGGGGTTGCCATCCTTGTCAGGAACGACGAGTGATACCACGCGTCCACCATAATTGGTGATACATACCTCCATACCGCTCTGGTTCTTCAAAGTGAAGAGTTTCACGGGCTTGCTTTGGATGGTGGTGTCGAACTTGGCAGGATCAAGACCTGATACTGTTAACTGTGGAGCCTGCTGGCCTCCCTTTGCACATGAGAGCATCAGCGCTACTACACCGAGGCTCAGGAAACTACTTTTAAGTACTTTCATTTTCATACGTTTTAAGTTGTTTAAATGTTAGAGTTTGATTTTGGGTGTAAATTTACAACTTATTTCTGAAATGACAAAGCGAAAAGGCATAAAATTTAGCGGTAAAGTGTTACTTTTACACCTTACCGCTATTTTTTAACCTTTGCTAACACAAAATGTGCTCTCAGAGGTGGCTTTTAGCAGAGTTTGCGTGAGCCATCGCCTATCACGACATCATAGACCTTTGGTTCATGTCCGTACTTCTCCTTGAATTTCTTCTTGGCGTCTTCTATGAACGGCTTATAGAGGTCGTTGCGGACGAGGTTGATGGTGCAGCCGCCAAAGCCGCCACCCATGATACGAGAGCCCGTCACACCGTTCTCCTTGGCGATGTCGTTCAGGAAGTCAAGTTCCTCGCAGGAAACTTCATAGTCCTTCGACAGTCCCTCATGGGTCTTGTACATCAACTCACCTACCTTCTCGTAGTCGCCTTCGTTAAGGGCTTCGCAGACACCCAGCACACGGTCTTTCTCACCAAGCACGAACTTGGCACGCTTGTAGTCCTCGGCACCTACCTCTTCCTTTACTTCCTCCAGTTGCTCCCAAGTGCAGTCGCGCAGGGTCTCAAACTTACCCTCCGGATGCTTGGCCTGAATGTGTTTCACCACATTCTCGCAGGAGTTGCGACGGTCGTTGTAGGGAGAACCAGCCAACTGGTGCTTCACTACTGAGTCAAGCAGTACAAGGCGATAGCCATCGGGCTTGAAGGGGAAGTATTCGAATTCACGGCTACGGCAGTCGAGACGCATCAGACAGCCTGCCTTACCAAAGACGGAGGCGAACTGATCCATGATACCACAGTTCACACCACAATAGTTGTGCTCGGTTGCCTGACCAGCCAGCGCCATATCCCACTGAGAGACTTTGTTGTCACCGAAGATGTCGTTCAGACCAAAGGCAAAGCAACTCTCCATGGCGGCAGACGACGACATACCTGCACCGAGGGGAACATCGCCTGCAAAGGCAATATTGAAACCTTTAACAGGTACTCCCAACTTCTTCATTTCGAGAGCAATACCATAGATGTAACGAGCCCAACTCGCACGAGGACCATTGGGGTCGCTCAACTTGAAGTCTACACGGTCTTTCAGGTCAATGGCATAAGCCATCACCGTGTCTTCCGTGCCATTGGCGCGCATCTCTGCCATGATACCTTTGTCCACTGCTCCAGGGAACACGAACCCACCATTATAGTCGGTGTGCTCACCAATCAGGTTGATACGTCCGGGAGAGGCATATACATTGCCAGTCTTTCCATCAAAGTGCTTGATGAAACGGCTTCTTACAAATTCAATGTCCATCATGTTGATTTACAATTTGACAATTTTCAATTAGACAATTTAATCTATGGGAATGTCCGTGTTGACGTTCTTGCAGCCAATAAGGGCGTAGTAGAACATGTAGCCCATCGCCAGCAGATAGACGAAGTAACTTGGCATGTAACCCATGAAGTCAGCGAAGAAATTCTGTATCACGGGCAGTACACCACCGCCAACAACCATCATCATAAAGATACCTGATGCCTGGGCAGTGTATTTGCCAAGACCTTCTGTAGCCAGGTTGAAGATGGAAGGCCACATCACAGAGGTACAGAGTCCGCAGAGTACCAGCAACAGGGCACTAACAGGAACCGTTATCATCTCTATAGAGCCTTCCAGAATCTTTACCAAGGGCATGTCGACCGTTACGCTCTTCGGAATCAGGATAGCGGCAATGATGAGAATCATGCCGACAGCCGTTGTGGCGAGCATCATCTGACGAGAAGAGACCTTACCTGCAATGGTGCTGGAAACCAGTCGTCCTACAAGCATCAGCAGCCAGTACATGGCAGCCACGGCACCACCGATAGTGGCAGCATTGATCACTGCCTCTGGATTCACCCATGCACCGCTGGCAGTGGTGTCGGAGAGATAGAAGTTCAGTCCACCGGGGATACCCACCTCCACACCAACGTATACGAAGATAGCGATAACGCCCAACAGACAGTGACGGAATGACCATGGTGAATGCTCAAACACCGTGTTGGCTGTAACTTTGCCCATTTCAGGATCTTGAATCGGGATGAAGCAGAGGATGACGAAGGCGCAGGCAAAGACGGTCATGGCGATGTACATCACCAGGTTGACATCAGCCATCTGTGTGGAAGCCGTCACGGTGCCAATCAGTGCACCTACGAGCATCGGCGTCATGGTACCAGCCAGAGAGTTCAGTGTACCACCAATCATATTCAACTGGTTACCACGGTTGCCGCCACCGCCAAGCAAGTTCAGCATCGGGTTGACTACCGTATTCAGGATACATACGGAGAATCCTGAGATGAAGGCACCCAACAGATAGATACAGAAGCCAGGTATACCTCCGGAGAAGCCCGAAACAAACTGTATGAGTACACCGAAGAATCCCACGGCGATACCGATGAGAGCCGTTTTCTTGTAGCCCACCTTTGTCAGCATCTTTCCTGCTGGAATACCCATGAACAGGTAAGCGAAGAAGTTCATGAAGTTACCCATGATGCCGAGCACATTGGAACCACCAATTTCTGGCTGGTTCTTCCAGATAACTCCAATGGGTGCGCCAAGATTCGTCACAAACGAGATCATGGCATATAGGAAGAACATCGTCACAATGGCAATGACACTTCCGTTCTGTTTCTGATTACTCATAATGTAATAACAATAATAGTGTTGGTCTTAACGGATTCTTTACTCCACAATGCCGAAACGATAGATCGTCTTCTGCTTATAGCGCTCGCCTGGTTTCAGTACCACGCTGGGGAAGTACGGACGGTTTGGCGTGTCGGGGAAGTGCTGTGCCTCAAAGCAGACAGCCGAACGGAACGGGAATGTGCAGCCGTTGGCACCCTTATAGCCCGTCGCATAGTTGGCTGTGTAGAGTTGCATACCGGGTTCGGTGGTGAATACCTCCATCGTACGTCCGCTCTTGGGTTCCGTCACCTTGGCGGCAAAACTCAGTTCACCTTCCTCGCGCTTGTTCAGCACATAGTTGTGGTCAAAGCCCTTGCCGAACTTGATCTGCTCGTGGTCTGCCTCGATATCCTGTCCGAATGGTTTCGGCTTACGGAAGTCGAACGGTGTACCTTCCACCTTCAAGATCTCGCCAGTAGGAATGGCGGTGGCGTCAGTGGGCAGATAGAAGTCTGCGTTGATCTCACAAATCTGATCCAGGATGTCTGGGGTGGGGTCTGCTGTTCCTGCCAGTGAGAAGAAGGCGTGATGCGTCAGGTTCACGATAGTTTTCTTGTTCGTGGTTGCCAGATACTCAATCACCAGTTCGTTGAGATCGGTGAAGGTGAATTCCACCGTCACGTCCAGTTCACCGGTGAAGCCTTCCTCGCCATAGGATGAGATACGGTGCAGTGCCAGTGAGCGCGGGCCCATCTGACGGGCATCCCATACTTTGGCGTGGAAACCGGTAGGACCGCCGTGCAGATGGTTCGGACCATCGTTGAGCGCCAACTGGTACTCTTTGCCGTTCAGGGTGAACTGGCCCTTGCAGATACGGTTGCCCCAGCGGCCGATCAGTGTCGACAAGAAGGGTTCCTTACCACTGGTCAGTTGCTTGATGCTGTCATGCCCCTGAATCACGTTTGCTACTTTGCCATCCTTGTCAGGCACCATAATAGCGCAGATAGCACCACCATAATTACTGATTGCTACTTCGTAACCCTTACGGTTCCTAAGGATGTACAGATCGGTTTTCTTACCGTTGATGGTGGCCTGGAAGTTCTCCCGCTTCAGACCACACAGATTCGCTGTTTCTGTTGTATTAGCCATAATTGATATGTTTTTAGTTACAAAACATTCTGTCTGCAAAGTAACAGAAAAAAATCCAAACAGACGAAAGAAACAACGAAAAAATGTTGAAGGATGTATTAAAAAACGCTAAATGCCGTTTTTGAGCAGGTCTGCGACCACATAAGTGCTACCTCCAATGAACACAAAGTCGTCCGTTTCCGCTGCTTTTTTTGCCGCATGGTAGGCTTCTGCGACGGTCGGATACCCCTCGCCAGTCAGTCCTTGCTGTTCACCGATGAATTTCAGCACCGTCTCCGACACGGCCCGTTTGTTGTCTGCCTTTGCGAAGTAATAGGTGGCATCCTTAGGCAACAGTGCCATGACACCTTCCATGTCCTTGTCTTCCACCATTCCGAAGACGATATGCTTTTTCTTGCACTTCACCTGGGCAATCTGTTGACTGAGGTATTCCCATCCGCCCACATTATGACCTGTATCACAGATCACAAGCGGTTCTTTCGACAATACCTGCCATCTGCCCTTCAGTCCGGTGGTCTCGCAGACGGTCATGAAGCCTTCTGCAATCTCCTTGCCTTTTGCCTCCGACTTGGAGCCGTCTTTGAAACGGTACATATAACCCATTTCCTCCAGTTGTCTGATGGCTGTCAGGATGGTATTGGCATTCTTTTCCTGATAGAGTCCCATCAGTTCCCCCTGAATCGTGCCGTAGTGTGCGGTCTGGTATAGCATACCGTTATCTGTCAGTTGGGCGCTTGTCACCTCGGGATTGTCTTCTGCAAAGACGATGGGTGCCTTTGTCTCTCTGGCCACTGCCTCGAAGATGCCTTTTGTCTCTGGTGTCGTCTCACCGATGACCACCGGCACGCCTTTCTTGATGATGCCGGCTTTCTCCATCGCAATCTGTTCCAGCGAGTTGCCGAGTTGCTGCATGTGGTCGTAACTGATATTGGTGATTACCGATAGGATGGGGGTGATGATGTTCGTACAGTCGAGTCGTCCGCCGAGTCCTACCTCGATTACGGCAATATCCACCCGTTTGTCGCTGAAATACTTCAGTGCCATCGCCGTCGTCACCTCGAAGAACGAAGGTGTCAGGGGTTCGAAGAACGATCTGCCTTCCTGCACGAAGTCTGCCACATATTCATGGTCGATGGGTTGTCCGTTGATGCGGATGCGCTCGTCGAAGTCCACCAGATGGGGTGAGGTGTAGAGACCTACTTTGTAGCCGCATTTCTGTAGGATGGCAGCCAACGTATGGGCGCACGATCCTTTGCCGTTCGTACCTGCCACATGTATGGTCAGATAGTTGCGGTGCGGGTGACCATAGTGCTCGTCGAGTTTCAGACTGTTGTCAAGCCCTTCCTTATAGCCTGCCATACCCAGGTTCTCGAACATGGGCACTTGACTGTACAGATACTTGCAGGTCTCGCTGTAGGTCATACCTTATTAATATATATTAGTTGAAATAATTCTTGAAACGCTGGAAGATGGAGTCGCGTGTCTGCTTGTCGCCCTTGAAGTTGTCGCTCTGCTTGAAGCGTTCCACAGCCTCTTTCTCCTCACGGCTCAGGGTCTTCGGCACATAGACACTGATGTTCACCACCAAGTCGCCCTTACCGGAGCCATAGCCCTGTACGGCGGGCAGTCCCTTACCACGCAGACGGAGTGTCTTACCGGGCTGGGTGCCATTCTCTAGTTTCACCTTCAGTCGGGTGCCGTCGATGGTGGGTATCTCCACCTCACCGCCGAGGGCTGCCGTCGGGAAGTCGAGCAGCAGGCTGTATATCAGGTCGTTGCCGTCGCGGACGAAGGTGTCGTTGTCTTCTTCCTCGATAAACACCTGTATGTCACCGGCGACGCCGTTGTGTTTACCGGCATTGCCCTTGCCAGGCACGTTGACCACCATACCCTCGGCTACACCTGCGGGGATGTTGATCTCCACCACTTCCTCGCCTTTTTCAATACCGGTGCCGCCGCAGTGTTTACACTTGTTTTTGATCACCTGCCCCTCACCGCCGCAGGTGGGACAGACGCTCTGCTGCTGCATCATACCGAAGATGCTCTGGGTGGTGTGGGTGATGACACCCTGACCGTGACAGGTTGGGCATTGTTCCTTGCCGCTGCCGGCCTCTGCGCCGCTGCCGCTACAATGGGGGCAGGGGATATCCTTGCGTACCTTAAACTTCTTGGTGACACCCTTGTTGATTTCTTCCAACGACAGTTTCACTTTCAGACGCAAGTCACTGCCTCGGTGCTGCTGTGGACGACGAGCACCGCCGCCGAAACCGCTGAAGCCGTGTCCGCCGAAGATGTCGCCGAACATCGAGAAGATATCGTCCATATTCATCGAGGCACCGCCGAAGCCACTGAAATCGAAACCGCCCATGCCTGGGCCGTTGAAACCGTACTGGTCGTACTGCTGACGCGTCTTCGGGTCGTGCAGCACATTGTATGCCTCTGCGGCTTCCTTGAATTTCTCCTCGGCTTCTTTGTCGCCGGGGTTACGGTCAGGGTGATATTTGATGGCTATCTTACGATACGCCTTCTTGATCTCGTCTTCCGAGGCGGTCTTCTCAACCCCTAGCACCTCATAATAATCTCTTTTTTGTGCCATATATTATTGTCCAACTGCCACTTTTGCGTGGCGGATTACTTTGTCGTTCAGTTTGTATCCCTGTTGCAGGCAGTCGATCACCTTGCCTTTCTTGTCGTCGCCCATGCCTGGCACCATCGCTACGGCCTCATGCACATCCGTATCGAAGTCGGCATTCTCGGTCTCTATCTTGCTTACGCCCTGAGCCTCAAGCGTCTTCATAAACTTCTGGTATATCAGCAGCATACCTTCTCGCAGCACTTCGGGGTCGTCGGTCTTCTCGCCGTTGGCGATGGCCCGCTCCATATCGTCGAGCACGGGCAGGATGGCAGTGATAAACTTTTCTCCGCCGTTCAGAATCAGTTCAGCGCGCTCTTTCAGGGTGCGCTTGCGGTAGTTGTCAAACTCTGCCACGGAGCGGAGCCACTTATCTTTCAGCTCTGCGGCCTCCTCCTGGACTTTCTCCAAGGGATCCTTTTCTTCTTCGGTGTCCTCAGCGGATGCTTCGGCATCTTCGGATGTACCGACTTCTTCTGTCTCTTTGTCAGTTTCTTCTACGTGGGACTCTTCCAAAGTCTCCTCGTCTTCGATCTTTATATCTTTTTCTGTCATAATAGTGTTGTTTAAAGTTCTGCTTTTATTTCAGCAAAATCTGTGCCACTATTCACTTTTCACTTTTCACTTCTTATGCGTACATCTTCGCTTTTTGTTCCTTGATGGCCTCGTCGTAGATGTAGTCGTCGTAGGTCATCAGTTTGTCGATGGTGCCCTTTGGTGTCAGTTCGATGATACGGTCGGCCACGGTATTGATGAACTCATGGTCGTGCGAAGCGAAGATGATATTGCCCTTAAACTGTATCAGGTTGTTGTTGAAGGCTTGAATGGATTCCAGGTCGAGGTGGTTCGTCGGGGTGTCGAGAATGAGGCAGTTGGCGTTCTTCAACTGCATACGTGCAATCATACAGCGCATCTTCTCGCCGCCGGAGAGCACATTCACGTGCTTCAGCACATCCTCTTCCTTGAAGAGCATACGACCTAAGTACGACTTCATCGTCACCTCGTTACCTGGGCCCCACTGCGAGAGCCAGTCCACGAGGTTCATCTCGCTCTGGAAGAACTCGGTATTGTCGAGCGGCAGGTAGGCGGTGGTGATGGTCACGCCCCACTTGTAGGTGCCTGCATCAGCCTCGCGGTTGCCGTTGATGATCTCGAAGAGGGCAGTCATCGCCTTCGGGTTATGCGAGAGGAAGACGGTCTTTTGTCCCTTCTCAATGGTGAAGTTCACGTTGTCGAAGAGCACCGTTCCGTCAGGATCGGTGGCTTTCAGGCCTTCCACTTCGAGAATCTGCGTTCCAGGCTCGCGTTCCATTGAGAAGATGATGCCTGGATATTTGCGGGTCGAGGGGGTGATTTCCTCCACGTTCAGTTTCTCCAACATCTTCTTACGCGAGGTGGTCTGCTTCGACTTGGCCACGTTGGCGCTGAACCGGCGGATGAACTCCTCGAGTTGCTTGCGTTTCTCCTCGGCTTTCATCTTCTGGTTCTGAGCCTGGCGCAAAGCCAACTGCGAACTCTCGTACCAGAACGAGTAGTTTCCTGAGAAGAGCGTCACCTTGCCGAAGTCGATATCCACCGTCTGCGTCGAGACGGCATCGAGGAAGTGACGGTCGTGAGAAACCACGAGCACGCACTGCTCCAAGTTCGACAGGTATTCCTCCAACCACTGCACGGTGTCGAGGTCGAGGTCGTTGGTAGGCTCGTCGAGCAACAGGTTGTCGGGGTGTCCGAACAGGGCCTTGGCGAGCATCACGCGTACTTTCTCATTGTTCGAGATGTCCGACATCTGTTTGTAGTGCTGTCCCTCGCTGACGCCAAGGTTCTGCAATAGTTGGGCGGCCTCGCTCTCAGCCTCGTAGCCGTTCATCTCAGCGAAGGCCATCTCCAGTTCTGCGGCGCGGTTGCCGTCCTCTTCTGTCATCTCTGTTTTGCTGTAAAGGGCCTCGCGCTCCTTCATATTGTCCCACATCGGCTTGTGCCCCATCAGCACGGTGTCCATCACCGTAAACTCGTCGTATTTGAAGTGGTCCTGTTCCAGGACGCTCATGCGCTCGCCGGGCAGCAACTCGATGGATCCCTTGTTAGGCTCCAGTTCGCCGCTGATGGCGCGGAGTAGGGTAGACTTACCCGCACCGTTGGCTCCGATGATGCCATAGATATTGCCACTCGTAAATTTCAGGTTCACATCCTTGTAGAGTGTCTTCTTGCCGAACTGAATGGCCAAGTTTGTTACTGTAATCATCTCTTTCTCCTATACCTTATTATATATATAATACACAATTGGGCTGCAAAGGTACAAAATATTATCCATATTTTCGTATTTTAGCCCGAAAATTTGTTAGTTTTACATAAAAGACAGTCGCAGCCGACCCAGGAGCGGGCTTTTGCTAATGTGTTTCATATTTTTTTAGTAAATAATTCGAGTATTTCAGATTTTTGTTGTATCTTTGAAGCCGAATTACGAAAGGTATGTAATAGCTTATAATATGGAACCAAAAAAAACAACTGGACTTTAGGGGAACTCGTCACCCTTTCAAGACAAGAGAAGCCGCTGAAAAATGGCGGCCTGTCGCAATACGGCTGTTATATCGGCTCACGCTACATCTGTATCCGCGAGGAGACGGAGGGTAAGCGCGGCATCCTCCTGAAAGTGCTTGGCAAAGTTTTCTCTGACCAGGTCAAAATAGTTGATGGCAAACCGTTTAGTAAGGACGAGGTCGCCGAACTATTCATGGGCCACAGTTATTTTAAGTTATCCATATCAAAGTGTGAAGGACGTGAAAGAGGTGCTCGACATCCTGCGCGGCAACGCGGATTTGCTTCAGGCATTTGAAAAGGCGAAGATGCACATCAACCCCAATTCCTCGTTCTGGGTGAGCGAAACGGCCAGAAACAAGTTCATGTTGAAGATTCCACAAGTCTACGACAGCCGTGAGGACATACTATGCACCGCTTCTGACGACACACCGCACTATCGTATCACGATGGTATATTTCTATAAGGGAAATCTTACTTGGTAAGCCTAAAACCTAATTGTCATCTGCCATCTGCCAGAAATTACGAACACAGCGTGCCTGTCCCCGCTGGGAACTCATAATTTGCGAAAAACCAAATTTATTGAAGATTATTTGTTTTGTATCATAATTTTTAGTATCTTTGCGCACAAAATAACTAACAGTATAAAAATATGAAGAAACTTTTCTTATTTATGGCAATGATGCTGTCGATGACAGTACAAGCAGATAATGTCCTCTACGCTGTGGTCAGTGAAGACAACTCTAGTATCGTTTTGAAGTGCGGCAACTCCGTACCTGAGAACACTGGCACAGGTCCCTACTTCTATGACATCCTAAAATCATCGTACAGTCCCGCTGGTAACGCAACCTCCTTCACTGTTGACATTTCCTGTCAGAACTACACTGGTACTACGCTGCGCGGCCTGTTCAGTAATTTTGTATACTTGAAAACCATCAATGGCCTTAGTTACCTCAATACCAGCCATGTCACCGACATGAGCATGATGTTTAGTGGCTGCAGTGCCCTGACTTCAATTGACCTCAGTTCATTTAACACCGCCAATGTCACCGATATGAGCATGATGTTTTCAGACTGCTTCGCTCTGACCTCGCTTGACCTCAGCAAGTTTAACACCGCCAATGTCACGAACATGAAATGGATGTTCATGTGGTGCTCTGCTTTAACCTCCCTCGACCTAAGTATGTTCGACACCGCCAATGTCACCGACATGAGCGGAATGTTCGGTTCCTGCTCTGCCCTGACCTCGCTCAACCTCAGCGGATGGAACACCACCAATGTCACTAATGTGGCATTAATGTTCGGCAACTGCACCGCCTTAACCTCCCTTGATCTCAGTTCATTTAATACTGCTAAGGTTACTGATATGTATGGTATGTTCAGCTACTGCTCCTCCCTGACTACTATATACGGAAACAACTGGGACACCGAAAAAGTGACCGATGGTGGTAGTGTAATGTTCGACAATTGTACAAATCTTGTGGGTGGGGCAGGCTCGGCATATGAATTTTACCATGGCAACGATAAGACATACGCCCGCATAGACGGTGGTCCAGATGCACCAGGCTATTTTACCGACAAAACCACTGCTGCTATCAAGGGCATATCGATGGGTATGGCTGCGGGAGAGGCTATTACCTATAACCTCAACGGCCAGCGCGTTGCCCAGCCCACGAAGGGATTGTTCATTGTAAACGGAAAGAAGGTCGTAATAAAGTAAAGAAATCAAGGGCTTTTCTTCTATTGATTAATATGATCAGGAGAACAGCCCTTCTATTTTGAAATATTCAAATATATCGAAGACTATTTGCTTTGTATCGTTTTTTTTACTATCTATGCCAGCAGAATAATTAACAATAGTGTGCGCCTACCACTGTTTTTTTTAGGTCGAACAACTTTAGGTAAGAGAGCCCCTTGCTACATGGTGATAGTTTTATTTCTTTAATACAGGACGAACCAATCGACCATATGGGCGTGGTCCTCCACCCGTATGCCAACTATTACCCAAAAACATCAGATATTTAGCTCTCTCTGATGACAATTCATCAGGTGAGGATGACCAAGACAAAAGACGCTAGTTTCGGATTTATTTCGTACCTTTGCAGCCAAATCAAGGAGTGGTTAAGCATGATGAAAAAGAATATATTGCGGAAAATACAGCCATTTTTACTGATGTCCGTTCTGCTTGTATGTTGCGCGAACGGCAACTATCCTGTGGAAACGATAGATACCGTCAGTTGGCATTTCCCGTTGCCGGGAGCAAAGGTGATCAGTCCCTATGGCAAGCGTGAGGGACGGATGCATTCAGGCGCCGATCTCAAAACAAAGGACAAGGACTCGATCTATGCGGCCTTTGAGGGGGAGGTGGTTTTCTCTGACAAATACTACGGCTATGGCAACTATATCCGCATCAAGCATCCCAACGGCTTGGAGACCTGCTATTCGCACAACTCAAAGAACCTGGTGAAGAAAGGTGACTATGTCAAGGCCGGACAGGTGATTGCCCTCGTGGGCCGGACGGGACGCGCCACGACGCCCCATCTGCATTTCGAAGTGCGTATCAATGGAAAGACCCGTAATCCTGCCAACTATTTCGATCTCAACAAGGGTATTCTCTTGAAGAAGTATCGGGGCAAGGTTAAAGGCGCACGTTGATACCTTCGGAGCGGAGATACTGTTTGAGTTCGGGGATGGGAATCTCGCCGAAATGGAAGACACTGGCGGCAAGGGCGGCATCAGAATGACCCTCGATGAAGGTGTCGCGGAAATGCTCCTTGCACCCGGCTCCGCCGCTGGCGATGATGGGGATAGAGAGGTTGTCGGCCAGTTCACGCAGGGCCTCGTTGGCGTAGCCGTTCTTCGTACCGTCGTGATTCATCGAGGTGAAGAGGATCTCGCCGGCACCACGCTCCTGAGCCTCGTGAGCCCACTCAAACAAACCTCTTTCCGTGCGCTCGCGACCGCCTTTCAGATAACAGTGCCAACCGTCTTCGTCAAGACGGGCATCAATGGCACAGACACAGACCTGTGAACCGAAACGGCTGCTGATCTCGCTGATGAGTTCGGGACGGCGGATGGCGGCGCTGTTGATACTCACCTTGTCGGCTCCGGCATAGAGCAGTCGCTCCACATCAGCGAGTTCGTTGATCCCACCGCCTACGGTGAAGGGGATGTTGATTTCTTTCGCAACACGTGTCACCATCTCAGTAAAGGTTTTGCGACCTTCGAAACTCGCAGTGATGTCGAGGAAGCACAATTCGTCGGCGCCCTGTTCGGAATAGGCCTTGCCCAGTTCCACGGGGTCGCCTGCCGAGCGCAGGTTGACGAAGTTGGTGCCTTTGACGGTCTCACCGTCTTTCACGTCTAAACAGGGTATGATTCGTTTTGCCAGTCCCATAGTTCGTTCAGATTAATTTTACCTTCGTAGATGGCTTTGCCGAAGACGACGGCGGGGATGCCTGCCGCGTTGAGAGCCTTGATATCGTCGAGTGAGGACACGCCGCCGCTGGCGATGAGGTGCAGTTCGGGATAGGCTTCCATCACCTCGCTATAGAGGCTGATGGCGGGGCCTGAGAGGGTGCCGTCCTTAGATATCTCTGTGCAGAGCACGTTGCACACGCCAGCCTCGATGTATTTGCGGAGGAAGGGCAGCAGGTCTTCACAGGAGTCTTCCTTCCAACCGTTGATGCAGATCTTGCCGTGACGCACATCGGCGCCGAGGATAATTCGTTCTGGGCCGTATTTTTCGAGCCAACCCATAAAGAGGTCGGGCTGTGTGACGGCTATAGAGCCTACCGTCACCATGGCGGCACCGGCGGCAAAGGCTTTCTCTATATCCTCGTCGGTCTTGATGCCACCGCCGAAATCGACAACAAGGTTAGTCTCGGTGGTGATGGCTGTCAGCACGGCCTCATTGACGATATGTTTGGATTTCGCACCGTCGAGGTCTACCACGTGCAGACGGCGGAAACCGATCTCCTCAAACTCCTTCGCCACTTCGGCAGGGGAGTCGCGATAGACGGTCTTCTGGTCGTAGTCGCCTTTGGTCAGGCGGACACACTGGCCGTTGATGATATCGATGGCGGGTATGAGTTCTATCATAGAGCTAAGAAGTTTTGTAAGATTCTTTCGCCTACACGTCCGCTCTTTTCTGGATGGAACTGGCAGGCGTAGAAGTTATCCTTGTGCATGGAGGCGGAGTAGGGCAGGATATAATCGGCGGTGGCGATGGTGTCAGCACAGAGCGGCACGTAATATGAGTGTACGAAATAGACATACGGCTCAGTGCCATTCATTGCATCAAACCCATCATACAGCGGTGATTTCAAGTCGTAGAGTTTGTTCCAACCCATACAAGGCACCTTGTCCTCGTGGCGTTCGGGCTGGAAGCGCTTCACCTCTGCATCAAAGATGCCTATGCAGTCGGCGTCACCTTCCTCGGAATGCTTACAGAGCAGTTGTTGTCCCACGCAGATGCCGAAGACAGGCTGTTTTAGGTCGCGGATGACCTCATCGAGCCGACGGGCTTTCAGATATTCCATCGCCTCGCCAGCATGGCCCTGTCCTGGAAACAAGACCTTGTCGGCTTTTTTCAGTTGTTCGGCTTCATCCGTCAGTACGGGCTCAATACCCATCCTTCGGAGGGCATTCACCACCGAGTAGATGTTTCCTGCATTATACTTGACGATTGCTACGTTCATGAGAAAATGATGGTTTTGTTCTTATAAGTGAGAATCTTGCGCTGGATATGCTTCGAGACGGCGTGTGAGAGCACAATCTTCTCCAAGTCCTTGCCTTTGAGCACAAGGCTCTCCGGTGTGTCCTTGTGGGTGATACGGGTGACATCCTGTTCGATGATAGGCCCCGCATCGAGGTCGGCAGTGACATAATGGCTGGTGGCACCGATGATCTTCACACCCCGTTCGTAGGCTTGATGATAGGGTTTCGCCCCGATGAAGGCCGGCAGGAACGAGTGGTGGATATTAATAATATGGTGCGGATATTCGGCTATCATCTCGTCGCTGATAATCTGCATATAACGGGCCAGCACGATAAATGAGATATCCTCCTTCTTCAGGAGTTCCATCTCGGCTTTCTCCACCTCATCTTTGTTCGAGTGATCTTTCTTGATGCTCCACACATAGTAGGGAATGCCGAACTGGTCGGCGACGTAGCGCAGATCCTCGTGGTTGCTGACGATACAAGGGATGTCGCAGTTGAACTCACCTGCCTTCCAGCGTGCCAGCAGGTCGTAGAGGCAGTGACTCATTTTCGAGACGAATATTGCCATACGGGGGCGCTTGTCGCTGTAATAGAGCGAGAACTTCATCTGATAGCGCTGGGCATAGAGCGTGGTGATATAGTCATAGAGTTTGTCGCGAGGAATCAAAAAGCCTTCGAGTTCCCATTCTATGCGCATAAAGAACATGCCGTCTACCTTGTCGACATACTGGTCGAGGTAGACGATGTTGCCTTTGTTGTCGGTGATAAACTTGGTCACTTCTGAAATGATGCCCTGTTGGTCGGGACAGTGCAGAAGCAGAATTGCTGTTGTATCCATCTTGTGTATTTACAATTTGACAATTTACAATTTACAATTGATTTTCTTCCTCGTTGTCGGCGGAACGCAGGATGATACTTGTGGCGCCGAGGGTGAAGAGGGTACCGTCGTCGATGAGGCGGCGCTCCTTGGGGGAGAGTTCCACATTGTCGACAAAGGTGCCTGTATTACTGTTGTTATCTTTCAGTGTATAACGGAGTGCCCCCCGTTTGTCGCGAGAGACGGTGATGGTGCAGTGGTTCAGGTCGACGCTGGGGTCTACGGTCTCGAAGGTGCAGTTGGCAGGGTTGCCTTTCTGGTAGCGGCCTATCACATTGTCGCCCATCCTGAGAGGGATGACTTGTTTGTAGTGAAACACATTCTCGATGACGACAATAGAACCACAGCCTTCTTCATTAGCCTGCTCATCGGGGTTCTCGTCCTTCTGACGGTTTCTCAGTTTGCTGACACCCATACGGATGCCAAACTCCTTGCCACAGTCAGGGCACTTGAAGACCAGTGACTGGCCTGCCTCATACTGGGTTTCATCGAAGGTGATGTATTGGTCGCATTTCGGACAACGAACTCGCTTCATGGCTTAACCCTCGTCTTTCACTTTAAGCACCCAGGCCTCCTCGAGTCCTTTCCGCTTCTGGATGCTGTTCAACTTGTTGTAAGCCTCGTTGACTGTCCCGAAATTACCGTATATGACACGTGTGACATTGTTGCGGACAAACACCTTTGCCTCTGCATAGCCTTTCTGCTGTAGTTCCTCCACAAAGGCATTGGCATTCTTCTTGGAGATGTAACTGGCAAGGACGATGCAGTAGAAGGGTTTTTGACTAATGGCAGCCACAGATGCAGTATCGGCCTTTGTCACGGTCTTCGTGACTTCCTTGACAGGTGCTGCGGAGTCGTTCTTGACCACAGGCTTCGGGGCGTCTATCTTGCTGATGTCAATCTTCTCGATGTTGGAGTCTTTCGGCATCATGCCCACGAGGATGGAATTGTTCAGATGGCCCATGCTCTGGTGGCTGTTTTCGCTGTTGGTGACAGGGGTTGTCATCAGGAAGAAGGCGATAACGGCGGCTGCTATGGCAACGGCATTACGTACCCATGACATCTTGATAACGATGGCGCGCTCTTCCTCTGTCTCTGCCTCTGGAATCGGAGTTTCTGGGTCTTCCGGGATTTCCGGTGTTTCCAGGATTGATGAGGTCTTCGGGGCTTCTTCGGCGGGTTCCACCACGAGAGTGTGTGCCTTCTTCTGCTTCGCTGGCTCGTTTAATGGCGCCATTTCGAAGGAGGAGAGGCCATAGAGTACAGGTGTCAGGATACCTGCCTCACAAGGAGTGAAGATGTATTTGCCATCCTCATTGACAGAGAGGACGCCGATATCATTCAGATCGTACTGCCCTTCGTTCTCCAAGTGCTGTTTCAGTTCGTTGACTTCATCCTCGATTCTTCGCAGGGCCTCAGGGTAACTCATATCGTAGGCTTCCACATACGACTGCACCAACAGGGAGTCGTTCATGGTGAGTTGCGGATTAAAACCGAGCGTGCGCAATGGTGGGAGGAAAGTGTGGTCTTCCTCGTCGTAGCGGGCTTCTGCGTGGTGGGCCATAAAGCCTCCCAGACCTGGCACGATGACACAGTCATTGCTCAGCAAAAGAATCTCAATATGTCTGTCCAATTCAATCACGAGTGCAAAATTACTGCTTTTTTGCGAGATAAACAAATAAAGAAACTTAAAAATACGATAAAATGGAAAATTTACATTATCTTTGCATCCAAATTCAGAAATATGGATTATATCAAGACAGAAATAGAAGGTGTTTATATTATTGAACCAAAAGTGTTCTGTGATGCCCGTGGCTATTTCATGGAGGCTTGGAAACAGGCGGAATTTAACGAGCACGTGGGGCATGTGGACTTCATCCAGGACAATGAGTCGAAGTCTTCTTTCGGTGTCCTCAGAGGTTTGCACTACCAGAAAGGCGCCCTCTCACAGGCCAAACTCGTGCGCGTTATTAAAGGTAAGGTACTGGATGTAGCGGTGGATATCCGTCAGTCGAGCCCCACTTTCGGTAAGCACGTGATGGTGGAACTGAGTGAGGAAAACAAGCGCCAGTTCTTTATCCCTCGTGGCTTTGCACACGGGTTTCTGGTACTGAGCGAAGAGGCCATCTTCACCTATAAGGTGGATAATCCTTACGCGCCTCAGGCTGAGGCTGGTATCCGTTGGAATGATCCGGCACTCGGGATTGAGTGGCCCATTGATCCTGCTCAGGTGCAGACCAGTGAGAAGGACTTGAAGCAACCCTTCCTGAAAGATGCAGAAGTGTTTGAGTAGTAATGAGATGAGAAAATTACTATTAATTATATTCGCAGTCGTTTCCCTGATAGGTTGTTCCCGTCAGCAGGGTTCTGTTGCTGAAGAGGGAAAGGAAAGTCGCGAGGCCAAGGCGATGCTACAAGGTGTCTGGGTGGAAAAGGAGTCGGGCGATGTGTCATTCCGTGTGAAGGGTGACACCATTTTCTATGCCGACACCACCAGTATGCCTGCTTATTTCAAGATTATAGGCGACTCGCTGGTCTTTGCTTCTGGTACCAAGTATGCTATAGAGAAGCAGACGGAGCATCTGTTCTGGTTTAGGAATCAGAATGGTGATGTTATCAAACTGGAAAAGACGGACGATCAGGATGCGACGGCTGAGTTTACACACGACACGCCTAAGATTATGACCTATACCCATCAGGTGAAGACAGATTCCGTGGTTTCCTATAACGGGGAGCGTTATCACTGGTATATCGCCATCAACCCCACGAAATATAAGGTGGTGAACCATACCTATAATAACGATGGTGTGGAGGTGGAGAATGTCTATTACGACAATATCATGCATATCAGCGTCTATAAAGGCGGACAACAACTTTATTCCAGCGATTTCCGAAAGCAGCAGTACGACAATATAGTTCCTTCTGAGTTTCTCACGGAGGCGATATTTGCCAATATGGAGTATAGCCACGTTGATGCATCTGGTCTTCATTTCAATGCGACACTTTGCATGCCAGATGGGGCAAGTTGTTATCTGGTGGAAACGTTGATTTCTTATAAGGGTCAGATGACCATGAAGATGATAGAATAAAGGGAACCCGAAAGTTCCCTTTTATTGTTCCTCAATCCATGCGTCTAACAGCATCCTGGCAATAGACAGTTTTTCTGGGATATTTGGGAGATTGTCTTTCCGAAACCAGCCGCCTTTGGCAATCTCGCTTGTCTGTAGGTGGATGTCGCCACTCACATAGTCAGCATTAAAGCCAACCATCAGCCCGCAAGGGTAGGGCCAGGGCTGCGAGGCGAAGTAACGGATATTCGTAATCTTGACACCAGTCTCTTCCATTGCCTCACGGGCTACGGCTTCTTCAAGTGTCTCACCTGTCTCCACAAAACCTGCCACCAGTCCGAAGAAGTCGCGCTTGAAGTTCTTGGCACGTACCAGCAGCACCTCGTCGCCTTTATGGATTAATACGATGACGGCAGTAGCCAGTTGGGGCCATATCTCTTTGCCGCATTCCGTACATTTCTTGGAGATGTCAGTGTCCATACGCATCGGAGCCCCGCAGACACCACAGTATTTCGTATTCTGATCCCAATAGAGCAGTTCCTGACATTTGCCCGCTTTCAGATAGAGGGGACGGGACAGTTTATAGTAACTCTGACGAAGTCCGCACATCTCATAGCGTTCATCATCCGTGACGGGCGCATCAATACGGTAGGTCACCACAGGCGTACCGTCCTCCATCGGGGTGATATTCATCTGGTGTGTCCAAGTCTTCACCTCCGTTGGTGGCTCTTCCAGAAGTGGAATCGTATAACCCTCTGCTGTCTTTTCCAGCAGAAGGTCTTCTTTGCAGAAAACGAAAAAATATTTTTTCATTCCAATGATGTGAAAATCTGTGTAATCAGTGGCTTATTGTCCGAAGAGGATTTTCCGGTCACGTTCCAGGGCGGGTTTTGCCCATTCCTCAGGTACGAAGCGCCAGTTGTGGTTGGGCTGTGGATTAATGGTACCCTGACGGTGTATCTCCTCAGCCAGGTAGTGCCGCTGATCCAGTTCTGTGTTCCAGATGACACGACTGTCGAGCGAGTCCTTCGGAATGCCTGCTCCACGTGTCAGCAGTTCACCGCCGCCATTGGCACGATAACTGTTCATCACCACCTTGTACCATTTCTTCTCGTCGAAAGGCTGTCCGTTTGACATTCTCAGGATTCTCACCTTCTGTCCGTCGGGCTTCGTTAGGTCTACCTCGTAGTCGATACCTGCTGCCGAGTCGAAATTAAAGGTGTAGTGTTGGAACCCTATCTGTTGCTGGTCTTCTTTCGAAGCGTCATTCAGGCGCAGAGCGTGATCTTCTGGCGAGGTCATCGTGTTGCACCACCTATCGTACGAGAACTCCAAGTGTTTGCGGATTTCTTCACCCGTCATGCGGAGCATGAACATCAGGTTCTCGAAGCGGTATAGTTTGAACATATCGGCCTGCGTCACATCACCAGCCTTGATGGTGGCATTGAATGACAGGGGGGCATTGAATGAGACATCTGCCTTGGATATCTGCAACTGCAGGTTGTGTATCAGGTCGGTGAAAGCCGAGTTTCCAAAGAAACTCTCACGGGTGTAGATAGGCTGTTCAAAGTAGCCGATCTTCCGACTCACATATTCCTTCACTGCGTCGATCTTCGACAGGAAGTGGTCAACCATCTTTTGGTCTATCTCCTCATCCTCCACACTGACGATGGTTCCCTTGATGTCCTTTTTCGTCAGCCGACCGTTCTTGTAGGTGAGTTCTATCTCTGCCTCAGCCACATTCTTCACATAGCAACTGGGATCAATGCAGAGCACCTTCTTGCCTGCCTTGTTGGTAATCCACTGGTTGTGTACCTTATGGTCATGTCCGAAGAAGATGATGTCGAAGCCTGGCACTTCCTTGGCCACTGACTCTGTGGCGTCCTCTTCGTATTCGTCGGTCTTAATACCGCCGTTGAGTCCGGAGTGGAACAGTCCGAAGAGCAAATCCGGGTGCTCTGTCTCCTGGATATACTTCACCCATTTCTTGGCGCAACTCACCATCTCCTCAAACTCGATACCTTTCCAAATGGATTTGTTCAGCCAGTTGGGGATGGCAGGGGTTAGCATACCGATGACGCAGATCTTCACACCGTCCTTGTAGTGGACGGAGTAGGGGTGTAATCCCGTGTAGATATGGGAGGGACGGGCCTCAGCATTCTTGTATTCCTCTTTGACGATGTTGGCACCAAGTAACGGGCAACGTACCTCGCGGATCCACTTGTCGTAGACCTTGTGGCCCGGCTCAATATCGTGATTACCTACTGTCTCGGCATCATATTTCATATAGTTGATGACGCTGGCTGCGAGATTCTCATCCGTAGGCATCACGTAGTTCGTCCAATAGACGCAGGGCTGTCCTTGCAGGATATCACCGTTGTCTATCAGCAACAGGTTGTCGCCATATTGCTGGCGTTGCTTATTAATATAGGTATTCGCACGCGCAAGAGTTCCCTTGATGGGTTTGCCCTCCATAAAGTCCCAGGGGAAGAAGTGCCCGTGAACATCGCTGGTCTCAATGACTTTCAGGCGCACGGTCTTCGTGGCGGGCTGTGCAATTGCTGTAAGCGTGATGCTTGCAAAGGCAATGGTTGTTAAAAGGAGTTTCTTCATTTGATTGTTATTTTGGTGCAAAGGTACGAAGAAAGTTCGATATTGCCAAATTCTTGGTACACTTTTTGCAGGATGCTTTCTGTAAATGACAATAAATGAAAAGGAGGACAAGAATATGGCATTCATAGACTATTACAAGATTTTAGGCGTCGACAAGACGATACCGCAGAAGGATGTGAAGAAGGCGTACCTGAAGCGCGCCAAGCAGTTTCATCCCGACTTGCACCCGGATGATCCGAAGGCGCAGGCTAAGTTCCAGGCTTTGCAGGAGGCTTACGATGTGATCGGCGATCCTGAGAAGCGGAAGAAGTACGACCAGTATGGTGAGCAGTGGAAGGAGGCGGAGCAGTTCCAAGGCTTTGGCGGCGGCGGAGGTGCAGGTGGCGCAAATCCTTTCAGTGGCTTCGACTTCAGCAGTTTCAGTGGCGGAGGCGGATTCAGTTCGTTCTTCGAGGATCTCTTCGGACGTAAGGGTCAGCCTGGCGGAGGCTTTGGTGGTTTCCAGGGCTTCGGCGGAAATTCCAGGAACTCTGGATTTTCTGGCAGTTCTGGCTTCTCTGGGGCTTCCGGTCATCGTACGCACTCTGGCGAGATGAACGCCAATGTCACCATCGATCTCTACACGGCGATGCTGGGTGGAGAAATCATCGTAACCCTCTCAAACGGACAGAAACTGAAACTGAAGATCAAGCCCGAGACACAGCCCGGTTCGAAGGTACGTCTGCGTGGCAAGGGCTATGACAGGGGCGACGGCACCTTTGGCGACCTCATCATCACTTATCAGGTGAAACTCCCTCAGAACCTGTCAGAACGGCAGAAAGACCTCCTGCGCCAGATGCAGCGAGGGTGAGGACTGTTAGTGCCTTTAATTGTTAATCTTTGCAAGTTTTTTGCAGGTTTTCTTGGAGCGTATCTGAATTTTTCCTATCTTTGCCCACAGAAAAGACATTTTGTTGTATAGGAGTATGCATGCTGGTCGATGGGGTAGTGCCGTTCAATTCCCCTGAGAGCGATGCTTCAACAGTTTCGGCAGATTGTTTTTCCGTAGCATGGCGGTTATATACAACTTTATTTTTCGCACCGTAGGATGTTCGAAAGACTCCTGCGGTGTTTATGTTCCAGTAAGTTTCATCTCCCGCCAACTCGACCATGAGCGTGTTGTTGTTCATGTCTGTCAGTTGAAGAAGGTATGTTTGATTACCTTTTCTGTTACTCCCCTCCCGGATTATCTCGTAATTCTTTGCAACCTCTTCCACAAAATCAACTACAGTTGCAAAGCCTGCATTTCTGATCTGTTCTCCGTGCCTTGCCTCTATGTGAACTAACCCATATCCTTCTTTTGTCACGGGATTTGTTATCTCTCCCTCACTCAGTTTGATAGGCACGTCAGCAAGACCACTATCTGATTCCATCCTTCCGAAGGTGGTCGTTCCATCCTTGGAAATTACAAAATACTTTCCATGCTCATCTTTTTCCGTAGAGAGTTCCAACTTGAAATCAACGTTTTCTGACTGATTCATAGTTATTACATTTAATGTTACTATTCTGTTTGATGATGCAAAGGTAAGGATATTTTGACAAATCTCCAAATTTTACGAGGAATAATTGTTTGCGTAGTGTTTTATAAGTTTATAACCCCATGTTTTTCCCTTGTAAACTCAAATTAGTAGAGGCTTCATTTTATTCTGTGGAGCCTTTATGCTTTTCTGAGGAGCCTCCATTTTTTTCTGTGGAGCCTCTATTTGGGCGAATAGAGATAAAAACCTTGCCTTTTTCTTGGTCATTTCGAAATTAATTCTTACTTTTGCAATCGAGCATTGGCAAAAGAGCCTCAGTGGAGGTGCCGGTGCGACTTTCGTGGGTTAAACATTAGCGTTGGCTATTATTCAAAACGTTCAGAAACTTGCAGGTGGAAAGAACATAGAAAGAGAATGATGGTAACGCCTACTGATATGGTGGGCGTTTTCCTGTTTTCTTCCTATAGGTTTCCTGCAAGTACCTTGAACGTTGGACGGGGATTCGTCCACTTCTTGTGTCTATACACGAGGAAGGTGCTTGCAGGAATCAGTTTGTTTATTGGCTCGACGCATTAGTATAAACTTGAAAATATTAATGCTGACGAAATGGCTAAATCGTTGATTGAAGAACTGCCACGTATTGTGAGCGAGGGCAGACGTGAGGCTGCACAGATATTGGAGCGGCTGAGTAGTGGAACACAGATTGGTTTGCAGACCAATGAATTAGTGTTGCCAAGTAAGGATGTGAGTGGACTGTTCAAAGGCAGTACACCACAGATACCTAATGCTTTCAATATGGCTGGTGGTAATGGAGAGTGGATGAACCGCCTTATCTATGGAGACAACCTTTTGGCGATGCAAGCCCTGCTTGCTGGCGATGCTCAAACGGGACTTCCCTCGCTTCGTGGAAAAGTTGACCTTATTTATATTGACCCTCCTTTTGATTCCAAAGCAGATTATCGGACACCTATATCTTTGCCATTCGCTGAGATATCACAAAAACCAACCGTAATTGAACAATTTGCCTATGCTGATACTTGGGAAGATGGGACAATCTCATATCTTAGTATGATGTTTCCTAGATTACTTTTAATGAAGGAACTCTTAAAAGACAATGGTGCATTGTATGTTCATATTGATTGGCATGTAGGGCATTATTTGAAAGTTTTATTAGATGATATATTTGGGAAAGATAATTTTAGGAATGAAATAGTTTGGTATTATCCAGGAAGAGAGAAGGTATCTGATGCCAAATTTCAATCAAAGCACGATGTTATTTTGTTTTATGCCGTTAATAAGCAGACAAAAATAAATCCTATCACAAAAGCATGGGATAAAGACGAACGTATAAAAATGCTTAGACGAAAAATATATATAGATGAAAATGGAAGAGAATGGTTTTGGGAAACAAGAGGACAGGCAAATGGAATAGAACCATACAAAAGATATCTGGATGAATATGTAGATAAAGGAGGTGCGCTGAATGATGTTTGGGATGATATACAATTCTTGCGTGGAAATCATCCTGAAAGGACACATTATGCGACTCAAAAGCCAGAAGCCCTTCTCGAACGCATCATCAAAGCCTCTTCCAACGAAGGTGATCTCGTCTGCGACTTCTTCGGAGGCAGCGGCACAACGGCTGCTGTAGCCGAGCGATTGGGAAGACGATGGATTACATGTGACATTGGCAAGCCTGCTTCGTTGGTGATGCGCAAGCGCTTTATTGACCAGGAAGTAAAACCATTCCTCTATCAGAGTATCGGCGACTATCAGAAGGAGGCGTTTAGGAACAAT
Organism: uncultured Prevotella sp.; assembly: GCA_900320905.1. Lineage (GTDB taxonomy): Bacteria > Bacteroidota > Bacteroidia > Bacteroidales > Bacteroidaceae > Prevotella. The sequence goes on from ONTZ01000003.1 coordinate 84,647, forward strand.
AAACGCTATAAGCATGTGGGCGATTTGAGTCAAGTGGTGTTGGGTCTTTATGGCGCTCTGCCCTTTACCCCTGAGCAGACCAATGATCGTAACTTTGGATATATAAAAGGTACGCGAACACTGGTAATGGTAGATTCGCCAAACCGCTTGACAACAGCAGCCACTATCCGCAAGGCTGTTGAGGCAAAGGCTTCTTTGCTTGGCGGTGATTGGGAAAAGGTTATCGTACTTGGCTGGAACTTCGCTTTCGATATTTCGCAGGCTATTCAGAAGTATGCCAATAGTAATGTAGAAGTGTTGGTGATTCCACCAGACTTGTTGGATAAGTTGGCGAAGAAAGGCTATAAGAAACTGATAGATGATAAGTCTGTGCGCTTCTCATCATTGCAATACTTAGTGGCAAAGCCATTGGTAGTGACCCCAGCAGGAGAACAGGACGAGATAGATGTAGAATTAGAGAACTATGTGCTATTGTCGCCTGATAACATCCCTCTTGATGATAAGGACAAAGAGAAACTGCAACAGGTATTGGAACGCGACCCACTATCATTGATAGAATATTGGAGCATTGACCCTGATTATGATGGTGTGACTTTCCGTTCCACTTGGCAAGACTATCGGGAGAATATCGAAAATGATAATGACCCGTTGCATTGTGTCTATAAGACCCGTTTAAGAGTTGCTCATAAGGACCACCGCCAAGTATGCATCAAGGCTGTGGATGTGTTCGGTTTTGAAAGTCAGGTAATAGAGGAGGTATAGGTTATGGCAACAAACGGAATGAATGCTTCGCTGGAACTTGCCAAGCGACTGAGTGAGACAGTAAACGCCGCATGGGAAAGCGGAGAACTGTTGGATCAGGTAACTCCTACGACACAGGATTTGTTGAAGTATTGGTTTTCAGAAGAGTATTGTTCTTTGAGAAATCGTAACTTCCATGCAGGTCAGCGTCAGGCAATCTTGAATATCGCATATCTGCATGAAGTGATGGGCGTTAAGAATGTGCTGGAGTACTACGAACAACTGACTCCAGACCTGATGTCAGTAGTGGACTTAGGTACTATGGGCCAGCAGAAATACCAGATGCCGAAGTATGCTGTGAAGATGGCAACAGGAACAGGTAAGACTTGGGTGATGCATGCCTTGCTGCTTTGGCAGATGCTGAATGCCCGTCATGAGGATGTGAAGAGTGGACGATTTACTAAGAACTTTTTGATTGTGGCACCAGGTCTGATAGTCTATGACCGGCTGCTTGATGCCTTCTGCGGAAGGATGCAACGAGACAAGGAAGAACGCGACATACAAACCAATGACTTCTATCTGAATCAGGAAGTCTTTATACCTGTCCATTATCGGCAAGAGGTGTTTTCGTTCATTCAGAATAATGTCGTCACCAAAGACGAAGGTATAGGAAGAAAAACAACGGGCGACGGACTGATAGCCCTCACCAACTGGCATCTTTTTGAGAATCAGATAGAAGAGGAGAATACGGGTGAAGACGGAGAACTGACTCCTTCGGAGATTATTGACAAGTTATTGCCTATTCGTCCTGGCAAGGCTGCCGGCAATGACTTGGGTATGCTGGATCGTCGCTATCTGCGAGGTTCGGAACTGGAGTATCTGGCAGGTCTGGAGGACATCATGGTGATTAATGATGAGGCTCACCATATTCATGAATTGAAGCGGAATGGCGAGATAGAGGAAGTGGAATGGCAAAAAGGATTGAATGTTATTTCTGAGAAGAAAGGTGAACGATTCTTCCAAGTGGATTTCTCGGCTACGCCCTATGACCAAAGAGGTTCTGGCAAGAAAGCCCAGAAATGCTACTTCCCGCATATCGTCGTAGACTTCGACCTGGCGACGGCTATGCGTAAGGGTCTAGTGAAGACGCTGCTTTTGGATCGTCGTCAGGAACTGACAGAACTGAAGGACTTGGACTATAAGGCTGTTCGTGACGAACGGAATAAGGTCTGCGACCTGAGCGACGGACAGCGGCTGATGCTGCGTGCTGGCTTGGCAAAACTGAAGAGGTTGGAAACAGAGTTTACGGCTGTCGATGAGAAGAAGAATCCAAAGATGCTGGTCATCTGCGAAGACACGTCTGTGGCTCCTTTTGTAAACCAACTGATGTTGGAAGATGGATTGGCGCAGGAGGATGTCGTCACCATTGACAGTAATGCTAAGGGTGAGGTATCGGAAGAGGAATGGAAAGAAACGAAGAAGAAACTCTTCGATATCGACAAATACCAAAAGCCGAAAGTGATTATCTCTGTGTTGATGCTGCGTGAAGGCTTCGATGTAAACAATATCTGTGTGATTGTGCCGCTCCGTTCTTCTGAGGCACCTATCTTGTTGGAGCAGATTATAGGTCGAGGTTTACGATTGATGTGGAGGGAGCCTGAATATCAGAGTATCAAAGAAGATGATCGCAAACGGGTGTTGCAACTTCATAGTCAGCCCAAAACTTACATTGATATGCTGAGCATTATTGAGCATCCTGCATTCCTGCAATTTTATGAGGAGTTGTTTGCTCAGGGACTCGCTGTCGAGGAAACAGGCGAGACAGGGGATGGCGGCTCTACTGGTGATTTGATAAAAGTCGGATTGCGCGAGGATTATGAGCAATTTGATTTTGAGTGGCCCATAATAGTGAGAGATGCAGAAGAGGAGTTAGAGGATGTTGATATAGACATCCGTACCTTACAACCATTTACAGCATTTCCATTGGAAAGGTTGCGCCAGTTTCTGGCCCAAGATGGTGAGACCTTCATCTCACAGGAAGCATTGTCAAAGACACAGTTTGGAAGATATAAGGTGAATGCCAATTTATTTACGGCAACCAGTTATAATGAGTTCCTGCAAAAACTCCTTCGTACAATCACTCTCCGCTTCGACAGGATATCATCGCATAAGGAAATGCCTGTTCCTAATTTGCAGATTAACGAGGCTCGTATGATTGCTGTAGTAGACCGTTATATCCGTATAAGACTCTTTGGCCAGCCCTTTAATCCTTTTAACGGTAGCGACTGGAAGATTCTTTTATCGAAGGATGCTATTGTCACAAAGCATATCATAGAGGAAATGGCACGAGCCATATTCAACATCCAGAACAACATCATGACGACAGATGCACAAGTGGTACATACTAAGTTCTCGTCTGTTACGGAAATAAAGATGCGGGAGTCGTATTCAGTGGAAGTGTACAAGTGTATCTATGAGCGTTTGGGCTATCCAACGCATGGCGGGGGATTGGAAAAAGCGTTTATTGAATTCCTCGACAGAGACGGAGAAGTGGAACGCTTCTTGAAAATCAATGAGAGCCAACATCCCTTTGCTGTTATCTATTACATGAGGAAAGACGGACTGATGGCTACCTATCATCCTGACTTCATCGTTGGCACGGAAAAGAAGATCTATCTGATAGAGACGAAGGGGAATGACAAACTATTTGACAAGAATGTTCGCCAGAAACAAACGGCAGCAGTGGAATGGACTCGAAAGATTAACGAATTGAAACCAGAAGAGCGAATGGGCAGAGAATGGGAGTATGTACTCATCAGTGAGGACAATTTCTACGGCTTGTCTGCTAATGGTGCTACCGTTACGGATATATGTGACAGGTGCAAGGTTTCGCTTTCTGCCGCTATGGGAGAGTTATTCGTTTGAGGCAATTGAAGATGTGATGATATGAGTAGATTTTGTGTCATCACACTCCAGAAGTGGAGTAGTCGGTCTGAAATCTCAGAAATGTCGCTCCAGATTTCCAAAAATCAGCCTCAAATATGGGGCATAACATTGCACAGTGTGTAGTGTACTGATTTTGGTTGACAGTTTTGTTTGTTATTCCTAACTTGGTTTACACTATTCTTTTTTTATTCCTATATAGGTTGTCTGTTTGAGAC
>ONTZ01000032.1 GCA_900320905.1 uncultured Prevotella sp.
AAAATGAAGTTAAAAGGAATGAGCCCGGTGCAATACCGAGCTCAATACCTTAGGGAATAATTAACGTGTTTAACGTCCAACTTCTCGGGGGCACTTCAACCGAGCCACACCTTATTATTTAATGTAAGTCTGTTTTTATTTTCCACGCAGGGCGGCGATGCTTTCCTTCAAGGCAGCAATCTTCTCTTCGGAGTCGCTCTGCTTCTTACGCTCAAGGGCTACCACCTGCTCAGGAGCATTCTGCACGAAACGCTCGTTGGACAGTTTCTTCATCACACCGGCGAGGAAACCTTCGAGGTGCTGCAGTTGAGCCTCCATCTTGGCAATCTCTGCCTCGACGTCGATCATATTGCCAAGGGGCACGGCAAACTCGTCGGTGCCTACCATAAAGGCTGAGGCGGTGGCATCTTTCTCGGCTACCACAGAGATATTGCTGAGGTTGGCCATCTTGGTGATGACGGCGTTGAACGGCTCGTAGGCGTTCTGACCCACTACCTGCAGTTCGAGTTGCTCCTTCGGGGCAATGTTCTTCGACGCACGCACCATACGGACACCAGAGACAATCTGCTTCACGTTCTCGATCTGGGCAGCGAGTTGGTTGTCGGCCTCGGTGGGAGCGGGGAGCGTCAGACTATCCCGCATGATGCTCTCGCCATCCTTGCGGTCGTAGAGGTGCTGCCAGAGTTCCTCGGTGATAAACGGCATAAACGGATGGAGCATCTTCAGGAGAATCTCGAAGAACTCGAGGGTCTTGTCGTAAGTCGTCTTGTCGATGGGCTGTGCCTCACCATTGACGTAGGCAGGCTTCACCATCTCCAGGTACCAGGACGAAAACTCGTCCCAGAAGAGTTTATAGACAGCCATCAGGGCATCAGAGATACGGTATTTCTTGAAGTGGTCGCCGATCTCTGCGTTGGTCTGGCGCAGTTTGGCCTCGAACCACGAGGTGGCAATCCTGCCAGTCTCGGTCTGCTCGATGTCAGCGACCTTCCAGCCCTTCACCAGACGGAAGGCATTCCAGATCTTATTATTGAAGTTGCGGCCTTGTTCGCAGAGAGCCTCGTCGAAGAGAATGTCGTTACCAGCAGGAGCGGAGAGCATCATACCCATACGCACACCGTCGGCACCGAACTTCTCGATGAGTTCGATGGGGTCGGGGCTGTTGCCGAGTGACTTCGACATCTTACGTCCCAGTTTGTCGCGAACGATACCGGTGAAATAGACATTCTTGAAGGGGTACTTACCCATATACTCCTCACCAGCCATAATCATACGGGCCACCCAGAAGAAGATGATATCCGGAGCCGTCACGAGGTCGGAGGTGGGGTAGTAGTAGTTGATCTCCTCATTGCCGGGGTTGTTGATGCCGTCGAAGAGGGATACGGGCCAGAGCCAAGAAGAGAACCAGGTGTCGAGGGCATCCTCATCCTGACGCAGGTCGGCATCAGTTACCTTCGGATCCTTCTGCTGAGCCAGTTTCAGGGCTTCCTCACGGGTGGTGGCCACTACATAGTCGTCGTTCTCGTTGTAGTAGTAGGCAGGAATACGGTGTCCCCACCACAACTGGCGGGAGATACACCAGTCCTGAATATTTTCGAGCCAGTTCTTGTAGGTGTTGACATATTTCTGTGGATAGAAATGCATCTCACCATTGAGCACGGGCGGCAGGGCGATGTCAGCAAAGTGCTTCATCTTCAGGAACCATTGTAGTGAGAGGCGTGGTTCGATGGCGGTGTCGGGGTTGCGCTCCGAGTAGCCCACCTTATTGACATAGTCCTCAATCTTCTCCATCAGACCGGCCTCCTGCAAATCCTTCGAAATCTGCTTGCGGCAGTCCATACGGTCCATGCCCACGTAGATAGGGCTCTGGTCGCTGATGGTGCCGTCGGCATTGAAGATATCGATGGTCTCGAGGTTGTGGGTCTTGCCCAGCATATAGTCGTTGGTATCGTGGGCAGGCGTCACCTTCAAACAACCAGTACCGAACTCGATATCCACATAACGGTCCTCGATGACGGGAATGACACGATTCACCAGAGGCACAATCACCTTACGACCCTTCAGCCACTGGTTCTTCGGGTCCTTGGGGTTGATACACATCGCCGTATCACCCATGATGGTCTCAGGACGGGTGGTGGCCACAACGGCGTAATAGCCTTTGGCATCCTTATGGATGATATTGCCTTCGGCTTTCAGAACTTCCTCGTTATCGAGGGCCTTCAAATCAGCCACGTAGTATTTCAGATGGAAGAGGTGACTCTGTTCCTCTTTATAGATGACCTCCTCAGTAGAGAGGGCGGTGAGGGCTTTCGGATCCCAGTTCACCATACGCAGGCCGCGATAGATGAGACCTTTGTTATAGAGATCGACAAACACCTTGATGACGCTCTCGCTGCGCTTCTCGTCCATCGTAAAGGCGGTGCGGTCCCAGTCGCAGGAAGCACCTAAGCGGCGGAGTTGCTTCAGGATAATGCCACCGTGCTCATGAGTCCAGTCCCAGGCATGCTCCAAGAACTGATCACGGGTCAGGTCGTGCTTCTTGATACCTTGTTCTGCAAGTTTCTTCACCACCTTGGCCTCCGTAGCGATTGAGGCATGGTCGGTGCCAGGTACCCAAAGGGCATTCTTGCCTTCCATACGTGCTCGGCGGATGAGGATATCCTGAATGGTATTGTTCAACATGTGTCCCATGTGGAGCACGCCCGTCACATTGGGGGGCGGAATCACGATGGTATAGGGTTCCCGTCCGTCGGGTTTACTTGAGAAAAGTTTGTGGTCCAGCCAGTACTGGTACCATTTGCCTTCGACCTCTTTTGGGTCGTATTTGCTTGCTAATTCCATATAATTGTTTGTTATTTCTATGCTGAAAAATGGTAAAATCTTAAAAAATCGCTGCAAAATTAGTAAAATTCCACCGAAAAGTAGTATCTTTGCCGCAATATTTTAATGTTTATGCACACAAAAGAAGAAAAAATGCAGGCTTTCGGACGCTTTCTCGACGTGTTGGACGCGTTGAGAGCCAATTGTCCGTGGGATAAGAAACAGACGAACGAGAGCCTGAGACCCAATACCATCGAGGAGACCTATGAACTCTGCGATGCCCTCATCAAGAATGATATCCATGATATCTGCAAGGAACTGGGCGATGTGCTCTTGCATATTTGCTTCTATGCAAAAATAGCAGAGGAAAAAGAGCAGTTTGATATGGCGGATGTCTGCAATGCGCTGACCCGTAAGATGATCACCCGCCATCCGCATGTCTATCATCCCTCGCAGATTGATGCCGAGGATCCCAAACCCCTGCCTTATGTCCCTAGCGACCTAGGTTCTCCTAGGGATATCCTAGGAAATCCTAGTGATAACCTAGGTCAGCCTAGCGAATCAGAAAAGCCCACCACCGTCACGCAGGTCTTGGAAAACTGGGAGCAGATTAAACTGAAAGAGAAAGACGGCAATGAGTCGGTGCTCTCTGGGGTGCCTGAGGCCCTGCCGAGCCTGATAAAGGCCTATCGTATTCAGGATAAGGCCCGAAATGTGGGCTTCGACTGGGAACAGAAAGAAGATGTATGGAAAAAGGTTCGTGAGGAACTCGACGAGTTGGAGGCAGAACTGAAAAAGGAGGATAAGGAAAATTCAACGAAAGAATTGGGCGATTTCCTGTTCTCCGTTATCAATGCCGCCCGACTGTATAAGTTGAATCCAGACAATGCCTTGGAGATGACTAACCGCAAGTTTATTGATCGTTTCAACTATATAGAAGCGCATAGCATCAAGATTGGTAAACCTTTAAAAACCATGTCTTTATCCGAAATGGATGAACTGTGGAATGAGGCAAAGAAAGTTTTAAAAAATTAATCATAAAGGATATGAAGAAATTAGCATTTTTCGGAATGATGGCTGCTGTCATATTGACGATGAGCAGTTGCTTTGGTGGTAATCAGAAGCCCCAGCAGACGGCGGAGGAAGAACCTGATTCTGTAGAGGATTACATGCCTTTCGATCAGACTATTTATGGTCTGTGTGGAAATGGGACTGCTATGAACACCCTTCAGTTGTTGACGGATAGTGGCGACACGCTGAACCTGGATCTGACCAATGCCCAGGAAAGCGGGCAGGTGTTTGGCGGTCTGCAAGCCGGTGACCGTATGGCTGTCCTGCCAAACAAGGCCAAGACGGAGGCCGTGATTGTCATTAACCAGAACACTCTGTTGGGTGACTGGGTGATGCCGAATCCTATCGACGGCAGTTCTGAGGTCGGTATCCGTATCAAGGAAGGCGGTGTAGCCGAGAGTATCGATCAGAGCAGCATCATCTACAAGACCTGGAAGATTTACAATGGTAAGTTGGAGATCCTTTCGCAGCGTGAAGGTGGTGGTGATATGGAAGAGGTGAACCTCTATGAGATCCTCCTGCTAGGAGCCGACTCTTTGGTGTACAGAACCAGTGGTGTGGAAAAACAGGATGAGGAGACCTTCGAATACAGCCGTTGGAAGGAGAAGCCTGCAATGGATCTGCACGGTCTGCAACTGGAAGACAGCGGTGACGAGTTCCGTATCGACCATTAATCGTTGCTGAGGCTTGGAACCGTTTAAGGTACATATCTTAGGGTGTGGAAGTGCGCTTCCCACCCTTCGTCATTATGCGTCGTCGCAGGTGGTTGAGGTGCGTGACAAGGTGCTGATGCTCGACTGTGCCGAGGGTACCCAGATGCAACTCCGTCGTTGCCGGGTGCGCTTCACGAAGTTGAGCCATGTCTTTATCACCCATCTGCACGGCGACCATTGCTTTGGGCTTATTGGAATGATATCAACATTTGGTCTTCTGGGGCGCACGGCCACGCTCCATATCCATGCGCCTCAGGAACTGGAGCCGATGCTACTAAGTCAGATAGGTTTCTTTACCCACGATTTGGGGTATGAGATAGAGTTCCATCCTGTGGATACGACAAAAAATGCAATTGTCTACGAAGACCGTAGCGTGACGGTGGAGACCATTCCCTTGCAGCATCGCATGCCTACCTGTGGCTATCTGATCCGAGAAAAACAGGGGCTTCCACATATACGTCGGGAGATGATGGACTTCTACCAGATTCCTACCAGTCAGGTGAACAATATCAAGAACGGTGCCGACTGGACGACTGCCGATGGCGAAGTGGTGCCCAATGCCCGGCTGGTAAAACAGGCTGATCCTCCCCGCAGTTATGCCTATTGCACCGACACCCGTTATATTCCGACCCTACATGAATTATTGAAGGGGGTCAATACGCTCTACCACGAGAGTACCTATGGCGAGGATCGTCTCCAGTCGGCAGAGAAGTATTGTCATTCCACAGCCCGTCAGGCAGCGATGGTAGCCAAGGAGGCTGGGGTGGGGAAGTTGTTGCTGGGCCATTACAGTTCACGCTATGAAGATGAGAATGTGCTGCTTGAAGAGGCGAAAAAAGTCTTCGATAATACTTATTTGACCAACGAAATGGCTGTTTTTGATGTCTGAATGGCATTTTTTGCCTTAAAAATTTGGTTGTTTCACGGAAAAACACTAACTTTGCACAAATTATAGACTATTGCGTATGACAAAGCGTTTACTCATTATATCGTTCACGATGGCTTTATCTTGCCTCGTCCCCATTTCTGCCAATGCGGCTCCTGCCTATTTTGCGGGTGTTATGGAGATGGCTGTAGATCAGGAAATCACAATCAATTTCAGCGATGGTGTCCTTTCTGTGATAGGTGCGGAAGGGCAGACTTTGGAGATTGTCTCCCTGACTGGAAAGAAGATCATGGATGTGAAGGTGGAAAGTCCAGCACAGAAGATAGAACTTAATATTCCAAAAGGGTGCTACATTGTGAAGGTTGGCAAGGTTGTGCGCAAGGTCTCCGTTCGATAGCATGTTTGCTTGCTGTGTCTTGCGTGCTTCTGGCTTCCTGCGTTGAAGGAAACCACGAACTCACTGAGGCAGACCGTTCGGCATTCGGTACATTTGTTGATTCGATGGACACTTCTCTACAAGGGAAGTGGTTTGATCGTATGGGGCTGTCGCCAGATGCCGACACCCTGTTGTCCGTCTTGCTTCGTGAACTGCCTGCTAATGGTCTTGATACCGCTGCTTTCAATATCCCCCAGATAGCCGAAGGCCTGAGGATTGTGCATCTTCTTGCCTTCGATTCTGTCGGTGTGAGCATCAATGAGGTCCTGCCCCGTCTCGACTCCCTGTTGTCAAAGGCGTATATCAGTTATGCTACAGGGCAGCGCTATGGTTTTGTACAGCCTGAAAAACTATTCAACTCCCTGAATATGAAGGCTGATAATTCGGGCTATGCGCGTCTTTTCGACGAAGAGGTGAAGAAGCCGGATTCGAAGGAAGCAGAGCAGAAACTGGTGTCGGCTGAAAGGATGGACTATCTCTCTGCCTCGCATCCTGAGGGGTATGTCTATCAGGTTTTGCAGAAGAAACTGGCACAGACTACTGATAAGGATCAGCGCCACAAGATTGCTGTCAACATGGAGCGTTGTCGTTGGCAGATGAAACGGCCTGCTGAAACGGAGCGTATGGTGCTGGTAAACATCCCCTCCCAGCAACTCTGGGCTGTATCTCCTGACTCCGTACTCGATATGCGCATCTGCTGTGGGGCCACAACGAACAAGACCCCCTTGTTGCATAGTGCCATCAGTTATATGCAGGTCAATCCAGAGTGGATTATTCCCCACAACATTGTTAAGACAGATATTGCGCGTCATAGTGGTGACTCGGCTTATTTCGCCCGTCATAAGTATTATATCGTGGAACGTAGTTCCGGCGATACGTTGAATCCGGTTGAGGTCACCTCGGGAGAGATGTTGTCTGGTCGCCTGCGTGTCGGACAGAAGGGTGGGGCTGGCAACTCCCTGGGACGAATCGTTTTTCGGTTCCCCAACAATTTCTCCGTCTATCTCCACGACACCAACAACCGGGGGGCTTTCAACAGGGACAGGCGTACCCTCTCGCATGGCTGTATCCGTGTGCAGAAGCCTTTCGACCTGGCGTGCTTCCTGTTGCCAGATGCGGATGAGTGGACCAAAGACCGCCTGCGTATCTCGATGGATATCCGTCCTGAAACAGAAAAGGGATTTCTCTATGTGCGTGAACATGCAGACGACCCGAAACCCTTCCGTCTGATATCCTATCAGGATGTGAGCCCCAAGGTGCCTCTATACATTATTTATTATACAGCCTATCCTAACCCAAAAACAGGGGAAGTGGAACTGTGGCCCGACCTCTATGGTTACGACCAGGCCATCAGTCGTGAGATGGGCTCTATTCTATTGTAGACAGAAAATAAATGGACAAGAATAGCGACCAGCAGATCAAGGAACTTCTTTCGAATCCTGATACCCAGCGTAGAGGATTTGAGATGATGGTGCGCCAATACAGCGAGCAGTTGTACTGGCAGGTGCGACGCATTGTCCTCACCCATGAAGATTCCAATGATGTTCTACAGAATGCCTTTATCAAGGCGTGGAACGGTCTCAGTTCTTTTCATGGCGACTCCAAGGTGATCACCTGGGTGTCGCGCATTGCCATCAATGAGAGCCTCGACTTCGTGCGCCGTCAGAAGAATATGGCCCTTGTCAGCACCGACGATGATGAGTCCTGTGTGGCCAATACCCTGATGGCCGACGACTATTTCGATGGTGATGAGACAGAGGCACAGTTGCAGGAAGCCATTGCCGGACTGCCGGAAGTACAGCGCACCGTGTTCACCCTGCGCTACTACGACGAGATGAAATATAGTGAGATGAGTCAGTTGCTGAAAACCTCTGAAGGCAGCCTGAAAGCCTCCTATCATATCGCCGTCAAAAAGATTTCTGAATTTTTTAAGTCACATGATTAAACCTTTTAGATTATGATACGTCAAACGAGTATGGAAGAAGAAAAGTATCTCATAGAAAGAGTCGGTAAGCAGAATCCTTTCAAGGTTCCTGAAGGTTACTTTGACACGTTGGCAAGCCAGGTAATGGCGAAGGTCGACGCTGAAAAGGGTGCTCAGGTCGTGGAGATAAGGAAAGCGAAAAAGGCCAAGACAGTATGGCTGCGTCCTCTTCTCTATGCTGCTGCCTGTGGGTGTGTTTTGTTCGTCAGTGTGGCATCGTACCTGTCGCATGAAGACCAGTCGATGGCTGCACCTACTACTGAGAATGCGGTGGCTGCGCAGACAATGGATTATTATTCCTTTGACGAAGCCGCTGACTATGCGATGATTGACAATCAGGAAATCTATGCCTGTCTGTCGTCTGAGTATTAATTAATTAAACTTAAAAATGAAGAGACTTATCGTTAATTGTCTGGTTGTTGTTTTTGCACTGGGTGTTTGGGCTCAGGGACAGGGACAGCAGAGGTTCTCTCCTGAGAAATTCCAGGCCGGCATGGAGCAGTATATTGCCAAGGAAGCCGGTCTGACTCCTCGGGAAGCCGCTGCCTTCTTCCCGATGTTCCGGGAGATGCAAAAGAAGCAGCGTGCACTCTACAACCAGATGATGGCAGAGTCGAAGATCAAGCCGGCAGACGAGAAAGCCTGCAAGAAAGTGATTCAGAAGCGGGATCAGGTCGAGTTGGAGTTGAAGAGCATCCAGCAGACCTATCACAACAAGTTCCTCAGCGTGCTTCCCGCCTCGAAAGTATTTGATGTCATCAAGGCTGAGGACCAGTATCACCGTGGACTGTTCCGTAACTGGGGTAGGAATCCGATGGGCAACCCAATGGGTAATCACATGGGTAACCCGATGGTTCGCCCTCCCAGAATGCAACAGGGTAATAGGAGATAGATTAAAACTGCTAGTGGGTGCCGTCGTTCTTGAGGAATGGCGGCATCTTTGTTTATGCTAACTTCGAGTCTTCCAGAATCTTCGGACAGAGAGGAGCCAGTTCGCATTTTTCGCAATGGGGCTTGCGTGAGGTGCAGACATAACGTCCGTGAAGCAACAGCCAATGGTGGGCATTCGGGATATCTTCCTCCGGGATATGCTTGGTTAGCGCCATCTCCACTTTGTAAGGTGTATTGTCGCGCTTGCTGACGAGTCCCAACCGATGGGCCACCCGATAGACGTGTGTATCTACTGCCAGTGCCGACTTCCCGAATGCCACGCTTTGGATGACATTCGCCGTCTTCCGCCCCACACCGGGTAAGTCGAGTAGCAGGTTCATGTCCGAAGGTACCTCACCATCATGCTTCTCCACCAGTGCCCGTGCCATCTTCACCAGATGCTCAGCCTTCGCATTCGGATACGACACGCTACGGATATACTCCAAGACATCCTCCGGTTCCGCCTTCGCCATTGTCTTTGCATCGGGATAGTGCCGGAACAGTTCTGGTGTCACTTGATTGATTCGCTTGTCCGTACACTGTGCACTCAGGATGACTGCCACCAACAACTGAAACACACTCCCGAATTCCAGTTCGGTATTCACATTCGGCATTTGTTCCCTGAAGTGCGCCAGGATCTTCTCAAACCGTTCGCTCTTTTTCATGCCGCAAAATTACAAATTATTATCCATACCACCAAGATTATTAGCCTGAAATCTGGGGGAAGATTATGCCCGGTGTGCATAAACGTGCCTCAGATTCAGGGGAAGATTATGCCCGGTGTGCATAAACGTGCCTCAGATTTGGGGGAGACTTTTGCCCGGTGTGCATAAACGTGCCTCAGATTTGGGGGAAGATTATGCCCGGGGTGCATAAACGTGCCTCAGATTCAGGGGAGACTTATGCCCGGTGTGCATAAACGTGCCTCGGATTCAAGGCAGACTTATGCACGGTGTGCATAAACATGCCCCAGATTTTAGGCTGATTTTTCAACTTCTGGAGCAAAAAGATGCAATATTCACTCAAACCATCGGAACGCAAAAATGATATGTTCCATATTCCACTTCTATCATCCCAACTCATGGTTTATATCAGGCAGAAATTACTGGAAAAGAAGTCTTAACTCGATTTGCAGCGGAATTTTTTTCGGATTTACTTGCTTTATTCCTAAAAACTTGCTAACTTTGCCGAAAATATAAAATGAATTGTCTAAAACAGTTAGTATGATTAAGCAAATTTTGTTTTCCCTGGCATGTCTGACCGTGATGCCAGTCAGCGCCCAGAAGGTACCTGTGTGGCAGGATCCAAACGTGAATCAACAGAACCGTGAAGTACGTCGTGCTGATTTCTTTGCTTTCGAGAGTGAGGAACTTGCTAAACAAGGTGACAAGATGAAATCGTCTCGTTACCTCTCGATGGAGGGTATGTGGAAATTCAATTTCGTCAAGAACCATCAGGATGCACCGAAGGACTTCTTTGGTCTGAAGTACGACGATTCGCAGTGGGTGGACTTCCCCGTACCCGGTCTCTTTGAGATTAATGGTTATGGCGACAGAATCTATAAGAATATTGGTTATGCTTGGGGCACCACCTTCAAGAGTAATCCGCCCTATATCGGTGAGACCAACAACTATACGGGTTCTTATCGCAGGACCTTTGACCTGCCTGCTGACTGGAAAGGGCAGGAGGTGTTTTTCCATGTTGGCTCTGCTACAAGTAACCTCAGCGTTTGGGTAAACGGTAAGTTTGTCGGGTACTCGGAGGATTCGAAGGTGGCTGCGGAATTTAATATCACGAAATACCTGAAGCCTGGCAAGAACCTCATCGCCATGCAGGTGATGCGTTGGTGCGACGGCTCCTATATTGAGGATCAGGATTTCTGGCGCTTCACCGGTATCGCTCGCGAGGTGTATCTATTTGCTCGTCCGAAGGCACATATTGAGGATCTCACAATGACGCAGGACTGGGTGGTGGATTCCAGACGAGGCATTCTGAAATTTGATGTGAAGACCAAAGGTAATGCCAAAGCCACGGCGAAGGTGATTTTCGATGATGGGCAGATCAGTAGTGAGATAGATGCCAACCACGAGATCTACTTGAACCAAGTGAAGCCCTGGACGGCTGAGACACCCCATCTCTATACCGTCTTAGTGACGCTAAAACAAGGCGACAAGGTGCTGGAGGTAATCAAGCAGCGCGTGGGCTTCCGTCATATCGAGATCAAAGGTGGACAGTTGCTCGTCAACGGCCAGCCTATACTGATTAAGGGTGCCGACCGTCATGAAATGGATCCCGATGGCGGCTATATCGTCTCGGTGGAGCGTATGATTCAGGACATCAAGATCATGAAACTGCTGAACATCAATGCCGTGCGTACCTGTCACTATCCAGACGATCCCCGTTGGTATGACCTCTGCGACGAGTACGGACTGTATCTGACGGCAGAGTCGAACTTGGAGAGTCACGGTATGGGCTATGGTGAAGGGACACTTGCCAAGCGTGAGGACTATGCTAAGGCACACATTGAGCGTCAGGAGGGTAATGTATGTTCTTTCAAGAACCATCCGAGCATCATCGTGTGGAGTTTGGGTAATGAGGCCGGTTATGGTCCCAATTTCGAGAAGGCCTACGACTGGATTAAAGCCTACGACAATACCCGTCCTGTGCAGTACGAACAGGCTGGCCACTGGGGTAAGACGGATATCTTCTGTCCGATGTATATGGGTTACGAGGACTGTGAGAAGTATTCAAAGACCGACAATCCCCGTCCGCTGATCCAGTGTGAGTATGCCCATGCGATGGGTAATTCGATGGGTGGTTTCAAAGAGTACTGGGATGTAATCCGTAAGAATGCGAAGTATCAGGGAGGCTATATCTGGGACTTTGTGGATCAGGGTCTGCGTGACAAGAGTCGTATTACAGGCAAGGAAATCTTTACCTTCGGTGGTGACTATGGACGTTATCCCGCCAGTGACCATAACTTCAACTGCAATGGTATCATCGCCCCGGATCGTCGTCTGAATCCACATGCCCATGAGGTGCGCTATTATTACCAGAATATCTGGGTGACGGATAAGGGTCTGAAGGAAGGTAAGTTTGAAGTTTACAACGAGAATTTCTTCAAGACACTCGACGATGTGGAGATGGAATGGTTTGTCGGTGGTGCTTCTGGCGGACACCATCATGACAACCCGGGGCGTCCTGAAGGCATGACCTTCGGACATGGCGGCACTATTGACATCAATGGCATTGCGCCTCAACAGCGCAAGACCATCACCGATGAGGCCTTGAAGAACACTATAACCCGAGTACTTGGACATCATGGCGATCAGGAGATATTCGTTATTTTCCTGTTTAAGTCGAAGAACGGTGCGCCCCTCATCGACAAGGGACAGGTGTTGGCTCGTCAGCAGTTCGTATTGAATCCCTACCAGTTCCCGGAGATCAAGGCTGAAACGGCTCAGGTTGCCAAGGAGGAAGTGGAGAGTTACGTGAAGTTCGATGCTGCAGGTACCACGTTGACCATCGGCAAGCGGACGGGATGGATTGACTATCTTGATGTTGATGGTGAACCAATGCTTGTTGACCGTCAGTCCGTGATGCCAGAGTTCTGGCGTGCGCCAACTGACAATGACTATGGTGCCGGTTTCCAGCGCCGTCTGGGGGGCTGGCGCAATCCGCAGATGCGGCTGAAAGAGTGTCAGGTGGGCGACAATGGTGTCACCGCTAAGTTTGACATGCCTGACGTGAAGGCCACGCTCACCATGACCTATACGCTGACAGCAGAGGGCGAGGTTGTCGTACGTCAGCAACTTACTGTCGACAAGGAGGCGAAGATATCTCAGTTGCCGCGCTATGGCATGCAACTGCAGATGCCGAAGCAATATGATGAGGTGACCTACTATGGTCGTGGGCCCGTAGAGAACTACTGCGACAGGAATTCGAGTGAGTTTATTGGTATATATAATAATAAGGTGGCGGATGAGTATTATCCATACGTCCGTCCGCAGGAGTCGGGTAATCACACTGATGTACGCTGGTTCCGCGTGCAGGATAAGCAGGGTAGGGGACTCGAGTTCTATAGTAATGCCCCGATGGAGGCCAGTGCCCTGAACTTCCTGACTGAAGATCTCGACGACGGTATGTCGAAGGACAAGAAGATAGACCGTCACTCAGGTGATCTTGTAGAGCGTCCGTTGACGCAGGTGCATATCCAACAGCGTCAGATGGGTCTTGGCTGCGTGAACTCTTGGGGTGCCTGGCCGCGACAGGAGTATATGCTGCCCTATCAGAACTATGACTTCACCTTTGTCATTAAGCCCCTGAAATAAACTAATAAATTGCTCTGCATTATCAACCCCTTTGTGGCATTTTGCTACCACAAAGGGGTTGATTTTGGTCAAAAAGATTTAATTGTGAGGCTTTTTTGTAAATTTTAAGTAGCAAATCGTTGGTGGATATCTTTATAATTACTATCTTTGCACCGGTTTTGATAAAGAAGAAGAGATGAAAGATATAAAAGATATAAAGAAAATGATATTTATGGTGATGATGTTCCTGGTCGGTTCATTGTCACTGAATGCCGCAGAGAATGTCGCCAGCAAGGACGATGTCGATACCACCTATATCAAGTTGGATGAGAACCGTGTGCCAATCAATCACGTCAACTTGACCTATGATGAACTGGTAGAGAAAGTTGGAGAATTAGAGACCATCCTTGAAACAGAGAACTTCCAACTGTATGCCGCAGGCGACTATACCTATAAGATCGAAGATGGTGTTGTTACCTCTATGGCCATTCAGATTGCTGATGAAAAGAACGACAAAGTGATCTACAATCAAATTCTGAATGCTTTGTCCAAGAGCAACTCCATCAAGGATACGCATAATACAGGCGGAAACCATTATCTGTATGCCAACTTCCAAATACAGTTTGATGACTTCGAAGGGTATGAGAAACTAACCTTTTCGGCCATCACAGAGTAGTTGGAATTATTATATTCTCAAAATCAGTATAAGTAACACAATTTGAGTTACCACAGGTTCCTGTGTTTGTACCACATCCCATATTTGGACATCCTGTATTATAATGACACTCTATGTGGGTACAATTATGATTAACCCCACCATCTCCACCAATACCACCACCTAGGATATGAATCCTTTCCATTTCAGATAGGATGTCAATACATCCAATTTCTGATAAACACTTTTTTTCTTTCATTTTACGTAATATTAATTGTTAAACTCTATCAATGGTCTATCTCATTGACCATACCTTTATTAATCTGATTATTGTCTTGCTTGTTGACCTGATGCCCCTTGGCTATCAGATATCTGACAGTTATAAAGAAAGAATTCCTATAGTCATTATATTGATTCACCACCCTACTATATTCATAAAATGGCGTAGAAATAAGACTATAACTGTTCTTACCAACACCCCATCTGATAGGTAGCCTGTATGTAAATCTTAGCATCAGTCTCCTATCCATGAAATATTTCCATGCTGATAACTGCCACCAGTCAGAAAGCCCTTTGTTGATGCCTTGAAGTGAAGCCACATATTTAGGCTGTGAAGAATACTGGAACTGGAATCCCCACGTGGTTGCATTATAACTAACATCAGATATGACACTCCAATAGGAATAGGTATTACTGACATCATCCAACCACAAGTGTCCTCCACCCCTGTATATTGATGCCCGTCCTGCAAAGCGTTTATTTTTACTCGTGACAGGGCCAAATCCGCATCCGACATTCCATTCTGTATCCCCGATATTACGACTTGTCTGTATAAGGCCATCAGTATCCCATAAATATACTGAAGACATCTTGTTTCCAGAGTATTGGAACGAACCTATCACATAGAACAGTCCATGATTGATGTTTGCAATGAGTTTATTAGAGGTCTCCGTTTTCAGTGATGGGTTGCCCAATGTGTATATCATTGAATCTTTCTGCGTGACAAACGGAAGCGTCTGTCTATAACCGGGAGTGTTGTGTGAGGATGAGAGGTTGAGCATGATATTCGTTTTTTTGCTTAACTGGTATCTTGTTCTTGCTGTACCAGAGAACGTAATTTGATTGGTATGGTTGCCTTCTGCCGATATGTGATAATTGGTAAGTGATGCTCCGACACTCCCTGAATACCGATTTCCAATCCTGAAATTATAAGAAGCAGAGGCATGCAGATAAGAGTTTTTACTGCTTTGCCTTTGACTATTATCTTTACTTTCGCCTTCATAATGTCTCTGAAAACCTGACAAGTATAGATTTATAGAGTGATTGCTGCTTATCTTCTTTGAAAGATTAAGGGACGCTGATACTATCTTTCTCTTGTTATGGAATTTACTTATAGTTAGGAATCCCGTACTCTCGCTTTGCATGTAAAGTACATCATCATCGTATATGTCTATACTCAAGTCTGAATAGATAGTCCATGCTTTTCCATTTCCTCTGTAGAACAGGGTTGCCGTATGTTCTCTGCTGCCATCCTTGTCTGTTGTCTTCCTGTCTGCCAACAAACCGTTCTTATTAAATATGGTGCTTCCCCACTGGTTGAAATGATTCTGTATGTAACTGTATTTGGCTGATAGCGAATGATTCATATTCAGTTTGTAGTCGAAGTCAACCCACCAGTTATAGTTGTTGGAATAGCGCGATTTGTCAGGCTGACCATCATTAACAGACCTATATTGATACTTATTCACTAAAGTGTATAAGATGTCCTCGTCGTACTTTCTGTTATTATGTTCATACTGAAAACTTGTTGATAAATCATACTTCGGTCGTGTGTAGGTATAATAGAAACCATTTCTAACAGCAGAGAACTGGGATCCATAGCGAGTTGAAGGCAATAGTCTGGTATTGGCATTGTCAGAGAAGTCAAATCCGCTCCATCTCTCTTTTGTTATAATATTAATGACCACATATGCATTTGGGTAACGCGGATGAGACTGCTCATATACTTCTATTTGCCTGAATCGTTTGTTGTGTAGATTACCGATATATGACATATCCTTTTCTTTACCATCAACGATTACAATAATATTGTCCCTGCCTTTATACGTTAACTTCTTTTCTACTTTATCGACAAACAAACCTGGCAAATTTTCCAAGATGTCATACGTGTCTATAGTATTCTTGCGCATCTCTTCCGTGATGTTCCATACATCCTTATCTGGATAATGAGTCACCTTACTGCCTTCTATAATGGCATCGTTAAGATAGACGTATTTCGTAATACTGTCTTGTCTGGCGACAAAAGTACTATCCGTCCTAACGGAGTCACCATGACAAAACAACATGCAATATAGAATAAATGCACTAAAACTCATTGGACTAGCAATTGGTTATTTCTGATATGTATCCTACAATAGTTGTATATGCGATATTTCCAAACCTTATCTTTATCTGAAAACCTACACTTCAAAGGACTATTATTCTTACAAGCACGGTCTCTTTCCACAGGACAAGGGCCGTAACAAAGAGGAAGGTATTTGCAGTTTGTACACTCATTCTGATGACTAACAACTGTATGACTGAAAAAAAGAGGTAATTCACTCCACACAATTTGTCCATTAGTATTTATTCTTCCTCTGCAATTTTCAAAGTCCTCATTGTCACATTTGTCAACTTTTATGAAATAATCAAAAAGTTTTTCTTTGCCATAATTCTACAGTTTTTATATTAAGTTCCTGCAAAATTATAACTATCAAACAAATCTTCCAAATATTTTTGGAGTTAAAAGTTCATCGAAGTACATCCTAACTGGTTAACAACTGTTAACGAGGGGGCAACTCCCAATTAAATCGGTATTATAAAGAATAACATAAAAAGTACACCAAAGTACATTTTAGCCCTCAATTGGTGTTTTTTTCTTCTCGATACTATAAATATTATATCGAACGACCAGGTTTTTGTATAGCGTTCGTGAAGAGGTTTCATCGAAAAGGTCTTCGTTGAGGGCAGACTTGATGTTGGAGACTCTTTGTTTTGTAATTTCCATCATGTTGGCTTGTTCATCACCACTTATGCCTATAACAGTGAGAATGCAGACCCGAATGTACTGAGGGTTATCGCATTTCTGGGAAAGGTCATGGAACAGGGCGGGGAAACTGTTTGCAAACGCCTTGGTCAACTCTTTCCATTCCGTCTCAGTCACTTTGTTTAAAGGAGTATCCGCTATTTCGCGTATGCGTTTGACGATATTCTCCTTGGTAAATGATTCAGAAACAGTAAGGCTCTTGGATATCACATCATTCTTTTGGAGTTCATTAATTCGCTTTTGGAGACGTTCGTTCTCTTCCAGCAGCCTTGACCTCTCGCTCTCGTAGTCTTGATTAATCTGGGATATGGTCTGTTGCGCCTTGGCATATTTCTCCCTGAAGCCGCTACTCTCTCCCTGTGCCTCCGTCAGTTCCTGTTGGATAGTTGCAATCACCTGTTGGTGGGTGGATTCTAACAATTGCAACTCATGCAGGTTTTCCTCATATTCGTCTGTGGCATTGGCAAACTCCTTCTTTAGTCGATTAATTTTCCTCTGATTGTTTTTCCACAGCATGAATGCGGCAATGAGGATAATGGCCAAAACCACTGCAGTGACGATTAATCCGATCAGCCTTTTGTATGCCTTGACCTCATTTTCATGAGCCTCTTTCTGCAAACGGCTGTAGTTGTAATTGGCTGCCATTTGTGCTACAATATTCTGGTCTTTAAGAGCAATTGAAGAGTCGTTGGCCGTGCAATACAGTTGGGCATATTTGGCGATGGAGTCGGCCTGATGACGCTTGCTAAAAACACTTAAGAGGCCTCGATACATAGGGTCTTGGGATGCATAAGACATTCCCGGTCGGTATATCTTACGATAATAATATTCTGCAGAGTCAAGTTTATGGATATTTTCAAAGTATTTGCCTTTATAATAGTAATACTGGCGTTGGGAAGGGGGAAGTTCATGATGCTCGTCGAACAGATCGGATTCGGCCTCAAACTGATCCATCAGGGCCTTGGCCTCGTCTAATCGTTGAGGACTTTCCGTATATAACAATAATAATGTCTTAGAGTAGCGCAAAGCCTGCTGTTTAAACCCATGTTTACGGTACTGTTCAAGTGCGGACTTCAGGATGATTTCGGCACTGTCCTTCTTGTTTAACAGAATATAGGCTCCGGAAGACAGGACCTGATTATAAATGGCCCACTTTATTTCATTGGCGCGATAATCATAATGAGTGGCTTTGTTTCGAGCCTCAATTTCGTTGGTCAGGAGAAGTTGGCTGTGATATACAGTCGCCATCTGGGAATAAACGCTCCCCAGCGTATAGAAATCACAGTCAGAGACTGTCGTGTCGGCTGCATCAATGGCATCCTGATAACTGCTGATGGCACACGGGGCTTCGCCTATGTCGCTATAGGTGCGCCCGAGGATGTAGTGGGCACGCATCCGTTCGTTGGGCGTGCCATGTTTGTCGAAATAGGCTACGAGGTCTTTGGCTAATGAATCATTCCGCATCACGCTGTCGGCACGGTTGGCCTGCTCCAACTGTTCAAGTTGCCGTAGCATCTGTTCCTTGTCGGCACCACAGCCGTACAACAGCCACAGGCCGCATAGCATCATCAAGATCGGACGAATATGTTTCATGTTGCAAATGTAAATTTTGGGGCAAAGATACAAATTATCTCCCATTCGACCAAATAAAAGGCAGAAAAAAGTTTAATGAGATGATTATATTTAATTAAATGGATTTGTTTTGGTTAATATCGTTAAATTTAACAGAAATAATTAACTAAAACATCTCTTCTATTTATGAAAAACACTACCTTTGTCCCCAGATTGAAAACGAGACAATGAAAAAGAGTACAATTTGGATTATAGCGACCATTATGGGACTGGCCTTCATCGGTCTTTTGCTGTTACAGATTTCCTATATCGAGGAGATGGCGAAGATGAAGAAGGAACAGTTTGATGAATCCGTCAACCGCAGTCTTTATCAGGCGTCTCGCAAACTTGAAATGAATGAGACTGCGCGATATCTGGAGAAGGATGTGAAGGATACGGAGCGCCGGGCATTCAAGCAAGACTCTGTCATGGTAGATGGACTGGATGGTACGGTGAAGCATGCACACCAGTTTGCGGTAGCAGCCGATGATGGTACGGTCTATTCCTCATTTGAACTGAAGACCTTTGCCATTAAGCCTGCCAATGTGCCTAAGGCCATGATCCTGCGTACGGATAAAAATAGTATTTCTGAGGCAACAAAATCTTTGCAGGAGATAGTACGTAACCGATATGTCTATCAGAAAGCCTTGCTCGACGAGGTGGTCTATAATATCCTTTACACTGCTTCTGACAAGCCATTGAAGGAGCGTGTCAACTTTAAGATGCTTGACCAGGATATCCGTGCGGAACTGCAGAATAACGGAATCAATATCCCCTATCATTTCACGGTTGAAACCAGTGACGGACGGGAAGTCTATCGTTGTCCGGACTATACCGATGAAGGAAAAGACTATACCTATACCCAGACGCTTTTCCACAACGATCCATCTCCGAAGATGGGTGTGGTGAAGATTCATTTCCCTGACATGAACTCCTACATCTTCTCGAGCGTGCGGTTCATGATTCCGTCGATGATTTTCACCATTGTCCTGCTCATTACGTTCGTCTTTACCATTGTGGTCATCTTCCGTCAGAAGCGCTATTCGGAGATCAAGAACGACTTTATTAACAATATGACACACGAACTGAAGACCCCGATCTCCAGTATTTCTTTGGCTGCTCAGATGCTCAACGACGATTCTGTGGGCAAGTCGCCTGCCATGCTGAAACATCTCGGTGGTGTCATCAACGATGAGTCAAAGCGACTTCGGTTCCTCGTGGAGAAAGTGCTGCAAATGTCTATGTTCGACAGGAAAGACGCTGCTTTCAAGAAGAAGGAACTTGATCTGAATGAACTCCTTGAAAACATCGCTTCCAGTTTCTCCCTGCGTGTGGAGCATACGGGTGGTAAGATATATACGGAGATTGAGGCGGTGGATTCTGCCATCTATGTCGATGAAGTGCATTTCCAGAATGCTATCACCAACTTGATGGATAATGCCGTGAAGTATCGTAAACCGGATCAGCCGCTCGACCTTTTCATCAAGACTTGGAATGAGAAAGAACGTCTCTGTTTCAGTATCCGTGATACGGGTCTTGGCATTAAGAAGGAGAACGTGAAGAAAATCTTCGACAAGTTCTACCGAGTGCATACTGGTAATGTGCACGATGTGAAGGGTTTCGGCTTGGGGCTCGCTTATGTTAAGAAGATCATCAACCTGCACGAGGGCGAAATCAAATGTGAGAGTGAGGTAGGAAAGGGTACCACCTTCACTGTGTCGCTGCCCATCCTCCGTGAAGATGCAAATTAGTAAACAAATGAAATAGATAAATAAATTGTTAAATAGTAAATTGTCAAATTGTAAATTTCAAAGATTATGGACGAGAAACTGAAAATCTTGCTTTGCGAGGACGATGAGAACCTCGGAATGCTGCTTCGTGAGTATTTGCAGGCTAAGGGCTATGCAACAGAACTGTGTGCCGATGGTGAGGCTGGTTACAAGGCCTTCCTGAAGACGAAGTTCGACATCTGTGTGCTCGATGTGATGATGCCCAAGAAGGATGGTTTCACACTGGCACAGGAAATCCGTACCTCGAATGTCGATGTACCCATTATCTTCCTCACTGCCAAGACATTGAAGGAGGATATCCTTGAAGGTTTCAAGATAGGTGCCGACGACTATATCACCAAACCATTCTCTATGGAGGAACTCGTGTTCCGTATTGAGGCTATCATGCGCCGTACCAAGGGTAAGAAGAGCAAGGAATCGACACTCTATCATATTGGTAAGTTCACCTTCGACACCCAGAAGCAACTGCTCTGCATCGGTGACGACCAGCGCAAGTTGACCACCAAGGAGAACGAACTGCTGGCTCTGCTTTGCAGCCATGCCAACGAGATCTTGCAGCGTGACTTTGCCTTGAAGACGATCTGGATTGATGATAACTATTTCAATGCCCGTTCGATGGATGTCTACATCACCAAACTGCGCAAGCATCTCAAGGATGATCCGCAGATTGAAATCATCAATATCCACGGTAAGGGTTATAAACTCATTACCCCTGAGGAGGCAGAATGAACAATCGTTTGAAACAACTGATAGGAGTGGCGCTGGTAATCATCGGCGCCCTCTTTCTGATTGTTGCCTATCTGGCAGGGTGGACATCGAGCAACCTTGTACTACTCAGTGCACTCTTTATTATTGTAATAGGTGTATTTCTTCACGTAAAACTCGCAAAATCAGGCGAAAAGTATTAAATACTGTTAATCAGGGCCCATTTCTCATTTCTCATTTCTCATTTCTCATTAAAAAGCAGTACCTTTGCATCCGCTTTTTGAAGCACATTATTAATTTTTTAATTTTTAAAAGTATGAATCAATACGAAACCGTTTTCATTTTGACTCCCGTTTTGTCTGATGAACAGATGAAGGAAACGGCCGCTAAATTCAAGAAGGTCCTCACCGATAAGGGTGCAGAGATCATCTCCGAAGAGGCCTGGGGATTGAAGAAGATGGCTTATGCTATTCAGAAGAAGTCTACAGGTTTCTACTGCCTGATAGAGTTCAAGGCTGAGCCAGAAGTGATCAAGACATTGGAGACTGCCTATCGTCGTGACGAGAAGGTGATTCGTTTCCAGACAGTTAAACTCGACAAATATGCTGTGGAGTACGCTGAGAAGCGTCGCAACAAATTTGGCGCAAAAACAGAGGAGGCTTAATTATGGCAGCACAGGACACAGAAATCCGTTATTTGAATGCTCCTTCTATCGACACGAAGAAGAAGAAGTACTGCCGCTTTAAGAAGAGTGGTATCAAGTATATCGACTACAAGGATCCCGAGTTCCTTAAGAAATTCCTCAACGAGCAGGGTAAGATTCTTCCCCGTCGTATCACTGGAACATCTCTGAAGTATCAGCGTCGTGTGGCTCAGGCCGTGAAGCGTGCCCGCCAGATTGCTCTGCTGCCTTACGTAACCGATTTGATGAAATAAAACAAGGAGGACGCAAGTATGGAAATTATTCTGAAAGAAGATATTATCGGTCTGGGATTCAAGAACGATATCGTGAATGTAAAGTCTGGTTATGGCCGTAACTACCTCATCCCTCAGGGTAAGGGTGTTATTGCTTCTCCTTCTGCCAAGAAGGTGCTCGCAGAGAATCTGAAGCAACAGGCTCACAAGATTGCTGCCCAGAAGGCTGCCGCCGAAGAGAAGGCTGCTGTGCTGGAGGGTGTTGCTCTCGAGATTGCTGCCAAGGTGAGTGCTACGGGTCAACTCTATGGTTCCGTAGGTGCTGCTCAGGTGGCTGATGCCCTCGCTCAGATGGGTAAGGAGGTTGATCGTAAGATCATCACCATGAAGGATGCCAAGAAACTGGGTGACTATGTGGCTCTCGTTCACTTCCACAAGGAGGTGACTGTCGAGATTCCCGTCAAGGTGGTTGCTGAGAATGCTGCTGAGTTGAAGGCTGCTGCCGATGCAGAGGCTGCCATTCGTGCTGCCGCTGATGCCAAGGCCGCTGCCGCTGAGGCTGCCGACGAGGCTGAGGTTCTCGAGGCTCTCGACGCTGCTCCTGCAGAAGAGGCTACTGCTTCTGCTGAGGAGGCTCCCGCTGAGGCTTAATCAAGCATTTTAAATCAAACAATTAATAATTAATCACTGCTGTAAGGCATCATTATTTATTATGACAACAGTGTCCCGAGGGTTTCCCCTCGGGATTTTTTTGCTATTTTGAAAATTCTCCCTGAATTATTTGAAGCGCAATAGTCTTAACAACTCATTGGAACCATTCGAACGACCTATTCGAATAATTCCTTTACCCTATAAAGGATTATTCGAACACGTCAAAGGGATTATTCGAATAGTTGATTAAGACTATCTGAATAAAAATGGGAAAAAGGAAAGACCGCGGGACTCACGTCCTGCGGTCTTCTTTTTCTCTCAATTAAGTTCGTTGTGACAAACTATTAAGCAACAGTGTCAGCAGCGGCTGTGTCAGCAGCAACGGTGTCAGCACTCAGAGTGTCAACAACCTCCTCGATAGAGTCTGTGTCAGTAGCAGGAGCCTGCTGAGCCTGATTACCACAAGATGCGAAAGAGATAGCTGCAACAGCTACGAACATAAATACTAATTTCTTCATTTTTCTAATGCTTTTAAATCTGTAAAACAATCATTTGTTTATTAAAACGCTGCAAAGGTATGCATTTTTTTAATAGGTCGTATCATTTTTTTTGTTTTTTTTTAGGCTGTTTTTGTAACTTTTTTGCAAACAACTGTATTTCAGCGAATTATGAAATGTTAAAAATCATTCATTTTTGGGAAAATGCGAATAATTGCTCAAAAATTGCTGTATTTGGGAAAAAAACACTACCTTTGTGCTCGCAAACATAGATAAACCAAAAAGCGAAAAAGAAAAAAAGTTAAAAATGATTGATTTCTCGGCCTTTCAAGGTAAGACGGCTACCTATTACACCCTCGGATGCAAGTTGAACTTCTCTGAGACATCGACCTTCGGGAAGATGCTTCAAGAGTTGGGCGTTCGGACGGTACAAAAGGGGGAGCGGGCTGACATCTGTCTGATCAACACCTGTTCCGTGACGGAGGTGGCTGACCAGAAGTGTCGTCAGGCTATTCGCCGGTTGGTGCGGCAGCATCCTGGGGCCTTTGTGGTGGTGACGGGATGCTATGCGCAGTTGGAATCCGAGGAAGTGGCAAAGATAGATGGCGTTGATTTGGTGCTTGGCTCGAATGAGAAAGCAAATCTGATACAGTTTCTCTCCGATGCATGGAGTTTGGAGGATCAGGGGGACAGGTCGCGTGATTCTGTCCAGAATCATGGACCTGTCCCCCTGATCTTCCGCCAGAAGACGAAGGATATTAAGACCTTTGCGCCGTCGTGCTCCCGAGGAAATCGTACACGCTATTTCTTGAAGGTGCAGGATGGCTGCGACTATTTCTGTACTTATTGTACCATTCCTTACGCCAGGGGCTTTTCGAGGAATCCGACGATTGTCTCGTTAGTAGAACAGGCTGAGGAGGCTGCGCAAGAGGGTGGTAAGGAGATTGTACTGACCGGCGTCAATATTGGTGACTTTGGCAAGACGACAGGTGAGCGATTTATCGACCTTGTGAAAGCACTTGATGGGGTGGAGGATATCAGCCGCTATCGAATTAGTTCGTTGGAACCGGATCTGTTGTCGGATGAACTAATAGACTATTGTGCACAGAGCAGGGCTTTTATGCCGCATTTCCATATTCCTTTGCAGAGTGGAAGTGATACGGTGCTGAGACTGATGCACAGGCATTACGATGCACAGTTGTTTGCTGACAAGATTCAACGGATTAAGGCGGTGATGCCTGATGCGTTTATTGGCGTGGATGTGATGGTGGGCTGTCGTGGAGAGATGCCTGAGTGTTTCGAGGAGACATATGAGTTCCTGAAAGGACTCGATGTGACACAGTTGCACGTGTTCCCTTATTCCGAACGGCCTGGTACATCGGCACTGAGCATCCCTTATATCGTAAGTGAGAAAGACAAGAAAATGCGTTCGAAGCGTTTGCTGGATTTGTCGGATGAGAAGACGGTGGCTTTCTATCAGAAACATATCGGGCAGGAGGCTGAGGTACTTTTCGAAAAGGCCCCAAGGGGAAAGGCCATGCATGGTTTCACCAAGAACTATATCCGGGTGGAACTGTCGGCAAAGGATGCAGACACTGCACTCGACAACCAAATCGTAAAGGTGAAATTGGGTGAAGTGACTCCCGACAAACAAGCATTGAGGTGCTATATAATATAAATAAGGTACGCGCGTATGGAAAAGTTGGCAATCGTGATATTGAATTGGAATGGCGAGAAGATGCTCAGAGAGTATCTGCCATCCGTGTTGCAATACTCGAGGGATGAGGCGACGATCTATGTGGCTGACAATGCCTCGACAGATGATTCGTTGACGATGCTGAAAGCGCATTTCCCTGAGGTGAGGCTGATAGAACTGGAAAAGAACTGGGGCTTTGCTGAGGGATATAACAAGGCCCTTCACCAGATAGAGGCAACATATTACTTGTTGCTGAATTCCGATATCGAGGTGACGCATCATTGGCTGACGCCGATGATTGAACTCTTGGATGCGCATGAGGATATTGCTGCCTGTCAGCCCAAACTATTAAGTGTCTTTGACAAGGACGTATTTGAATATGCAGGAGCCTGTGGCGGATTCATCGATAAATATGGTTATCCTTTTTGTAGAGGTCGTATCTTCGAGACGGTGGAGCAGGACAATGGTCAGTATGACTATCAGCAGGATATACTCTGGGCGACAGGGGCTGCGCTGATGATCCGCTCGAAAGACTATTGGAATGCAGGAGGACTTGATTCGCGCTTCTTTGCACACAACGAGGAGATAGACCTCTGTTGGCGATTGCGTATTCGAGGACGACGGATAGTATGTGTGCCAGAAAGTCAGGTCTATCATGTGGGAGGTGGCACGTTGCCGAAGAGTAATCCCATGAAGACCTTCCTGAATTTCCGCAACAACCTGACGATGCTCTATAAATGTCTGCCAGAGGAGGAATTGAAGTCTGTGATGCGCTGGCGCTGGTGGTTGGACTATCTCGCCGCCTGGGAGATGCTCATCCTGAATAGAAACGTGGGAGATTTCAAGGCGGTGTATCGGGCTCGCCATGCTTTTAAGCGTTGGAAGAAGAATTTTGAGTCAGACCGTCGGCAGATTCAGGCCAGTCGGGTGGTGAAAGTAATACCAGAACGAGGGTGCTTTTCCTTGCTTTGGCAATATTATGTAAAAGGACGGAAAACGTTTGATTCTTTAGACGGTTTTTTACACAAATAAACTTAAATGTGCAATTTGGGGCCTTTATTTTAAAATTTTTAGGTTAAAATTTGGTATTTACAATAATTTTAAGTAAATTTGCAGAAATTTTAAACTAAAAGAATAAAAAAGGCTTCTCAGTAAGTGCGTAAGATATACTTCATACTGTTTGTTATGATGCTGGGATGCATCGGCTGTGAATGGCAATTGAAGACTGACGAATCAGAGTCGGATGTTGTCGTTGAACGCTATGACCGTATCCAGAGCCTGTATCTGACCACGAGTGATTTCTCAGCCCTTCAAGAGATGAACATCACCTATCCGGAGCAGACAAGGACACTGATAGAGGATATCCTGCGCATCGGCAAGGTGAACGACCCGCAGATCAACACGAAGTTCCTGCGTTTCTATCAGGATTCCACGTTGCAGGTGCTTATCAACGAGGCGGAACAGCAGTATGCGAATATGGATGATATTAATGAGGAGATGACGCAGGCTTTCAAATACCTGAAGAAGGAGATTCCGAACATGGAGATTCCGAAAATCTATGCGCAGATCGGTTCGCTGGACCAGAGCGTGATTGTCGGCAACGGGATGATAGGAATCTGCTTGGACAAATATCTTGGTGCGGAATACGATCTGTATCTGAAACCGGAATACGGCTATTCACTGGAACAGCGCAAGATGATGCAACGCCAGTATATCGTGCCAGACTGTATTGGCTTCTATCTGTTGAGTCTGTTTCCTATGCCTTTCGACAAGCCGATGAGTCAGGAAGAGCGTGATATCCATATGGGCCGGATTCAGTGGGTGGTCAATAAAGCGGTAGGACGGGATATCTTTGACTCGACCTTTATGCAGAAAGTTGGAAAATTCATGAAAAACCATAAGAATATGGGGATTGAGCAGTTGCTCAATGGCACGAAATATTCAGATTTCTTGTAACTTTCGAAAAAAAGCATTACCTTTGCACAATCAAAAGAAATGATTATGGCAAAGAAGTGTTTTGGGATAATGGCTGCTGTGCTTGTGCTGACAATGAGTCAGGTGCAGGCTGGCGATAAACTGAGTTTAAGGGATATCACACGAGGAGAGTTCCGCGCAGAGTCGATGACGGAAGTCCATCCGATGGACGATGGGGAGACGTATGCCCAGATTAGTGATGACGGCAAACGCATCATAACATATTCTTTCAAGACGGGAAAGCAGGTGGGCGTGCTTTTTGACGCATCAACGGCGCGCGGGGCGCAGGTGAGTCGTGTAGAGGGCTACATTGTGAGTCCCGATGGGCGCCGGTTGCTGATACAGACGAAGACAAAGCCCATCTACCGTCGTTCGTTCACGGCAGAGTACTACATTTTTATGATCCAGAACAATAAACTGGAACCGCTTTCCGATGGCGGGCCGCAACAGACACCAGTTTTCTCGCCAGATGGCAATCAGATAGCCTTTGTCCGTGACAATAATATTCACCTTGTCAAACTGCTCTACGACAATGCTGAGAGTCAGGTGACGAAGGACGGGAAGCGTAATGAGGTAATCAACGGTATCCCTGACTGGGTGTATGAAGAGGAGTTCTCGACGAACTCATCGATGGTGTTCTCTGCCGACTCGAAGCAGATTGTCTGGATCCGCTACGACGAGAGCGATGTGCCGCAGTATGCCATGCAGTTGTTTAAGGGCCTGGCTCCTGAGCGTGAGGAGTATCGCGACTATCCAGGCAACTATACCTATAAATACCCCATTCCTGGCAAGCAGAATGCAAAAGTAAAGGTGCTCTCATACGACATTCAGAGTCACCAGACGCGCACCATTGACCTGCCGTTGGAGGCTGATGGTTATATTCCTCGTATCAAGGCGACCTCTGATCCGGAGAAGATTACCATCTTCACGCTGAACCGTCATCAGGACGATCTGAAGATCTATATGGCCAATCCGCTCTCGACGGTAGCCAAACTGATCATCGAGGACAAGATTGACAAATATGTGAAGGAGGAGACCTTTGAGGATGTTCAGATTACCGACAAGCATATCCTCCTGCCCAGTGAGCGTGATGGCTACAATCATCTTTATCTCTATAACCTCAACGGTCAGCAGTTGCGCCAGATTGTTGCGGACAAGTATGTGGTGAAGAGCGTCTATGGCTTTGATGAGGTGACGGGGGATGTCTATTTCGCTGCCAATCCGAAAGGGGCTACCGACCAGCAGGTGATGGTGGCTCGTCAGAACGGTAAGATTGAGACACTCTCGCAGAAGGACGGCGTGAATAATGCTATTTTCAGCAAGAACTTCAAATACTTCATCAATATTTGGAGCGATCTCGACAATCCAGCGCAGTATACTCTCTGCCAGAGTAACGGCAAGGCTCTTGCTGCACTCATTGACAATCACGAGTTGAAGGAGCGCTTGGCAAAGTACGACCTTGGCAAGAAAGAACTCTTCCAGTTTACCACCTCTGAGGGTGTGACGCTAAATGGCTGGATGGTGAAACCTTTTGATTTCAGTCCGACCAAGAAATATCCTGTGATTATGTATCAGTACGGTGGCCCGGGTAACCAGCAAGTGCTCAACCAATGGGGTATCGGCATGAGCGGCAACGGCGCCATTCTTGAACAGTATCTCTGCCAACAGGGCTATATCTGCGTCTGCGTGGATAATCGTGGCACTGGCGGACGGGGTGCCGAATTTGAGAAGTGTACCTATCTCCGTCTGGGTGAACTGGAATCGAAGGATCAGGTGGAGACAGCCATTTGGCTGGGCCAGCAGAGTTATGTCGATAAGAACCGTATCGGCATCTGGGGCTGGTCATACGGTGGTTGGAACACGCTGATGTCGATGTCGGAGGGACGGGGAGTATTTGCAGCGGGTGTGGCTATTGCGCCACCGACGAATTGGCGGTTTTACGATACAATCTATACGGAACGCTATATGCGTACACCGCAAGAGAACCCGAAGGGCTACGACGAGGTGAATCCCATCGCTCGCGCCTCCCTGTTGCATGGTGCCTTGCTCATCTGTCACGGTCTGGCTGATGACAATGTACACTATCAGAATACAGCGGAATATGTCGAGGCGCTGGTGCAGGCCGACAAGGACTTCTGTCAGTTGGTCTATACCAACCGCAACCACAGCATTTTCGGTGGAAACACGCGTAACCACCTTTTTCGCCAGGCGATCAATCATTTCAACGCTGAGTTGAAGTAGGAAGCCCCTGCTGAGCCGAGACAAGAAAGCCCCGCCAATCGGCGGGGCTTTCCTATTTCGTACAAATCGGATTAATATGCGAAGAGCGGATAGTTCTTCATCGTCTCGTTGACCTCGCTGCGCACCTTGGCGATCACCTGCTCGTTCTCGGGATCATTGAGCACCTCTTCAATCCAGGCAGCAATGCGCACCATCAGGTCCTCCTTGGCACCACGGGTAGTGATGGCGGGAGTTCCGAGACGGATGCCAGAGGTCTGGAAAGCGCTGCGACTATCGAAGGGCACCATGTTCTTATTCACGGTGATGTCGGCAGCCACGAGTGCATTCTCGGCCACCTTACCCGTCAACTCGGGATACTTTGAGCGCAGGTCGACGAGCATCGAGTGGTTGTCGGTGCCACCGCTGACGATGCCGAAGCCGCGCTTCACGAGTTCTTCAGCCAGTACCTTGGCATTCTTCTGCACTTGCTTGGCCCACTCCTTGAACTCTGGCTGCAATGCCTCACCGAAGGCAACGGCCTTGGCGGCGATGACGTGCTCCAGCGGGCCGCCCTGCTGTCCGGGGAAGACGGCGCTGTTGATGAGTGCCGACATTTTCTTCACGACACCTTTCGGCGTGGTGTAGCCCCAGGGGTTGTCGAAGTCCTTGCCCAGCAGGATGATACCACCGCGGGGTCCGCGTAGTGTCTTGTGGGTGGTGGAGGTGACGATGTGTGCCCACTTCACGGGGTTCTCCAGCAGGCCGGCGGCGATGAGTCCGGCAGGGTGTGCCATGTCAATCATAAGCAGGGCGCCCACCTTGTCGGCAATCTCGCGCATACGCTTGTAGTCCCACTCACGGCTATAAGCGGAGCCGCCACCGATGATGAGTTTTGGCTTGTGCTCCAGGGCAAGAGCCTCCATCTCGTCGTAGTCCACACGGCCTGTCTCTTTGTTCAGGTTGTAGCCTACGGGCTTGTAGAGGATACCGCTGGTGTTGACTAGCGAGCCGTGCGAGAGGTGGCCGCCGTGGTCGAGGTTCAATCCCATGAAGCAGTCGCCGGGCTTCAGCACTGCCAGCAGCACGGCAGCGTTGGCCTGTGCGCCGGAGTGGGGCTGTACGTTGGCATACTCGGCTCCGAAGAGTTTGCAGACACGGTCGATGGCGAGTTGCTCCACCTTGTCCACCACCTGGCATCCACCATAGTAGCGGTGTCCTGGGTAGCCCTCGGCATACTTGTTGGTCAGGTAGGAGCCCATGGCCTCCATCACCTGATCGCTTACGAAATTCTCACTGGCAATGAGTTCAATGCCTTTCAACTGGCGCTGATGCTCCTGCTCAATCAACTCAAAGATTGTGTTGTCTCTGTTCATTGTTTTTGCTTATAGGGTTTATACTAATTCTACTTTATTGATATCTTGTTCTTTTTCGCAGTAGTGACAGGTCAGGATGCCGTCAGCCACGTGGAAATGGGTTGCCATCGGCTCGTTGTTGGTGATGCACTTGGGATTGTTGCATTTCACGATGCCTTTGATCTCGTCAGGTGTTTCAACGGTTTTCTTCTCCACCACCTCATAATCGCGGATGATGTTGAGAATCACCTTTGGCGCGACGACGGAGAGTCGGGAGATTTCGTCGTCGGTAAAGAACTTGTCTGATACCTTGATGATTCCCTTATTTCCCACCTTCTGTGAAGGGTAGTTAAAACCAATGGTTACGGGTGTCTTCAAATCGAAGAGACCTAGTAGGCTGGCCACTTGATAAGTTTTTTCTGCCGGTATATGGTCAATCACGGTGCCTTGTTCAATGGCGGCAACCAGACGTTCTTTTTTGTTCATCGTATAATCGTTTTGTCGTTTTTAACTTCATCGAGACTGATACCGAGTACATCGCAGAAGATGGCCTCACGGGCAAAGAGTCCATTGCCAGCCTGCTGAATATAGTAGGCGTGTGGGTTGTCATCCACCTCGTAGGCGATTTCGTTCACGCGGGGCAGGGGATGGAGGATCTTCATGTTGGCCTTTGCATTCTTCAACATATCGTTGTTCAACACGTACACGTTCTTCACCCGTTCGTATTCCATCAGGTCTGAGAAGCGTTCCTTCTGTACACGAGTCATATAAAGGATGTCTGCATCAGCGATGGTCTTCTCATTGAAGGCGGTGTGTTCCTGATACTTGATACCGTGCTCCTTGCAGTAGAGTTTATATTCCTGCGGCATAGCCAGTTCCTTGGGGGCCACAAAGTGGAAAGTGGGGTTGAAATGGCGCATGGCCATCAGCAGTGAGTGGACTGTCCGACCGTATTTCAGGTCGCCCACCATATATATATTAAGATTCTCCAATGTGCCTTGTGTCTTATAGATGCTGTAAAGGTCAAGCATGCACTGCGAGGGGTGCTGGTGGGCACCGTCACCGGCATTCACGATGGGGATGGGGGCTACTTCCGAAGCATAGACGGCAGCACCTTCGATGTAGTGGCGCATCACAATGACATCGGCGTAATTGGATACCATCAGAATTGTGTCTTTCAGCGTCTCACCCTTCGTTCCGCTGGTAATCTTCGGGTCGGCAAAACCAATCACCCGGGCTCCCAGACGGTTGGCTGCTGTCTCAAAAGAGAGACGGGTTCGCGTAGAAGGCTCGAAGAAAAGTGTGGCGACGACTTTTCCTTTCAACAACTCCCTGTTCGGGTGCTTCTCAAACTCTTCTGCCAACTCAATCATGTAGAGAATCTTCTCTTTTGTGAGGTCGGCTATGGTCACAAAATTATGCTTTTCCATTACTGTTTTTTGGATTGATGGCACAAAATTACACATTATTTCCCGATTTCGTGCGATATTTTTGATTATTTTCGTAATTTTGCACCAAGATAATATAAATTTGATATATGAGGAAGTTTTTTGTTGGCTTATTGTGGACTTTATTGATATTGTTTGTGCTTGGTACGGGCGTTGCATTTTATGCCATCAACGAAGGTTGGATTGGCTACATGCCACCTATCGAGGACCTGCAAAATCCTATCAACCGTTTTGCTACCCAGATTTATTCCAGCGATGGCAAACTGATGGGCACATGGAACTACAATCGAGAGAACCGTGTGATGGTCGATTATACAAAACTCTCGCCGCACCTCGTTCATGCACTTGTTGCCACTGAGGATGTGCGCTTCTATGAGCACTCTGGCATTGATTTCTATGCGTTGGGCCGTGCGATTGTCAAACGTGGACTGATGGGACAGAAGAGTGCCGGTGGTGGCTCTACCATCACCCAGCAGTTGGCCAAGCAGGTGTGGACTACAGAACGGGCCCAGACTACACTTGAACGCGTTCTCCAAAAACCGATAGAGTGGGTGATTGCTGTCAAGTTGGAGCGTAATTATACAAAGGATGAGATCCTGACGATGTACCTGAACTATTTTGACTTCTTGCATAATGCTGTAGGCATCAAGACCGCTTCTAATACCTATTTTGGTAAGGAGCCCAAAGACCTGACCGTTAACGAGGCTGCCACGCTGATTGGTCTCTGTAAGAACCCGTCCTATTATAATCCTGTGCGTAGTCCTGAACGCAGTAAGGAACGTCGGAATGTAGTACTCGGGCAGATGGTGAAGGCAGGTTATCTGAGTCAGTCCGACTATGACAAATATAGCGCAGAACCTGTTGAACTTCATTTCCATGTAGCCGATCATAAAGATGGCATCGCTACCTATTTTCGTGATTTCCTGCGTCGTTATATGACGGCCAAGAAACCAGAGCGCGCACTCTATGCTTCATGGAACATGATTAAATATCATGTTGATTCAATTAATTGGGAATCAGATCCTTTGTACGGTTGGTGCAACAAAAACAAGAAGCGTAATGGTGAGCCTTATAGCATCTATACGGATGGCCTTCGTGTGCACACAACCATCGATTCCAGGATGCAGAAATATGCTGAGCAGGCTGTCTATGAGCATGTGGTCAAATACCTTCAACCCAATTTCAATCAGGGTAAGAAGTCAAAGGCAAACTTCCCGTATTCGAGTTCTCTGAGCAAACAACAGGTACAACAGATTCTGATGCGAAATGTCCGTCAGTGTGAACGTTACCGTGTGCTAAAGGAGGATGGGGCTTCTGATGTTGAAATCAAGAAGTCGTTCCAGACTCCGGTGCCGATGTCTATCTTTACCTACCATGGTGAGATTGATACAGTCATGACTCCAATGGACTCGATAAAATATTACAAATCGTTCCTGCGTACGGGCTTTATGAGCATCTGTCCGCAGAATGGCCACGTGAAGGCATATGTAGGTGGTCTTGACTTCTCTCATTTCGCTTACGATATGGTGATGGAAGGTCGCCGTCAGGTGGGTTCTACTATTAAACCTTTCCTTTATTCCCTGGCTATGGAGAATG
The DNA here is from genome assembly GCA_900320905.1 of uncultured Prevotella sp. Classification (GTDB taxonomy): domain Bacteria; phylum Bacteroidota; class Bacteroidia; order Bacteroidales; family Bacteroidaceae; genus Prevotella. The sequence goes on from ONTZ01000032.1 coordinate 33,346, forward strand.
GCTTTTCACCCTGCGATCTTGCTCCGAATGTGCAGCAGACCTATATGGTGGCTGGCAGACCGTGGACTCCTCGTAATAGCGGACATGCTCGTTATGGTGAGATGGTAACCCTAAAATGGGGACTTCAACAGTCTAACAACTGGATTTCCGCCTACTTGATGAGTAAACTCAGTCCGCAGGCTTTTGTCGATCTGCTCCATGAGTATGGTATCAACAATCCTGAGATACATCCGTCATTGGCTCTTTGCTTAGGCCCTTGCGAGATAACGGTTGGAGAAATGGCCAGTGCCTATACCGCCTTTGTGAATCATGGTATTCGTGCGTCGCATATGTTCGTAACCAAGATTGAGGACGGGGAAGGTAATCTTATTGCTCAATTCTCACCCCGCATGAACGAGGTAATCAGTGAAGAAAGTGCCAACAAGATGCTCTATATGCTCAAGGCCGTGGTTGATGGAGGTACGGCAGGTCGTTTGCGTCACAAGTATAATATGAAAGGCGAATTGGCTGGTAAGACGGGAACGACCAACAATAACAGTGATGCATGGTTTATGGGTATTACACCGACGCTTGTCAATGCTTGTTGGGTAGGAGGCGATGATCGTGACATTCACTTTGAGTCTATGTCAATGGGACAGGGAGCCACGATGGCATTACCAATTTTCGCACTTTACATGCAGAATGTCTATAAGGATTCTCAACTGGGATATAACGAGAATGCTATCTTTGACTTACCTGCTGGTTACGACCCTTGTTCGTTTGTCGAAGAAGCCCTCGAAGCGAACGATATTGAGGAGATATTTGAATAGCCTTATATATTATAAATAAGGTGTAGGTCATTGTTTTGTCAATAAAGTGGAAAACTTTCGTTAAATGATGAAAAAAGTTGGTGAAAAATTTGGATGGT
>ONTZ01000015.1 GCA_900320905.1 uncultured Prevotella sp.
TTTTAGAAATTTAAGAGTTAATAATTATAATTCGAGGTCGCCATCGAACACTTCGTGCCAAGGCAGACCTTGTTTGTTCAGTTGTTCCATAAACGGATCGGGATCGAAGTCCTCTACGTTCCACACACCTGGTTTCTTCCAGATGCCCTTCACGAACATCATCGCACCAATCATAGCGGGTACACCAGTGGTGTAACTCACGCCCTGCATACCAGTCTCCTTGTAGGCTTCCTGATGCTTGCAGTTGTTATAGACATAGTAGGTATGCTCCTTGCCGTCCTTGATACCACGGATACGACAGCCAATAGAGGTCTCGCCCTCGTAGTTCTCGCCGAGATCCTGCGGATTGGGCAGTACGGCTTTCAGGAACTGCAATGGCACAATCTTTACCTTAGCAGTGCCTGAACCGTCTGCAAGAGGTGCCTCATACTCGATCTCGTCGATACGGCTCATGCCGATGTTTTGAATCACATCGAGGTGTTTCAGGTATTGCTCGCCAAAGGTCATCCAGAAACGGCCCTGTTTGATGGTGGGATAGTTCTTTACCAGTGATTCCAGTTCCTCGTGGTGCAGCAGATATGACTCACGTGGTCCGATGTTGGGGTAGGTGAGGGGCTTGTGAATCTCCAACGGCTCCGTCTCAATCCACTGACCGTCCTTATAATAGAGTCCTTTCTGCGTAATCTCACGGATATTGATCTCGGGATTGAAGTTTGTGGCAAAGGCGTGGTGATGGTCACCAGCGTTGCAGTCCACGATGTCGAGGTAATGGATCTCGTCGAAGTGGTGTTTGGCAGCGTAGGCTGTATAGACACCACTGACACCCGGATCGAAGCCACAACCGAGGATGGCTGTCAGACCAGCCTGCTCGAAACGGTCCTTATAGGCCCACTGCCAGGAGTACTCAAAGTGTGCCTCGTCCTTCGGCTCGTAGTTGGCTGTGTCGAGGTAGTTACAGCCACAGGCCAGACAGGCATCCATAATCGTCAGGTCCTGATAGGGCAGGGCGAGGTTGATCACCAGTTCGGGCTTGTAGTCGTTGAACAGTGCTTTCAGTTGTTCCACATCGTCAGCGTCCACCTGAGCCGTCTTGATGTCCATTTGATAACCTGCCTTATGGATGTCGGCCACAATCTTGTCACATTTTGCCTTTCTGCGGCTGGCAATCATAAAGTCCGTAAACACGTCGGCATTCTGTGCAATCTTGAATGCCGCTACCGTTGCGACGCCTCCGGCGCCAATCATCAAAACTTTTGCCATAGTCTTTTATATTTTTTCACTTTTCACTTCTTCTGCGCGAATGCCGAGGGCAGCCATCAGCGAGTAGCCCAGGATTTCCTGTTGGAAAGGGCCGCCAGTCATAGGCTGCATGGCGAACACCGTGATGCGCTTGTCATCGTCCGTCTTGCGAAGCGCCTCGCGTACCTTATTATATATATTAGGGTCTTCGGCATTGGGAATCACCATCACACGCTTCACCTCCTTCTGGGTGCAGACCAGTTGCAGGGTGTCAATGAACTGCTGCTCACTGCCTACGATGTCCTCCGCAGGATAGGCATTGATGACGAACTCGCCGAGGTGATCCTTGAAGGCCTTACCGTTCAGTTCCTCGTAGTTGCCTGGGACGAAGTTGTCCATCGCCTTCTTCTGCTTGCCGTGCAACAGGATGACCTGCGTCTCCTGCTCTCCTTCACGGATACCTCCGTCGAGCGCCACACAGTCTATCCACTTGGCGAAATCAGCCTGTGGAATGCGGCGCCCTATCATGCGCTCAAAGTTCACAATCAGATTGAATGCGACTTTGTCGACGTAGTCCGCGTCAACCAGTATCACGTTGTTGTTCATACTAGAAGGCAAAGTTACATATTCTTGCGGAGATTGCCAAGAATATAGGCTATTATTTTTTATTTTTTTCGATAAATTTGGTGTTTTCCTTGCTTATTTGTACCTTTGCACGCACTTTTGCAGTAATAACAAATAAGAAACAGTAAGATATGTCTACATTATCCCTACTTATCGTCGTCGTCTTTTGCATCGGCTACCTGTGCATTGCCTTGGAGGGCGTGACGAAAATCAACAAGGCAGCCATCGCACTGTTGATGTGTGTGTTGTGTTGGACGCTGTTGATGACAGGCCCCGCCGACTACTATCCCGCCATTGCCGGAGAGAGTATCATCCATCATATCAGTGAGGTCATCGAGCACCATTTGGGCGATGCGGCTGGTACGCTGTTCTTTCTGATGGGCGCCATGACCATCGTTGAGATTGTCGACTCCAACGGCGGTTTCAACTTTGTGCGTGACACCATCAAGACACGTTCCAAGCGCAAACTTATGTGGCGTGTGGCCCTGATGACTTTCTTCCTCTCTGCCATCCTCGACAACCTGACGACAAGTATCGTGATGATTATGGTGCTGCGCAAACTGGTGCAGAGCCAGACAGACCGACTGCTCTATGCTGCTCTAGTGGTTATTGCTGCCAACTCGGGAGGTGCCTTCTCGCCCATCGGCGACGTCACCACCATCATGCTATGGATTAAGGGTGTCATCACCACGCAGGGAGTCATCAGTGAGATATTTGTGCCGTCGCTGGTGTCGATGTTGGTGCCTGCCTTCATCCTCCAATTCCAGTTGAAGGGCAAGTTCGACAAGTCGCAGAACCTGCCGAAGGCTGACATCAGCCAGTTCACGAAGGCCCAACGTAACGTCATTTTCTGGTTAGGAGTAGGTGGCTTGTGCTTCGTGCCGATTTTTAAGACCATTACCCATCTGCCTCCGTTCATGGGCATCCTGCTCGTGCTCGGCATCCTCTGGACAGTCACGGAGATCTTCCACCACAATACAGCCGAAGACGATACGATGGCCCAGCGCGTCAGCGACCTTCTTTCCCGTATTGACCTCTCTACGATTATGTTCTTCCTCGGTATCCTGATGGCCGTAGCCGTGTTGCAGGAAATCGGCGTGCTCACCATGCTGGGCGGCGTGCTTGATTCCACCTTCGAGGGTAACCATTATCTGGTGACAGGCATCATCGGTGTGCTGTCATCCATTGTCGATAATGTGCCGCTTGTGGCAGGTTGTATGGGTATGTATCCTGTGGCTGCTGCTGGCGATATGGCTGTCGACGGCATCTTCTGGCAGTTGCTGGCCTACTGTGCCGGCGTGGGCGGTTCGATGCTTATCATCGGCTCTGCCGCCGGCGTTGTCGTCATGGGCTTGGAGAAGATTACCTTCGGCTGGTACATGAAGAAGATCACGTGGATCGCCTTCGTCGGCTACCTTGCTGGTATTCTCATCTACTGGCTCGAACGTATGCTGATGTTCTCATAGCATCGGCATTTCTTTCGGAATCCAGAGCCAGAAAGTAGAGCCTTTGCCTTCACCTTCAGAAGTTACACCGATCTTACCGTTGCAGTGCTCAGCGATGCTCTTGCAGATGCTGAGGCCGAGACCTGTACCTTGTACGAAGTCGTCGAGTTTGACGAAACGCTCGAAGACAGCATCCTGCTTCTCCTTAGGAATACCGGCTCCTGTGTCTTCGCAGTAGAGATAGATACCGTCGTCCTGTTCGCGGTAGCCCACCTTGATGTGACCAGTCTTCGTGTATTTCACGGCATTGGTGGTGAAGTTGGTAAGCACCTGCTGGATGCGGCCCTTGTCGAGCACAGCGGGGAAGGTCTCGTAGGGATTGTCCTTGATGAAGGGGATGCCTGCCTCGGCCACACGCTGTTCCAGGGTCTGGCAGATATCGTCGAACACCTGGGCAAAGTCGCACGGCATGGGCTCGATGGCGAGAGCCTGACCCATACTGGATGCTTCAAGGATGTCGTTGATGAGGCGCAACAGCATGTCGCAGTTGTTGCGGATAATACGGATAAACTCTATACGTTCGGCAGGCGTTTCAACCATTTGGAGAATGTCGCTGAAACCAACGATGGCATTCAGTGGTGTGCGTATCTCGTGGGTCATATTGGCGAGGAAGGCGGCTTTCAGGTGTCCGGAGTCCTCTGCACGGGCAGATTCTTCCTTCAATTTCTGCTGGGCTTCCATCAGGTCGGTAATGTTACGTGCCACGCCGAAATATTCGACGAGGCCGCCCTTCTCGTCGAAGATCGGGATGCCGCTGATGGCGTACCATACGGGGCTGGCAACCATCGGTGTGTAATTGTAATGGTGGATGACGTTGATGGGCTGGTGCATACTGATGAGTTCGCGCAGATTGTTCACTGATATCGTGCGCTCCTTATCTGGCACACCGGCAAAGAACTCCTCAAAGGTTTCCGTATAGCCTTTCTCGTGGGGATTCACCGTAAAATTGATGGTCTCCATCTTGGTGTCGAAGTTCCAGATGAACATCTCGCTCTGTTCCAGCAGGTAGCCCAACTGGTCTTCGTAGCGGTTGATGGCCTCATTCGCTTTGCTGATTTCCTCATTATGCTTGCGCAGTTCCAGATATATGTCCCGCTCGGCTGTAATATCGCGGGCGGTGATGACATAGTAGATGAGGTGGTCGTTGTCGTCGAACACGGGTTTGATACGTATCTCCATGTAGATATCGACATTGTTTTCAGGGATAACCAGATGGTGACAACCGTGTAGGGGCTCACGGCTCTCAGGGGTGAAGTCACCTTTGACGGGAGGAACATCGAAGAGGTTGACGCTGCGGAAATAGGAGGCATTTTCGTCGGTGATGCCAAAGAGACTACGCATCTCCTGATTGAAGTCGAGCAGATGGCCTTTGCTGTCATAGAACGACATGGCCACAATATTGGTGTCAAACACCTTCATGTATTTGTTCCACAGTTCTCTGTTTTCGCGTTCTTCCTTCAATTCGTTAGTGATGTCCTTGGTGGTATAGACGATGTACTTGGTTTTGCCATCCTCGATTTCGGCGATGGCATTACCATAGTAGTTCCTCCACTCCGGGTGTTCGTCGGTGCCACGGTTGAACAGGATCTTGATGTCAAACTTCTGTTGCTCCCCACGGATGAGTCTTGTATTGCACTCATGCAGATATTTGCCTTGCTCGGGGGGCATGCGCCTGATGAACTCCTGTGGCAACATAGTCTCTGTGGGTAGTATTTTGCCATGCAAATTACGGAGAAGATTACCTTCTATGTCATATTCCAGGACAGAGAATTCGCCCATGCCAAGGGCGGTCTTCATCATACTGTTGAGTTCAGTAGACTTACGGACGGCAGCATTGACACGTAAGGTGATAAGGCGGTTGATGAGGAATCCGGCAAAGATAGCCAATGCAAGAGCCAAAAGAATGATGAGGGACACAGGGGAGGTGTCGTCGTGAACGCGCTCAGGGTGGAACCATTTGTCGTGAATGATCTCAAGTTCACCGTTCTGTTCCAGACGGGTGTATTCGTCATCGATGATATCCACCAGTTCCTTGTTATAGCCGATGATACGGAGTTCACCGGCAGGGATATCAATCTCGTCGAGAATGATGTTGTCGAGATTCAGTTCCTTGATTTTGCTGGCCAGAGGTATTTCGCCCCAGATAAAGTATTTGTAGCGTCCTGAGCGGATGCCTGTCAGTGCATCCTTAGGCGTGTGATATTCGCGTGTAAAGGGAATGGAGTCGATATAGTTGAGGCGCAGGGCGGCATAGTCATTGCGTTTGAGGATGAGGGTGTCACTGGCGGTGAGGTCGCTGATATGGTTGAGGGGCGGGGTGGTGGCGAGGCGGGCCACTTTGAGGGTGTAGTAATTGATGTATTTCTTGGTGGAGGCGTAGGGCTCCATATGATAGTAGGCGTAGAGGGCGTGGATGAGGTCGGCCTGACGCTTCTCGAACATTTCAGAGGCAATGTACCACTCCTGCGTGACGAACTTGTGGGGGATGTCAAGGCGGGTGAAGATGAGGTCGAGCACCTCGATGTTGTAGCCGGCGGGCTTACCCTCGTTGTTCAGGAACTCGAAGGGCTGGAAGTCCCAGTCGCTCACGATAATGAGTGGCTTTTCATCGGAGTAGCCGTAGGTCTCCTTGGCGGATACAGTGAATAGTGAATAGTGAATAGTGAATAGTACTATCAATACTCTGATCCAGTTGATGCGTATATGTTGTCTTGTTTTCATTTGCGGTCTATTTCGATTAGTTTGCAGGGGATGGATACCCAGACAATAGTGCCTTCACCTTCACCGGACTTGATGGTAATCTTGCCGTTCATCTGGCTGATGATTTCCTGACAGATGCTGAGGCCGAGACCTGTACGATGTCCATCGGTACTCATAAACCTGTCGAAGATGCGGTCGAGCATACTCTCTGGTATACCGTTTCCTGTATCCTGGAAGGTAAGAACGAGGTTGTCGCCCGTATAATCGTAGCGGGCACGTACCTGTCCGGAAATGGTGTTCTGTGCTGCATTGGCTATGATCTGGTCGATCACGGTACCGATGGCCTGATCGTCAACTTCCACCACAAGATGATTGTATGGGTTGTCGATGCTATATGTGATATCAGGCTTCTTATAGTTGAACCACGCTGCTTGGCAGCGAGTCTCAAAGACGGCTGCAAAGTCGATGGGCTTTGGTTTGAACTCAATCATCCTGGCATCCAGACGTGACAGATAGAGAATATTGTTGATGAGTTTCAACAGCGTGGATGCACTCTCCTTGATCTGAGTAATGAATACGGCTTCGTCTTCGGGTGCATGTTCCGTCTCGAAGAGTTCTGCAAATCCTACGACACTGCTGAGCGGGGTACGGATCTCGTAACTCATATTGCGGAGGAAGGTGTTCTTCAAGGTTTCCACCTCTTGGGCCTTGATGGTCTCTCGTTCCAGTTCCTCCTCGGTGGCCTTGATCTCACTGACATCACGGCAGATACCGAAGTAGCCCGTCACGCCGCCTTCACTGTCGAAGATGGGGATGAACGACAGATGGAGATAAAGTGGCATACCATGAATGCGCAGTGAGGTCTTGACGGTTGTCTTGATGGAGGCTGCCGTGAGGTTGTCCATCGCGTTGAGCAGCCGCTGGGCTTTCTTCTTATATTCCTCGTCTGTCAGTTCGATGGTACGTGTCTGCGTCAGTTCATATTGCACATGGTCGGTCTCGCTGTAAATGTTCAGTGTATGTGTATCGGGTGAGTAGGTGACGATACGCAGGTTACCATTCTGCAACACATAGTCGATGTTCTTGATATACTTTCCCATCTGGATGTTGGCCTCCTGTAATAGTTGGATATTCTTCTGCAAATTTGTATAGGACTTGGCCACTTCCGTCACATTACGCCCTGTGCCGTAAATACTCAAGAGCCTGCCCTGATTATCTCGTACAGGCACTAGTTTCAGTTCATAGTACATTTCAGAGCGCTTGAGAAACATGTTCAGGACACGTTTGTCGTCAGAATTATTATGATATATCTGAGTCAGGTATATCGGTTCCATGGTGTCAAGATCAACCTCCATACCAAGCACTTGGCTGACAGATATCTTGCTTGACAGTATCTCTTCTTTCTTACCGCGGAAAGCCATCCATGCCTTCTCGTTCATATCGATGATGATGCCATTTTCGTCATAGACAATCATGTCTATCATGGCAGAGTTAAATATGGCCTGATAGCGGAGCATATTCTCCTTGGCTTGCTTTTGTTTGAGTCGATCTTCTGTGGTGTCGCTTCGCGTACCTATAATATCAGTGGGGTGTCCTTCCTTGTCACGACGCAATACGGAGAGGTCAACGGTGAAGTTGCGCAGTTCCGTATCAGAAGCCTCGTCCTTACCAATGATATTGAGGGTGACGTGCTCCTCCTTCTGGCTCGAGATGCTGGCCAGGGCATTGCTGAGGCGTTCGAAATCCGAAGGCGTGGTCTGTCTGAAAAAGTCAACAGAAGGACGAGTGGGCATCGGATTGCCTTTTTCATCCAACGGGGTAACGGCTCTCGAAGCCACATGGTATATCCATATGCGCACTTTACTGGTGTTGAGGATCAGTGCCAGACGGTTGTTGTCGTTATGCAGCAACATCTTCATTTTCCTCTCACGCTGGCGGTAGATGACATAATAGATCAGCGAAGCAAGGGCACCCAGTGCCAGCAAGATGGCCAGTCGCCATACCCAGGAGGGAATGCCTGAGTCCTGGCGTTCCGGATAGAACCATTTGTTCTGGATGGAAGTCAGTCGGTCCTGGGAGCGCAGGATGGTGTAGACACTGTCGATGCGCTGCAACAGACGGGGATTGTTCGACATGAACTTGTATTCTCCGTGCTGGACATCGACGGGGGAGAGTTCCAGATTGTCGAACTGGAACTTATGGATGAGCCATTTCAGGGAGAGCGTGTTCCACACAATCTGACTGCTCGGGTCGAGATGTGCCTTTTGGACGGCCTCCTGCATGTCATCGTATGGGACGGCATTTTTACCCCAGCCCTTGCGGATCATCAGATGGTGGCTGAAACTGCCATTGTGGACGATGACGCGGTAGTTGGCCAGATCTTCCATCTCGTAGATGACCGGTCTGATACCTTTCTGGTGTACAATACTATGGGTGAACAGTTGGAGCACGGATTTGCCGTACATGGCATAGTCGTCGTGGAAGTGGGCATCCATGCCGCACATCAGGTCAGCCTGTCCTGCCTTCAAGTCGTTGAGTGCCTCGCTGGTGGGTTTCAGTTTGATGATATAGGGGATGTCAAGTTCCTTGAAGATGAGTTTGAGCAGGTCGATGTTGTAGCCTACGGGCTCGCCATTCTCATTCAGGAAGGCATAGGGCCAGAGGTCCCATGCGTCTTCATACACGAGGGGATTGTCTTTGGTGAAGACTCTTGTACTGTCACTCTCCTGTGCGGAAGTTGCAGTGAGTGACAAGAGATATGTAATCAGTATCAGCCAGATTCTATTCATATATGCGGTAGCAAATTATTCACTTTTCACTTCTTCACTTTTCACCTCGCAGGGTATCCAGAACCAGAAGGTAGATCCCTGACCCTGACCCTCGGAGATAACACCTATCTGTCCGTGACAGGCATCGGTGATGGCCTTGCAGATGCTCAGTCCGAGACCTGTGCCCTGTACAAAGTCGTTCAGTTTCACGAAACGTTCAAATATTTTTCCCTGTGCTTCCTTGGGGATACCGTCGCCCGTGTCCTCGCAGTAGACATACAGGCCGTCGTTCTCGTAGCGATAGCCGGTCTTGATATGTCCTTGATGGGTGTACTTCACGGCGTTGGTCACCAGGTTGGTGATGATCTGCTGGATGCGCCCGTTGTCGATGGTGGTCACTAAGGTGCGGTAGGGGTTGTCCTTGATGAATGCGACGCCTGGTTCCTGGATGCGCTCTTTCAGCGATTCACAGATATCATCGAACGACTTGGCGAAGTCCACCTGGTGTGGTTCGATGTAGATGCCACCCTCGTTGAGCGACGAGATGGCCAGGATATCATTAATAAGGCGCAGCAGCATATCGCAGTTGTTCATGATGACGCGGACAATCTCCTGTTTCTCCTCAGGTGTGCTCAGCATGGGCAGGACGTCAGAAAAACCTACGATGGAGTTCAACGGTGTACGAATCTCGTGGGTCATGTTCGCCATGAATACTGATTTCATACGTCCGGAGTCATTGGCCCGTTCCGTTTCAAGTTTCAGTTTTTCTTGTTTCTCGATGAGGTCAGTGACGTTACGCACAATACCGTAGGTGCCTTCCAACTGACCTTGGCTGTTGAAGAACGGTACACTGTCGATATAGTTCCACTGCAACTCCTCGCCTTCGTGGAAGAAGGGGTGCATACAGGTCAAGTCGGTTCTGGGGACACTGAAATAGTTGACGTAATTAGCCAGTCCAGAACGGAAGGGACTGTCGACAAAGTGCTCTGTCAGTTCCTCGAACGACATCTTTTTCTCGGGTGTGCCCAGACTCTTGTAGATTGTGCAGGTCTTGTCGGCAAGCGATGTGCGGAAGAAGCGCATGTCGCAGGTGTCCATCAGGTATTGTAGTTCTGTCTCGTACTGTTGTATCTCCTCCTTGGCGCGCTGAATCTCCAAATCATTCTGCTTGTTCAGCAGATCGAGTTCGCGCTCCTGGGTGATGTCGCGGATGGAGCACGAGATATAGAAGAGATCGCCGTTCTCGTCGTAAATGGGAAGGACACGCAATTCAGTGAAGCAGTTCACGCCCCGTTCGATGATGACGCTCTTGGTGCAGAAGTAAAGGTCTTCTGCTTGGTGGTGTGTGAGCAGATTGCGGAAGGTCGGCAGGTCGTAGAGAGAGGTTCCGAAGTAGTAGGGATCATCCTCACCTTGGAACTTCAATATCTCTTGCATCTTATGGTTGGCATTCATCAGTTTGCCGTCCTTGTCATATAAGGCCAGTCCCACGATGCTTTGCTCGAACATTTTCTTATACTTGTCAGTGAGTTCATCCTTCTCAGACTCTTTCTGGAAATATTCCGTCTCATCGGTGAGGATACAGAATAGGTTGGTGGGGTTCTTGTCCTTGTCGCGGCTGTATTCCACCACGCCCAGGTCTCTCATATAGTGCCATTCGCCCAGATGTTGAAGTCCGCTCATATCCCAGCGGAACAGACAGGTTCCTGTCGACTTTCCTTCCTTCACCATCCTTGTGATAAAGTTCTTGTAGATGGCCCTGTCGTCAGGGTGTATCATCTCAAAACTCTCCTCATAGCCCAACCCCTCTTCGGGCAACAGGTTGCCGTGAAGGTTGATGGCGTACTGCTGCTGTATGTCGAGTTTCAGCACATAGTTTTTGCTGATGTCGAGGGTGTGCTGCATAATGGTCGATATCTCCTTTGCCTTCCTCACACGTTTTCTGATGCGGAGGATGCTGATGCGGTTGATGCCGACGGTAGCGAGAAAGACAATCAGCACCACAAACAGGAGCACCACATAGATGGCGTCCTGTGCCGTGATGGCCATTCCTAATATGTTAACTCCCGATATCACTATTCACTATTCACTTTTCACTATTCACTTCTTTTCTCCATACTCTTCATCTCACAGGGTATGATTACGTAGACAATAGTTCCTTTGCCCTCTTCTGACTGTATCTCGATGGTACCTCCCATCTGCTCCACCAGTTCCTTGATGATAGGCATGTCAAGACCCGTGTCATATTCGCGTGTCGACTCATTTCTTGTGAAACGGTCGAATATGTGGCTCAGTATCTCGGAGGGGATTCCCCTGCCTGTGTCCTCTATGGAGATGCTGAGTTCGCCGTGCCGGTATTCGTACTTGGCACGAATGGTGCCTTCCGTGGTGTTCCTGGCTGAATGCTCGCACAACTTCTGGACAACCTCGCAGAGATTCTTCTCGTCGATCTTTACGATTAAGTGGTTGTATGGGCTCTCTACGGATACGGTAACGCCTGGGCTCACACTGCTCCATCCCATATAGCAATAACCCTCGAAGAGGGCAGCGAAGTCGGTGTCCTGATAGTTGAACTCCACCATCTTAGCATCAAGTTTCGAGATGAAGAGGATATCGTTCACGAGTTGCAGCAACCGACTAGTATTGCGCTTGATCTCTTCGGAGAAGACGGGCTCGTCGGCTTCGTCGTGGGGGGCATTATAAAGACCAGCAAAGCCGATGACGGCATTCAGCGGTGTACGGATCTCGTAACTCATATTGGTGAGGAAGGTGTTTTTCAGGCCTTCTGTCTCCTGGGCTTTCTCCGTCTCTTCACGCAGCCTGGCTTCTGTGTAGATGGTCTCAGTGTCATTGCGGCACAGTCCAAAGTAGTGGGTAATGGAACCTTCCTTGTTGGTCACGGGTACGGCACTGAATGTCAGATGGATGCGCCGTTTCTGTTCGTCGCGGAAGATGGTGTGGAAGGTGGTGGTAAAGGCTTGCTGTCGACAATGATCCATCCGGAGGAACAGACCTCTGAGTCTTCTGCGGTCCGTCTGGTCAATGAGGGATGCGCAGCGAATCTGTGAAAGACTGTACTGTACCTTGTTCAGGTCGCTGGATATATCTAATTGGTGCGTGTTGGGGTAGTAGTGGAAGATGCGTACGCCACTGGCACGGAGCGTATAGTTGATATTGGTGATATAGGTTTCTATCTCCTTGGTGGTCTTCATCAGCAGTTTTCTGTTCTCCTGCTGACGGTGGTGCGACTGGACCATCTCAGTGATGTTACGGCCTGCGGTAATGATGCCATGCAGGTTGTTCTGTTCGTCGCGAAGGGTGCTGAGGGTGACTTCATAGTAGTATTTTCCCCCAATGGTCAGTTCTGGGATACGTTCGTCCGTCTGTTTGGTTTTGTCGATGTCGGTGATGGATGATAGGACGGTGTTCTCCAAATGCTCGAAATCGATGTCTCTGTATGAAGGGATGTCTGAAATCTTCACCTTCCTCTTGATAAGAGCCTCGCGGTCTTTTACACCGAAACTCTCCAGTGCCTTGTTATTGATGTCTGTTAGGATTCCGTCTTCATTGTAAAAGACCATATCGACGAGTGAGAAGTCGAACACGGTATGGTAGCGGAGCGAAAGATGTCGGCTCTCTTCCTGTTGTACCATATCCTCTGTGGTGTCACGCTGGATGCCAAGCAACACCTGGGGTGTGCCTTGCTTGTCTCTTCTGAGCACGGACACATGGATTTCGTAGGTTGGCGTGGTTTTTCCCTCTTCTTCCTGACCTCTGACCGTGATGGTATCTGCCTCTTTCTCTCTGTGGATGATGGCGGAGGTCAGTTGCCGCAGGTCGTTGAAGTCGTCATGGTTGAAAAACTGTGCAAAGTCGAGCGGCGTATATTCTTTTCCGATGTTGCCTTCCTGCAACACCACAAAGATCCGCTTCATGGGGTCGAAGGTCCATATCTGCGTCTTGTTCGAGTCGAGCACCAGCGCCAGTTGGGTGTTCATCTGACTGGTACGGGTGATGATGTCCTTCTCACGACGATAGTAGATTCGGTTGTATATGATCATGACCACGATGGCTAAGACGAGCACAGCCAACAGACATAAGGCGATATGTTGAAAGTCCATGATCATAATAATTGAATAGAGTATACGTTTGGCAAAGATACACAAAAGAGTTCGAACCACCAAATTATTTTGCCTAAAATCTGTGTGAGAGGCCTATTTTAGCCAAAACGAGTGAAAAAATACATGAAAAATTTGGCGGTTTCAGGGAAAAATGCTACTTTTGTCAACAGATAATTCTAACAACGAAAGATTATGATTGACGTAAAAGAGACTTTAAAGAAAAGTGAGGAGAGAATGGAGATGGCAGCCCTGTTCCTGGAAGAGGAACTGAACCGCATCCGTGCCGGACGTGCCAACGTGGCCATTCTCGACGGTGTCAGGGTGGACTCCTACGGCAGTAAGGTACCCCTGAACCAGGTAGCAAACGTGATGGTGCCCGATCCCCGTACCATCGCCATCAAGCCTTGGGATCCCAAGGAGATCCGCAGCATCGAGAAAGCCATCATGGACTCTGATGTAGGTATCACCCCTGAAAACAATGGTGAGGTGATCCGCCTGAATATCCCCATCCCCACCGAGGAGCGCCGTCGTGAACTCACCAAGCAGTGTGCCAAGATTGCCGAGAAGGCCAAAGTCGAGGTGCGCAATGTGCGTGGCGACATCAAGGATAGGTTGAAGAAGGCCATCAAGGACGGACTCTCGGAGGACAACGAGAAGGATGCTGAGTTGGAACTCCAGAAGATCCACGACAAGTACATCAAGAAGATTGATGAACTGATTGCAGCGAAGAACAAGGAGATTATGACCGTCTGATGCGCGGCTTGGTCATTAAGAATACAGGCAGTTGGTACACCGTCCTTATGGACGATGGCCAACTGTTTGATTGTAAGGTGAAGGGTAATTTCCGAATCAAAGGCATCCGGAGTACGAACCCTGTGGCAGTGGGTGATCGTGTGATGGTGGATAATGGATGGATCACCGAGATTGAAGATCGTCGCAACTACATCATCCGTAAGAGCATCAACCTTTCCAAGCAGAGCCATATCATTGCGGCCAATGTGGATCTGGCTCTATTGGTCGTCACAGTGAACTATCCTCAGACATCCACAACCTTCATTGATCGTTTCCTTGCCTCTGCTGAGGCTTACCGTGTACCTGTGGTATTGGTCTTCAACAAGACCGACTTGCTCAATGAAGAGGAGATCCGCTACCAGAAGATGCTCGTCACCCTTTATGAAACCATCGGCTATGACTGTCGGCAGATTTCTGCTGAAAAGGGCGATGGAGTGGAAGACCTGCGTCCCCTATTGGAAGGGAAAATCACGCTGCTCAGTGGTAACAGTGGGGTGGGGAAGTCCACCCTCATCAACCATTTGGTACCTGGAGCCTGTCTTCGTACAGCGGAAATCTCCGATGCCCACAACACAGGTCAGCACACAACAACCTTCAGCGAAATGATCTCACTATCCGAAACCTCTGGTATCTCTGGGGAGTCTGGCTACCTCATTGACACTCCGGGCATTAAAGGCTTCGGCACCTTCGACATGGAGCCAGAGGAAATCACGAGTTATTTCAAGGAAATCTTCCGCTTTGCCAAGGACTGTCGTTTCTCTAACTGTACACACACCCATGAACCGGGCTGTGCCGTCCTTCAGGCGCTCGAAGACCACTACATCGCCCAAAGCCGCTACCAGAGTTACCTCTCCATGCTCAATGACAAGGACGACTCCAAATACCGTGAGGCATACTGAGGTTTCGCGTGTAATACCTTTTCCCGTCAGATTAAGAGCCACATATTCTTTTGTAATAGAGGATGAATTAATAAATTGGAAGCAGAATTAATACATTATAATGAAGATAGTTTTAAGAAATATTTCAATTGATGCAAAGTATCGTTCATGGCGATGGGTTGCTGTAAGATATTTCTTATTTCTTGCAGTTTTACCATTTCTTATCGCTTGTTCTGGACATCACCCTAAATACATTATAGGTGTTTCGCAATGTTCAGAGGATATCTGGCGCGACAAATTGAACAACGAACTGAAGATAGGAACTTATTTCCACGATGGTGTGGAACTGCGTTTCGCCTCTGCCGATGATAGCGATGAAAAACAAATTGAGCAGATTCGCCAGTTTGTCGACGATGGCATCGACCTGTTGATTGTTGCTCCGAATCAGGTGGCTACCGTCTCACCTGCAATCGACGAAGTTTATGATAAAGGAATCCCCGTTATCGTATTTGACCGTAAGACCAATTCAGAGAAATTTACAGCATATATTGGAGCGGATAATTTCGAGATGGGAAGGCTGATGGGGGAATATATTGCTACCCGACTCAAGGGTAAAGGTCGTGTGTTGGAAATCATGGGACTGAAAGGCTCGTCGCCAGCCATCGAGCGTCATAATGGTTTTGTGAGGGCCTTGAAAGCCTATCCAGCCATCACACTTGTCGCTTCTTTGCAAGGTGACTGGACAGAAGAAAGCGCAGTTAATGCCATCAAGATCTGGCAAGACTCCGTTGGGGGAGATTTGCAGTCCCCTGCATCTCGTATAGACTTTGTGTTTGGCCAGAACGACCGTATGGCCGTCGGTGCCTTAAAGGCTTTATCGTCTGAAGGCACCAAATACTGTGGTATTGACGGTCTGCCAGGTGAAGGCAATGGTATAGCCTGCGTACGAGACTCTCTACTTGAAGCATCGTATATCTATCCTACACATGGCGATGAAGTATTACAACTGGCCATGAATATCCTTGAAGGGAAGCCGTATCAGAAGGACAATCCATTGATGGCAGCCCTCGTAACAAAAGACAATGCCAATGTATTGTTGATGCAGAATGAGGAAATAGTGCGTCAAGGAAACAATCTCAACCAACTACATGAGCGTTCAGATGCCTATTTAAAACAACTTGGCAATCAGCAGATAGTGCTAGTACTGGCCATTGCATTTATCTTCCTGCTGTTGGTATTGATAATTATCATCTATCGTTACTATCTCCAGAAAGCCCGTATTGCAGAAGAACGTAACAAGATGGAGCGTGAACAGTTAGATTTCTATACTCAGGTAAGTCACGAACTTCGAACCCCGTTGACACTCATTGAGGGACCATTGTCACAGTTGGCAGAGACCAAAGATCTTCAGCAGGCAGGAGCCGAGGCATCAGGACTCTTTGCTATCATCCAGCGCAATACCCACCAACTGACACAACTTATCAACAAGATGCTAAACGTTCAAGCCACTGGCAGTATCGACGACATGACAGCAAGCATGCAAGAGTCAATCCCGTTAGAGTCACATACAAAAACAGCAGAGACAGAGCAACCACATGCCGAAGATCTGTCCACAGTGTTAATTGTTGACGACAATGCCGATATACGTGCCTATCTCCGTACCATCCTTCAAGACAGATACCAGGTGAATGAGGCTGCTGATGGGCAGCAAGGACTTGCTATTGCCAATGAGATTGTACCTGATCTGATTGTCTCTGACGTCATGATGCCTGTCATGAACGGTCTGGAATTCTGCCAGCGCGTCAAAAGCGGAACCGCCACCAGTCATATTCCTGTGATCTTGCTCACGGCCCGTGCCCTTAGTCAACATCAGATAGAAGGCTATGAGAGCGGAGCCGATGCCTATATCACCAAGCCATTCTCTGCCGATGTACTGCTTGCTCGTATCGGTAATCTCCTGAAGAGCCGTCTCGTACTGAAGAACCTGTTTGGTGTGGAGAACAGTAAAGATCATGAGAAAGCGAAAACGAGCAATACACCTCAGACAATCATTAAAGAAGACGCTTTCCTTCTTAAGTTCCGCGATTACATTGAAAAAAACTTATCCGACAGTGACCTCAGTGTGGAGACTATTGGTGCAGAACTAGGGCTCTCACGTGTACAATTATATAGAAAGATGAAAGCCCTCACAGGACAGTCGCCAGTGGAATTGCTGCGCACTGCCCGTCTGCAGAAAGGCCGTGAACTACTTCAGACCACCGGCAAGAACGTGTCGGAGATTGCTTATGAGGTTGGCTTTACCGCCCCCTCATATTTCACAAAATGCTTTAAAGACGAATTCGGAATTAGTCCTTCAGACCTGTAAGCAACTGGTCGCAGATGCTCTTCATGCCGCTGATGGAGGGATGACCGTTCTGCTTGTCGATGTCGTGTAATTCGATGAGTTGGATATTGTAGTGCTTGCAGATTTCGCGCATCGACTCGTTGATGGGTTCCCTGAGTTCAGAGTTCAGCAAGGAACAAATTCTTGCCTTGGGATAGCGCTTCTGAAGCATATCAAACAGACAGGCGAGTGCCGGACGGAAGTTCTTGCAGTCTTCCTTGGTCCAGTCGGAATACTGGTATTCGCCCACGGGAGAGTTGGCCCAGGCATCGTTGGTGCCTCCAAACACAAAGATGATATCGGGGTTGCCCAGACTGTCAACACGCGAGATGAAGTTGTTGCGTGACGAATCCATTCTGCCGTAACCCGTGCCGCAGATGGTGGTGCCGCCCCATGAGTCGTTTTTCTCCAACTGATAGCCCTTGGCTTTGATGAATAGACTCCACCAGGTCTGATCCACCTCTTTCACATCGTTTCTGTCGTTTGGATAGAATGGCGCGTAATGGGAAGGACCAACGCCTTGAAAAGTTGAATACGAGTCGCCCAGAATAGATACCTTCTTGGTCTGTGCTGATGCAGCGATGCTGACAACTGCCATCAGTGTAAGGATGATAATTTTTTTCATAATGGTAAAATTTTGCTGCAAAGATAAGCATTTTAGTTGAAAAAATCGTTCATTTCATTGCAAAAATGTTACATTGAAACAAATTTTGCACGGGATGAACGATATTTTTACGCCCCTGCATCATAATAATAGTACTTTTGCAACAGATTTAATTCACAAAAGTACTAATCAATTTAAAAGTTCAACAATGGAACAACTAAAGAAACTTTTTCTATGTTTGTTGGCTCTCCTGACAAGTACTATAATGTACGCGCAGGCGGAAATCAGTGGTACCGTAATTGATGCCACTGGTGAAACGGTTATCGGAGCCACTGTGATGGAGAAGGGTACCTCGAACGGCACAATTACCGATTTCGATGGAAACTTCACGATTAAGGTGAATGAGGGTACTACGCTCGTATTCTCTTATATCGGATTTAAGACGGTTGAACTTCCTGCCCAGAATGGCATGAAGGTGACACTGAATGATGACACTGAAATGCTGCAGGAAGTGGTGGTAACAGGTTACACCACTCAGCGTAAGGCCGACCTTACGGGTGCTATCTCGACTGTAAGCGTTGATGAGATGGCCAAACAAAACGAGAACAACCCGATGAAGGCCTTGCAAGGTCGTGTGCCAGGCATGAATATCCAAGCCGATGGTAATCCTTCTGGTGCTGCAACTGTACGTATCCGTGGTGTCGGAACCTTGAATGATAACGATCCTCTTTACATCATTGACGGTGTGCCAACGAAAGCGGGTATGCACGAGTTGAACGGCAATGATATCGAGAGCATTCAGGTACTGAAGGATGCTGCATCAGCCTCTATCTACGGTTCGCGTGCTGCTAATGGTGTGATTATCATCACCACCAAGAAGGGTAAAGATGGTAAAGTGAAAGTAAACTTCGATGGTAGCATAGCCACATCTTTCTATACGAACAAGATAGAGACTATGAATGCAAGCGAGTGGGGACGAGCCTATTGGCAGGCATCAGTGAACGACGGTGTGAATCCAAACAACAACAACTTAGGCTACAACTACGACTGGGGCTATGATGCTTATGGTAATCCTGTATTGAATAAGATGACCATGAACATGTACCTTGATGAGAATGCCTCAGTACGTGCAGGAGATACCGACTGGTTTAAGGAAATCACACGTACAGGTGTGGTACAACAGTACAATCTCTCGGTGAGTAACGGATCCGAGAAAGGCAACTCGTTCTTCTCCTTAGGCTACTACGACAACCAGGGTACTATTAAAAAGAGTAATTTCAATCGTTTGTCGGCTCGTGCAAATGCCGACTACAAGTTATTTGACGAGAAGGTTATTATTGGTGAGAACTTCACCATCAACCGCACTAAAGGCAATGATGCTCCTGGTGGGGTGCTTGAACATGCGCTTGAATTCAACCCCAACTTCCCCATCTGGGCAGAGAACGGAAAGTATGCTCAGGCGCTTGGTGCTTATTCAGAGCGTGAAAATCCGCTGAGTATGATTGACAACGCGAAAGACAACGAATATACTCAGTGGCGTATGTTTGGTGACGTACATCTGAGCATTACGCCGTTCAAGAACTTTATGATTCGCACCACCCTTGGTATGGACTATACCCAGAAGGAACAGCGTTTCTTCACCTATCCTATTGCCAATGGTAAGGTGATGCGTACCGATAGTGCCGTTGAAGGTAAACAGGAGCACTGGATGCGATGGATGTGGAACGCCATTGCCACCTATAATCTGGAGATTGGCAAACACCGCGGTGATGCTATGATAGGTACTGAGGTTAACCGTCAGGATTATAAGATGAATAGTGCCAAGCGTTATGAACTGGCCATTCTGAATACTGACTATATGTGGCCGTCTGCAGGTGCAGGCCGACAGTTGGCCGAAGGCTTTGGCGAAGGCTTTAGTCTCGTATCATTCTTTGGTAAAGTAAACTATACCTACGATGATAGATATCTGGCATCCTTCACGATTCGTCATGACGGTTCAAGCCGATTCGGTACAAACAACCAGTATGGTACATTCCCGTCTGTCAGTGCAGGTTGGCGCATCAGCGAAGAAAAATTCATGGAGAGCACCAAAGGTTGGCTTGATAACCTGAAACTACGCTATTCGTGGGGTCAGACTGGTAACCAGGAAATCTCGAACACAGCACGCTACACCTTATATAAGTCGGTTGTTTCGACAGGTCTGTGGGGCAGTGGTCAGGCAGGATCATCTTACGATATCGCTGGTAAGAACGGTGGATACGACCTCGACAATGGTTACGTGCGTAATCAGCGTGGTAATGATGACATCAAGTGGGAGACCACCACACAACATAACATCGGTGTTGACTTTGCCCTCTTGAGAAATGAAATTTACGGTAGTTTTGACTGGTTCAATAAAAAGACCACCGACATTCTACTGTTCATGGAAGGTATTGCTGCTATGGGTGAAGGCTCTGGTCAGTGGATCAATGCCGGTGAGGTGAAGAACAATGGTTGGGAACTAACAGTTGGCTATCGTCATCGTCTGCCTAACGATTTCTCATGGGACATCAGCGGAAACATTAGTAAATATGTGAATGAGATTACCAAGTTGCCTGAAACTGTGGCCGCCAACGGTAAATATGGTGGCAATGGCGTGAAGAGTGTTGTCGGTCATCCGATGTTCTCACAGGTGGGCTATATTTATGATGGCATCTTTAAGAGTCAGGAGGAAATAGACAACCATGCTATACAGGAAGGTGCTGGACTAGGCCGCATTCGCTATAGGGACCTGAATGGTGACGGACGTATCACTGAGGAAGATCAGGACTGGATTTATGATCCCACACCTGACTTCACATGGGGTCTGAACATTTATCTGCAGTATAAGAACTGGGATTTGACCATGTTCTGGCAGGGTGTGCAGGGCGTTGACGTGGATTGTCGCGGCTATAAATCTCAGACCGACTTCTGGGCTAACTCCGCCATCAACGTTCCTTATCTGAATAAGGGCAGACGTGCCCTTGATGCTTGGAGTCCCGTCAATCCAGGTAGCGACATCCCCGCGCTCACTACTTCGGATACCAACAACGAAGGCCGCGTGTCTTCTTATTATATCGAAAATGGTTCGTATGCTAAGTTGCGCACAATACAGTTAGGCTACAATATGCCTAAGAGTCTTACCGACAAGTTGCACTTAGACCGCATCCGTCTTTACGCTTCGGCTCAGAACCTGCTTACTATCAAGAGTGGTAAGTTTACTGGTGCCGATCCTGAGAACCCAGGATTCAACTATCCTATTCCTCTCAATCTTACATTCGGACTCAATGTTTCATTCTAAAATTTAGCAACGATTATGAAAACAATATATAGATCAATCTATGCAATCTGCGCTATCTGTGGTTTGATGTCCTGCTCTGACTTCCTTGAGGAACAGGTGCCACAGGCTACACTGACTCAGGACGAGGTAAAGAATCCTGAGTATATCGACAACGTGCTGGTTTCTGCATATGCTGGACTGGTTTCGATTGAGGACATGAACGCTTCGTTCTCGCTTTGGAACTACGATACTCGCTCGGATGACGCATATGTCGGTGGTTCTGACTTTTCGGATGGAGAACCTTTCCACCGTTTGGAAAAGAGTTCTGGTGTGATGACCACTGATTGGCCTTTCAGTTCAATCTGGAACAGATTTTACAACTATCTTTCACGTGTTAGTCTGTCTCTGGATATTCTGGCAAGTGCCGACCAAGAGAACGCCATCATACAGCAGCGTACTGCAGAGATGAAATTCTTGCGTGCCTACGGACACTTCCAGTTGAAGCGTCTGTTTAAGAAAATTCCTTTCGTGAACAAGCCTAATATGGAAGAATCAGACTACAATACTCTCTCCAACACAGAGTATTCTAACGATGAAGGCTGGCAGCAGATTATCAACGATCTGGAGGATGCCTATGCTGTTCTTCCTGTGACTCAGACAGATAAAGGACGTCCTACAAAGGCTGCCTGTGCAGCATTCTTGGCAAAAGCATATCTCTACAAGGCATATAGGCAGGATGATGCCAATAGTAATCAGGTGACAGGAATCAACGAGGCTGACCTGCAGAAAGTTGTGGAATACACAAATGCTTCTATATATAATGGCTATGGTCTTGAAAGTGACCTCCACAATAACTTCCGTCCTGAGGAACAGTACGAGAACGGTAAAGAGAGTTTGTGGGCCATCCAGTATTCAAGAAACGACGGTACAGTATATGGTAATCTGAATTTCTCGAACCGACTGATTGTGCCATGTATTCCAAAGGTACACGACTCTGGTTGTGATTTCTATAAGCCGTCTCACAACCTGGTTGATGCCTACCGTACTAACAGTGACGGTCTTCCAATACTTGACAATTTTGCTGATGTTGACTATACCGTTGGTAGCAATCAGACCGTTGATCCACGTCTGTTCGTAACCGTAGGCGTGCCCGGTACTCCTTATATGTTCAACACAAGTTTTATGATTAGCGAGAGCAACGCCTGGAGCCGTTCAGGCGGTACCTTCGGATATTTCGTATCTCTGAAGCAGAATGTAGACCCTGCTTTGACCGATAGTTACCTTTATTTGTGCGACTCACAGTGGGCAAGTTCTATGAACCGTATCGTGTTCCGTTATGCAGACGTGTTGTTGATGCGTGCTGAGGCTCTGGCTCAATTAGGACAGACTTCAGAGGCTATTTCACTTGTCAATCAGCTGCGCGATCGTGCAGCCGGTATGGCAACCAACAGTATCGTTTCAAACTATCCTAATAAATATGGCGTACACTATGCAGTTGGCAAGTACAACGGTTCGTACTCAAAAGACGAAGCCATGAAAATAATCAAAATGGAGCGCCGTTTGGAACTGGCTATGGAGAGTGAGCGATTCTTCGATCTTGTACGCTGGGGCGACGCTGCTACTGTACTGAACAAGTATTATACCAGCGAGAGCGAGAAGATGAATTTCCTGAGTGGATCACAGTTTACGGCAAACAAAAACGAATACCTGCCTGTTCCTTGGGAGCAGATGGCCGCATCGAACGGACACTACACACAGAACTGCGGACAGTGGTAATTTGGAATTAAGATTGTAGAATTAAGAATTTAGAGTTATGAAAACGATATATAGCATCATCTGCGCAATCTGCGTAATGTGCGGGTTTAGTGCCTGTAGCGACGATCATACAGGCAGCATCGACGTGAAAGGTTCATGCCTAGTTGAGAAGTTCGTGCTAAACGGGCAATACGAAGGCATTATCAACACAGAGAAAAGATTGGTGAAGGTGAAAGTACCTGTTGACTTTGACCAAAAGAATTCAATGGAAATAACCAGTCTGACTGTTTCTTCTGGAGCCCAGACAAATATGAAGGTGGGCGACCGCATCAATTTCGATGGCGACAGGACACTGCATATCCAGAACGGCGATCTGGTAATGGATTATCAGATAAGTGTTCGTAACGACGAGGCTCTGATGTCGCTCTTCATTCTGGAAGGCGTGAAAGGTGCCATTAACCAGCAGGACAAGACTATCACCGTGAGTGTGATGGCCAACAGCGGTATCGACCTGAGCAATGCCACTTTCGAAATAGAGTGTAGCGAGGACGCTACCTGCAGTCCTGCCAGCGGTACTAAAGGAAACTTTACCGAGCCGTTCCAGATAACACTGAACGATAATACAGCCACAACAGTATATACTGTATTTGTGACACTGATAGCCGATCCTGTGGCAATATTCGTGGGCGAGGCTGAGAACATAGAGTTACTCAATGATGAGGAGAAGGCCGCTGCCAAGTGGCTGACAGGAAATATTGAGAGTGCTGCCTATGCCTCATGGAGCGACGTAGCAAGCGGAAACATCTCTTTAGAGAAGTGTAAACTCGTCTTCTTCCACCGTCATTGCTCGTCATACGGTAATTACAACGGCTTTGCAGAGGCCGAGAATGGTGCCATGACTGCTCTGCCAAAGATGAAGGAACTCTGGCAGAAGGGCGTGGGATTTGTACTGGGACGTTCGGCAGTAAACTATGCCATCGCACTTGGAGCAATGCCTGAAGATGCTTATCCCAACAATGTTTGGGGTGGCGGAGGCGGTGAAGGCTCCGACCTCATGGGTGAAGATCCTTGGCATTTCTATGCCTATGACATTACACATTCACTGTGGAAGAACCTAAAGACCTATCCTGGTGCAGCCGACAATGCTGTCTATACTTTGGATAATGGATACACAATCTGTAACACCACATCACAATATGGTTTCTGGGATACCTATCAAGATGGTAAGGATGCCTTTGAGACCAAGACTGGTGGTCGTGCTCTTGGTGGCGACAACAGCGTATCATCGTGGGAATTGAAGACTGCAAATGGTGAGTTCGGTAAAGGTGGTATCATCTGCTTTGGCTCTGGACTCTTTGACTGGAACTCTCCTACCCCATATGAATCGAACTATCACGACAATATGGGACAGATTATGCTCAATGCATTTGATTACTTGACGAAGTAAAATTGAAGAATTGAATAATTGAAAATTGAAAAGATTATGAAGACAATGATATATTCAGTATTCGCACTCATGCTGTCAGCCTCTGCGCTGACAGCGTGCAGCGACGATGAGTTCAGCGGTGATTCCGCCAAGGACTGGAATGGTACAACAACATTCTTCACTCCTACCGATGAACAGGGCTTCGGGACCTACTATACACCTGCTGTAGGACGCGTGGGCGACCCAATGCCTTTCTATGATCAGAAATCTGGTGATTTTAAGGTGCTCTATCTTCAGGAATTCATAAACAATATGACTTTCCGCTTCCATCCTATCTGGGCAGTAACAACCAAGGACGGCGCCAACTATGAGTCTATGGGTGAGATTATACCCTTCGGAAGCAATGACTATCAGCAAGATGCAGCCCTGGGTACGGGGTGTGCCTACGAGAAAGATGGTATGTACTATATTTACTATACTGGTCACAATGGTCATTGCAAGAACCGCGAGGTAGTGATGCGTGCCACATCAACCGACTTTAAAACTTGGACAAAGGACGAACTATGGACTCTCAACGGACCTGAATTCGGTTACTCTGGCAATGACTTCCGCGATCCACAGATATTTGTTGCCGATGATAACCTGTATCACATGGTCATCTCTACCTACCCCAATGGTGGTGGTGACCCTGTATTCGCAGAGTTCAAGTCAAGCGACCTGAAGAATTGGGAGCACGTGGGACGTATCCGTATGATCTGGGACCGTATGCTAGAGTGCCCAGACATCTTCAAGATGGGCAACTACTGGTACCTGGTCTATAGTGAGAGTTTCCGCACAAGTTGGAGTCGTAAAGTGAAATATATGGTGGCTTCGACCTATGAGGAACTGAAAAGTTGCTTCAACGACGGTCCAAAGTGGCCTGCCGATGGCCATGAGGGCGTGCTTGACAGCCGTGCTTTCTACGCAGGTAAGACTGCCTCGAATGGTACCGATCGTTATATCTGGGGCTGGTGTCCGTTCCGTTCAGGTGCTGACATCCATGAGAAAAATATCAACGTAGGTGCTGGTGATGGTAACGAACCTAACTGGAGTGGTGCGCTGGTGTGCCACAAACTTATCCAGCATGCCGATGGTACACTGACGCTCGGTGCAGTGCCTGCAATGGCTGCAAAGTATGGAAAGACTGCAGATGCAAGTGTAAAGGCCAGCAACAATTATAATGGTGGTACACTGAGTGGTGATGACGCCTATGTGCTCTACAGTCGTCTGGGTACTTGCAACCACATCTCGTTCACTGTGAAGACTTCGAACAACTGGGATAAGTTTGGTATATCGTTTGTTCGCGGTACAGACTCGGAGAAGTATTATACGATTGTCGTCAATCCTGAGGATGATAACCACCGGAAGGTTAACTTTGAGCAGGAAGGCTCGGCAGGTAAGGGGTTCATCGAGGGCATTGATGGCTACTGGTTCGAACGTCCTGCCGACAATACCTACAACATCGATATCTATACTGATAACTCCGTTTTGGTGATGTACATCAACGATGTCTGTGCCTATACTCAGCGTATCTATGGCATCCAGAAGAACTGCTGGAGTATTAATAACTACGGCGGTTCCATCACTGTGAGCGACTTGAAAGTCAGCCAGCAATAAACATATAATTATAATAATATAACAACAATGAAAAAATTATTTTTACTGGCAACGATGTTTGCCGCAACAGTGTGTAACGCTCAGACCGTGCTGTGGGATGGCGAAGACAAAGAAGTAGGAAGTGATGGTGGATTCTGGAACCGTGCAGAACCTACCGTAGTGGAAGAAGACGGTAATAAGTGTTTGAAGATAACCACTAAAGACAATCCTGGTGGCTGGGACAAGGAACACTGCAATGCAGGTCTGCCTTTGGGTGATGTCGATTTCAAGGGTCTGCGCCGCATGACCATGCGCATCAAGATGAGTATCAATCACAACGTGCTGGTGAAACTGGTAAAGGATGGCGATGGCGGCTACTCTACAGGACGCCTGTTTTGGTGTGGCGATGCTGATCAGTGGAACATCCTGACCTTCGAGTTTGCTGCTGGTCCTGACAATGAGAAGATTTCGGATACAGGCAATACGGTGCTCGAGATTTGGCCTTTCGAGGATGGTGGCGATGCATTGGCTAATGTGGGTCAGACCATATATATCGATGATGTCAAGATGGAAGGTCCCATGGTGGATGGCAAGGGCATTCTTGCACTCCCCGACAACTCGCTGACAGGTGAGGTGACGGTAACCGGTGTCATCGGCAAGGGTAATTATCAGTGTACTTGGGATGGTGACTGGCATCCGGAAGCCTATGATGACTATGCCTTGTTGGCTGCCAAACTGGCTCCAACAGCAACCAAACTCGACGTAAGCGGTGCTGGACGCTGGGATGAAGACTGGGATGTCATTAAGGCCAAGTGCCCGGGTATCGAGATTATTACAGAAACGTCTACAGGTATTCAGCAAACAAACATGTATCAGGATGCTACCAACGAGACCTACACACTTACTGGCGTGCGTGTGGCTACTCCTACAGAGAAAGGTATCTATATCGTAGGTGGTCGCAAGGTACTTGTAAAATAAGTAGATATCAATTCTTAGGAACATTATCCTAACTTATATGCGCCCAGACATCAGATGGATTGTCCGGGCGCTTTTTAGTATTAGAGACGCCATTAGTCTATATATAATCCCCCCACTGGGGGTAAAGTCTGCCCCGAATTCAGGGCAAGGTTTTGCACCCCAGGGGATGGCTTGCCCGAAATCTCAGGCATAAAAAACGACTTCGGAATGGCTTCCTCTGCTTCTTGGTTGATGATCCCGGCCCCTTTTCCCACACTTTTTTTTGTAACAAAGAACTTTTTTATTCTTTTTTTGCTATCTTTGCAGCAGCAAACTGATTTCAAACAACTATGATGAGGAAAAAAATAGTTTTATTTCTAGTATTGGTTTTGATGCTTGCTGCGTGCTCACAGCAAGAACACATATATAAAATAGGTGTTTCCCAGTGCTCGCAAGGTTGGTGGCGCACCAAGGTAAACAATGAGATGTTGGCCGCCCAGCACTTGTTTGACCAGGATGTAAAGGTAGAAATAGTAGACTGCTATGACCAGTCGGACGATCAAATACGCCAGATAGACAGTCTGGTGGAGAGCAAAATCGACATATTAGTTGTGGCTCCTAACGATTATAAGATTGCGCCAGCACTAAAGCGTGCTAAAGATAAAGGCATACCCATTGTTCTCTTCGACCGAATGGTAGATAGCGATGATTATACTGCTTTTATTGGTGGAAGTAATGTGGCTATCGGTTCTCT
Organism: uncultured Prevotella sp.; assembly: GCA_900320905.1. Taxonomy (GTDB): domain Bacteria; phylum Bacteroidota; class Bacteroidia; order Bacteroidales; family Bacteroidaceae; genus Prevotella. The sequence continues at coordinate 27,440 of ONTZ01000015.1, forward strand.
TGCTGCTAATTATGCTTCACGCCTTGCAGCAGAATCGGAAGGGCAAAACGTCCTGGAGATTGCAGCCTTGCAAAACACATCACCGGCGCGAGAGCGTCATCAGGGATTTGAAAGCACCATAAAACAATATAAGGAAGTGAACTATCGCTGCATTATCGGCAACTGGGATGACAACCACACGCACGATATATTGAAGAAGGAAATAGATGAAGGCCGCAAACCCGATGTCGTGTTCTGCCACAGCGACTTTATGGCGTTAGGTGCTCACCGCGCTATAGTCGAAGCCAAGTTGGAGCAGCAGATAAAGGTTATCGGCGTAGACGGACTGCCCAACGAAGGCATACAATATGTGCAGAAAGGCTGGCTGGCTGGCACCTGTGTATATCCAACTCACGGTGAGGAGATTGTGCGTTTGGCACTAAACATCTTAAATGGACAGCCATTTGAGCGCGAGAACTTTTTAAATATCCTGCTGATTACGCCTGAGAATGTGGATATGATATCACGCTATGCCAACGAACTGATGCACCAAAACGAGGATTTGGTAGTGATTCAAGAAAAATTGGACAATTACTTCGGACTATACCATGTGCAAACGAAGATTATTTGGGCAAGTGTATTGGCCATCTTACTACTTATTGTAGCAGTTATAGTGACATGGCAGGGTGTACGACAGACGCGCCGTGCACATCGCCGTATGAAGCAACTGAACAAGGAGCAAACCCAATTCTATACAAATGCTAGTCATCAGTTGAAAACTCCACTGACACTTATTGCAGGACCTGTGAAACAACTATTGGAGCGCAATACGCTGAAAGGCGATGACCATGGGTTATTGGAAATAGTAGACCGTAATGTAGCCCAGTTGGAGTCTCTGGTATCGGATGTCCTCAATTTCCGGCATGAAGTGCAGAACACCGTTAGTGATGATACTGTAGTGGATGCTCTTTCTCAGAATGCCTCTAAGAATATTGTTCTTGAGAGCCATTTAGAGATGCTCAACCAGGAAGATGCAGACGAGTTACCCAATATCCTTATTGTGGAAGATAGCGATGATATGCGCCGTTATCTGCGCACTCTGTTGGCTCACCGCTTCTATGTATTAGAGGCTTGTGACGGACAGAGTGGATTGCAGTTGGCTCGTGAAAGTGTGCCCGACTTAATTGTGAGCGATGTGATGATGCCCGTAATGGATGGACTACAATTATGTAAGCATCTGAAGGATGATTTCATCACCAGTCATATCCCCATCATACTACTCACTGCCCGTAGTGAAGAACGACAGCAGATGGAGGGTTATGAAAGTGGTGCCGATGCCTATCTGACTAAGCCTTTCAGCGCTGACCTACTGGTGAGCCGAATCTACAATCTTTTAGCAACTCGTCGACAACTACGTCATCTGTTTGATACAAGCAAACAAGACAAAATGTCTGAGGATGTAAAGTTAACAACCCAGGACAAACTCTTTATGGATCAACTGAAAGAGGCTATTGGCATCAATATGTCCAATCCCAACCTGAAAATGGATGAACTGGGGGAGCAACTCGGTATTAGCCGCGTACAACTCTATCGCAAAGTGAAAACGCTGACCGGTCTCTCACCAGTGGAATTATTACGCCAGATGCGATTGCAGAAAGGAAAACTTTTGTTAAATGCTACAACAAAGACTGTGGCTGAAATCGCTTACGAAGTGGGTTTTAATTCTTCAAGTTACTTTGCCAATTGTTTTAAGAAACAATTCGGCAAATTGCCTATGGAATTCAGAGAATAGCCACTTTTGCATGTATTTTAGCCAATAACAAATATTATAAAAAGTATCGCAGTTTTGTTTCATGTAACATTTTTATGTGTGGTTTGAACGTTTTTTTATAGCACCAAACCACAAAGGTTAGTACCTTTGCAACAGATTTAATTCACAAGAGTACTAATCTTTTAAAATTTCAACAATGGAACAACTAAAGAAACTTTTTCTAAGTTTGTTGGCTCTTCTGACAAGTACTATAATGTACGCGCAGAGTGAGATCAGTGGTACGGTGGTTGATGTCACAGGCGAGACAGTCATCGGTGCCACGGTGATGGAAAAAGGAACCTCGAACGGTACGATTACTGATTTCGACGGTAACTTTAAGATTAAGGTAGCCACAGGTAAGACACTTGTTTTCTCCTATATCGGCTACGAGACACAGGAACTGCCTGCCCAGAACGGTATGCAGATTGTGATGAAGGACAATGCCAAGGAACTGGCCGAAGTTGTTGTGACAGGTTATCAGACCCAGCGTAAGGCAGACTTGACAGGTTCTGTGTCTGTTGTGGAGACCAAGGAACTGAAAACCTCTTCTGACACAGACCCGATGCGAGCCCTGCAAGGTAAGGTGCCTGGCATGACCATCACCAGCAACGGTTCGCCTGTAGGTGCAGGTACCGTTCGTATCCGTGGTATCGGCTCGTTTAACTCTTCACAGGATCCTCTGTTCGTAATTGATGGTGTGCCCACAACGACTAATCTGAACACACTGAACATGAACGATATCGAGTCGATGCAGGTACTGAAGGATGCTGCTTCAGCCTCTATCTACGGTAGCCGCGCTGCCAATGGTGTGATTATCATCACCACCCGTAGCGGTAAGAAAGGTGACAAGGTAAAGGTGGACTTTTCGGCTAATCTGACTGCTCAGTTCTATAACAAGCAGAGCATGATGAATTTGTCGAATACGGCAGAGTATGCCACTGCCATGGCCCAGGCTGCTATGAACGATGGCTTGGACCCAGAGCAATACGCCAACAACTACGGACTGACACTGCATGCCCAAGATGGTGTGAAGATACAGGCCTATAACCCGGCAACCGGAGAGATGCAGGCCTTTACCGTGAACGGTAAGAATGGTGGCTATCTGAACGATGCCAGAACCATGCGTTTCAGTGACACTGACTGGCTGAAGGAGATCTCGCGCACAGGTTTCTCACAGAACTATGACCTGTCGATTTCTAATGCGACAGAAAAATCATCAGCCCTTTTCTCGTTCGGTTACAAGAAAAACAACGGTATTCTGAAATACACTGACTTTGAGAGTTTCTCAGGCCGTATCAACACGAGTTTCAAGGTGAACAAGATGATCACCGTGGGTGAGAATGCAACCATCACCTATTCTAATCAGGTTGACTGCCAGCCTCTGGAGAACGCACTCAAGATGGCTCCGACACTGCCCGTCTATGAGGAGGATGGCGTGACTTTCTCTGGCCCTGTAGGTGGCATGAGCGACCGTCAGAACCCTCTACGTGAACTCTATCACAACCGCGACAATCGTCTGAAGATGTGGCGTATCTTTGGTAATGCCTTTGTGAACATTCAGCCCATCAAGGGTTTGACGCTCCGTTCTAACTTCGGTCTCGACTTGTGGTCGGAGAATATTCACAGCGTGACTTACACCTGGCATTCAGATGTGGTGAACAACTCTACCCCATCAGCCAACATGGGTGCCAAGACTTCGGTTAAGTGGACCTGGTCTAACACAGCCAACTATAACTTCAACATCGGTGTTGACAACTCGTTCATCGTGTTGGGTGGTATTGAACTCCACAGGGACGTGGAAGACAGATCAAATGCCTATGCACAGATGTTTGCACTTGAGAATTACGACTATATGTATCCTGATGCCGCAACTGGCACACAGCGCGCTGGTGGTATCCAGGAAGGCTACGCCCTCGTATCCTTCTTTGGTAAGATTGACTATAACTGGAAGGATTTGCTGCTCGCTTCGTTCACTATCCGTCATGACGGTTCCAGCCGTTTCGGTGAGAACAACCGCTACGGTACCTTCCCCGCTGCTACGCTCGGTTATCGTATCTCACAGCACCTCGGACAGGACTGGATAGATGATATCAAGGTACGTGCCTCTTGGGGACAGACTGGTAACCAGGCTATCTCTAACTATGCCCGCTATGGTCTCTATGCTGCTACCTACGGTGGTGGTCGCAACGAGTCAACTGCATACGACCTCGGACTGGCAGGCAGCGGTATATTCCCATCAGGATTCCGTGCCACACAGGCTCAGAACAACGACCTGAAGTGGGAAACCACTGAGCAGTGGAATGTCGGTCTTGACTTCCGCTTCCTGGGTAGTTCTATCTATGGTACATTCGATACATATATTAAAAAGGTGAAAGATATGCTGATCAACCCCGCCTATCTAGGCTCGATGGGTGAAGGTGGTGCCAGTTGGCTGAACGGACCTTCCCTCCAGAACTGGGGTATGGAGTTCGCACTCGGCTATCGTCATACTACAGAATACGGTCTGTCGTACAACATCAACGGTAACCTCGACTTCTACCGTTCTAAGGTGACTTACCTGCCTGAGACAACGACTGGCTCGTATGTTCACACTGCCAAAGAGAATCTGGTTGAGTCCGGTCATCCTTATGGTTCAATCGTAGGTTATGTTGTAGATGGCTTGTTCCAGAGCCGTGAAGAGGTTTTGGCAAGCGGTCAGGACAATGCCCGCGTGGGTGGCTTGAAATATGCTGACCTGGATGGTAACGGTATTATCAACGAGCAGGACCAGACATGGATTTTCAGTCCTGTACCTAACTTCTCTTGGGGTCTGAATATTGAATTAGGTTATAAAGACTTCGACTTCTCGATGTTCTGGCAGGGCGTTGCCGGTCAAGACGTGTACAATGATCAGAAGTTCCAGACCGACTTCTACAGTATTACCGATGCTGGTTCCAACAAGGGTAACCGCATGCTCGATGCCTGGACCACCGCTAATACAGGCAGCAGCATTCCTGCACTGACTACCAACAATACGGGCGGTGAAAATCGTACATCTACTTACTTCGTGGAGAATGGCTCTTATGGTAAACTCCGTCAGGTACAGGTTGGTTACAACCTGCCCGAGAGCCTGCTAAAGAAAGTCCACATGTCAAGCGCTCGTGTTTATGTTTCTGGCCACAACCTGCTTACCATAAAAAGTAGCAGTCTGACCTGTTCGGATCCTGAGAATCCCCGTTGGATGTATCCTAACAGCACCAGTATCTCGTTTGGAATCCAGACTTCGTTTTAATTAAGAGTTAAGTATTTAGAAATTAGAATTTATAGTTATGAAGACAATATATAAAGCAATATGCGCAGGTCTGATTGTTTGCGGTACGCTGACTTCTTGCAACGATTTCATCGACGTAACCCCCAAGGGCGTTATCAATGAAGACCTGGCAATGAGCCAGCCCGAAGAGATGGTGACTGCTGCATACGCCAAACTCGGCGACGACTGGTACACCTATCCGTTTAATCTCTGGCCTTACGGCGACGTATCTTCTGACGATGCCATGAAGGGCGGTTCGGGAACCACCGATACCAACTATCATCCCGTAGAGGTATGGTCGACACTGACCGCTTCAACTCCCGACCACATGGATGAACTGTGGTACCACTTCTATTGTTCAATCAGTCGTTGCAACCGTGCACTGGTATCGCTGGCCAACAGCGAGACTATGGATGCACAGACAAAGGCTATCCGTGAGGGTGAGGTTCGTTTCCTCCGTGCTCATTTCTATTTCAAGTTGGTGCAACTCTGGAATCAGGTGCCCTGGATTGATGAGGAGGTTTATAAGGTACACTCTGAGGAGCAGACCCGTAACGACGAGTTTACACACGATGAACTGATGCAGAAGATTGTGGCCGACTTCAAGGCTGCCTATGATGTGCTGCCTACAAATCAGGCTCAAGGCGGACGTGCCAACAAGATTGCCGCTGCTGCCTATCTGGCCAAGTGCTACCTGACAATGGCTTGGGGTGATGGCTACGAGGCAACTACAGGTGTAAGCCACATTAACAGTCAGTATATGCAAGAAGTACTGAAGTACACCCAGGAGGTACAGAACTCTCAGTATGGATATCTGGAGGACTTTGGTGATATCTTCCTGCCTGAGTACAAGAACTCCAAGGAGAGCGTCTTCGCTGTACAGCACTCTGACTATCAGGACGACAACACCCTGTATGGTCGTGCCAACTGGAGTAATATGCTGAATGGCTGCTGGCAGATGTGGTCGTGCGGCTGGGACTTCCACAAGCCCACACAGAACCTTGTCAACGCCTTCAAGACCAAGGACGGTCTGCCCATGTTCGATGACTATAACAAGGAGATTGCCTATCCTACCAACGGTGTGCCAACAGCACAGAAGTGGGATCCCCGTTTGTTCCATACAGTAGGTATGCCTACATTCCCTTACAAATACGAGGCTCAGTACACAATGACTACCGACAACTCTCGTACGCCTAATACCTATGGCTACTATGCTTCACTGAAGGAAGTGCCACAGCGTTCCAAGGGTGAGACATTCGACAATCCTTGGCAGGCATTCGCTATGAACGACTATGTGCTCCGTTATACCGATGTGATGCTGATGCGTGCTGAGGCTATGATTGAGACTGGCGACTTGGAAGGTGCCCGCACCATAATCAACGATATCCGCAACCGTGCCAAGAACTCTGTCGACAAGCACATCGGATATGCCAAGGATCAGTGCGAGATTGCACTCTATCCCGCCAATTATTTCCAGGATAAGGAAACGGCTCGTAAGTGCCTGCAGTGGGAACGCCGTCTGGAAATGGCTATGGAAGGTGGTCGCTATTTCGACCTGCGCCGTTGGGGTATTGCCTCTCAGACTTTGAACACTTTCTTTGAGAAAGAGAAAGATGTGGTTTACGAAGGTCAGACATACGCCCAGTACTACAAGGATGCCCACTATACTCCGGGCAAGAACGAGTACTTCCCTCTGCCTTATATCCAACTCTACTACGTGCCTGGTCTTTACACCCAGAACAAGGGATACAATTAAGTAGTTGAGAAGTTAAGTAGTTAAGAAGTTAAGAAGAAAATTGAATAGAATTATGAAAAAGATATCATTCATTATAATGGCGATGTTTGCCTTAGTCCTGACCGCTTGTCAGGACAAGGACATCGACCGCGAGGCAATGAAACTCAATGCTCCTGATGTGACACAGATCACAGGTCAACTCTCTGGCGATGACTACATTTGGACATGGCCGGCTCAGACTGCTCAGATGCGAGTTACTATCTATCGCAACGGAACGATCTCGTCAAGCGAGACTGTCAGCGGCAATAGTTTTACCCATAAGAACGTGCCTACTAACGTGCCGTTTGAGTATGTGTTCAAACTCACCGATGGTACGAATGTCTCTACAGGTGTCATCAAGTCTTATACCCGTGAAGGTGCCACCACTATTAGTGGCGTACAGATGAGTCAGGTTGACAAGGATGGCGGCTACGATGCACTGGTAGTATGGAACAAGGCTGCCGATGCTTCAAGCATTCTCTTCACTGCCACCAACGGTGTGAGGACCATCAATGAGACACTCTCAGGCTCTACGACAAGTTATACCATCAGTGATGTCAAGACTGGTGACACCTGGGAAGTAAAGTTGGTTGCCCAGAACGAAAAGGGAACCTCTCTTTCTACCACCTCGTCACTCCGTATCGGTAAGACAGCCATCGGTTTCCTGAGTGTATATGCAACACCTGAGGAACTGGTTGAGAAGGGCGACGACGATGAGGCCTCTGCATGGCTCTGGCTCCACGAGACTTATCCTACAGCACAGTTCGTTCCCTTTACAGATATTGTATCTGTCGATGTCATCGAGCCATTCCGTGTACTGTTCTGGCTGCGCGACCTTGAGGGCGTAGGCGAAAGCGACGTATGGAACATCCCTGCCGACGTGGAGGCTGCCACACCATTCATTAAAGAGTGGTATAAGGAGGGCGGAAGCATGCTGCTCTGGAGCCATGCTACAGTCTATGCTGGTCATCTGGGCCGTATCAACCTCGATGATATGAAGAACAATGATCACGCCTTCGGCTTCGGTGAAGGTGGTATCAATGACGATGTATGGAGAATGGCTGTAGAGTTGAACCCCGACCACAAGTTCAAGAAGGATCACTCGACACATCCTATTTACAAAGGACTGGAGGTGGAGACCACTCCCGACACGAAACTTATTGCCTTCAAGGGCCCGGGTTGGACGGAAGATCACAACTGCCTGTACTTCAATCTGCCCAGTCTCTGGACCGGTATCGGCAATCAGGAAGAGGCTTGTTACACCCAGTGTACACAGACCTATGGCATCTATCCGCTCGGCACATGGGACAGTCAGATTTGGTGGGTCAGCCAGATGAATGTCTGGGAGGCTCAACAAGGCAACACCGAGTTCCAGGGTACACTGCTCTGTATCGGTAATGGCGGTTGTGAGTTCTCGATGAAGAACCGTGACGGATCCCCAGACAAGAGCGCGCATCCGAAGAACAACATCTATCAGGATAATGTGCTCACACTTGCCAAGAACTCTCTGGAATATCTGAAGACGAGATAAGTAATAGTTTTAGATTACAGAGATTATGCGACTGTTAAATAGAATTTCCATGATGATGGTAACCGCTGCAATGGCGGTTACCATTATTGGTTGTTCGGGTGACGACCCGAAGCAAACACCGACGCCTCCTACGCCACCCACGCCAACACCCCAAGAACCAGAAACACCACCGACACCTACTGCTGACAGTTATAAAGAGTTGTACCGTCCGCAGATTCATTTCACTCCTGCCAAGAACTGGATGAACGACCCCAATGGGATGGTGTATGCCGATGGAACGTATCACCTGTTCTATCAGTACAACCCGCAGGGTAACAATTGGGGCAATATGTCGTGGGGACATGCCACCTCCACTGACCTATTCCATTGGAAGGAGCAGACCGTAGCCCTGACACGCGATGAACTTGGTGACATCTTCTCGGGCTCTGCCGTCATCGATAAGGACAACACTGCAGGATTCGGAGCAGGTGCCATGGTGGCATTCTACACCTCGGCAAGCGATGCCGGACAGCAGCAGAGTATGGCTTATTCTACCGATGGCGGTAAGACCTTTACACGCTACGTGGCCAACCCCGTTATTAAGAATAACGATGACAGACAGCGTGACCCCAAGGTATTCTGGCATGCTGACTCCAAACAATGGATTATGTCGTTGGCAAAAGGCTGGAGCAAAGGAATTGAATTCTTCGGCTCTACCGATATGAAGACATGGAGTAAACTTAGCACCTTTATCGTAGAACTGCCTGGCCGTCCAAATCTACAATGGGAATGTCCTGATCTGTTGCAGTTCGGCGACAAGTGGGTGCTGCTGGTCAGTGTGAATCCCGGTGGTCCTATCCTTGGCTCTGGTATGATGTACTTCGTCGGTGACTTTGACGGTAAGGAGTTCAAAGCCGATGCCCTCGACTATCCCCTTTGGCTCGACTATGGTATGGACAACTATGCAGGTGTCACGTGGTCAAATACTGCTGACCGTAAAATCATGATTGGTTGGATGAACAACTGGAGTTATGCCGGCGATGTACCCTGTTCACCCTGGCGTTCTGCCATGACGCTGCCCCGTGAACTGAAACTCACAGCGTTTAATGGTAAACCTTTGCTCTGCTGCCCAGTGGTGAACGAAATCGACAAGATTGCTGGAACATGGCAGAATGTAGGCACAACGATTGATGCGAAAGATGCCTATCAGTTGCGCTTGACTCTCCTGTTAGACAAGAACTCGACCATCACGCTCAGCAACAGCCAGGATGAGAAATACGTGATTGACATCAATGCCAATGCCCGTACACTGACTGCTCATCGTACTGCTGCTACTGGCAAGACCAGTTTTAACGGCAGTTTCTCCATTCCTTCGATGCAAGCACCTCTGAATATAGAGGGCGAAACGGTTACGATAGATATGTTTGTGGATCAGTCGTCTGTTGAGATACTCACAAAGGATGGAACAATGTCAATGACCAACCTTGTATTCCCGCAGTCTCTATATAATAGTCTGACGATCATTGGAGCCACCTATGAGGCGCAGATACGAACTCTTAATCGTATTTGGTAATAAAAATCGTTCATTGCTTACATTATTGTTGCGATGAACGATTTTTGTTTGTCTTTGAAACATATCTTATCGCTGTCAATAGTGATTTGTTGTATCTTTGCACCAGATTTAGATTCATACATGTAATTGGTTAAGTTAATTGTTAGTTTGGTAAAAAAAGGCGCGGCTCGTGATGAGTCGCGCCTTTTTTGTTATGATTGAATGACGTCGTATCAGATGAATTCTTTTGGAATGGTAGGCATTGCACCATTCTGGGTACAGACGAAGGCACTTATCTGGACGGCGGTCTTGTGAGCCTCCTGAACGGGTTTGCCATTGAGGATGCAAGCACAGAAGGAACCCGTGAATGAGTCGCCGGCGCCAACGGTATCGGCTACTTCAACCTTTGGCGTGTCTTGGAATGAGGTCAAGCCATCATCGGTAAACACATAAGATCCATTAGTACCACAGGTCAGCACAAGCATCTTTAGCCCATAGTCCTGTACCATCTTCTCACAGGTCTGGCGCATGTCCAACCCATCATAGCCAAACATCCGATTCACAACTACCAGTTCCTCATCGTTGATTTTCAGGATATTGCACAGTTGGAATGAGTCTTCGAGCACCTCTTTTGAATAGAATTGCTGACGCAGGTTGATGTCGCAGATCTTCAGGCTGTCGGCAGGGGTGTCAGCCAGGAACTTACGGATATTCTCACGTGAGACCTTGTTTCGCTGAGCCAATGACCCGAAACAGACGGCACGGGCGTTCTTGGCGATTTCTGCCATTTCATCAGTATAGGGGATGTTATCCCATGCCACACCTTCCTTGATCTCATACGTTGGGATACCGCCTTCAGCGAGTGTTACTTGTACGGTGCCGGTGGGATAAGGAACGCGTGGCATCAGGTAGTTCAATCCATGCTCCTTTAGAGCCTCAATTGTCTCTTCTGCGAGGGCATCCTCACCTAATGCACTGATGGCGATGGTATCAAGGCCGAATTGACCTGCGTGATAAGCGAAGTTGGCAGGTGCGCCACCCAGTTTCTTTCCTTCGGGAAGTACATCCCATAATGCCTCTCCGAGGCCTACGATATAACGTTTCATGCTTTTACGGTTTTAAGTTGTTTGATATAAGTGAATAAGTAAATAACGCCGAGGGCCATGATCAGTACGGCACCAGCCTGCCCCATGGCATCACTGGCAAAGCCCATCAACAATGGGAATACCGTTCCACCGAAAAGTCCCATAATCATCAGACCGCTGACTTCGTTCTGCTTCTCGGGCATTGAGGTGAGTGCTTGTGCAAAGCAAATGGAGAAGATGTTCGAATTGCCATAACCTACCAATGCGATGGCTGTATAGAGTATCCATTTCTCCGTTCCGATGAAGAGTCCACACATGGATAAGGCCATCATGACAACGCTGATGATAAAGAAGGTACGGGTAGGCAGTAACCGGAGGAAGAACGAACCCGTCAGACAACCGATGGTACGGAAGATAAAATAGAGGCTTGTGGCGAAGGCGGCATCATTCAATGTCATACTTAAACGCTCTATCAGAATCTTCGGAGCGGTGGTATTGGTACCTACGTCAATACCTACGTGACACATGATACCGAAGAATGACAGTAGGACAATAGGTGTACCCAATAACTTAAAGCACTCTGCGAAGGTCGATACCTTGCCTTCTATCTTTGGCTCATCAATAGGTGTTACGCCTAACAAAGCAGTAGCCAGGATGCCGATGACGAAGTAGATGCCAAAGAGGATACGCCAGTCGTAACCGAACGAAGGTATCATCTGTGTAGCACCCCACATAGCCAGATAAGGCGCCAGGAATGAGGCAATTGCCTTGATAAACTGTCCGAAGGTGAGTGTCGATGCCAGATTGCCCCCACCCATCACTGTCGATACCAATGGATTCAGTGAGGTCTGCATCAGTGCATTACCGATACCCAGCAATGAGAATGAAATCAGCATGATGGCGAAGTTATTGCCAAAAAGAGGAATCAGCAGCGACAGTACCGTCACGCCGAGTGAGAGCAGTACAGTCTTCTTGCGTCCGATTTTGTTCATCAACATTCCAGTAGGGACACTGAAAATGAGGAACCAGAAGAACACGAGTGAAGGGAAGATGTTGGCTGTCGAGTCGTTCAGTGCCAGGTCTTCTTTCACGTAGTTGGAAGCGATGCCCACCAAATCCACGAAACCCATGCAGAAGAAGCAGAGCATCACAGGGATGAGGGCGAGTTTGTTGACTTTACTCATGATGATATTTTTATTTGTTGATTTCGAATATGGTTGCTTTGCCTCCCTTTACCTTAATAATATTATAAGGCTCATTGGGGAACACGAGGTTGGTCATGACCATCTTACCGTCGCTGTCAAAAGCCTCGATACTACAGCGGTCGATGAAAAGACGCAGTTGGCGGATACTGCCGTAGGTGGGAGCCGTCGTTACGCAGGGGAAGGCTTCGCTGAAACTCACATCGCCGCTCTTCGTGCGATCCATAGAGAAGGTCTGCTTCTGGGCATCATAGTTCATCATGACTTGCTCACCCTTTGCATTCGACAACTCAATGGTGGCTGACCCTTTTACATCTATTACAATCTCGCAGGTCTCTGTTGGCTTCTTTATTTTTTGACCACGCACGGCTAGCATTTCTTCAGAGGGTTTCACGCTCACATAAGTCTCCTCATTATACTTGAAAATGCCGAGATCACGAGGGATGGAGTTGGCACTACGGAACTGTTTGGTTGGCACTTGGTTGGCATACTGCCAGTTTGACATCCAGGCCAGCACCACACGACGGTTGGCTGGAGCATTATAGAACGACACTGTCGCATAATGATCTTTACCATAGTCCATCCACTTCGTCACCTTTGGCATCGACTCGCAGGTGAATTTCTTACCATCGAAGTCGCCCACAAAATACTGTGTGGCCGAGCCCCCAAATGGTCCACCAGGGTTGATGTTGCATAACAGCACCCACTTATTGTCAATCTTGAACAGATCAGGGCACTCCCATACGCCGCCATGATTGCCATATTCCTTACCAAATGATGATTCGTATTTCCATGCTTTCAAGTCCTTCGATGAGTAGATACGCATTTCTTGACCAGCGGCCAGAATGAGGTTCCATACCTTTGCTTCTTCATTCCAGAATGCCTTCGGATCACGGAAATCCGGTGCGTCGCTCGTCAGGATTGGATTGCCACTGAACTTTTCAAATGTCAGTCCGCCATCCTTGGATACTGCCATCGACTGCGTCTGATGGTGTCCGGCTGAGGTATAGAAAGCCACGACATCATTGCCATTAGTCACACATGACCCTGAGAAAATGGTGCCTAACCAGTCGGACTCGATTGCCAAGGGCTGGGCCTCCCAGTGAATAAGGTCTTTTGACGTGGAGTGTCCCCACGTCATATTCTCCCATTGTGAGCCATAGGGATTAAACTGATAATAAAGATGCCACACGCCATCCTTGTAGAACATACCATTAGGATCGTTCATCCAGCCGTACACTGGTGTATGATGATAGGCCGGACGGAATTTCTCACGGTTTGTCGTGTCGAACGTGTCACTGTGTTTTATCTCCTTCCAGCACACAAAGTCTTTCACGGCACCTGTCGTACGACGATCACCCTGAAAAGTGATGTCGAGTAACATGGCCTGATTAAGTTCCAGGGGGACAAAATAATCTACTTTATCTACGGCCAGTCTTACGTTCAGCCGCTTCACCATTTCGTTCTTTCCATTGAGCACGGCAATGTGTGCGTTCTCTTCTTTCTCCTGCACGGGTAGCAACAGGTATTTCTTTCCTTGCTCTACTCGTACCATTGCATGGTTCTCTCCCAGCACATTCGGCTGCACCTGAGCCTGTACTGATGTCGCCATCAGCACCGCAGCCGCGATTGTTGTCATTAACTTTTTCATATTGTTACTCATTTATTGTTTGAACTTTCTGCTGCAAAAGTACAGTTAAAACCTGATACAAACAATAAATAATGTTTCATTTGATAACAAAAATCGTTCATTGCAACAAAAATACATACAATGTACGATTTGTTATATGTTAAATAAATTAAAGGGGAAGAATAAATCGTGATATCTTAATGGGTAGTTCGGAATAATTATGTAATTTTGTGCTTTAGCAAGTACATATTATATGAAAAGGATTTTTATTTTTGGAATGTTGATGACGGCAATGACTGTATCATCGCAAGTGAAGACGGACATCACGCAGTTTAACCTCTCTGGCCCATACGCTGTGGCGGCACCCGTCGCCTTCGACACCGTCGATGTGCAGGGCAAGAAATACGATGACAAGACGCTGATGAATGCCATGAGCCTGTCATCACCTGCATCGAGGATGTTCGATGGTCAGGTGTTGCCCTCGTTAGAGGAAAACCGTAGTGTGGGTCTGCTCTCCTTCTATGTCAATAATAGTGACTACCTGAAGGGAAAGATTGAGGTGAAGGGACCGAAGAACTACAAACTCTTCATCGATGGAGCAGAAGGTTCTCCCGACCTGAAACTCGCCCCTGAGCACCATACCTTCACCATCAAGTATCTTGCTGAGCCGAAAGACACCGACTCCATCAAGGTCACCATTGATGCACCACAGACGGTTGCCTATACACTTGAAGCCAGACATCCCTATATGGTTCACGACCTCACCGACGGCAAGCGTGTGAGAGGTGTCTCCCTCTCTGCCGACGGACAGTTGGTGGTGCTTTCTTATCAGACGACGGAACGGGGCGGCAACAGCCGTTGGGACTACGAACTCCGCGAGACCAAGACCCAGCGCCTCGTCTCCCGTCCGTCACACAATCCTCGTTGGATGCCCAAGAGCATTGCGTGGCTGGAGGAAGAGAAAGAAGGCAACAAACGCGTATTATATAAGGTGGAGCCTCGCAACGGTGCCCGTACCCGTTTTGCCTGCGACATTCCAGAGGGCAGTTATACCGTGGCTCCAACTGAGGACTACCTGATTATCTCAATAGAGGAAAAAGGACCGAAGGAGGACAAGGATGTCTTTGAGGTTCTGGAGATGGATGACCGTCAACCCGGTTGGCGCGACAGACGGTACCTGGCCAAGTACGACATAGCCACTGGCATCACCCAGCGCATCACCTTCGGCTCGAAAGGCGAACGTCTTGCCGACATCTCGCAGGATGGTCGTAAATTGCTCGTCATCTCTTCCTATTCCCGTCTGACCAAGCGTCCGACAGAGGTGGAGGATGTGTTTGTCATAGATGCGCAGACCTTGAAGATAGACACTTTGTTTACCTGTATCGGATTCCTGGGTAGTTGCGGATTCTCGCCGGATGGTACGCAGATTTTCTTTACTGGCACACCTGAAGCCTTCGATCGCATCGGATGCCAACTGCCTGCCGATGTCACGCCGAGCATGACGGAGAACGAACTCTTCCTCTACGACATCGCCTCGAAGAAAGTCACGCCGATGACAAAGGATTTCGATCCCTCCATTGATGGAGGACCTGACTGGTCGTGGGCTGACGGACAGATTTATTTCTCTGCCGAAGACCGCGACTACGTGAATCTCTTCTCACTCAATCCCAAGACGGGTAAGATTACGAAACTCCCTGCCGAGGGCGACTATGTCTACCGCTTCGATGCGGCGGCTCATGCCCCCGCCATCGCCTACCTCTCCTATAAGACGATGGAGCCCGCCTCGGCGTATGTTCTCGACCTCTCTGCAGCAGCCAAGAAATCAAAGACTACAACCTTCTTTGATGGTGCAACAGCCCTTGGCGATGCAGAGGTAGGCACTTGCGAGGATTGGAACTTCAAGAATAGCAAGGGCGACACCGTCTATGGTCGTCTTTATCTGCCGAAGGATTTCGATGCCTCGAAACAATATCCGATGATTGTGTATTATTATGGTGGTTGCTCGCCCGTGAGCCGTTATTTTGAGTCACCCTATGCTCCGCAGTACTGGAACTCCCTTGGTTATGTGGCTTATATCCTTGAACCTAGCGGCGCTACGGGTTTTGGCCAGGAGTGGGCTTCGCGCCATGTGAACACGGCAGGGCGTGGTCCTGCTGAGGATATCATCGAGGGTACGAAACAGATTTGCAGGGAGCATCCTTTCATCAACCCTAAGAAGATTGGTTGCATGGGAGCCTCGTACGGTGGTTTTATGACACAGTATCTCCAGACACAGACGGATATCTTTGCCGCTGCCGTGAGTCATGCCGGCATCACCAACCATACCAGTTACTGGGGCGAAGGCTACTGGGGCTATAATTACAGTGAGGTGTCGATGGCCAACAGTTATCCTTGGTCGCATCGCCAACTCTACGTCGATCAGTCGCCACTGTTCAATGCCGACAAGATCCATACGCCGTTGCTGTTGCTTCATGGTAATGCCGACACCAACGTGCCCCTCATCGAGAGTCTCCAGATGTTCACTGCCTTGAAACTCTTAGGCCGCGAGGTTGCCCTTGTCGAGGTGGCAGGTGAGAACCACCATATCCTCGAATACGGCAAGAAAGAGAAATGGCTTGCCACGCAGATGGCGTGGTTTGCCAAGTGGCTCAAAGATGACCCCACCTGGTGGGACGCTCTCTATCCGAAGAAACACTTGTAGTTTTGAGAGGTTTATGGAATATAAAGATCTTTTTATTGACTTTGATGATACGCTTTACGATACGCACGGTAATGCAGTCATTGCTCTGAGCGAGACATTTGAGTGCTTTCGTCTGGATCGGTACTTCGACAATCCGCAAGTGTTCTATGATGCCTACTGGACTGCGAACATCGACCTCTGGACAAGGTATGCAAAAGGAGAGATAACCCGTGATTATCTGATTGTAGAGCGCTTCCGTCGGCCTTTAAGTGTGGGCAAAGGTATTGAGGTTACAAAAGAATTGTGTCTGGAAATGAGTGACAAGTTTCTCGACTTCTGTGCCTCGAAACCTGGTGTCATCGATGGTGCCCACGAACTGATGGACTATCTGAAACAGAAAGGCTACCGTATGCACATGTGCAGTAACGGTTTCCACGAGGTGCAGTATAAGAAGTTGGCTGCGTGTGGCCTTAGAGACTATTTCGACACTATCATCCTGAGTGAGGACGCTGGTGTCAACAAACCATCGTCCCTCTACTTCGACTATGCCCTCAAAGTGTCAGGCGCCAACAAAAAAGACACGCTGATGATTGGTGACAATTTGCAGAGTGATATCATCGGTGCTCTCAATGCCGGGCTCGATGCGATGCTATTCAATCGCTGGCAGGTCCCTTCCCAAGAATTTCCTCAAAATCTTACTTTTGCAGTCGAAACACTCAGCGAGATTAAGATGATTCTTTGAAGGCTTTTATACAAACAATTTCGAATAATATGCAGACAAATATCGACCAGACACATTGGTACGACCGCATTTGGGCAGCGTTCATCTTTTTTACACGACTGCCTTTCTGGCGACTGCACGAGCCGCCTAAGGCGTGCTATCAGACAGTCGTGGAGCACTGGCCACTGACAGGCTGGCTCACAGGTGGAGCAATGGGACTCATCATCTATTTTGGTAGTCTGGTACTGCCTTATAGTGTGACGGTGCTCCTCGCCATCGCCGTCCGTCTGCTGATTACTGGTGCACTGCATGAGGACGGACTGGCCGACTTCTTCGACGGATTCGGTGGTGGAGGCAATAAACGTCAGCGCATCCTCGACATCATGAAGGACTCCCGTATTGGCACGTATGGGGTGCTGGGACTTATCTTCTACGAACTGCTTCTGGCGGCTACGCTCATTTCGATTCCGGCCTACTGTGCCGCTTTTATGGTGCTGGCAGCCGATACGTTCTCGAAGATGGTGACCTCGCAACTGATACTGATGATGCCGTATGCCAGAAACGAGGAGGAGGCGAAGGCCAAGACCGTCTATCGGAAGTTTAATGCTTGGGCAGGTGTCAGTCTGGCCATTCAGGGATTGCCTGCGATGCTGTTCTTCATCTGGATGATGGGGCTCGACTGGCAGGTGATGATCTTCATTCCTGCTATTACATTCTATATGCTCTACCTGTTGATATGGCGAAAGATTCACGGCTATACGGGCGATTGCTGTGGCGCAGTGTGCCTGCTGGTGGAGTTGACAGTCTATCTGGTAGTCAGTGCCATTAACTATATGAATCCGCTATGAAACGAATCATTCTCATCACGGGTGGCCAGCGCTCAGGGAAGAGCAGCAAGGCTGAGGAACTGGCATTAAATCTCTCGGACAATCCTGTCTATATGGCTACGGCACATGTATGGGACGAAGAGTTCCGAGAGCGCGTTCGCAGACATCAGGCGCGTCGTGGGCCGCAATGGACAAATATCGAAGAGGAAATTAACCTGAGCCGTCACGATATGACGGGTAGAGTGGTGGTCATCGATTGTGTGACTCTTTGGCTCACCAATTTCTTCTTCACTAACGACTCCAATGTCGATAAGTCGCTGGAATTGGCCAAGGCAGAGTTTGATGCCTTCACGTCGAAGGATGCCACCTATATCTTTGTCACTAACGAGATTGGCAGTGGTGGCATCAGTGATAATGCCATCCAGCGTCAATTTACCGACCTGCAAGGATGGATGAACCAATATATAGCCTCCAAGGCAGATGAGGTGATTCTGATGGTAAGTGGAATACCAGTGGAAGTGAAAAGTGAATAGTGAAAAGTTGATGAAGGCGTTCGATATACAACCCACAAACAAGTCGTTGCAGGCGGAGATTCAAGCCAAGATCGACAATCTGAATAAACCCAAGGGCTCGTTGGGACGTTTGGAGGAACTGGCTATGCAGGTGTGTTTGATTCAACAGACATTAGGGCCAAGTCTTGCCCATCCCTGTCATCTGCTTTTAGGGGGCGATCATGGTATTGAACGTGAGGGTGTCAGCGTATCACCTCGTGAGGTTACCTGGCAACAGATGATCAATTTCACCCGTGGTGGAGGAGGTGTCAACATGTTCTGTCGCCAGCACGGCTTCAAACTACGTATCGTGGATGTCGGTGTAGACTATGATCTGTCTGCCGTAGAAGGCATCATCAACCGCAAGATAGCACGAGGGACAAAGAATTTTCTCTATGAGCCAGCCATGAGCGACAAGGAGTTCGACAAGGCTATCGAAGTAGGCTGCGACCTGGTTGATGACTGTGCCGATGAGGGTTGTCGCATCCTTTGCATAGGCGAGATGGGTATTGCTAATACCTCACCATCAAGTATCTGGATGAGTCTTTTTGGCAACATCCCTTTGAAAGATTGTATAGGTGCAGGCGCAGGTCTTAATTGTGAGGGCGTCCGCCACAAATACGAGGTCCTTTCAAAGGCTGTCGAGCGGTTCACGAACACAGAGGACTCTTGTGTTCGCCCTCTGGCTTATTTTGGCGGCTTCGAGATGATAGCAGCCATCGGAGCCATGCTCCGTGCTGCCGAGCGACACCTTATTATATTAATAGATGGCTTTATCATGACGGCTTGTGCTTTGGCTGCCACCCGACTTTATCCTGCCTCAAAGGACTATATGATCTTTACACATTGTGGCGATGAGAGTGGTCATAAGATGATGCTAGACATTCTTGGTGCGCGCCCCTTATTGCATTTAGGATTGCGATTAGGTGAAGGTACAGGTGCCCTTTGTGCTTTCCCCATTATCGATTCCGCCGCCCGCATGATGAACGAGATGAACAACTTCCAGAATGCGAGGATAACCAAATATTTCTAACGATTTCATAAAAATACAGGAAAAACGCATTGACTTTTCAAAAAAAGTTGTACCTTTGCATCGTGATTCTGCAAAGAGTCACCCGTAAAGGTTCGCTTAGCCGCGATTAATTGGGAACTGGGGTGTGAATCCCCGACTGTCCCGCAGCAGTGAACTCCATTATGGCTCCTAAGCATAAACGCCATTGAGAATTCTTGAGAAGGCGCTTGGGAGTGGAGGAAAGTCTGAAGACCAGCCTTTTTCGGTAAAATGCCAAACGACCCTCGATGTAAGGACGTGAGGCGCAAGCATTACTTTTTTGGTTCAGCGCCATTCGGCTTTGCCGCTTTGCCATGCAAAGATTTGTGCGCATACGTGTATTATTATATAAGTTCAACGGGGCGACCTGTCGTGAGATAACGTTTCCCCTTTTTAACGAAATTATTAAAAAGAATTATTATGATATACAGTTGTATTGTAGTTTTCGAGTTCGTGCTGGCCTTCATCGGCATCGGCTTGCTCATCAGACACTATAACCACAAGACGTAGGTTTTGTTTGTCGAATCGCTTTAATCACTGGTAATCGCGGATGCGGACGTCGATGCCGCTGCCAGCGAGTTTCATAACCACTTGTGAGATGGGTGTCTGACTAAAATGGTAGGGGAAGAGTACCTTCGGCATGATGGTACGGGCTGCCTTTACCAGTTGGTCGACGGTCATCGTGTAAGGTTGGTTGCAGGGCAAAAAAGCAATGTCTATGTCCTTCAAATCGGCCATCTCGGGGATGTCCTCCGTGTCTCCGGCAATGTAGATGCGCAGTCCGTCGAGGCTGAGGATATAGCCGTTGTCGCGTCCCTTCGGATGGAACTGTGTGCGACCCTCGGTGTAGTTGTAGGCAGGCACGGCCTTGATGGTGATGTCCTGACGGTAGGTAATGCTGTCGCCGTTTTTCAGCGGGAGACTGTTGCGGAACATATTGTAGACGGCTGTGTTCGAGTAGACCGTGGTGGCCGGTGTGCGGACGCAGGTGATGGCCTCGCGCTCGAAGTGATCCTTGTGCTCATGGGTGATGAGGATGATGTTGGCCTTTGGGAACTGGTTGTAGTCTGTGACTGGTGTGACACCGGCACCCACGGGGTCGATCTGGATCTCCGTACCGTCATAATTGATTTCGAGACTGGCGTGCTTGATGCACGTGATAGTTACTTTCTTGCCGCTCTTGGTGGTAAACTCATCTACCTTCTGGGCAGCGTTGCAACTGGCGGCTGTCAGGCAGCCGAGCAGGATAGTGAAAATGTTTCTTCTCATTTTTATTATGGTTGTTATTTAATTAATCGTCTTGATGGTCATCGTTTATCGGGAGGGTGATGACAAAGCGGGAACCTGGACCCTTGAAAGTCCTGTCGAGCAACACGTTTCCGCCCAGTCTGTTGATGAGTGTGCGGCAGAGGGGCAGTCCGAGACCGAGACCTTCCTTGAAAGCATCGAGTTTGACGAAGCGCTCGAAGATATGCTCTGCCTCATCGTCGGGGATGCCGGAACCGGTGTCTTCTACTGCGATGAGCAGTTGATTACCGAGGACGGAAGTTTTCAGGGTGATGGTGCCTTCCTTGGTGTTCTTGATGGCATTGTCAATCAATGTACCGATAGCCCGCCTGAGCATTATCTGGTTGGTGGTCAGCGAGAAATCGTCGTTGATGGTTGTCTGGAAATCCAGATTCGTGCCTGCACTGACGAGAGGCTGGTTCTCCTGCAATAGGTCGCGCAGCATATCGTTGACTTCCACGGTGTCCTCCTTCACGGCATCCTCCGTCGATTCGCTGAACGAGAGTTCCAGCATTTCATCTATGAGTGAGGTAATCTGGTGGCAATTCTTCTGCATCATCTGTGCCATGTGCTGGCGTTCTTCGCTATTGTTGGTGAGTTCGGGCATGGCGATGATCTGCGAGAAACCGCTGATGATGTTCAGTGGCGTGCGAACCTCGTGACTCACATTCTGGATGAAGGCTGTCTTCATACGGTCCGACTCCAAAGCGTGGTCGTAGGCAATTTTCAGTTCTTTCAGATGCTTGCGGCGGTTGAGTATGATATAGGAGAGTGCGGCCACGAGCAGTCCTAAGAGCAGCAGACCGATGCTCATGCCGATGAGTCGGTTGCGGGCCGTCTGCTTCTCCATCTCTTCCAGTCGCAACTGATCGCTAATGCTCCGCATACTGTTAATCAGCACCACATTGTTGACAGAGTCTTTGTCGTTTGTGGCCTCTTTGAGTGCCTTGTAGGCTTCCTCCCAGCGACCGGCTCTCTGCAATATATCTGCGATGGCATCGCCTCCCTCGTCGCCCAGTTCTTCCTTGGCAAGGGCGATGGCTTCGTCGGTCTTGCCGAGACTGGCCAAATAATAGACCTCCATGCTGCGACCGTGTACGGACGACTTGCCTTCGGCCACGCCTTTGCGGTAGGCTTCGTAGCCTTCCTGGAATTTCTTGATGTCGCCGTTGGTGAAATAAGTGAGGTATTTCCTGGTCTCGATGTCGAACATACGTTCGGGCGCGTATTTCTTTGCAATCTCCAGAGCCTGGTCGAGCAGGCGCATGGCTTCTTCTGGGTTATCTTCAATCTCCACGTTCACGAGATTCATGTAGATGGGAGGCATATTCTCGTAATAGCCTGCCTCCTCCATCATATCGATGACCTTGCGGAAGATACGCCTTGCGGCGGCCTTGTTGCCGCAGTAGCGGTTGATGTGCCCCAGGATGTTGTAGGCCATATACATCTCTTTGTCGATACTCTTCTCGCGCAGTTCAGTGGAGAGTTTTCGTCCAAGGGTGTATGCCTCGAAGATTTTCTGCTGGTTCATCAGGAAGACGATCTCGTTGCAGCGCTGGGTGTAATAGGCGTGCAGGTCGTTCTGTTCCAGAAGATAGTCTTCTAGTCTTTTGACGGCGGGATAGAAACTGATGCTGTCGGCATCATTGAAGGCGTGGAGCATCGCGTCGTGCAGTTCGATATATTTGGGGTCATTCTTGTATGGTACATCAGCCTTGACACTGCTAGTGCCAAAAAAAGCGATGACTGCCAGAAGGATAAGATGTCTTATATTCATGATTGATAGGTTATTTCTATTCCTCTGCAAAGATAGGACAAATTCAGGAATAATCCAAATATTATGCCGATATTTTTTGATTTTTTAGGTGTTATCGACAGCATCCAGACGGTTGCGCCACAGGTATTTCCTCGTTTCGTGGACGATGATGCCGCTCAGGAAGAGCAGCGAGAGCAGGTTAGGAATGGCCATCAGCGCATTCATACAGTCGGCGAGATTCCAGACGATGGAAAGGTTCATCACACTTCCGATGAAGACGGCAGCGATATAGATGACGCGGTAGACGATGACCCACCGCTTTCCTTTCAGGTATTCTACGGCTTTCTCGCCATAGTAGCACCAGCCGAGGATGGTGGAAAAGGCGAAGGTAAACAAACCGAAGGTAAGCAACGGGGAGCCTACAACGGGGATTTTTGCGAAGGCGGCCTTGGTGAGGGTGGCACCGTTGTCGAAACCAATCTCGGGATAGGCGATGATGCTACTCACGATGACCAATCCAGTCAGTGCACAGATGACCACTGTGTCCCAGAAGGTTCCGCTTGACGAGACCAGTGCCTGACGTACGGGGTTGCGTGTCTGTGCGGCTGCTGCCACGATAGGTGCCGAGCCGAGACCCGACTCGTTGGAGAAGAGTCCGCGTGCGATACCATAGCGGGCCGCCATCATCACAGTGGTTCCTACGAAACCGCCGCCGGCAGCCTGGGGATTGAAGGCAGACTCCACAATCAGTTTGACGGCAGGCCACACGTAATGGATATTCATCACTAAAATGTAGAGGCAGCCGATGACATAGAAGAGTGCCATAAAAGGTACGAGCATACCACAGACACGGGCGATGCTCTTCACACCGCCTATGACGACGGCACCCGTCAGCAGACAGACGAAGCCGCCAGTCAGGTAAGGTGATATCTCGTAGGTCTCATTTGCCAGTGTGGCGATGGCATTGGCCTGAACGGTGTTGCCGATGCCGAAAGAGGCGCAGGCTGTGAAGATGGCGAAGAGGATGGCCAGCCATTTCCAACCGAGACCGCGCTCCAAGGCATACATCGGTCCTCCGATCATCTTGCCGCTCTTGGTCTGTACCCTGTATTTGATAGCCAAAAGTCCCTCGGCATATTTCGTGGCGATGCCGAAGACACCCGTCAGCCAGCACCAGAGCACGGCTCCCGGACCGCCCAGTGCGATGGCGGTTGCCACACCGATGATATTACCCGTGCCGATGGTGGCCGCCAAGGCTGTGGCTAAGGAACCGAACTGCGACACGTCGCCGGTGGCACCGGGGTCGCGTTTGATGGAGAGTCGGATGGCTGTGAATATCCTCAGTTGCGGGAAACGCAGGATGATGGTCAGGTAAATATGGGTTCCTAAAAGTAATATGATCATCGGCCAGCCCCACAGCAGACCGCTCAACTCGGTGAAGAATTCGTTCAGTCCTTCCATTTTTGTGCTTTATTATTCAAATGATATCTGTACGTTTTTGTAGCCCATCGAGAGCATCATCTTTCGGAATTGTGCCTCGGCATTTTCCTGTGCCGTTTTCAGGTTGGCAGGCGTCAGACAACGTTTCAGCATCTGACGGTAGGCTTTCTTGTACAGGGCCTCCCTGTCTTTCGCCTGCCATCTTCCACTCTCGTAGAATGATTTCGTACGGGCCTCGTCGATGAAATCCTTGTCGAGCAGTCCTACTTTCGGCAGGACGGCTGTGATGGTGTCGCCCTGTACCGTCAGCCAACGGGGCTTTACCTGATGCATGTTGATGCCTAGTCGCAGGGTACCGTAATAGATGCGCACCAGATGGTCGTCGCTGAGAATGCCCTTGCGGATGGTGTCGACCAATTCTTCGTTACTAATACTGAGAAACTCCCATTCCCCAATCTCCTTGATGCTCTCTATCTGTGTGGGGGTGACATCGATTTGGTTGTCGACACCGATTTCCACGCTGTTATCTTTTTCAAAGAACACCAGCCATACAAACACAAGGATAAAGGCAATGAGTGCCAGTATCTTGACAAGGTCGGGCTTTTTTATCGTATTTTTTCTCATTGTTCTAAGAGTCTCATGATGTTGTTCTGGTTAAATTCCTTGCGGAAGGCAATGGTGATGTTCTCCTCCCGATAGCCCAGTTGCACAAGCATCGGGACGAGTACCCTGGCGGCATTCTCCTTCGCGATGTCAATGATTCCCAGTTCTGGGATGCTTTGGATGATAGCGGCACGCCCCTGCTGCTCGTAGTCCGTCATCTCGGCATCGCTGAAATGAGCACGGGCCAAGGCCACATAGTGGCGTACGTTCTTCTGGTCAATCTTGGAACTGGTCATGGTCACCTTCGGATCAGGCAGGAGAATGGTAATCTTGTTGCCCCGTCGCTCAATGTTCTTATCGGAGAACTGACTGAAATCGATGTAGGCTTTCAAGGTGGCATCCATCGGGATAGCAATCTTGCGTTCACCGAGTGGAATCTTGATGTTGTAGTCCTGTCGTAGTACAGACCCTTTCAGGCGCACCACGTCGTCGTGAGTCACAATCTTGTGTACTTTGAACTCTGAGGTGTAGAGTTTCGAGCATTTCTGTACCTGCATCACCAGCATCGGTACGGTGTCGATGCTCTGATAGCCGGTTTGCTCTGTCTTCTGCTCCTCTACCTGATTACAAGCGCAGAACAGCAGACAAACCCATGCGAAAAAAAGACAGATCTTTTTCATCTGATTGCAAATTTACGGGCAAAGGTAGTAAAAAAATGTCGAATTGCTTTAAAAAATAAAAATTATTTTGCAGGATGAATAAACTTTCTTCTTGTTATTGCGTCAAAAGGGTGTAAATGGCAAGCGTGCCTGTCCTTTCAATTGGTTAGTAATAAACGTTTAGGTATTAAGATTTAGGTTTCAGATAACAAAATGAGAAAGTCTGCTTGTGAAAAGCAGGCTTTTTTTTGTGTCTGATGCTATTTTTTTTGCTTTTCGTTTTTCTTTTATTGGTTTTTTTCGTACCTTTGTCCTCGAAACCATTATAAAATGATTATGAAAAGAATTCATATACTGTGGTTGGCTGTTGCTGCCATGTTGGTGATAGGTTGTGGCGAGAAGAAAAAAAGTGACGACATCATCGCTCCTAAGGCCGAGCAGCCCAAATTGCAGGCTCCTATCAAGATGCAGGTGTATTCACAGACAACAGATGTCAAGTGGCTCGATAAGAACTATCAGGTGGAAATCCGCCGTGTGCCGGACGACAGTCTCAAAATGGTAAAGGATGAGACGGGACAGAAGTTTGTTGATAACCGTATTTACCTCATCATCATGCGTGCTGACGGTTCCGTATTCTTCAAGCGTGTCTTTACGAAGGCTGCCTTTGATGCCTTCCTTGACAACGACTATCGCCAGACAGGCATTCTGGAGGGACTGGTCTTTGACAAGGTGGAGGGTGCCAACCTTTTCTTTGCCGCCAGTGTCTGCCATCCCCAGACCGACGAGTATATTCCGATGGTGGTGTCTGTCAGCAGTCTGGGAGAAGTAGGTATTCGTCGTGATACCGATTTGGATACCTATGGCGATGGAAGTGTTCCCAGTGAAAATACTAACGACGAGGACCAGATATGATGGAAGGACGTACGAAATATACATTTGACAATGTCATCAGGGGTATCCTCTGTGCGATAGTGATTACGGGTATCGTCATGCTACTCAACCGTCTGAGTGCTGTGCTGGTGCCGTTTTTCCTGGCGTGGCTGATTGCCTATCTGATGTTCCCATTGGTAAAGTTTTTCCAATACCGTTGTCGGATGAAGTACCGCTTCGTTGGCATCCTTTGTGCTTTCCTTGTGGTGGGACTCGTGCTCACAGGAATCTTCATGTTGATTTTTCCACCAATCGTGGAGGAGACGATGCGGGTGAAAGATCTGTTGGTGGCGTATCTGTCGCAGTCGCAACTACTGAATAATATCCCTGATACAATAGAGGACTTTGTGCGCAGTCACCTTACTGCCGAAGACATTAAGGGTATTGTCAGTCACGAGGGGTTCCTTGAAGGTGTAAAGGCTACCGTACCGAAACTCTGGGATGTCATAACCCAGTCTATCAGTATCGTGTCCAGTCTGTTCACGTTGACGATGGTTGTCCTTTATACCTTATTAATATTATTAGACTACGAACGGCTCACCACTGGTTGGCCCCGTCTGTTGCCGGAGCGTTATCGTCTCTTTGCTACCCAGTTGGTTCGCGATGTAGAGGACAGTATGAACAGGTATTTCCGTGGTCAGGCTATGGTGGCTTTTTGTGTGGGTGTGCTTTTTAGTATCGGTTTCCTTATCATCGACTTCCCCATGGCTGTAGGCTTGGGCTTGTTTATCGGCCTGCTCAACATGGTACCTTATCTCCAACTCTTAGGTTTTGTGCCCACCATCTTGCTGGCTATTGTCAAGGCTGCCGAGACGGGACAGAATTTCTGGATGATTATGCTGTTGGCATTGATTGTCTTTGCCGTGGTACAGGCGATTCAGGATACGATCCTGACGCCGAAGATCATGGGTCATGTGACAGGCCTCAATTCTGCCATTATCCTGTTGTCGCTCTCCATCTGGGGGTCGTTGATGGGCATTCTCGGCATGATCATCGCCCTGCCAATGACCACGCTCCTTATATCCTACTATCAGAAATATATTGTTAAGAATAAATAAACTTATAACAGGGAAAGGTTGTGCCAGTTATCGCTGAATTCCTTCATTGTGGGGAATAGCAGGTCTGCATTCGCGTCTAAGAGTATCTGGGCTGGTAATGGACCGGTATTGACTGCAATGGTGAAAATCTTCGCCGCCACGCCAGCACGGACTCCTAAAGGTGCATTCTCTACGACAATGGCTTCGTAGGGCATTAGGTCTCCTGCTTTTTTCAGACCTACGAGATAAGGATCGGGATTGGGTTTTCCATGCTTTACATCGTAGGCTGTGGTGATGTGTTTCTCATCGACATATTCTTTGAAATCGCTGAGGATCCGTTGGATCAGTGGGCGTTGTCCGCTACCGGTCACCACGCCAATCTGGATGCCGTCGGATTGTATCTGATGCATGAGGTCAAGAACGCCTGGCATAATAGGGGCTTCCGACAGTGAATGGAAGATGTGACTCTTAACGTCATACATACGTTGGGCTTCGGCTTCGTCGATGTTGCGTCCCTGCTGTTTTTTCACCATCTGTCGAATAGTATCTACCCCTCGGGCACCCTCAGTGGCATAGGCATCATCAGCCGTCATCAAGATGCCGAACTGCGCCATAGATTGTTGCCAGGCGATGGCATGGTTGGGCATCGAGTCGTAGAGTACGCCGTCCATATCAAAGAGCACGGCTTTGGGGCGTAATACCTCAAAGCCGTGTCTTTCTAAGTATTTCCTTATCGCCAGATGATACATTTTTATAGGTTCCCCTAGGCTATCCTAGGCAATCCTAGGATTGCCTAGGAATTTCCTAAGATTCCTTTGCGAGTCTTTCCTTGATTGCCTTGCTTTCAGTCTCATAGCCGGGTTTGTCGAGCAGGGCGAACATATTCTTCTTGTAAGCCTCAACACCGGGCTGGTTGAAGGGATTTACGCCAAGTACATTGCCACTGATGCCACAACCGATCTCGAAGAAATAGATGAGTTGTCCGAGGTAATACTCGTTGAGGCGAGGCATCGAGATGCGGATGTTAGGCACACCACCGTCCACGTGAGCCAGTTTGGTACCAAGTTCTGCCATCTTGTTTACCTCATCCACACGTTTGCCAGCGAGGAAGTTCAAACCGTCGAGATTCTCCTCATCGCTGGGGAAGAGCAATTTCTTCTCAGGCTCCTCAACGCTGATAACCGTTTCAAAGATGGTGCGCTCGCCATCCTGGATCCACTGTCCCATGGAGTGCAGGTCGGTGGTGAAATCGACGCTGGCAGGGAAGATTCCTTTCTTGTCCTTACCTTCTGATTCTCCGTAGAGTTGCTTCCACCACTCACTCATAAAATGCAGTTTGGGCTGGAAGTTCACCATAATCTCAATTTTCTTGCCACTCTGGTAGAGTCCGTTGCGAACGGCTGCATATTGTGCAGCAGGATTCTCTGCAAAAGGAACATCAGGCGCACATGCCTTCTCCATATCCTGGGCACCAGCCACGAGTTCTTTGATGTTGAAACCGGCGCAGGCAATAGGGAGCAGACCCACAGGTGTCAGCACAGAGAAGCGGCCACCTACATTGTCTGGAATGATAAATGAGGCGTAGCCTTCCTTGTCGGCGCAGGTGCGGGCAGCACCTTTCTTGGCATCGGTAATGGCCACGATCACCTTCTTGGCTTCTTCTTTGCCGCGCTGAGCCTCACACTGTTTTTTCAACAGGCGGAAGGTGAGGGCGGTTTCGGTGGTAGTACCACTCTTGGAGATGTTGATTACACCGAATTTCTTGTCCTTCAGGTACTCAGTGAGTTCAAAGAGATAATCCTCTCCGATATTGTTACCTGCAAAGAGGATGGTCGGGTTCTTCTTATCGTTTACTAACCAGGCAAACGAATTGCTCAGTGCCTCAATCACAGCACGGGCACCAAGATAACTACCTCCGATACCTGCGACGACAATGGCCTCGCAGTTAGCGCGCAGGGTGTCTGCACAAGCCTGCAGTTCGTCAATGAATGCAGGTGTGATACTGGAGGGCAGATGAAGCCATCCTAAAAAGTCGTTACCAGGACATGTGCCCTCTTCAAGTGCCTTCTGAGCGGCCTTTACTTTCGGCTCGAAAGCCTCTACTGCGCCAGCCTCAAGGAAACAGGCGGCTTTTGTGATGTCTAATTTGATGTTGCTCATAGATGTTATCTAAATGAATCTGTTAATAGTTTAATTTCAATTTGTGGGGCGATACGTTCGTACAGGATATTGTAGACGGCATCGAGGATAGGCATGTTGACATGCCAGTGACGGTTGATTTCCTTCATACACTTCGTGCCGAAGTAGCCCTCGGCAATCATTTCCATCTCTATTTGGGCGCTCTTGACAGAATAGCCTTTTCCAATCATTGTACCAAAGGTGCGGTTGCGAGAGAAATTACTATAACCTGTCACAAGCAGATCGCCAAGATAGACGGAGTCGTAGGCGTTGCGCTCAATGGGATGGACGGCTTTCAGGAAACGGTTCATCTCTTGTACGGCGTTAGCCATCAGTACAGCCTGGAAGTTGTCTCCGTACTTCAGACCGTTGCAGATACCTGCTGCAATGGCATAAACATTCTTAAGTACACTGGAATATTCGATGCCGATGACATCTGTCGACGTTTTGGTCTTGATGAATTCGCTGGCAAGCATATTGGCGAATGCTTGGGCTTTTTCACGATCGACACAACCTACGGTGAGGTAGGATAGACGCTCTAATGCCACCTCCTCGGCATGCGAAGGACCACCGATACAGGCGAGGTTGTCGTAGGGCACATCGAACACCTGATGGAAGTACTCTGAACAGACGAGATTCTCGTCAGGAACAATTCCTTTGATGGCGGTAATGACGAATTTGTCGCGGAGCCGTGTCTTGAGTTTTTTCAGGTGACTCTTCAGGTAGGGCGAGGGTGTCACGAACACCAGTGTGTCGTATTGCTGTACGATGCGGTTGATGTCACTTTCAAAATGTATTTCGTTGATATCGAAATGTATACTGGTAAGATAGGCCGGATTGTGACCAAGACGGCGGAAATCCTCGATGCGGTCTTCACGACGCATATACCAACCAATGTGATGGGTATGATCCACCACAATCTTGGCTATGGCTGTTGCCCAACTACCGCCACCGATGATTGCTATCTTACCACAGGAGTACATAATCTCTCTTTGTTACTAGGATATCCTAGGCTTTCCTAGGCATTCCTAGGGTGTCCTAGGCTTGCGCCTTCTTTATCCACTCGGCGATTTCATCTACCGAGGGTTTCTGCATGTCCAACTTGTATTTCTTGACGATGTCGCCGATCTTCTGCTGAAGGCCTTGGGCTTTCTCGCCTACGATATTCTGGATGAGATTGAAACCAGCCTTGCGGAGCACTGGAACCCACTCTTCAGCAACGCCGATCTCTGCCCATTCGGCAGGTGTGCTCTGAGGAATCTTCTTCTCAGGCTTCATCTGTGGGAACAGCATCACCTCGCCAATGGCGAACTTGCCTGTGAGTAGCATTACCAGACGGTCGATACCGATACCGATACCAAACGTTGGAGGCATACCGTATTGCAGGGCACGAAGGAAGTCCTGATCGATAATCATCGCCTCGTCGTCGCCCTTGTCAGCCAACTTCATCTGCTCTACGAAACGCTCCTCCTGGTCGATGGGGTCGTTCAATTCAGAATAGGCATTGGCCAACTCCTTACCATTCACCATCAACTCGAAACGCTCGGTGAGTCCGGGCTTAGAGCGGTGCATCTTGGTGAGGGGAGACATCTCAACGGGATAGTCGGTGATGAAGGTGGGCTGGATGAAGGTACCCTCGCAGAACTCGCCAAAGAGTTCGTCGATGAGTTTACCCTTACCCATCGTCTCGTCGACATCCATACCTTTAGAAAGACAGAATGCGCGAATATCTTCTTCTGTCTTCCCATCGCAGTCGAAACCTGTCTTCTCCTTGATGGCATCGAGGATAGGCAGACGACGGAAAGGAGCCTTGAACGAGATGATGTTGCCATCGATCTCCACCTCGGGCTTGCCGTTGACAGCCGTACATATCTGCTCGAGCATATTCTCTGTGAAGGTCATACCCCAAAGCAGGTCCTTATAACTCACATAGAGTTCCATACAGGTGAACTCCGGGTTGTGGGTCTTGTCCATACCCTCGTTGCGGAAGTTCTTGCCCATCTCGTAGACACCCTCGAAGCCACCCACGATGAGGCGCTTCAGGTAGAGTTCGGTAGCGATACGCATGTACATATCCTGATTGAGCGCATTGAAGTGGGTGATGAATGGGCGGGCACTGGCACCACCTGCGATGTTCTGCAGGATAGGCGTGTCTACCTCTGTATAACCAGCATTGTCGAGAATACTGCGCAGGGTGCGGATGATAGTGGCACGCTTGAGGAAGGTTTCTTTGACACCTGCATTCACTACGAGGTCAACGTAGCGCTGACGATAGCGCAGTTCAGGATCGTCAAAGGCATCATAAACCTTACCATCAGCATCCGTCTTGACCACCGGCAGCGGCTTCAGACTCTTGCTCAGTACCGTCATCTCCATCACGTGAACGCTGATTTCGCCCGTCTTGGTACGGAACACATATCCCTTCACGCCAATGAAGTCTCCTAAGTCGAGGAGTTTCTTATATACAATATTATATAAATCCTTGTTTTCGCCTGGACAGATGGAGTCACGCTGTACATATACCTGGATACGTCCCTTCGAGTCCTGCAACTTCGCAAAGGCAGCCTTTCCCATGACGCTCTTGCTCATGATACGTCCGGCAATGCTCACCATACGACTGTTTTCCGGTGTGGCTGTCTCACGTACATCGTTGCCCTCTTCATCTTTACCGATGACGGGCAGGTCCTCGAATTCATTAATGATATCTGTGCTCCATGCTGTTACGGGGAACTCGGCGGCAGGATAGGGATCGATACCCATTGCGCGCAGTTCTTGCAGACTCTGTCGCCTGCCGATTTCTTGTTCACTTAATTCTAAAACGTTCATGTCAAATATTCGAATATATGTGCTTAAGTGGCTGCAAAGTTAATAAATAATCCCGAAAAAAAAGTCTTTTGGGTAAATAAATGCAAAAAAAGATGCAAAGATTTGCATGGTTAGGAAAAAATGTTTATATTTGCGACATAAAAACAACAAAATTATAAATAAGTCATTTAAAGTATAATGGAAGTGGAAGCCGTTGATATGATAAAAACCCGTGTGGTGGGCATTGATGTTCGTGTTGAGAGGACTACATTTGCCGTGGTTGATATCCGTGGTGAGATTGTGGCACAGGATTATTTTTCCACGACAGATTATCCTGATGTCAATGATTATGTTCAGGCATTGGCAGAAAAGGTACTGACCCTTGTTGAGGAGAACGGTGGCTTTGAGTCCATCCGCTCCGTTGGTATCAGTGCTCCGAGTGCCAGTTCCATCTCCGGTTGTATTGAGAATGCCGCCAACCTGCCTTGGAAAGGCGTCATCCCCTTGGCTGCCATGCTGAGGGATTGCATGGGATTGGCTGTGGCATTGGCAAATGATGCGCATATCACTGCCCTGGGTGAGAAAGCCTATGGCAGTGCCCACGGTATGAAGGACTTTGTGGTGGTGTCCATTAGTCATGGTGGTCTCGGCAGTTGCTTCTTCTCCAACGGGCAGCCTCATTTGGGCTATAACGGTTTTGCAGGAGAAGTGGGACATACCTGTGTGAAGGTGGATGGACGTGAGTGCGGCTGCGGGCGTAAGGGTTGTCTGGAAACCTATTGCGCAGAGAACGGCCTTTACAAGACGGCAGAGGAATTGTTGGAAGAGAGCCAGAAACCGTCGCTGCTGAGAGACCTTCCGGAACTTAATATCGGTGCCATCGCCCGGTGCTGCGACAAGGGTGATGAACTGGCTATCGAGGTGTTCCGTCGTACCGGTGAGATGTTGGGACTCGGACTGGCCAACTATGCCTCCATCCTGAATCCGGAGGCCATTATCCTGACGGGTGATATGATGCAGGCCGGAAAATGGCTATTGAAACCGATGCGTGATTCGTTCGACAGGCACGTGTTCCCTAATATCAAGAATACCACGCGTATTCTCGTATCCATCCTGAAAGAAGGTGAGCGAGATGTGCTTGGTGCCAGCGCCCTGGCATGGGATGTCAAGGAGTATTCATTATTCAAATAACATAATCTACATTACAGTGGAAGAGTTTAATATCAAAACAAGAGTTGTTGGTGTAGACATCAGCATGGAGCGTACGACCTATGCGATTGTGGATGTGCGTGGAAACATTATTGCCGAGGGGCATTTCGCAACACTCGACTATCCTGATGTAAACAATTACGTGACGGCACTGAGTGAGAAGATCGTGATGCTGGTAGAGGAGAATGGAGGTTATGAGACCATTCGTTCCATCGGTATCAGTGCACCGAGTGCCAGTAACCTGTCCGGCTGTATTGAGAATGCAGCCAACTTGCCTTGGAAAGGTGTCATCCCTCTGGCAGCGATGATTCGCGACCGAATCGGACTGGCAGTAGGCTTGGCCAACGATGCGCATATCGCTGCTTTGGGAGAGTACGTATTCGGTAGTGCGCATGGTATGTCGAACTTCATCGTTATACATATCGGATCGGGATTAGGCAGTTGTTTTTTCAGCAACGGACGCGACCATAAAGGTGTACAAGGTTTCGCTGGTGAATTGGGACATACCTGTGTCGTAGACGGAGGCCGCGATTGTGGCTGTGGTCATAAGGGTTGTTTGGAAACCTATACTGCCGCTAAGGGTATTGTGCAGACGGCTCGTGAAATGATGGCCGAGAGCGACAAGCCCTCACTGATGCGCGATATAGAGCATCTGTCGCCAAGGACTATTTCTGAATGTTGCGACAAAGGCGACGAGATGGCCATTGAAGTGTACCGCAAGACAGGTTATATGCTGGGTATTGGACTTGCCAACTATGCCTCCATCATCAATCCTGAGGCTATCATCTTGACGGGCGGCATCTCCCATGCTGGTCACTGGCTGCTCGATCCTACCTATGATTCGTTTGAGGCACATGTGTTCCCCAATATGCGTGGTCATGTGAAACTGTTATTGTCGAAACTCGATGACCGTGAGCGCGATGCCCTTGGCGCCAGTGCCTTGGCGTGGGAGGTTCCAGAATATTCATTGTTTAAATAGAATGGATGTAGAGAGAATCAACGAGATTATCAACGCGAAACCGAATTTGAGTACCGCTCTCGGCATGGAGTTTATCTCCACACCCGAGGGCGATACATGTATGGCCCGTATGAAGGTCGATGAGCGTAACCGTCAGCCTTTCGGCTTCCTGAGTGGCGGTGCCTCATTGGCACTGGCAGAGAATGTGGCGGGTGTCGGCTCCTCTGCACTCTGTCCTGGATGTGCCTGTGTGGGTATTGAGGTCAGCGGCTCTCATGTGAAGGCTGTGGGGGAGGGTGATACCGTGACGGCTTTTGCCCGTCTGTTACATCAAGGCACCACGCTCCATGTGTGGAATGTAGATATCAAGGACACGTCGGGCGACTTGATCTCGAATGTCCGTGTCACCAATTATATCATCAAGCAGAAAAAATAATGTCCGCTTATGCCATCTATCGTTTACCGCATGCTGATCATGCGACGCTGATTCAGCAGACGGAAGGGGAGCCTTCGGAATACCAATTGTGTTCAGAACTCAATGGCAAGCGGGGTTTTGTCGTTGCGCCTTTCCAAGTGACTGCCCAGCAGCCTATCCTCATGATACGTCCAGACAAGGTTGAATCGGTGGATGTTTCAGGATCAGGGGGACAGGTCCAAGGATCAGGGGGACAGGTCCATGATTCGGCTGAAAGCCAGAATCACGCGACCTGTCCCCCCGATCCTGCTTACGCCATCGATTTTGCCAATTACCATGCCCAATTGGAGACGGGTCTTTTCCGTAAGATTGTGCTGGCTCGTTGTGTTGATGAGGTGTCAGAAGAGACGATCTCCCCTATGAAACTCTTCCATCGTGCTTGTACGCTCTATCCCCGTATGTTCATTTCATTGGTGTCAACACCTAAGAGTGGCGTATGGCTCACTGCCACGCCAGAGATACTTCTTGAAGGAAAGGGTTCGAATTGGCGCACCATCGCCCTGGCGGGTACGATGAAGTTGGCTGGCGACCAGTTGATAGGCGAGGGCGAGACGGTCTGCTGGCCGACGAAGGACATTCAGGAGCAGCGTATCGTCACCACCTATATTGCAGAGTGTCTGGAACAGTTTACTGGCGATTTCCACGAGGAAGGACCTCGTACAGTCCGTGCCGCCAATCTCGTTCATCTACGGAGTGATTTCACCTTCTCGCTACCGGATTGTCAACATCTCGGCGACCTGCTCCATACACTTCATCCCACCCCTGCTGTCTGTGGTCTGCCAAAGCGGGAGACCTTCAACTTCATCATTCAGAATGAGCATTCGCCTCGCCGTTATTATAGTGGATTCATGGGTATGCTCGACCCTGTCGGCGACACCCATCTCTACGTGTCGCTCCGTTGCATGAATATCGAGGGGAATCAGTATCACCTCTATGCCGGAGGTGGTCTGTTGAAGGACAGTATACTGGAGCAGGAATGGCAGGAAACGGAGGCGAAACTTGAAACCATGCGAAGATGTATAGCAATAAAGAAAATGTAAATATCCTGACAGCGCTTTTGGTGGCGCATGGTGTGCGTTATGCCGTCTGTTGTCCGGGGAGCAGGAATTCACCCATTGTGCATAACCTCCATGCGTGTCCAGATATTGAGTGCTATCCTGTGACTGATGAGCGCAGCGCAGGCTTTTATGCCTTGGGCATGAGTCAGGTGCTAAAAGAGCCTGTAGTGGTCTGTGTCACTTCTGGTACAGCATTATTGAATCTCGCTCCTGCCGTTGCTGAGGCTTATTACCAGCACATCCCTCTGGTGGTGATCTCTGCCGATCGCCCTCAGGCATGGATTGACCAACTCGACGGTCAGACGCTTCCTCAGCCCGATGCCTTAGGGCGGTTTGTGAAGAAAGCGGTTTCTTTGCCAGAATCCCACGACGATGAAAGCCGCTGGTACTGCAATCGCCTTGTCAATGAGGCTTTGCTTGAGACGCACCATCATGGCTATGGACCAGTCCATATCAACGTTCCCATTTCGGAGCCATTGTTCGATTATACCGTTTCCGAATTGCCAGAGGAACGGAGTATTTGCTTACTGAATCCTCGTTGCTACAAATCCTTACTATTAGAGTGTGTAGGCCAATTATATACTTCACGGAAACCGATGGTCATTATTGGCCAAATGTCAACAGAAGGATTGCTTCCACAAGATTTATATGCGATATCCCTCTTTGCTGTGGTACTTAACGAGTCTTTGAGTGTGGGTAAAGGAGGGGCTCATTTTGACGAAGTGCTCTATGCTGTGGGTGACAATCCTGACTATCAGCCGGATTTTGTGCTCTACTTAGGTGACACATTAGTCAGTAAACGCTTGAAGCAGTGGCTGCGGAACTTGAAGGTTACGCACATCTGGGCAGTGACAGAGGACGGTAGCATACACGATACCTCAATGCAGTTATATGGTGTCATAGAGGGTCATCCCGCTGATGTGATAGATGATTTGGTGGATTCTGCTGGCATAAAGGCTGTTCAATCTACGGAAGAGTTCAAAACGCGATGGGACAAGGTTCTTGCCAAAGTTAATAAGCGTGTAGATAATTACCAGCCAGCCTATTCCCAGATGGCTGCTGTGAAATGCTTTGAAGAGTCGTTGGGTACGGCTGAGGACGAGCATGTCCACTATGCCAATAGCACTGCTATTCGTTTGGCGAATATCTATGCCCGCCACTTTGTCTATTGTAATCGGGGCGTGAATGGCATTGAGGGGTCTCTCTCCACCGCCGCCGGCTTTTCTGTTGTGACAGATGAGACTGTTTATTGTGTCATTGGCGACCTGAGTTTCTTCTACGACCAGAATGCCCTGTGGAACCAGAACTTGTGCGGCAACCTACGCATCCTCCTGCTCAACAATGGACGTGGCGGTATCTTCAATCTGCTGAAAGGCCTGGAAGAGAGTCCTGCCCGTGACCAGTTCGTGGCTGCCGAGCACCACACCTCTGCTGAGGGTATCTGCCAGCAGAATCACATCACCTATCTCAAAGCAGAAAACATGGACGAGATGCAGCAGGGTATCGACACCTTATTATATATAGAGAGTGACCGTCCTGTGTTGTTGGAGGTATTCACCGATTCCACCGAGGATGAACGGGCTTTCCGCGATTATTACGGCAAATTACGCTCTATCTAGGATACTTGAAACTCGATCCTCCCACGAACTCACGCATGATTGACGTGGGTGGAATCTCTGTGTCACTGATGGGAATAAAATACCGGATAAACTTCAACAACCGGTGGGCATCGGAGTATTCCGGACAGTTCTTCGGCACTGAGGCAAGGATGATCTCGGCATGCGTCCTCAGCACGGCAAACTCAATGTTGAGTGCCGAGTTGAACATCACGTCGGCACTTTCCTGGAAGGGCGATATCCACTGATCCTCAGCAGCCAGCACGTTCTTCCACTGGGCGATGGTCTGTTGGGCGGTAAAGGCTCCCTTATTGTAGTCGCGGATGATACGGCGCAGCAGACGGTTGTCGCGGGTGGGGATCCAGTTGTGGTCATCGAGTGAGACACTGGTCAGGGCAGAGATGAATACCTTGTACTTCAGGGTGTCAGGAATCTTCTTCGTCAGCAGCGGGTTCAGGGCGTGGATACCTTCGATGATCAGCACTGTGTCGCTGCCCAGTTTCAGTTTCTTGCCGTTGTATTCGCGCAGTCCCGTCACGAAGTTGTACTCGGGTATCTCCACGCGTTCACCGTTCATCAACCTGATCAGATGGTCTTCCAAAAGCGAATATTCCACCGTCTCGATGTTGTCGAAGTCATAGTCGCCATTGGGTAATTTTGGCGTGTCCACACGGTTCACGAAGTAGTCGTCTGTCGAGAACGATACAGGCCGCAGTCCGCAGGCCAGCAATTGGATCGAGAGTCGTTTACAGAAGGTTGTCTTACCCGAACTCGACGGGCCTGTGATGAGCACCAGTCTGACGGGATCTTTCTCCCGATGGAACCGCCGGTCTATCTCTTCGGCTATCTGCACGATCTTCTTTTCCTGCAGGGCTTCCGACACCTGAATCAGTTCCGAGGCATGCCCTCGCATGACGGCCTTGTTCACGTCACCGGCATTCGAGAGGCGCATGATGATGTCCCAACGGGTCTTCTCGGCAAACATCTCGAAGGTCTTGGGTTGTTGTATCTTCTCTGCCACCTTCAACGGGTTGTGCCAGTCGGGTACTCGCAGCAGCAATCCGTCCTCATAGCGTTCCAAATCCCATACCTGCAGATAGCTGGCACTCGGCACCAACGGGCCGTAGTAATAGTCCACGGTGTCGCCCAGTGTATAGTAGTCGCTGTAGATTTGTCCACTGGTCTCCAAGAGTTTCACCTTGTCTGCGAATCCCCGTTCCGAGAAGACGCGGACAGCCTCTTCGTTGGTGGCCTCCGTGCGACGGAAGGGCATGTCAAGGTCTACAATCTCCTGCATCCTCGCCTTTATCTTTGCCACATCGTCGTCTGTCACTTTGTCTTCTGATTCCTGTCTTCTGACTCCTGACTCCTGTCTCCTGACTCCTTTTAAATTACAATAGTACCCTCGACTCAGCGAGTGTTCGATAAACAATTTCGACCCTGGAAATACGTCTTGCGTAGCCTTGTAGAGCAGAAAACTCAGTGAGCGTACATAGACACGATGCCCGGAACCCTCGCGGGCATCCAGGAACTCCACATCGCGATTTTGGAATAGCCTGAATTTCAGCCCTTCCGAGGTGTTGTTCACTCTGGCGGATACCACGGGGAAGGGCAGTTTGATGTCGTTGGCAAACTCCTGATACACGTCAAGCAGCGAGGATCCTTCCGGGAAACTCTTGGTCACATTATTGTTCTTACAGCGGATTTGTAGCATATTTGTAGAATTTTGCCGCAAAGTTACGAAAAAATGGTGAAAGATTTGCACTTTTACCTTTTTTTGTCTATATTTGCAGGCGAAACAACAAATAAAGGAAGAATTATCCCAACTTTAACACTTTGGACTTGATTTTTCTTGCTAATTAGCGATTTGCGCATTCTCTGGCTGTTTCGAATTGTTGTCTGTTAAATCTTACATAACTGAACCATATGCTCTTAACAATGCCGTCTTTTCAAAAGACACATACGCTAAAGGAACACTTTCTGTTCCAGAAGACACTAAAGATCTCTATGCACAGCAACTGGACCCGATCTGAATGGCGACGGCGTAGTGAATGCAGCCATACGTTCTTGGGATAACGTGGAAATTGGGGGAAAGAGCCGTGCTAACAGGGGAAAAGATACGTGGTAGCAGGGAATGAGAGCAGGGTTAACTGAACTCGGGCGGTCGTCCTTATGAATTGGGGCGGCCGCCCTTACATCTGCGAGCGGGTGCCCTGATATATTCGAGCGCTCGGTCGAATCCGTTTTTTACTCTCTTCGAACTCACACCATGCAAAATTCTGCCCCAGATTTGAGGGACGTTTATGCACCCCATGCAAAATCATGCCCCAGTTTTGAGGCACATTTTTGCAACCCCTGCAAAACCTTCCCCCAGTTTGGGGGCTTAAAAAAACTATATGATTTGTTCTTCCAGTACTTTCCGAACCATATTCACCGTGTTCTTGACACCGAACTTGACAAGTAGACGCTTACGGTACCAGTTGACGGTTTCGGTACTGAGGTGGAGGAGGGTAGCAATCTCAGGATTGGTATGACCATCGCAAATCAGGCGCAGGATATTTGTTTCCACATCCGTCAGAACCACACTGTTGCTTTTGCCTACACGCAGAATGGCCTCTACCTGTGGCGAGACATACTGGCGTTTCTGCCACACGCTGACGATGGCCTCTATCAGTTCCTCTACCGGTGAACTCTTCAGCACGTAGCCATGCGCTCCGCATTCCATCATGCGTTGGATCATGGAGTACTCGTCGTGAATGGTCACAGCCACGATGCGAACATTCGGATAGGCATTCACTATCTGCTGACAGAACGCGACACCGTCTCCGTCAGGCATCGATAGGTCGAGTAACAGCACATCGGGCCGTCGTTCCTCCAAAGCCTGTCTACAGGCTTCCAGTGTGTTGAAGGTATGGCTCACGTGTGCCTTCCCACTATTGTTGATGAGTTCTGAGAGTCCCTCGCACACCATCTGGTGGTCGTCAGTGATATAAACGTCTATCAGGTAGTTCTTCATAATGGTAATGTGATGTTAATGTCTGTTCCCTGTCCGTCGGTGGATACGATAGCAAGATGTCCCTTGTAGGGTTCAATCCGTTCACGGATGTTTTGCAGACCCATGCCTTCAGCACCATCCGCCATTCCTTTCCCATCGTCACTGACGGATAGTGTCACTTCCTTGCTGTCCTGCATCAGTTGGATGTCGATCTTGCTGGCATTGGCGTGCTTCAGGGTGTTGTTTACCAATTCGTAGGCACAGCGGTAGAGCACGAGTTCCTTGTCCTTATCCAGACAGATGTCGCCGATGGCTTGGAACTTCGCATTTGGTACAGATACGGCAAAGTCGCGCAAGGCCGATACAAGTCCGTTCTTTAGCAATTCCTCCGGCATCAGGTGATGGGCCGTCCGCCGCAGTTCGGTATGGATGGCATCGAGCAGCGTCAGCGATTCAGGCGACTCCCCCTCCATCTTCATTCGCAGCACTGACAGCATGCCGCCGAGTCCGTCGTGCAGGTCACGGGCGAGTATCCGCCGTTCCTTCGTCTCCGTCTCTAATGCCACCTTCGCTGCCAACAGTGCCTTTTGCCTGCGATGCGCTAGATGGCGATACACGAACAGCACCGCCAACAGCACTATCAGTCCGATGGCGGCGGCAAGGAGCCAGAGGTACAGTCCGCGTTCCTTGTTTAAAGCATTTATCTGTGCCTCCTTCTTTTCCGTCTCATAGAGCACCTCCATCTGCGACAGGCCGCTCTGGTAGTGGTCGGTGGCGTAGCGTGTCATCACGTCGTGCATCTTGCGGATATACTCACGGGCCTTCTCCTTCTGTCCCAACTCCGTGTATATCTCCGCCAGAAGTCGGTAACTGTTGGCATCGGCATCGGTGGCGAGTGAGTCAGGGCGGACGGAGCGCAGACCGTAGTCGAGGGCTTTCTTCCAGCGTCCTTCTGTCATTGCCACCTCACAACAGGCGGCATAGACGTCTCTCTGTTCCTCCAGTCTCATACTATCTGCCAGACTGACGGCTTCGCGGGCATACACCTTAGCGGCAGCCAGGTCCCGATGGCCTTCCATCAGGTTCAGCCGCGCCATATAGGACAGCACCACAGGGTAGTCTTCCGCTTCCTCGTCGCGATGGGCAGAGTAGTAGGCATAGCACTGCTCCGCCATCTGGCTGGCTTTCTCGTAGTCGTTCTGTCCGATGTAGAGTTTGACAAGTCCCTTTTGCGGCAGAGCCATCATTAGAGAGTCTTTCGACTCCTCGCCTTTCTGGATGGCCAACAGATAGTTGCGTTCTGCCTCCTGACTGTTACCCATAATCAGGTAGAGTTCACCGATGTTGTTATAGAGTATGGCCTGACTCTGCAGCCAGTGATGTTTCTCGAAGATAGGTAGTGCCTTTTGGTAGTAGTTGATGGCCAGATGAGCCTTCCCCTGCAGGTTATAGACATTGGCTATCGAGCCGTAGATGGCCGAGCGGGCATCATCGACATGTCCCTCATTGTAGCGGTTGTCGTGTTCCATCGTATCGACGACAGCGAGTGCTTGCTGGAAATAACGGAGGGCCTCGTCGAAATCCTCTTTGCCGTAACGCAACAGTCCTAAGTGTCGCAGGGCGTTCTGGCGTCTCCACACGCCGTTCACCTCATAACTCAGTGCCAATGCCTTCTGGGCGTAGTCTTCTGCCTTTCTGTCATCGATGGACAGATAGCCGCGCATCAGTTCGTCGTAGGCTTTGAGCAGTTCCTCCCCCTTCGGCGGATTGACACTCTTCAGGGCCGCCTCTAAGGAATCGACGTGGGCATTGCGGTAGTCGTCGTAGCCATGTACAACTAATGGAACACAAAGAAACAAAGACACGAAGAATAACCACAGAGAAAAACTTTGTGTCTTTATGCCTTTGTGTTCAGTTCTCATCATACGCCATCTATTTTTCTGCAAAGTTACACAATTCTTTCCATATCGTCCACCCATTTGGGTGGAAATCTAATCTTTCCCATCCTATTTTCCACCCATTTAGGTGGAGGAATGTCATTCCTGAGTCAGAAAAATCTGCCTGAAACTCAGGGCAAAACATTCCGACCTCGGAAAACCTTGCCCCAGATTCAAGGCAAAACATTCCGACCTCGGGAAAACTTGCCCCGGATTCAGGGCATAAAAATCCGACCTCAGAAAAACGTGCCCTGAATTTGAGGCATATAATTCCGACCTCGGAAAATCTTACCCCAGGTTTCAGGCAAATAATTCCGACCCCTGACGTGTACTGAATAAGTTGACACTTTTGAAGTTCAAAAAGTGTATCAGTATGCGACAAAATCGTGGAATGACAGATGAAAAAAGACTTGCATTATT
>ONTZ01000118.1 GCA_900320905.1 uncultured Prevotella sp.
TATGTGCCAAAGTCCTACGGAGACCCCTTCCTGCCCAATGTCATCACCGACAACGGCACCACGATGCACGCGAGGACATTCAACATGATTGACTCGCTGGACTACCTCGTGCCTTATGAGTTCGAAACCGAAAATGTCACGAACACGCGTAAGCTCATGGCTTCCGAGATACCCTACACCGTCTGCCTTCCTTACCAGCTGGAGGTTCCTGCTTACTCCAAGGCATACGCCCTAAGTGAGCGCAGCGGCAACACGCTGGTGTTCAAGGAGGTGACGGGTGAGCTGGAGGCGATGAAGCCCTACCTGCTGAAGGTGAACGGTATCAAGCGCTACAACATCGACGAGACGACGCTCAAGAGCGAAATTGCCCAGAAGATCCCTTCCAGCGGCGGCAGTACCTACGGGCGTCAGGACGACGCTGCCGGCTACTCGCTGCGCGGCACGTTCGACGGCATCGATAATGCCACCGCCCATGAGCTGGGTGCCTACATCCTGCAGAGCGACGGCGAGTGGCATCCGGTGAGCAGTGCCTCTGATAATGATAAGAAGGCGGTGATCCTTCCGTTCCGCGCCTACCTGCTGCCGAATATGCACTATGCTAAGGCGAGCATCGGCATGACGCTGGAGGATACGACCGGCATCGACACCATCGAGACGATCGACAAGGACGGTACAGAACATTACTACGATCTGGACGGCCGCGAACTGCCTGGCAAGCCCGCCAAGGGAGTGTATATATATAAAGGTAAGAAGTACGTGAATAAATAGGTAGATAAAAGTATGAAAGAGATAAGATTATTTGCCATGCTGATCATCGCCCTTGTGGCGATGACCGGCTGCAAGGACGATGACGAGCCGGGCCCTGCTACTCCGGAGCAGATGGAACAACTGACGGGTCATTGGTATGCTGAAATACCCCTTAGCGGTGAGACCTCCAACTGGCGCTCCATGGAGGAGGGCGACCTGACCACCTACGACAAGATAGGAGCCCTGATTTACCTGAACGGGCACGTCACTCTGCTACTGGGGATATATCTTCCTGAAGGACGGTGACATGGTGAACTATGATGGTATCTTCCGTCGCGATGAGGAGGCGAACTT
Source organism: uncultured Prevotella sp. (assembly GCA_900320905.1). Taxonomy (GTDB): domain Bacteria; phylum Bacteroidota; class Bacteroidia; order Bacteroidales; family Bacteroidaceae; genus Prevotella. The sequence goes on from ONTZ01000118.1 coordinate 1,102, forward strand.
TAGCATTCGGATGGACATAGAGGGCAACATCACTCCCTCGAGCCACCTGCCAAACGCGCCCCAGGTGACCAACATGCGCTACGTCAAGGAGAAGGACATTATCACAGCTGACGTCACTTACAAGGAGAAAACCGTCAGTCTGGTGTTCCATCGTCCCACTATGGATCAGTTCCATCGTCCCACTATGGACCAGGAACCCGTACTCAGACAATTCTGGGATATGCTCGCCGAGGAAGGCATTGTCGGTGGTGGCGGTGATGGAGATGACAGCCAGTATGAGACTGGTATCTCTGGTGGAAATGCCAACGAACCTTCAAGAGCAAAGGAGAATTGAAATAAATAAAAAGAAATCCAAGTCCTGATTATCAGTGACTTGGATTTCAATTATTTCAAAGAGTGATTAGTCCACTTTAACGGGACAGTAAGTGATCTTGTATGATAAATAACAATTCGGCGTCATTACTGAAATCCGTTTTTCTATAATCGTCATACGACAGTTGGATGTCGGGTGTCAACGTTTTAGCCATAGGGTGGTCTTTAGGGAAGCAGCTCTGCAGGGAATTGGAAGCAGAACACTCAAGCCTGGTATTGGGCAGTTTGAATGGTGTGATCTCCATAAACGTGTTAGGCGCCTGCCCTGAGGGAACGCCAACCACTTTAGCCCCCATCTTCCACAGCATGTAGGCGGTATGGAAAGCAGCACTAAAGGTTTGTACATCGGTAACCACAAAAATTTCTTTTGGCGTATAGATAGGTTCGCCGTGTTGCTCTTCGAGAATGCTCTTGTCTGCACACATGAACCAATCAAAACTGCTGATGTTTGATGATTCTTCCACGAAATCACCCAACTTCAGCGATGTTCTTCGTCTCTGGTTAAGTAGCTCTAACGTTGTATTATTCTTTTTTAGCCAAGCCTCTGAAATCTTGGTTGAAAAATGCATGCCCAAGTCGGTCTCCATAAAACGTTTCCCATACAGTTCATACAGAGCAGCATACATAATCATGGTCCAGCCACCACTATTACCACGCAAGTCAATAATTAGCCGAGATGAATTGGAGGCTTTCATCTCACGTAGCATCTTTGCAAAGACATCTGCCACAATTACATTCGTTTTAATGCCATACTTCTCAATGTCTGGCACATCGGCGCTTGCAATCGAGTTGATGCACATCACCATGGTTTGTTTATCGTCATCGATGAAACGGTA
>ONTZ01000022.1 GCA_900320905.1 uncultured Prevotella sp.
TCATGCCGACTGGCTTACTATTACTTTGGGTGCACAGAAGAATGTCAAATTAGGTAACGGGATAACATGGACTCCACAATACAACGTGTCGTTGATGAAACCGTGGTTCACGACGACGTTTAACGGTCATAAGAAAAGCTTCAACCATGCGATGCTGACCTTACAACTGGGCAACATAGTGTCACTGCCTCACGATTGGCTATTACAGGCCGACTTCAATATGCACACTCACGGCAATACAGGCTCGAATATCTTGGTTAACTGTACCAACCCAATGCTTTCGCTCAGTATCAGCAAAGACTTCTTCCAACATTGTCTCAATGTCAAACTGACAGGTAACGACCTCTTCAATGGTGGCATCAACCATGTCATGCTTTACAGCAATAGGATGATGTTTCGGAAAATGGAGGACAACGATTCCCGTTGCGTCCAACTCTCCCTGCGCTACAGATTCAATGTCACCCCGTCGAAGTATCGCGGCACTGGTGCAGGTAATTCTGAAAAGAACCGACTTTAGCATTTCACGAGGTGCGTACTATTTGCGTACTCAATAATTTGGTACTCTCATTTATTTGTGCTAATTTTGCGGCCTATATGCGATTAACAACCATTTTTTTGCTGTGTATTCCATTGTCAGGCCTTTCTGTTCAAACAAAGGCTCAGGATGCTATTTTTGTGTATGGGAAAGGCACTTGCACTGCCATAGATATCCAGAATGTCGATGAAATCAAAATGACAGAGGAAGTAGTGGATATCTCCCTTGGAGTTAACTATAGAAGTACTGATGTTGACAGCATCACGTTCAGAGAACCAGAAGTGGATTATGGTCGTATCGGGTGGTGGGGTAGTTCGGCAGATGGTCCTTCCGCTTGTTATTATCAGTCCTTCCGAAAGGATCATCCAGACATGACCTTCGAAACTGCTGACAGCATCTGTACCTCAGCCTTTTACTACTTACCGGATGAAGAGTCGTTGCTTCAGTCACGTCGGAGAGTTGGCCGGAAATGGCGATATGTCAAGAATACGCTTTCTGGTCGTCGTAAGTTTCAAATCCATCAAATCCATCAGCAAGAAGCGGATAACGATCATACAAAAATGGATGAAAACGGGCTGATCTATCTGGATCTGACCAACCAGTTCTGCAACCGTCCTATCATAGAAGCCAGGAAAGCAGTCAATATGTGGTACCATCCTCAGGATACTGCCAGCATGCCCCAAAAACCTTTGTTCGGAACGATTGAAAGAATCAACTATGAGCGTAGTGAATTCATCCACTATGACGTGCCTCTGTATGGAATTGACGATAGTATCCACTGCCACATCTTTTTTTGGAACGATAACGGAATGGTCAGGGGAGACTCGATGAGAATTGTGTTTCCTGACCATCTCCTGGCAGAGGAGGAATTTGAACTCATGGATACTGAAGCCGACGAATCCACACATTTTTTTATTACTGACAATACCATCTATATTGTTGAAGAATTCGAGGCAACAATCGACGATGTGATGCGCTGGCTCATACGTTTCGACCTTGATGTCTGTAAACCAATCTATATTCGTGAAGAGGAATGAAAAAACTACTATCACTCTTGTTGTCGGCCATCTTCTTGGCAGGATGTACTGCATCCAGGGGACGACAATCTTATGAAGAAGCCCTTTGCTGCATAGAACAGGGAGATGCCCCTCAGGCGCTTGCCTGTCTGAAAGAGGCAGCAGAACTGGCTACTGACGATTCACTCCGCATAGCCATCTATAACGATATGGGCCGGTTGCTCTTTGACGAAGGCCTACAGGAGCAGGCGTTGGATGCTTATCAGATGGCTTTAGAGAACTGTCGGGCTATGGCAGATACGCTTGGCATGGCCTATGTGCAGTTTGATATAGCCAATATTTACCGTACACGCGATGACGATGACAGTTGTGTCTACTATTTCGATGCTGCTATGAGTCAGGCCCTGTCACAAAAGGACAGTCTGCTGGCAACTGACATCCGAAACCAATTAGCGGGCTACTATTTGTGGCATAAGGACTATGAACGGGCACGGCAATTGCTGTCTCCCTCATTGTCACAAGCGAAAGAGACGACTGGTGGCATCTGTTTCATGGCTGCAGACCTCTATCGCCAGACTGGTCCAGCAGACTCCGCTCGTTATTACTGCAAGTTGCTGCTACAGAATGAGGAGACAGGACTGCGACAGATGGGACACAAATGGCTGGCAGATCTGTTATTGACAGAAGGACGGGTAGAAGAGGCTGCCAAACATCTGCATCAATACGAACTATTGACAGACACTCTGATGCAAGAGACTGACACAGAATCGCTTCGCCGGATCAGTGCGCTCTATGACTACTCCCTGCGCGAACAGGAAAATGCACGTCTGGAGCAGCAAATAATCATAGCCATAGCAATTATCACGGTGCTGATTCTTCTATTGGTGGCTGCCGTCCTCTATTTCAGTCGCCGTCGTATGAAATATAGGATGAAGGTACAGCAGTTGGAACATCTCCTGGCAGACTATCGCCAGCGTGATGAAAAAGTCACTGAGCGACAGAACGGGATATTGGCTGATACGCCCATCTGTCGTCATATCAACCGTCTTTTGAGCGACTCACGCCAACCTTCGATGACTGATGAAGACTGGCACATCTTAGAAGATACCTTTGTGAAGATACAACCCACCTTCTTGAGCCGCCTGCAGACGTTCCACAAGTTCTCATCCCATGAGATGCATATCTGTATGTTGCTAAGGCTCGGTTTGCAGCCTGCAGCGCTCGCTCAACTGTCCGCCCATTCCAAACAATCCGTTTCCAGTACCCGTTCGCGGCTGTTCGAAAAGGTCTTTGGACAAAAGGGCACACCTGCCCAATGGGACGAATTTATTCTGTCATTATAGGTTGATGCGAACGGTTTGCGAACTCGCAACCATCTTTCATGCACCCTGTTGACCTTTTGCGTACTTCCCTTTGCTCTTTGAATGCTTGGGTCCTGCTAACTTTGTGGTCAAAAAACGACCATGAAGTATAAAACCGTCTTCATTTACTTCTTAGTTTCCCTTTTGCCTGTTTGTCTGGCTCTGTCAGGATTATCCAACCTGACGCCTTGGATCGACGAAGTGATGTTTATCGACACACCCATGCGCTATGTGAGAGGAGCAGGGTGGACCACTCATTCATGGTATTCTATCGCCAGTCGAGCCCCCTTTATGTTGTATCCTCCATTCTATTCCATGATACTTGTACCGTGGATGAAGGTATTTGGCACAAGTGTCTTGGCATGCCGTTCGCTGAATGTCGTGATAACCCTGTTCATTGGCTGGGGGCTGATAAGAATCCTCCAGCAGTTAAACCTGAAAATGTCGTTTATCCAGATCCTTCTGCTGATAATACTATTATGGTGTATCAACGATATGGTTTTTATGTATAGCAATGGCAGGCCAGATCTGATGGGGGCTTTATTCATTGTTATTATAGCCAATGAAATGATACATTCCGTCAAAAGCGGTAAACGAAGATGGAGCGTATTGGTCTTATCTACATTTCTGATGACTTCGGCTATACAGGCATCTGTATGTCTTGTGATAGTATTGCTATTATCATTCTTGGTTTTGGATACCTATCGTAATGACATCAGGTATTTATCATTTTGGGCTGGGGCTGGCATCTTTCTGGGTTTTGTGGTTAATTGTGCGTTTATGGCCTATCATGGACATCTTTCGCCGTTTGTCATAAATATCTTCTCTTATTCAGGCTCTGCGAAAGCAATTGCAGCCTTCATCCTGCCAATGATGTGTGATTGTCTAGGCATCGACGTTGCTTACTATATGGGAAAACTATCAAAAATGGGGATAGAATCTCCTTTATATATGCGCTTCATATCTGCGTTTACCCGTCCTGCCTATCTTGCATTGCTAATGGCAGATTCCGCTTTTCTCCTCCTCTATCTGAAGAGCATAAAGAAAGAGCCTTATTATCTGATCATCAGGTATCTTTTCATCATGACTTTGACTGTTCCCTTGCTAATGGTATTGGCAGGTCGTTATGAATCATATTATTATTGGATGGCATATCTGCCATTATTCTTGCTGACTGTCCTTTTGCTCAGGTTTCCCAATTGCCGTTGGGGATGTTTCATCATTGCTTTTTCAGTAATGTTTATACTAACACACGACAGGATGCATAAAGACGATAGCAATTATCATGAGTTGGAATCGTTTATAAGCCATTGCACAATGTTAAAGGACCAGAAAATCATCGCCCCTTTTTCTGTGTTTTACGAGGTCTCAAAATTAAGTATCGATACCTACTACTTAGGGATATTTCCGCCTAAGGCTCTTCCTCAGAGAGTAGATTATATCATTCTGCCTGAAAGGTCTGCCGATTATGGCAATGATCGCTTGTACGACTATTTTGATATTGTCAGTCAAACAGACTCTCAACAAGTGGTCTTGGTGGCCGAGAATAAGCGGCTTGAATTAAAAGTGTATAAGATAAAGGCGGAGTAAAATTGAAAAAAGGATGGATTTTTCTTGGTACTTTTGAAAACAAGAACTATATTTGCAAACTGTAATCAATTAATTATTGGCATTATGGCAAGAGATCAGGGGGCAGGTTCTTGATTTTTTTTGCGGCAGCGACGGGGCTAAATATGCCGACCCGGAGGCACACGAAAGTCCCTTTTCCTGCTAAAGAATGTAAAAACTATCGAAAAAACATGTGTGGCGGTGCAGTCTTTTTCCCTGTTGTAGGACTATATAAATAGAGACGTTATGCTGACGATGGAGATAACACGGCTGATAGAACGGTGCAGACAGGGGGATGCGGATGCCCTCGGAGAACTGTACAAGGCATACGCCCAGAGGATGAGGGGTGTGTGCCGACGCTATATCAGCGATGAGCAGACGGTGGAAGATGTACTGCACGACGCTTTCGTGATTATCTTCACTTCGTTTGACAGGCTGCGCGACAGCAATAAAGCAGAGGCTTGGATGACGACCATCACGAGGAACGTGGCATCGAAATGCAAGGATCACCTGGAGGCATTGCCAACGGTTTCGCTCGAAGAGACGAGCGAGGCGGAACTGATTGCATCTGAGAACGAGGAAAGGGACGTGAGGGGTGTGCCGCTGAGCAAGGTGGTGAGGATGATTGACAGACTGCCGGAGGGCTACGGGCAGGTGTTCCGTTTGTCAGTGTTCGAGGGCATGACGCACAAGGAGATTGCCGACATGCTGGGCATTGAGCCACATTCGTCATCATCGCAACTGGCACGGGCAAAGAAGATGCTACGCAAGATGATGCAGCAGTATTGGGTAGCCGTGCTTCTGTTGTTACTTATTCCCATGACGTTCTTCCTGCTCAAAAAAGGAGATACTGCTATCAAGGATGAAGACGGCGGTGAGCACCAGTCGTCGGCAGTTGTGGCGAAACAGAAAGAGACATCCAAAGAATTGTCGAAAAAATCTCCGAAAGACCAGCCGCAGGAGCCTGTGATTGTTCATCTGCCAGTGCATCGTACCACTGTCATTGGCTTAGACATCCTGCAATCGGTCATCGCCCAGGCTTTAGATTCTGTCATGTCTGACACCTTATCTAATATAATTGCCCAAGAGCAAATTGTAACTGACACCATAGCGACCGACACGATAAAGGCTATACGCAAGATGGAGATACCGCATTACGACATTGCCGACTTGTTCCACGAAAAGCCAACCATCAGCACTATTAACGATAAGAAATGGTCGTTGGAATTGGCATACGCAGGACAGTTCGACACACAGAACCGTTATAATCAGCCGTTCAGTTATAAACCCACGCCGTCTGATGCACAATCTCTGCCTGGGCCATCCCCAAGTCCGATAATCCCGAGTAGCATTGACAACTGGATGGACTATGCTGTCTATCTGGCAAATCATCCTGATGTTGTGAGTGACCAAACTCGTAGCGTCATCATGCGCATCGCCCTGAACAACGCCAGCCGTCCTGGTGAAGATAAGATTCTGCGTACGAGCCACCATCAGATGCCTATTACGTGGTCGTTGGCATTGAAGTACAGATTGAATCATCGCTTTGGACTGGAGTCTGGTCTCAGTTACAGCCGTCTGACCTCGGACTTCGAGATGGGAGCCGATGGTAATATTATAACCGAACAGCAGACCATCCACTATTTTGGCATCCCCATGAAAGGTATATATAATCTGTATGGTGTGAAACATTGGAGTGTCTACGGCAGTCTTGGTCTGACAACCGAAATCCCCGTCCGTTCTACCCTCCACTCAGACTTCTATGTGAATGGTCAGTATGAGGCCAGCGACAGGACTACCATCCGCGCACCGTGGCAGTTCTCTACCTCCTTCGGTATTGGCCTGCAATACCACCTGACACCCAACGTCGGTTTCTTCGTAGAGCCAAGCCTACAGTACTATATCCCGATGCGTAGCGATATCGAGACCTACCGTACGGAGCATCCGTTCACCTTCTCTTTGCCATTAGGCATCAGATTTACGTGGTAGCCGTGCAGTCTTTTTGCAGTCCGGCGGACTATATAAGTAAAGAGACATTTATTTTAAACTCTGAAGGATATGAAACATTACAATTATTTCGCTTGGATGATGGCGATAGCCATTGCCAGTATGACAGTGACTGCTTGCAGTCTTGACAGTAACGAACCTGAGAAGCCATTTACGACGTGTCCGGCACCAGAAACCACACTCTATGCCTGTGGTGTCAATGAGTCAGGGACGCGCTCAGTAAGTGATGAGCAAGATGTACTCTTTACCGAAGATGATATTGAATGGTTCAATATTACCACCCGCGAAATCAAATTTAAGGATATGGAGGAACCGCTGTACAAGCGTTTGATGCCTTATCGCGAGATTAAGTTCTATTTGGGAAATAATGACCTCTTCGTAGTCAGCAGTTTCGTTGGTGATTGGGACAGTAGGGTATTCACTGATCTTGTCCTGCATTATGACGTGATTACTGACCCAGGGCATGGGCACTATTATCTGCACGACTGCTACCCTCTCCCTTTGCTTATCGATACCGATGAAGTGAAGGCAAACATCGAGAAGCGTGCCGGACAGTGGGAGTTGTTCACTTATTATCTGGACAGTAAGGGGAAACTGAGGAAATAAAGCCGGCCGTCTTCAATCAGGCTGTGTATTCAAAGAGAAGTAACAGATCAGAGAGTCCCTTGATCTACACCATAATACGGTGTCAATGTTGATCTACGGTAATTGTATGATTGCCAATAATAACGTTTCAACTGTTCAGAAAGGAAAGAGCGGTTTATAAGTTCATGGGCGAGGGGATGCTCAGTTGCGAAGATATCTAGTTCACGTTTGACGAGACGAGGAGATAGACCGATGCGACGTCCGAACTCTTCAAAATCCTTACGGCTGACGGTATGGGTGTCTGAGAACTGCATGCCCTCGCGGAACAGTCCTTTATCGAGTGCAAAGATGCGTGGCTCATACAGGTGAAGGCTTGTGTTAATCAAGTCATAGGCTGGCGTTAAATGGTATTCTCCATTGCCGCGGTTCATCAATGAGAAGTTCTTCAGATGGGCATCGTCGTTCAATATCAGATAGTTAAATACCACGATGCGAAAGAACTTCAGTATTTCAACAGGAGCCGCTTTTGTGTACTTTCGAATGATTTCTGCACACTCCTCATAACTCAGATTACTGTATTTATAGTTGCTGCCGCCATTGGCCTTAGTCAGTCCTCCCAGCGAGGCTAAGTCTTCCTGCTGGTATTTACCACCATCGGGAGCCACATCGAAACGTCGTGTCAGATAAGCAGCCTCGCCATTGCGAAAGAAACAGAGTCCATTGGAGGCTGTCTCGATATGATAGACCTGTGCGGCTATCTGCATGCTTAGATGCTCATTGGCAGGGCAGTATTTCCGTTCCATCAGTGTATATGATGAAGGGGCTGGCTTCAGGATATATTGACCACGCTCTCCGTCTGAGGGCCTGACGAGATGTCCGTCAGTATTTAGTACTAAACTTGCCTTGGGCTGTACGCCAGAAAGCGATATTCGGCCTACATGACGGGCATACTCCTCTGAATCGGAATTCTCGTTGTTGGGACTGTCGAAAGGAAGAATATGTGAAACCACCTTGCCATCAAACAACAGTTTGCGGGCAGTAGGCGAATAGGTATCAAAACCTTCTGCCAATGTAGAGGGACAAACAGTCAGTGTTTCCATCAGTTTATAGGTTTTATGGTTACGGCGCCTATCGTATCGTGCTGGGCTGTTGCCAAAAGGATGCCGAAGTCATCGTTCTCGTCGATATGCAGCAACATAGACTGTGTCTGACGATTGGCACCCTCGGAGAGCATGTTGAAAAAATAGGGGAACAGGTGGTCACTAAGATATGGCTCTGTACGTACGGGCATGGCAATACAGACGGGGGCGCCTGCATACCCATTTATATATGTGAAGATGTACTGACGATCATCTGTTTCCTGCAGGATGCCAGCCTCCACATCGTGAACAAGTACCTTACACTGTCTCATAATCCAAAGTCTTTAACTTGATATCCATCTGTAATCCAAGCGTATCGAGAACGGTCAACAGGGTACTGAACTGTGGATTGCCTTCTCCACGCTCGATTGCCACCAACGTGTTCAGTCCCACACCAGCCAAATCTGCAAGGGTCTGTTGGTTCACGCCCAGATGCTTCCGTCTCTCCTTGATGATGATTCCGATTTCTTTTGCATCCATATTGCTTTCTGCCATTCACAATAAGTTGTGATTTCGCTGCAAAGATAGGAAAAAGAATTGAAACCTCCAAGTAAAATCACAATAAAGTGTGAGATTGAGACGTGAAAGTTTACTTTTCGTATAATGCACTTGCCGTTCAATGCCATTTCCTCGTTCTTGCGTCTCGTTAGTAGCGGCAAAGCCGAGCGTCTTTGTGTCACCCCGCAGATGCTTTCCAAAATTCGCAAAAACATCTGTAATACGTAACTTTGTACCGCCAAATCACTTTTGAGGCCGGTCTCCTTCAATCAGGTCTGTGTATAAATGCATTTGTAATACGTAACTTTGTACCGCTAAATTCGCCAATATGTCATCCCCCACCCTGGAAAAGTCTGCCCTAAATCTGGGGCAAGCCATTCCGACCCTGGAAAAGTCTGCCCTAAATCTGGGGCAAGCCATTCCAACCCTGGAAAAGTCTGCCCTGAATCCGGGGTAAGCCATTCCGACCCCGGAAGAGTCTGCCCTGAATCTGAGGCATATTATTCCGACCCTGGTAAAGTCTGCCCTGAATCTGGGGCAAGGAATTCTGATCTCGGGAAAGTCTGCCCTGAATCTGTGGCAAGTCATTCCGACCCCGGAAAAGTCTGTCCTGAATCTGGGGCAAGAAATTCCGACCTCGGAAAAGTATGCCCTGAATCTGGGGCATATTTCTGCACCCCCTGCATAAGTCTGCCCCGAACCTGAGGCACGTTTCTGCACCCTGTGCATAAGTCTGCCCTGCACCTGAGGCACGTTTCTGCACCACGTGCATAAATATGCCCTGAACCTGGGGCACGTTTCTGCACCCCGTGCATAAATATGCCCTGAACCTGGGACACGTTTCTGCACCCCGTGCATAAGTCTGCCCTGAATCTGGGACACGTTTCTGCACCCCGTGCATAAGTCTGCCCTAAATCTGAGGCTAGGTTTTCAAACTTTTGTATGGTCTATCTCGAATCCGAGGCATTATATTGTAGGGTAATAATGGCCTAATGAAGAATCAGGTTCAGACTTTCCTCTTTGTTTCCAATGTAGAGTAAAATAGGTTCAGTGCAGGATATGTTGTAAGACAACTGCCCCGAAACCCGCGTAAACAAATGCCACCTCACACTGCACCAGTCCTTTCTCTGAACATCAATCAATATGCAGTCCTTATCTCCGTTCAGCCGAATTTGCAATTCGGCTGCTATGAGTATAAGCATTTGTAATGCGCTTAAATAATCAAAACAATTACCTCACAACGTGCCTGTCCCCCTGTGTCCTACTACATCACTGAGGATGAACTCGGCTGGCACTCAGATAACCAATAAAACGACCTTCCTCGTCAAAGACTTTCACCCATTTATCATTATACGGTTCAAACAAAAAAACTTCCCCGTCATATATACGCGTAACTATATCTGCATCTTTTGATGGCTTTAAACGGACGTTGGTATATCCATCAGGGTCGTTAATAGTTGCTTTCTGGCCATACTCAACGTCCATTAACCTGTCGTCTTGAGCTTGCCATTCTTCGAAAAGGTTTGCTATTGTGCTCAGCAAGTCTTGTGCTTTTGCCTGTTGACTTGCATTCATATTATCTTCAGCCGCCTCATATATTTCAAGGAGCCCAGAATATCTTTCAGCATAATGTGACCCTGCGGTGCTTGTTGAAGGAACTCCCTTTTCAATGCAATCCTTCATGCTTCTGGCAAAATCCTCAAGGTCATTAATCAGTTCTTCTCCTTCTTGCGAGCCTAGTGATTCTGTGATTTGTCCTGTCACATCCGAATCAGGAACTTCATATTTTTCGAAATCAATAGAGTTACTGCTGCCCAAAGTTGATTTGTCGGAATCACACATAACAAGCAAACCTGCGATGATAGCTGCACCTATCAGCCCTGCACCCATTAATATCGGACCAGTGTAGGCAGAAGATTCTTTTAGATTATAAGTTGCTTCTTTCAGGCTATCTTTAAATGTGTATAGATAGGACAAATACATAACGAATGAAGCCAAGGGAGAAGACTCTATCAGCGAAAGAGAATTTGCAGCAATCATTCCATATACAATAGCGATTATGGGATAAGCGATGAATACGATTCCTAAACCTTTTAGCACATTGGTGTAGTTGCATATTAGTATGATGCCAATTACAACATAACAGACGATAGATATTAAACTTATAATTAATTGAAAGGTTTCCTGTTCTTCCTCGAGAATATAGAAGATTTCCATATAATCAAAGTATGCAACAATAGCTAAAAGAATTATCAAACTGATACATAGAAATCCAATTGGCTTCCCTAATCTTTTAGTTAAATTGATTAATAGAAATACAAGACCTGCTTCTCCAATCCAACCTAAAGCAAGAGTAAGCCAATAAGGAATCCAGTTAGCAAAATCAACGAGAAGTCCCCAGATGCCTTGACCACCATGACTTATTCCACATTCTTGCATCGCACTTGCAAAACTTCCCAAAACAGCAATCCAAAAGAATATGGTAGCCCACAAAGGAATATCAATGTTTGAATCTCCAATTTTGTTTTCTTGATCAACCTCGATACTTCCATCTTTTGGAGTGTCCTCCACAGCAACTCCTTTTTCTTTCAAATAGACTTTTGCCGCCTCAATGTCGCCATCAGTGACATCAATAGCATCTTTTGCATCCTTAAGACTTACCCCTGTGGTCTCTTTTAATTCCTTTACCAACAGAAGTTTGCTGATAGTGTCATTCTCATTATTCTCAGAAGCACTTGAGTCTTCTTCCAGCCATTCTCCACAATGTTTACATTTCTTGGCTACTGCCAAGATTTCTTCGCCACAATACCGGCATCTTTTTGTTTCCTTCTCCATTTTGCTAAAATCTTTAGTAATTAATAAGTTTAAAGTCATCCCACCCGACAAAAGGTATGACAAAACCATAAAGGCCATAAGCCATCATAGTTCCATCCCTATGTTCGGAATTTATGATTTCTGCTATACTGAAAAACCAATATCGGTTTACCTGAATTTCATTGCTTTCAAAACACAAATTACCGATATTTTCTTTACTATAAATAATAAAAAAGGCGGAACCGTTCGATGCTTATCTAATCTCTGGTACCGCCAAGTAACCATAAACGGAAACAAGCATGAATAGTCCACGCCTATCAAGCGTGAACTTTCAACTACTTATTCTTTCCGTTTCGAAGTTTTGGCGGTTTCGAGATTAAAGAACAAGAGCAAAAGCTCAAATATGTATTTCAAAGCATACGAACAGAAACGCTATTCTGTAAGTTAATAATTTTGTTTATTAATTCTCTGTGACCTCGTGAGGCTGTGCCTTAACGAAAGTCTTGGTTAGCGTTCTTTCTGTTTTCTACTTCATTGGCATATTCGTTTTAAAGGGTTTGACATTATTATTATATCCGAATGATACTATCCGACAGGGGCTGGCTCGGCTGCCATTACTGGTGGCCATTCCCTTCCGTTTTCTAATAAATATTCGGGGGCAATATCCGCACCATTGACCCAGAAGATTGTACCATCAAGACCAAATTGCTTGAATTGTTCTTTGTCCTTCAATTCTTCGAACATTGGGAATTTCAGCAAAGGCTCCAAATCAACATACTTAGTCTGCCCGTTGTTAAACCAACAAAGCAGCGAGTAATCGCCCATATATTCTACATCTGTTACTTTCAGCATAATCCTACCAAAATGGTATTACGGTGCAAATATAGACAAAAAAACCGAAAGTGAAAAACTTTCGGCGAATTATTTATGAAATATACCTATGCGGACGGTTTCTTTTTAGCCCTCAACATACAAAAGACACCGAGGATAATGAAGGGGATGGAGAGGATCTGCCCCATGTCGATGGGGAGGGAGGCCTCGAAGGCTTCCTGGATCTCCTTGGTGTACTCGATGAAGAAGCGGAAGGTGAAGATATACGTCAGACAGAAGCCGAAGTACCAGCCTGTGCCAATCTTCTCAGGCATTTTCTTATGGAGCGCCCACATGATGAAGAAAAGGATGGCGTAGGCGATGGCTTCGTAGAGTTGTCCGGGATGGCGGGGCACAGCATCCACTTTCTCGAAGATAAAGGCCCAGGGCACGTCTGTGATCTTGCCGATAATCTCAGAGTTCATCAGGTTGCCAAGGCGGATAAAACAGGCCGTGGTGCCTGTGGCGATGGCGATATTGTCGAGTACTGTCCAGATGCTGAGTTTGGTCTTGCGGACATAGAGCCAGAGGGCGATCATCAAACCTAAGGTACCTCCGTGCGAGGCCAGGCCTGCATAGCCTGTCAGTTTCCAGCCTCCATCCGCCATGAAGTGAATAGGCAACAGCATCTCCACAAAACCCTTCCACGAAGTCAGGAAGTCCTGCGGCTGGTAGAAGATACAGTGGCCTAAGCGGGCACCAATCAGGATACCGAAGAAGCAGTAGATAAAGAGGGGATCGAAGAGTTCATCCTTGATCTTCTGCTCCTTGTAGAGCCGCTTCACGACGAGATAGGCCAGTGCCAGTCCGATGATCCACATCAGTCCGTACCAGCGCACCGTCAAGGGGCCTAAATGAAAGGCCTCCAAGTCCGGATTCCAGACGATATAAAGGAAGTCGTTAATCATTGATGTCATGTTTTTATATCAAGATTCTTGATAATTAAAATCAAACGTTGAATCTGAAGTGCATGATATCGCCGTCCTGGACGATGTAGTCCTTACCCTCGACGGCCAGTTTGCCTGCTTCGCGGACGGCCGCCTCAGAGCCATACTGGATATAGTCGTCGTACTTGATGACCTCGGCGCGGATAAAGCCCTTTTCGAAGTCGGTGTGAATGACACCAGCACACTGAGGTGCCTTCCAGCCCTTCTTATAGGTCCAGGCCTTCACCTCCATCTCACCAGCGGTGATGAATGTCTCAAGGTTCAACAGGGCGTAGGCCTTCTTGATGAGGCGGTTCACACCACTCTCCTCCAACCCTAATTCTTCGAGGAACATCTGCTTGTCCTCGTAACTCTCGAGTTCGGCGATATCCTCTTCTGTCTTGGCGGCGATGATCATCATTTCAGCACCTTCTTCCTGAGCCAACTCCCCTACCCTCTTCGTAAAGTCGTTGCCACTCTTGGCGTCAGTCTCACCGACGTTGCAGACATAGAGCACAGGCTTTGAAGTAAGCAGAAACAGATTACGGGCACAGTCCTGTTCGTCCTTTGTCTCAAACTCTACGATACGCGCGTTCTTACCCTGTTCCAGCACCTCCTTATAAGCCTTCAAGACGGTGACTTCTATCTTTGCGTCCTTATTACCGGCAGCAGCGGCTTTCTCCGTCTTGGCGAGACGGCTCTCGATGGTCTCGAGGTCTTTTAGTTGCAACTCTGTATCGATAATCTCCTTGTCGCGGATGGGATCGATGGTGCCATCCACGTGGGTGATATTCTCATCCTCGAAACAACGGAGCACATGGATGATCGCATCTGTCTCACGGATATTTCCCAGGAACTTATTGCCAAGTCCCTCACCCTTCGAAGCACCCTTCACCAGACCTGCGATATCAACGATCTCACAGGTGGCAGGCACGATACGCCCTGGATGCACCAACTCGGCGAGTTTCGTCAGTCTCTCATCAGGAACGGTGATGACACCCACGTTGGGTTCAATCGTACAAAAGGGGAAGTTGGCTGCCTGTGCCTTCGCACTCGACAAACAATTAAATAAGGTGGACTTGCCCACATTCGGCAGTCCGACAATACCACATTTTAATGCCATTTTCTTTTATAGACGTTTATATTTGGGTGCAAAGGTACGATTAAGTGAGCAAAAATCCAAATATCTTGCAACTTTTTGTATCTTTACAACGTCAAACAGACAAAGTGAAACTAAAAAAGCGAAGGAATATGAAGACAAATCTGTTATTGGCGTTGGTAGCCATGCTGCTCTCAGCATCGTCGTGTTCAGTCAATCTTGGAGAGGGTACGGAAAGAATCGAACCCAGTTCGAACATCGTTAAGAACAAGTATCCGATGGAGGCTTTTGACAAGGTGGAAAGTCATGTGGTGGGTAATATCCAACTGGTGCAGAGTGACCAGAGTCGTGTGACGCTGTCGGCCCCTGAGAACTATATCGATTTATTCAGCATCAATAACGATCACGGTAAGTTGGAGATTAACTTCGCGAAGGATAATATCAATATCGACGCGAGCAATATCACCATTATCGTCTATACGCCGACACTTCATAAAGTCAAGAACTCTGGTGCGGCTGATGTCCGTTCAGACAGTCTGACTACCGATGAACTGGAGATCGACAACTCTGGTGTAGGAGCCTTTGATCTGGCTCATATCAGGGCTCGCGAAGTAGAGGTGAAGTGCAGTGGTGTTGGCAGTATCAAACTGAGTGGTAAGACTGAGGAGGCCGAATACGAATGCAGTGGTGTGGGCAACATCAATGCCGTTGATCTGAAGGCTCTCCATGTGGAGGCTGTGGTCAGTGGAGTAGGGGGTATCAAGTGCTTCGCCTCAGACTTTATCAAGGGGCGTGTCTCTGGTGTTGGAGGCTTGGAATATGCCGGCAATCCGCGAGGGGCGCAACTCGATAAATCGTCGATGGTGGGGAGTATCTCAGAAATTAAATAGAATAAAGGTCAGGCATTCAAACCTGACCTTTTTATTTAGTGGGCTTCGAGCCAGTTTTGCCCGAATCCGGAATCAGCCACAAGGGGAACGATAAGGGGGAAGGCGGCCTGCATCTCTTCGATGACGATGCGCTCCACCTGCTCCTTTTCTTCTGGATAGACAGAGAAGTTGAGTTCGTCGTGTACCTGAAGGATCATCTTGCTCTTGATACCCTCCTTTTTGAAGCGCTCGTGGATATGAATCATCGCTACCTTAATGATATCGGCTGCCGTACCTTGGATGGGGGCATTGATGGCGTTGCGCTCTGCAAAACCACGAACGGTGGCGTTGTGTGAGTTGATATCTGGGAGGTATCTTCGGCGTCCGAAGAGGGTTGTGACATAGCCCTTCTGCCGAGCCACTTCCTTTGATTTCTCCATATAGTCGTGTACTTGCGGGAAGGTGGCGAAATAGCCGTCTATGAGCATTTTTGCTTCGTCGCGAGGGATATCCAAACGCTCTGCCAAACCAAAGACGGTGATGCCGTAGATGATACCGAAGTTGGCTCGTTTTGATTTCGTGCGTTCATCGCGAGTGACTTCTTCGATAGGTTTCTTGTAGATATTCGCTGCTGTGGCTGCATGGAGGTCTTTGCCTTCGCGGAACACTTCTATCATCTGAGGATCTTGCGAGAGATGCGCCATCACACGCAATTCGATCTGCGAATAGTCTGCTGAAAAGAACAGACAACCAGGCTCAGGCACGAAGGCCTTGCGTATTTCTTTTCCATCTTCACCTCGGATGGGAATGTTTTGCAGATTGGGGTCGCTACTAGATAAGCGTCCTGTGGCGGTAATCGTCTGATTAAAGGAGGTGTGGATATGCCCCGTGCGCTTGTTAATCAGAGAGGGTAGGGTGTCAACGTAGGTGCCAAGCAGTTTCTTTAATCCTCTGTGCTCCAGGATATCTGCTACGATTTCATGCTTGTTGCGCAGTTGTTGGAGTACGTCTTCTGAAGTGACATACTGTCCTGTTTTGGTTTTCTTGGCTTTCTCTACTATCTTCAGTTTGTCAAAGATAATTTCACCCACTTGCTTTGGTGAGGCAATATTAAATTGTCCACCTGCGAGTTCGTAGATACGTTTCTCTAATTCGAGCATCCGGTTGGTTAAAATAGTTGACGTTTCTTTCAGCGATTCCGTATCCAGACAGACACCGTTCATCTCCATTTCTGCGAGCACAGGCATCAGGGGCATTTCTATCTCATAGAATAACTTTTCGCACTCGAATTTCTTCAGTTCAGGTTCCAGTTTGTTTTTCAGCCGCAGAGTGACATCGGCATCTTCGGCGGCATACTCATAGACCTGCGAGGGTGGGAGAGAGCGCATCGATTTCTGGTTCTTGCCTTTCGGACCAATCAGTTCATCGATATGGATGGTCTGGTAGTTGAGATAGATCTCAGCCATGTAGTCCATGTTGTGATGGAGTTCGGGTTGGATGAGGTAGTGGGCAATCATGGTGTCCCACATCGGACCAGCGAGGTGGATGTCATAGTTGCGCAACACTTCGAGGTCATACTTCAGATTTTGTCCCACTTTAAGAATTTTGTCGTTCTCGTACACCTCTTTGAAGATATTAACAATTCGCAACGCTTCTTCACGTTCAGCAGGAATCGGCACGTAAAATGCCTCGAATTCCTTCACGGAGAAACTCAAACCTACCAGTTCGGCATCAATTGCAACCTTCGAGGTGGTTTCTGTGTCTAGACTGAGAATTTCGTTTGTTAAGAAATAATCACAAAGTTTCCTCAAATCTTCCTCATTTTCAACGAGTTTGTAGTTGTGTTGGGTTGTTTTTAGGCTCTCAAAACTCGAATTTTCTGAAAGATTCGCCCCGTCGGCAGGAAATTCTGCAAAGAGATCGAGTTGCGCGTTGACAGGATTTTGCGGTTTTTGGCTTTTTTTAAGAACTCGCTCTGCAAACGATTTCATCTCCAGTTCGAGGAGCAATTTTCCTAACTCGTCTTGGTTGGGCTCAACGAGTTTTAAATTTTCCATATCGAGATCAATGGGTACATCCGTTTTGATAGTGGCGAGGAAGTAACTCATCTTGATGTCCTCAACATGCTCCTCCACTTTCTCGCGAAGTTTACCTTTGATCTCTGCTGAGCGAGAAAGTAACTCTTCGATGGAACCGAACTCGTTGATGAGTTTCACAGCCGTTTTCTCACCCACACCAGGACAACCGGGGAAATTGTCTGCCGAATCACCCATCAGTGCCAGCAGATCTATCACCGATTCTGTCGATGGAATGCCATATTTCTCGCAGACTTCCTTGGGGCCCATCGTCTCATAACCGCCGCCGTGGCGAGGGCGGAAGATCTTTACGGTGTCGCTAACCAACTGTCCATAGTCCTTATCTGGTGTCAGCATATAGGTTTCTACGCCGATGGAACCGGCTTTTTTAGCCAGTGTTCCTATGACGTCATCTGCCTCGAAACCATCTACCTGAAGGATAGGGATGCGATAGGCACGGAGCAGATCCTTGATGATTGGCACTGCCTTGCGGATATCCTCTGGCGTCTCTTCACGCTGGGCCTTATACTCAGGGAATGCCTCGCTGCGAAACGTTGGTCCGTGAGGGTCGAAGGCCACGCCGATATGGGTGGGCTTCTCTTTCTCCAACACTTCGTTCAGGGTATTGAGGAAACCAACAATCGCACTGGTATTCAAACCCTTCGAGTTGATTCGTGGGTTCTTGATAAAGGCATAATAACTGCGATAAATCAGTGCGTAAGCATCTAAAAGAAATAATTTCTGCATAACTTTCTTAATTTTCGGTGTAAAATTACTTAAAATTCTTCTAATTCCATCGGTTTTTACTATTTTTGTATCGAAATTCTGCTTGTTATGGATTATTTATCGAAGATAAAAGAGCCTATTAAGGACGAATTGAACGACTTTGTCAGGTTGTTCGATGAGAGTCTTACCTATGGTGAGGGATTGCTTTCACAAGTCCTTTCTCATATCCGTCAACGGGGTGGCAAGCGCATGCGTCCCATGTTGGTGTTGCTTTCTGCAAAGAACTACGGCAGTGTGTCTGATGTCACTCAGAATGCCGCTCTCGGACTGGAATTGTTGCATACGGCCAGTCTGGTGCACGACGATGTTGTGGATGAGAGTAGTGAGCGTCGCGGACAGCCTTCTGTGAATGCATCTTATAATAATAAGGTGGCTGTGCTGGTGGGTGATTATATCCTCTCTACGGCTCTGCTCCGCGTGGCTCTGTCTGATAATCACAGAATCGTACAACATCTGGCTGATTTAGGACGTACGTTGGCTGCTGGTGAGATTCTGCAACTCTGGAATATCTCTAACCAAATTATCTCAGAAGATGTTTATTATCAGGTGATTGACAAAAAGACAGCCGTTCTCTTTGAGTCGTGTTCTGTCCTTGGTGCCATCTCTGTGGGTGCTTCTGATGAGGAGATAGAAAAAGCGAGAAAATTCGGACATAATATCGGTATGATTTTCCAGATCCGCGACGATATTTTCGACTATTATGACTCGAAGGAGATCGGTAAGCCGACGGGCAATGATATGACGGAAGGTAAGTTGACGCTGCCTGTCATTTATGCCCTGAACCATACGGAAATGCCTGCTATACATACCTTAGCCAAGAAGGTGAAGGCAGGCACGATTAATGCTGATGAAATCGCTGTTTTGGTAGAGTTTACGAAGACGCATGGAGGTATTGAATATGCTGAGCAGAAGATGGAGGAATTTGCCCGTGAGGCTCAGAAATATATCGATGAATGCGTGAAACCAGAGTTGAAGGATGCCTTCAACGCCTATCTCGAATACGTTATTCAAAGGAAATTGTAAAGATTTGATTGTTTATCAAGAATTTGAGAATTAGAGAATTATTATTTGAGTGCTGCTTCGATATTAATTCTAAAATTCTCAAATTCTTGATATCATAATTAGAAGAACTTTGTTTCTTTGCCAATCACTTCACTTAGCAGAAGGTTTGCCAGGCGAGAAGTGCCCATGCGGAACCACTGATTCGTGAGCCATTTCTCGCCTAAGACCTCTTTGACGATGGTGTAGTAGATGAGTGCATCCATCACGCTGTTAAGGCCTCCAGCGGGCTTAAAACCAATCTGTATGCCCGTTTCCTCGTAGTATTCCTTGATGGCCTGGCACATCACGTAGGCAGCCTCTGGCGTGGCGGCGGGCTGCTCTTTGCCTGTGGAGGTCTTGATGTAGTCGGCACCTGAATACATGGATAGCAGCGAAGCCGTCTTGATGTTCGTTGCCGTCTTCAGACAACCAGTTTCCAAGATCACCTTCATTTTCTTGTCGCCACAGGCTTCCTTCATCTGCTGAATCTCATCGCAGACGGTGTCGTAGTCGCCAGAGAGGAAGGCACCCACGCTGAGCACCATATCGATCTCTGTGGCGCCGTCTTTTACTGCCAGGCTGGTCTCTATCGTCTTCACCTCAATTAGCGCCTGAGACGACGGGAATGAGCCTGATACGCAGGCTACTTCTACCCCTTCTACCTCAAGGGTCTCAGAAACGATCTTTGCGTAGCGTGGATAGACGCAGATGGTGGCCACGTGGGGTAGGTCAGGGTAGGCCTCCTCAAATTGGTTCACACGCTCTGTAAAGGCGAGCACGCTCTCGTCTGAGTCTGTGGTTTTCAGGGTGGTGAGTTCCACGCTGCCCATCAGGAATTTCTTCACTTCAAGGGTGTCGTTCTCATGCACTTTCTCAGCAATGATCTTCTTCACTGCCTCTTTCACTTCCTCGTCATTTACATCGAGGTTATACTTGCTCAGAGCCTCTTCTATGCGGCTCTTCTGTGGCATCTCCTGGTGATGCTCGTGGTGATGATGTTCTGCCATAATGATATCTTTTTTTGAGTTGTTTTTACGCCATTAGTTTCTTGTTGTGGATATGTCTGAGCGAGTCGCGCTGGGTCTTTTTTTCGATGCTTTTTTCGAGTTCGGCTGTGAGGTCTACGCCTGTCTGATTCGCCAGACAGAGCAGTACCCAGAGCACGTCGGCCATTTCCTCGCCAAGCGCCTGTTTGCCGTTGTCTTCGCTACGTGGATCGCCTACTTTCCACGACTGATCGCCATATCTGCGAGAGATGATACGTGCTAGTTCACCTACTTCCTCTGTCAGCACTGCCATATTTGTCAGTTCTGAGAAGTAGCGCACGCCGTATTCCCTAATCCAGCGATCTACCAATTCCTGTGCTTCCTTGATGCTCATCTCATTCGAATGATTAAAAACCACAATAGTGCAATCACGCAAAGCATGATGATGATATTCATGCGGTTTTCGCGCTGATACTCTTTCCAGTGAAAGGCCTTGTAAATCAGTACCAGGAGCCACAATATGATACCGATGCTACAGGCCCATATACCTGCTGGCAAACTCATGAAACGGTGCATGATGCAGCCGATAAACATGAGGATAACACCGGATATTTCTAATTCCTTGAGATATTTCTTCATTTTTATTCTTTGTTTTTGGTGTCCATACAGATGGTGACAGGACCATCGTTTAAGAGTTCAACTTTCATATCGGCACCGAACTCGCCTGTACCTACTTGCTTGCCTATGGCCTCAGATAGTTGGGCGCAGAAAGCCTCGTAGAGTGGGATAGAGTGCTCGTGTGAACCTGCTCTGAACCAACTCGGACGATTGCCTTTCTTATAACTAGCATAGAGCGTGAACTGACTGACCACAAGTGCCTCACCATTCACATCCAAGATGCTACGGTTCATCACATCGTTCTCGTCGCCAAATACGCGCAGGTTCGCAATCTTCTTCACCAACCACTTTACATCCTCGCTTGTGTCCTCGTCGCAGATACCCAACAGGATGAGGAATCCTGGCCCTATCTGGCTCTTGACGCTGCCCTCGATGGTGACGCTGGCGTGGGTGACGCGTTGTATTACTGCTCTCATTGCTTTCTATTTTTCGGCAAAGATACAACTTTATTTTGAGATTACCAAATTTCTCATGATTATATCTCAGTTGTACTTTGTGACTTGTGATTTTGTGACATTAAGCCCCTTCGTTATTTCCAAGATAGATATCTGTATAATAGTAATATAAGTATATAATAATATATTATAATATTATAATATTATATAATTTTAACACCCAATTGCGACTTTGTTTCTTTTGAAGATGTGGACTACCTTAATGTCACAAAATCACAAGTCACAAAGTATCGTTTTTATCTTGTGTCTCCAAAAAATGTTTTACAAGCATATCTTCCGCAAAGCAAGGTGTAATCTGCCCTATTAATTGAAATAATTGCTAGCATTAATTGTCACAATTGTGCGAATTAATACTTGCAAAAGTTTTCTTTAACGACAGACATCTCACGAAAGGTCTTCTTTGTTGAAATAAACGTACACAATCTGTGCTTTTGATGGTCCAATCAACTGCGTAAGCGTTTCGAGGTTTGCCTCACGGATGGCACGAACCGTTTTGAGACCCTTCAGAAGCCCGTCACGCGTTTTGGGGCCGATGCCCTTGATATCATCCAACTCGGAGTGCAAAGCCCGCTTAGAACGCTTGTTTCGATGGAATTCGATGGCAAAGCGATGCACCTCGTCCTGTATCTGCGTGAGCACATGGAAGAGTTCAGAATCTATCTTCAACGCCACCTTCAACGGAGGGAAGCCATAGAGTAGTTCGTTGGTACGATGACGGTCGTCTTTGGCGAGTCCGGCAATGGGAATATCAAGGTTGAGTTCGTCCTGGATGACCTCACGAATCACTTCCATCTGGCCCTTACCACCATCGGCAATAATTAGGTCGGGTAGGGGCTGTTCTTCATCCAGCATCCTGCGATATCGGCGACTCACTACTTCCTTCATCGACGCATAGTCGTCAGGGCCTACTACCGTTTTGATATTGAAGCGTTTATAGTCCTTCTTGCTGGGTTTCATTGCCTTGAAGACCACACACGAGGCAACAGCATCTGTGCCAGAGATATTTGAGTTGTCGAAGCACTCGATTTGGTAGGGTAGTTTGGGTAGATGGAGTTTGTCTTGGAGTTCCTTCATCAGGCGTGTCTGACGTTGTTCTGGATTGAGTTTTTCCGCTTGTTTCAAACGGTCTACCTTATACTGTTTTCCGTTCATTATCGAGAGGTCAAGGAGTTTCTTTTTGTCCCCCAGTTTTGGAATCGTGAACTTCACGCCTTCCAGTTCTATATCTACCTCTTTTTCCAAGATGATTTCCTTTGAATCGCTCTTGAAACGTTCACGTAATTCAACGATACCCAGTTGCAGAAGTTCCTCATCCGTCTCGTTCAGTTTCTTCTTATATTCGATGGTAAAACTCTGGTTGATGCTGCCATTCGAGACGTGGAGGTAGTTGATGAAGGCCATCTTTTCGTCGGATGTAATGGTGAATACGTCGACGTTGTTAATCGTGTGGCTGACCACTTCGCTCTTGCTTACAAAACCGTCAAGTGCCAGATATTTCCGCTTCACTTCCTCTGCCTCTTCGAAACGTAGTTCTTCGCTTAGTTGAAGCATCTCCTCTTTAAGTTCTTTCAGTACCTGACGTGTGTTTCCTTTCAGAATCTCACGTGCCTGGGTGATATTCTTCTTATAGTCTTCGATGCCTTGCCTGCCCACGCATGGTCCCATACATTTTTTAATATGATAGTCGAGGCACACCTTATATTTCCCTGTCTCTACACCCTCTTTTGTTATGGGTTGTCGGCAGGTGCGTGGATGGTAGAGTTCCTTAATGAGGTTGAGGATCTCATACATTGCCCCCACATGTGCATAGGGGCCAAAATAGGTACCCCATTTCTTGTTAATGGTACGTGTCTTGAAGATGCGAGGGAAGAACTCGTTGGTGACACAGATGGAAGGGTAGGTCTTACCATCTTTCAGCAACACGTTATAGCGAGGATTATATTTCTTGATGAGCGAGTTTTCTAAGAGTAGGGCATCCTCTTCGGTGTTGACAACCGTATAACTGATGTCGTAGATCTTGCTGACAAGTACCTTCGTTTTGAAACGATCCACTTCTGTATGGAAATAACTCGCCACACGGTTTTTCAGACTCTTCGCCTTACCTACATAGATTATGGTATGCGTCTCATCATAGAACTGGTAACTGCCTGGCTTGTCTGGCAAGCGTCTTACAACCTCTTTCAGATGCTCCAAGCGCTTCTCGTTTTCCTCCCTCGTCATATTTTGTAATGTTGTGTGTCTGTCTTTCGAAACCCTTTGTTTATAGGACTTTCGGAAGATGTTGTTTCACGTGGAACGTTGTTAGATGGTCAAGAGGGTGGTGAGTTCAATACCCTTGAAGACATCTCGTCCGTGCAATCCCTCGTCAGTGATTTCGATAATGAAATTCATATAAACCTTCTTAGGATGGAAGTGCTGTAC
Source organism: uncultured Prevotella sp. (assembly GCA_900320905.1). Taxonomy (GTDB): domain Bacteria; phylum Bacteroidota; class Bacteroidia; order Bacteroidales; family Bacteroidaceae; genus Prevotella. The sequence goes on from ONTZ01000022.1 coordinate 23,770, forward strand.
AAGATCGTAGGCTGCCTTCGCTGTGCCGCCAGTGGCGAGAAGATCATCATGGATAAGTACGACGTCATCCGGTTCGATGGAGTCGATGTGCATCTCGATGGTATCTACACCATATTCTTTTGAGAATGATTCCTTGATGACCGTTGAGGGAAGTTTGCCTGGCTTACGGGCTAGTACGACACCGCAACCAAGTCTTCCTGCTAAGGCTGCTGCCATCACAAATCCTCTACTCTCAATGCCAACGATTTTCGTGATGCCTTTGTCTTTGTAAAGTCGTTCCATCTCGTCGAGCATAATCTTCAGGCATTCCGCACTCTTGTAGAGCGTTGTTACGTCTCGGAAGTTGATACCTTTCTTTGGAAAATCTGGTATGCAACGCAGATTGTCAATCAGTACTTTATTATTCATAATCAGTGAGTTATAATTGTTGTTGCTTATTGCTTGTTTCACGTGGAACTTTATCTCCCCATCAGTACCAAGAGCACATTGATGTCGCTGGGAGAGACGCCTGGAATGCGGCTGGCCTGTGCTAAAGTCTCGGGTTGTATCTTCATCAGTTTCTGACGGCACTCGGTGGAGAGCCCTTGCAATTCTTCGTAGTTGAAGTGCCCTTTGATTTTGATATTCTCTAAACGGTGCATCTTCTCTGCCACCATCTTCTCCCGCTCGATGTATCCTTTATATTTCATCCTTATCTCTGCAGCCTCTGCAATTTCTTCCCTGCGATTATCTGGGCGGTTTAATACTTCTTTTAATTGGGGGATAATGTCTGCAAGGTTGGTCAGATTGAGTTGCGGACGATTTACTAAGTCAATCAATTTGCAGCCAAACTGGAGTGGGGTAGTGCCAAGGGCTTCGAGAGATGAATTAATCAGTTTCGGTTTAATCGCAAAGTTCTGGCAGAAAGATTCGATTTCTTCGATATGCTGTTTTTTCTCCAGCCACCAGTCATACCTTTCTCTTTTTGCCAGACCTAATGCGTATGCTTTTTCTGTGAGACGGGCATCGGCATCATCCTGTCTCAGCAGGATACGATATTCTGCCCTTGACGTAAACATCCGATAGGGTTCATCTACGCCTTTTGTCACCAGATCATCGATGAGTACGCCGATATACGCTTCATCGCGATGGAGGATAAACGGTTCCATTCTGTTTGTTTCTGTGCCACAACAACCTGCAGAACCAGCCTTAATGGCAGCATTGATACCAGCCATCGTTCCTTGTCCTCCTGCCTCTTCATAGCCAGTGGTACCATTTACCTGCCCTGCCATAAAGAGGTTGGCAATAATCTTCGATTCCAACGAATGGTTTAACTGGGTTGGGTCGAAGAAATCGTATTCGATAGCGTAGCCAGGACGATATACCTTCACATCCCTGAAAGCAGGCATCTTTTTCAGAGCCTCTATCTGAACATCCATAGGTAGTGAAGAGGAGAAGCCATTGAGATACATCTCATTGGTATCTTCACCTTCTGGTTCCAAGAACAATGGGTGCTTTTCTCTCTCAGGGAAGGTAACGAGTTTTGTTTCTATCGAAGGACAATAACGTGGACCTATCGATTGTATCTGCCCATTATATAAAGGTGAGTCTGCCAAACCGCTTTTCAAAATCTCATGTACCTCCTCGTTAGTATTCACCGTCCAGCAAGGCAGTTGTTTCAGGGCACCACATTGGTTCATATAACTGAACTGATAGGGGCGGTTTTCGCCAGGCTGGATCTCCAAGTCTTCGAAATGCACGGAGCGCTTATCGATGCGCACAGGGGTTCCTGTCTTCATCCTTGCTGAAACAACCCCATGACGAGTGATGCTTTCTGTGAAATGGGCGACGGCAGGTTCTGCGATACGTCCTCCAGCCACCATCTTCCTACCGATATGCATCAAGCCATTGAGGAAGGTACCAGCAGTCACGATGACACATTTCGCATAGATCTCTGCACCCCAGATGGTGCGCACACCAATGGCGCGTTTTGTGTGTTCTTCGACTGGCGAAGCGGCAAAGCCGAGCGGCTGTGACACAGCAACGGACTCAACAATCAGTTCATCGGCCTGATCCTGCCAGATTTCCAAATTCTCCGTTTCATCGAGATGCCTGCGCCATTCCCAGATAAACTTTCCTCTGTCGCACTGAGCCCTCGGACTCCAAACGGCAGGCCCCTTGCCGACATTCAGCATCCGGAATTGTATCGAGGTGGCATCCGTCACCAGTCCCATCTGTCCGCCAAGAGCATCTATCTCTCTGACAATCTGTCCCTTAGCAATGCCACCAATGGCAGGATTGCACGACATCTGTGCAATTTTGTTCATGTCCATCGTCACCAGACAGGTCTTAGCACCCATATTGGCACTGGCGCAGGCTGCCTCGCAACCCGCATGACCTCCTCCAATGACAATCACATCGTATTTCAGTATCATACCTTTACGCTTTCTGCCCGCAAAAATACGAAATTCTTCGCACATCATCGCATGGTTTTGAGGAAAAAGTGTAATTCATGCCTAAATATTTTGCTATTTCCAAGAAAATGTTTACCTTTGCAAATAAATAATTTTAGTGGAAACAAGAATCAAACGCTATGGAAACAAACCAAGAATTGCGTAGAGCATGGGACTTCGTGGAGCACACGGGGCGTAGTATCTTTCTGACTGGTAAGGCCGGGACGGGTAAGACCACCTTTCTGCGGACAGTCGTGGAACAGAGCAAGAAACGTTCAATCGTGGTGGCACCGACAGGTGTGGCTGCCATCAATGCAGGAGGAGTCACTATCCACTCGTTTTTCCAACTGCCCTTTACACCTTATGTGCCGAATGCCCACATCCAGAGTAAGTTCGACTTTGGCAAGGAGAAAAGGAGAATTATCGCCTCTCTCGATCTGTTGATCATCGATGAAATCTCGATGGTTAGGAGTGACTTGCTCGATGCCATCGACTCTGTGCTGCGCCGTTATCGGGACAGATACAAGCCCTTTGGTGGGGTGCAACTGATGATGATTGGCGATCTGCAACAGTTGACGCCAGTGGTGACACCTGAGGACGAGGTGTTGCTCAGGCCTTATTACGACACCCCTTATTTCTTCGGTTCGAAGGCTTTGGCGCAGATAGATTATGTGACCATACAATTGAATAAGGTGTATCGTCAGGAGGATTCGGCTTTTCTTGATGTCCTCAACCATGTGCGTGAGGCTTGTCCGACGGCTGATGACCTCGCCACGTTGAACAGTCGCTATAATCCCACCTTCATTCCCAAATCAGGCGAAGGCTATATCCGTCTGACCACTCATAACCGTCTGGCAGACAACTATAATGACAGCGAACTCTCCAAGTTGCCTTATCATAGTTTCTCTTTCAGGGCATGGATAGAGGGCAACTTCCCTGAATACTCCTATCCAACCTCAGAACTCTTGGTGCTGAAACAAGGTGCGCAAGTGATGTTCGTGAAGAACGATCCCACTGGAGAACACCGATATTATAATGGACGCATCGGTGAAATCGTGGAAATCAGCGACAGTCGTGTCAGTGTGCTCTGTCCTGGCGATAGTGAGGCCATTGATGTAGAACCGTTGGAGTGGGAGAATGCACAGTATCAGTTGAACCCAGAGACACGTGTCATCGAGACTAAAGTACAGGGCAAGTTCCGTCAGTTGCCACTTCGTCTGGCATGGGCCATCACCATTCATAAGAGTCAGGGTCTGACCTTCGAGCGAGCCATCATTGATGCCAGCCTCTCGTTTGCTCCTGGTCAGGTATATGTAGCCCTTAGTCGTTGCAAATCGCTCGATGGAATGGTGCTTTCTGCTCCTATCGAGGCCCGTGCCATCATCGCTGACGAAAGGGTGGAGAGTTATATCAGTCGTCAGGAAGAGGAGGCACGTAAGAGTATCGAACAACTGCCTCAGTTGAAGGAAGAATACTATCGCCATCTTCTGCTTGAACTCTTCGATTTCCACGATATATTCTATAAGGAGGAACATCTGTTGCGGTTGATGACAGAGTTTTTCTACCACAGCCATACAGATATTACGGAACGCCATAAACGGGTACTCTCCAATCTCAGTGCCCAGACGATGTCTGTCTCTGAGAAATGGTTGCAGAAGATGCGACAGATGCAACAGGACCAACTGCATGGTAATGAATTTCTTGAACGCGTGAAGCGTAGTGCTGCTTATTTCGAGGAGTCCATCAATACCGTCTTTGATAATTCCCTCAACTTGGCTGCTGATATCAAGACAGGCAATAAGCAGGCGATGAGCCGTTTTACGGACTCGCTGACAGAGACACGACAGGCCGTTCTGTCTCGCCGTTACCTCTTGGCGAGGATTGCCGAACAGGGATTTTCGATTGCAACCTATCTGCATGAGAAACAGTATTCCATGTTGGATGCTATCGATGAGGGAACCATCAAGTCCAAGCGCGAGCGGAAGTCCAAGAAGGAAAAGCCCAAGAAGGAACCGAAAGAAAAAACGTGGAACATCACCTGTCAGATGTTCCGTCAAGGCCTTAACCCCCAAGAGATAGCCAGAGAGCGCAACCTGACTGTTGGCACCATCATTGGTCATCTGGCTCGTTTTATTCCTACAGGCGAAATCACGCTCTCAGACTTGATACCGCAGGAGCATCAGGATGCCATCTTGAAAGTCATCCAGACGATAGGAACAGGTGAGAGCAAGACTGCCATCAAGAATCTCTGTCCACCTGAGGTGACTTATCAGGAGGTAGAGATAATGTTGTCAAATGTTTCCTAAATAAATATGTGTGATGCCCTCCTCCTCGGCCACTTGCTTGGCGGCTCGTAGTGTCTGGATGGGGGTGGGGGACTTGTCTGGCATCTTATAACGAGGGAAGAAGCGACTGAAATGGAGTGGGGCGTTGGCAAGATCGTTCTCGACGAGCCAACGGCACATCTGACGAATCATGTCCATATCATCGTTGACATCAGGAATGACGAGGTTGGTGAGTTCTATCCACACCCCGGCTTCGTGCATGGTGAGGATGGTGTCGAGTACGGGTTGTAGATGTCCACCGCTCACCTTATTATATATGTCGTCGCTGAATGATTTCAGGTCAATGTTAGCGGCATCGAGGTAGGGCAGTAGATCTTTCAACGGCTCTTGACAGACATAGCCTGCCGTCACAAGGATATTCCAGAGACCTGCCTCGTGGGCCAGACGGGCACAATCGATGATGTATTCGATGTAGGTGAGCGGCTCGGTGTAGGTGTAGGCGATACCTGGACAATGATGCTTCTGGCAGAGGGCCACGATGTCTTCTGGCGATAACTCATAATGATTAACATCCGAGGGCGAGGCCTGCGAGATATCGTAGTTCTGACAGTTCAGACACCGGAAATTACAGCCTGTGCAGGCAAGGGAGAGACAGGTCGTACCAGGATGAAAGTGGTAGAGCGGTTTCTTCTCGATGGGATCGATGGCCAGCGCACAAGGCTTGGCATAGACCTCGCTGATAAGTGCACCACCACGATTTCTTCGACTGCGACAGATGCCCGTCTTGCCATCGGATATGCGGCAATGATGCGGACAGAGCAGACACTCCACTCTTCCATCATCCAAACACTGATAATATCGACACTCCATCAGAACACGATTGCTTCGTAAACATAAAGTTCCGCGTCCTTCCAGCCATCCCAGCCGAGTCCTGCCTTGTCCTGCGAGCAGTGCCCCACGAATTCTTCTTTGGTCCAGTTCACCTCATCGGCCACTTGTGGCAGGAACGTGCCACTGCGATAGCCCTTACGGATATAGATTCCATGACGGTGCAACTCAAACTCATCGAGACTCTGGATGCGCCTCATGGGTGTGAGCACGGATATCTCGATGTCAATATCTTCCAGTTCCTCGCGACGGACTGGTGAGAACCTCGGGTCTTCAAAGGCTGCGGCACGTGCCATCTCCGCTACTATCTCATGCAGGGGAATATCTTCGCCGAAGTGCCCGATACAGCCACGCAGTCGTCCGTGCTTATGCAAGGAAACAAATGCACCACATTTTGAATTGAGATTTTCGAGTTGAGAGTCAAGAGTGGGCTGCGCGAAAGGCTTGCCATCGAGAGAGTCCTTGATGCTCTGTAAGGCAATCTCTTTCAGCAGACGCTTGTCCTCGTCAGAGAGAACAAAGTCCGTGCTATCCTTACGCAGGATGGCAAAAGAGTGGTAACCCACGACGCGAGAATGATCACCGCTGATGTCACCTGAGTTCTGATATAACAGGTGCTTCACTTCGTAGTGTCCGTCGAGCATCAGCATCAGCGTGATAATCGGAAACTGTCCGCAGGCACTCGTGGCCAGGTTACGCTTGCCTAATCTTTCATTTGCCTCGATGGTAGCGATAAAATCCTCCACCCGGCCTGTCTCAATCGCCTTTCCCGTCCGAGTATCCACCTCGCAGGCATCCTCGTAGTCAGGATAGTGCGAGAAGTCGCTACTAATCACAAACAGATTATCTTCTGTGAAATATGGCTTCAGTACCTCCGCCATCCGTTTCAACTTCTGATAGTCGTTGGTGGAAATGATGATTGGTACGATGGGTGGCAACTGCTCGCCAAACCTGCGCTGTAAAAATGGCAACTGCACCTCCAGGCAATGCTCCCTGTCGTGTGCCTTAGGGCGATAGAAGAACACACTATCTTGCACAAGTATCCTCGCCGTCTCGCCGTCCACCTTTACATTTCCCAGTGGTGTGGCATAATAGTCTGCCTCCGTATTCACCGAAGCCCCGTCGAGCCATTCGTGATGACTCGGCCCTAAAAGAAAAATCCGCTTGTACGGCTTCTTCGCATCAATCGACATATATGCTGATGCGGCCACATGGCCTGAGTAATAATACCCTGCATGTGGCACAATCACCGCTGCCACATTTTCATACTGCTTCCTCCCCTGGTGTATTCTCAGGAAACTGTCCACCTCTTCTCTTAGTTCTTCAGCATCCCCCGTATAAAACCGGTTTGCCTGTGTGGCAGGCCTCACCACTGCCTGCTTCGTCTGTCCGTCACACGCATTCATCATCATCAATATCGTTGCTAAAATTGTTATTACCATTGTTTTCATCTTGTTTCCCCGTTCGGCGAATGATGCTTTTGTGTGCAAAAGTACGAAAGATTTCCCAGACAACCATTCTTTTCGTCAACTTTTTCCGTAACTTTATTTGTTTGTTCGGAAATAATGTAAAAAAGTGCGATGTGAGGATTGCTTTTATAGAATGGGGGAGTTCTTTCGGCGACAAGATGTCGTTTCAAACGAAAAATGGCTTTGTTGTGCCGACAAAACGGATTTTCAAACGAAAATGAACTTTGTTTTGCCAACAAAACGATTTTTCAAACGAAAATAGACTTTGTTCCGAAAGCAAAACCGATTTTCAAGCGTAAAATGACTTTGTTTTGTTATTTTTTCGTATCTTTGCCGCAAAATGAAACAAAAAAGAGAAGAATATGACACCAAAAGAACTAAGAAACGAACGTTTGGCAGAGCGGATGATTAAGAATCTGAAGCGGCGCAATATGGAGGCTTTCTACTGTCCGACGGCAGCAGAGGCAGTGAAGAAAGTATCAGAACTGATTGCCGACGGGAGCAGCGTGACCTGGGGCGGTTCGATGACCATCCGCGACATGGGCATCCCACAGGCATTGAAAGACAGGGCAACACTCGAGGTGCTGGATCGCGACGAGGTGACAGATCGCGAGGAAGTGGTGAAGATTTATGAGCGGGCCTTTACTGCTGATGTCTATCTGTCGAGTGCCAATGCCATCAGTGAGGATGGCGTGATTGTGAATATCGACGGCAATGGCAACCGTGTGGCTGCCATTACATGGGGACCCAAGAAGGTGATTTTTATAATAGGCCTGAATAAAGTGGCCCAGACCGTTGAAGCCGCTTTGGCAAGAGCCAGAAGCACTGCCTCGCCTATCAATGCTGCCCGGTTCGATATCAAGACACCTTGTCAGGTGGACGGTGTCTGCCACAATTGCAACTCTCCAGAGAGCATCTGCAACTACGTTCATTTCCTCCGCAACTCGCCTCATGGTAAACATACTGTTATCTTGGTAGGCGAAGCGTTTGGATATTAACCCATTGGCGTATGAAACAAACGGAAAGAATCAAGCAGATGGAGCAGTGCCTCGAAAAGGCATCTGTGGCTGTCATGCAATTATCCGAGGCTTTAGACAAATACATAGAGTCACAAGACGCCATTGCAACACTCGACAAGTATTACGGCAGTGAGGAGTGGAAAACAGATTTTGCCGCCGACGAGGCCGGGCAATTGCCTAAAGATCTGAAAAGAGGCGTACTATCGGAGGATGGTATCTGGAACCTTCTCTCCGATAGCCGCGAGTTGAATAACCGTCTGAGGGCGTTTATTGATCAGCAGTGATATCCTCGATCTGGTCGATGATCTCCTGATACTGGCGCTGGGTCTTGAAGTGGAGGGAGAATCCCCAGATAGCTCCGACAATGCCACCAATGCATCCTGCCCAGAAGAGGCCGTTGAAGAAAGCGTTAGGATGGAGCAGATAAGACTCGTACATAAACCAGCCCAGGAAGACGATGGCGAGGGGAATGCCGAAGAAGAGCCAGTTGGCATCGAACTTCTTGGCACTGGCCATACGGCGGCGGACTTCCAGAAGGTTGTTGGTCATCATGTTTGAATCGCTCAGTTTCCTGCTGTTATAGAAGGTGCCTCCGCAGCAGACCAGCATGGTGATGCAGGTAAAAATCCAGAAAGGAATGGAGAAACCGTTCAGCATCACGAAAGCCCAATAACTGTAGGGAAGCATCAGCAGACAGAGAGCCATAATCATGTAATATCTGCGGCTGATATTGCCTGCGGTCTGTTTCATAGAGTGGCGGATGAAACGGTCGTTCACAATCTGCTGCTGGTCCAGTTTCTTCTTCAGCGTAGCCATCTGCTCACGCATATTCTCTAATTCAAAATTCTCGTTCATAATGGGTAAGTTTTTAATCGTTAGACATTTGTTTTAATTGCTCTCTGATCCTGAACAGACGGACACTGACGTTTTTAGTGCTGATGCCGACGATCTGCCCGATTTCCTCGTAAGATAGGTTTTCGAGCCAGAGCAGGACGATGGCCCTGTCGAAGGGTTGCAACTTGGAGATACGCTTGTGGAGCATGTCCACCTGTTTCGTGTCCTCGTCGCGGTCTTCAAAGAGGTTGATGTCCATAGTCAGCCGGACTTCGGATGAGCGCCGCTTCTTCTTTCTGTCGATAGAGATACAGGTGTTGAGGGCGACGCGGTAGATCCACGTCCGAATGTCGGAGCGATGCTCGAAGCCTTCGAAACCTTTCCATAGATTGACTAGTACCTCCTGGAACAGGTCGTTCACTTCGTCGGCATCTTGTGAGAACATGTAGCACACGGTGTAGATGGTGCTCTTGTGCTCTGTAACGGTTTGCGCAAACTGTCTTTCTAATCCATTCATTGTCTTGTCTGTTTTGATCTTTTTTACCCGTTAGACGCAGCAAAGATATAAAAAACTACACGACAAACAAAAAATTTTTTCCTCAAAGGTTTGTTTTTCTCATAAATATTCATTACCTTTGTAGCCTAAACGCGTACGCACGTACCTAAAATTAAGTAACATTCACAATTAAATAATTTAAATTCAACAACTTATGTGGTTAATCAATTCATCAATTGGTAGAAAAGTTGTAATGTCCATTACGGGTATTGCGCTCATTCTGTTCCTGACCTTCCATGGTTGCATGAACGTTGTGGCGCTTTTCTCAGAGGAAGGTTACAACATGATTTGCGAATTTCTGGGTGCCAACTGGTATGCTGTTGTGGCAACACTGGGTCTGGCTGCCTTGGCAGTGATTCACATCGTCTTCGCATTCATCCTGACTGCGCAGAACCGAACGGCCCGTGGCGACAACCGCTACGAAGTGGCTACGACGGTGAATGCCGGTAAGGTGGAGTGGGCTTCGAAGAACATGCTCGTGCTGGGTATCATCATCTGCCTGGGCCTGTTGCTGCATCTGTACAATTTCTGGTACAACATGATGTTCGCAGAACTCATCGGTGCGATGCCTGCCATCAGTCCTACTGACGGTTTCGGATGGATCAAGGAGACATTCTCTAATCCTGTGTTCAGCGTGCTTTACATCATTTGGCTCGTAGCCATCTGGTTCCATCTGACTCACGGATTCTGGTCTGCTATGCAGACGCTCGGTTGGAGTGGTAAGACTTGGCTCTGCCGCTGGAAGATGATCGGCTTCATCTACGTGACATTGCTCATGCTCTGCTTCCTCGTAGTGGTTCTGGCTTTCTGGTTCGGTTGCGCTCCAAGCCTCTGTGGCAGTTGCTGCTAATTATCAACGTTTAAATTTGAAAGAATTATGGCAAAAGTAATTGATTCTAAGATTCCCGCAGGTCCAGTACCTGAGAAATGGAAGGAATATAAGGCTCATCAGCGCTTGGTTAACCCCAAGAACAAACTGAAACTCGATGTGATTGTGGTTGGTACCGGTCTGGCTGGTGCTTCTGCAGCCGCTTCACTTGGTGAGATGGGCTTCAATGTGATCAACCTGTGTATTCAGGATTCTCCCCGTCGCGCTCACTCTATCGCTGCCCAGGGTGGTATCAACGCTGCCAAGTGCTATCAGAACGATGGTGACTCTGTCTATCGTCTGTTCTATGATACCGTAAAGGGTGGTGACTATCGTGCTCGTGAGGCTAACGTTTATCGTCTGGCTGAGGTCAGCAATAACATTATTGACCAGTGCGTGGCTCAGGGTGTTCCCTTTGCTCGTGAGTATGGTGGCATGCTGGCCAACCGTTCGTTCGGTGGTGCTCAGGTGAGCCGTACGTTCTACGCTAAGGGTCAGACGGGTCAGCAGTTGCTGCTGGGTGCTTACTCTTCGCTGAGTTGTCAGGTTCAGGCTGGTAAGGTGAAACTCTATACCCGTTACGAGATGGAGGATGTGGTGATTGTTGATGGTCGCGCTCGTGGTATCATTGCCAAGAACTTGGTTACTGGTAAGTTGGAGCGTTTCAGCGCCAACGCTGTGGTCATCGCAACTGGTGGTTATGGTAATACATACTTCCTCAGCACAAACGCTATGGGTTGTAACTGTACTGCTGCTGTTCAGTGCTATCGCAAGGGTGCTTACTTTGCAAATCCCTCTTACGTTCAGATTCACCCCACCTGTATTCCCGTTCATGGCGACAAGCAGTCTAAGTTGACGCTGATGTCTGAGTCACTGCGTAACGACGGTCGTATCTGGGTTCCCAAGAAGATTGAGGATGCCAAGGCTTTGCAGGCTGGCACCAAGCAGGGTTGGGAGATTCCTGAGGAGGATCGCGACTACTATCTGGAGCGCCGTTATCCTGCATTTGGTAACCTCGTTCCTCGTGACGTGGCCTCCCGTGCTGCCAAGGAGCGTTGCGACAAGGGCTTCGGTGTGAACAACACCGGCCTGGCTGTGTTCCTCGATTTCTCTGAGTCTATCAATCGTCTGGGCATCGACATCATCATGCAGCGTTATGGAAACCTCTTCGAGATGTACGAGGAGATTACCGACGTATTCCCTGGCGACGTTGCCAACGAGATCAACGGTGTGAAGTACTACAAGCCCATGATGATCTATCCCGCTATCCACTATACGATGGGTGGTATCTGGGTTGACTATGAGTTGCAGACAAGCATCCCTGGTTTGTTTGCTATCGGTGAGTGCAACTTCTCTGACCACGGAGCCAACCGTCTGGGCGCTTCTGCATTGATGCAGGGTCTGGCCGATGGTTACTTCGTACTGCCTTACACCATCCAGAACTATCTGGCTGATCAGGCTGTATGGCCCAAGGTCAGCACAGACCTGCCTGAGTTTGCTGAGGCTGAGAAGAAGGTGGATGCCGAACTTGATCGTCTGCTGAACATCAAGGGTAAGCGTTCTGTTGACTCTATCCACAAGGAATTGGGTCACATTATGTGGGAGTATGTAGGTATGGGCCGCACCGCTGAAGGTCTGAAGACCGGTCTGAAGAAGATGCATGAGTTGGAGAAGGAGTTCGACACGAACCTCTTCGTTCCTGGCACCAAGGAAGGCCTGAACATCGAACTCGACAAGGCTATCCACCTGCGTGACTTCTTCACCATGGGTCAACTCGTCGCATTTGACGCTCTCTCTCGTAACGAGTCCTGCGGTGGTCACTTCCGTGAGGAGTATCAGACCGAGGAAGGCGAGGCTAAGCGCGACGATGAGAACTATTTCTACGTAGGCTGCTGGGAGTACAAAGGCAAGGGCAACGAGCCCGAACTCATCAAGGAGCCGCTGGAGTACGAGGCAATCAAGGTTCAAACCAGAAATTATAAGAATTAATAATAGTACATAGAGACGCAGAGGCACAGAGAAAAAAACTCCGCGTTCCCCGTGTCTCTGCGTACAAAAACATATTCAATTATGGCTAAAAATATCAGCTTTACTATAAAGTTCTGGCGCCAGAATGGCCCCAAGGACCAGGGACATTTCGACACCCACGAGATGCACGACATTCCCGACGACACCTCGTTCCTCGAGATGCTTGACATCCTGAACGAGGAACTGATTAACGAAGGCAAGGAACCCTTCGTGTTCGATCATGACTGCCGCGAGGGTATCTGCGGTATGTGCTCGCTCTACATCAATGGTACGCCCCACGGACTCACCGAGCGTGGCGCTACCACCTGTCAGTTGTATATGCGCCGCTTCAACGATGGTGACGTGATTACCGTCGAGCCTTGGCGTTCGGCTGCCTTCCCTGTCATCAAGGACTGTATGGTTGACCGTGGTGCTTTCGATAAGATTATCCAGGCTGGTGGCTACACAACGATTCGCACAGGTCAGGCTCAGGATGCCAACGCTATCCTGATTCCGAAGGAGGATGCCGACGAGGCTATGGACTGCGCTTCTTGCATCGGCTGTGGCGCTTGCGTCGCTGCTTGTAAGAACGGTTCTGCCATGCTCTTCGTATCCAGCAAGGTCTCTCAACTCGCCCTGCTTCCCCAGGGTCGCGTAGAGGCTGCCCGTCGTGTGAAGAACATGATCGCCAAGATGGACGAACTCGGCTTCGGTAACTGCACCAACACCCGCGCTTGCGAGGCTGTCTGCCCGAAAAACGAGACCATCGCCAACATCGCCCGCCTGAACCGCGAGATGATCAAGGCAAAACTCGCTGATTAGCATTATATTGGTAGCGAGGCAATCTTGCCTCGCTACTATATATTATAATGTACACGAACGATTTTAACTACAATATGCCAAAAATCTTTGAATATTTCGGTTTTATCTTCTATTTCTTCTCCAATGAGCATGAGCCTATTCATGTGCATGTGCTTCATGGAGGAAAGGAGAGTATCTTCGATCTCATCATGATGAACGGGGAGTTAGTTGAGGTTAACGTTCGTGAAAAGAGGGGAGCTGAGCCACTGCCAGAAAAAGATAAACGTACAGCAGAGGCATTTATCCGAAAGTATCATAAGAATATCATCGAGAAATGGGTGAAGTTCTTTGTGCTGAAGCAGAGTGTCAGAAGTACCAATATCAAGAAGAAACTTTAGAAGAAAAAAGATATGGATAGTATTTATATTATAAAGGCAGAAAACGCAGGCAACCTATGTGTTTGCTTGACATTCAGCGATAATACGGTTCAGACTGTTGACATTGGTGATTTTATCCGTCGCCATCCGCATCCTCAGTACAATAAGTATCTTGATCCTCGAAAGTTCAACCGCTTCACTCTTGAGAATGGCAATATTGTCTGGGGTAAAAATTGGGACTTGATTTTCCCTGTTGAGCAACTTCATTCAGGTTTTTTGGCTTAGCAACCATTTCTTTCTCTCATCTCCAACGCAATGACGTTGGCAGGATACACATTTTATTAATATTATAACTTACAGATTAGCGTTTCTGTTCGTACTTATACATAGATATTGAGCTTTTGCTCTTTGTTCTCGTAACTCGAATACCGCCAATATTCATCTCAGAGAACAAGCAGTTGAAGGTTCACGCTTTGGGCGTGGACTGTTCGTGTTTGTTTGAGATAAGGTTGCTTGGCGGTTACCTGAGTTACAATAAGCATCGAATGGTTCCGCCTTTTTATATAATTAAAAAATATGAATAAGAATAGTATTTTGAATTTAGTAACTGGCATTATGGTCATTGTACTAAATGTTGGATTTGTTTCATGTAGTAAAGATGAGAGTAATAGCAAAAGTGATAATGATGGTAGTAATTATGATATAGTTGGTACATGGATTGGCTATGCTTGCAGAAATGGCAATACCAAAGATCTTGATTGGAATAATAAACTTACACTTGTTTTCAAGGCTGATGGTACTGGTAAATATCTAGAAGTCCCTCCAACGAGCCATCATGAAAATGTTGAGTGTAATTTTTTATACGAGATGGAAGATACTAAAAGAGGTAAGGCATATATTAGTGCAATGAAAACTAATATTTATTTTGAGCTGATAGGCAAAAACATGAATATTTATTATGGTGCTGGATTCGGCAGTAATATTGACTATTATCTTACAAAACAGTAACTCTAATTCTCAGTTGATAATGGAATACAAAAACATTCTAATGAAAGGAGATGCGAACACCGTCCGTTATCTTCTGAAAAAAGAAGGCAAACGCATCTTATATGTAATCGGGATCAATCCAAGTACAGCAAACGAAACAAAACCTGATCGAACATTAGGACGTGTAATGGGATTTGCGGAGGAAAATGGGTTTGACGGATTTGCAATGGTTAACCTCTACCCACAAAGAAGCACTCGTCCATATAACCTGCATCAAGAATTATGTGTTGAAATGCATAAGAATAACTTGTCTGTTATAAAGGAACTTTTTTGTGAAGTCCATTCTCCCACAATATTGTTGGCATTCGGAAATAATATAGGTATTCGAAGTTATTTGAAAGACTGCTTTCGTGATATTGTATCTATCTTACAACCACATTCGCCACAATGGAAACAAATAGGAAATCTGACAGGGCTTGGAAACCCTCGACACCCCCTTTACGCGCGAAATGATTGTTTTAAAGACTTTGATGTCCAACAATATTTGAAGTAGAAGGGACTGTAGCGCTCTTGTAAATGTTGTTGGAAGAATTTTATGATATTATGTGGAGGCCATAGTGGCTTCCACATTTTTGACTGATTGCAAGTCTCAATACTGGCTCCTTATTTACCAATAAGTGACCCTTATTATTCTGCTCACAAAGTGTCTGACACTTTGTGAGGTCAAAGGGAGGCTTATGGCCTCCCTTTTTGATAGGTTTCTCATAATCTTTTTGCCTGATTCCTTTGCGGTTTCATCGTTTATGCGTACCTTTGCATTGTTAAACTTAAACAAATTGTATTATGGGACGCAAACCAGGAGAAAAAAGTGGAACAGGCATCTACCACGTGATGCTTAGAGGAGTCAACAGGCAGGATATTTTCGAAGATGAAGAGGATTATGCAGTTTTCAAGAAACAACTTCATCGTGTCGTATTCTATAAGGATGAGAGTGGAAAGTCCCAACCTCCTCGATGTGTAATCTATGCTTATTGCTTAATGACCAACCATGTTCATCTGCTTATAAGGGAAACGGAAGAAGAAATATCAATTGTTGTCAAGCGGATAACTGTCAGCTATGCTCTTTATTATAACAACAAATACCAGCATGTTGGTCATCTTTTCCAAAATAGATTCAGGAGTGAAACTGTAAATGACGACGCATAACACAAAAGGGACGGTTCTTTTTGTGTAATTTTCTGACAGGCGCATGACCCGCTAACAATCAAAACCTCAGTGGATGGAAAGCAAGGTGTTTTCATCTGCTGAGGTTTCTTTTTTTTCATGATTCATTTTGGAGTTTCCGGAATATTGTGTATCTTTCCTCTATAAATAGAGAACAAATTGCCCCACTGAGGTAACTATCTTCGCGCAATCCGTTCCTGTATGCACATGAATCCCTAAAACCCTGCAATAATTAGCCCTGAATGTGGTTTACTTTATTGCATATCGTGCAAAAGTCTGTCCTGAATCTCAGGCACATCTTTGCACCCCGGGCAAAAGTCTGTTCTGAATCTCAGGCACATTTATGCCCCCCGTGCATAAGTCTGCCCTGAATCTGAGGCATGTTTCTGCCCCCTGTGCATAAGTCTGCCCCGAATCTCAGGCACGTTTATGCCCCCTGTGCATAAGTCTGCCCCGAATCTCAGGCACGTTTATGCACCCCGTGCAGAAGTCTGCCCCGAATCTCAGGCACGTTTATGCCCCCCGTGCATAAGTCTGCCCCGAATCTCAGGCAACATTCACCCCCTGTGCATAAGTATGAACCAGATTCAGGGCAAGGTTTTACCCCCCGGAGGACGATTTGCCTGAAATCTCATGAGTATTTGTCCATGTTCCCATCCCCTTCGTTAAACATGGCATCGGGCACCTGCAAAGATAATTAATTATTATGAGATTATTTGTTTTGTTCAAAAAAATATTGTAGTTTTGCAACGCAAACTCATCTGGGTAGAGTAAGACAAATAGATGAACGAGACGAGGAAGGGATTTGTGCAGTTGCACCTGAGTGTGCTTTTGGCGGGCTTTACGGGTCTGTTCGGAAGACTGATTACACTCAACGAGGTGGATATTGTGTGGTATCGCATGCTGTTTACGAGTGCGATTCTGCTGGTGTTCACGGGACTACCGAGGGTGGGGTGGCGCAAGTTCCTGCAACTCTGTGGCTGTGGGGCGCTGCTGGGCTTCCACTGGATTCTGTTCTATGGCAGCATCAAGGCCTCGAATGTCTCTATTGGTGTCATCTGTTTCTCGCTCATCGGCTTCTTCACGGCCCTCTTCGAGCCTCTCATCTTCAAGCGGCGACTCTCCTGGCTCGAACTGCTGTTTTCATTGATTACCGTGGCTGGTGTGCTTTGCATCTTCTCGCTCGATGCCCGCTACCGCTATGGTATCGCCATTGGTGTTGTCTCGTCGGCCGTCTGCGCCCTCTATGCCATCTGCAACAAGAAGGCGAGTGTAGGTGTGCGCAGTCGGACGGTGCTGATGTACCAGATGTCTGGAGGCCTCGTCCTTGTATCGGCCATCATCCCGATTTACCTCTATTTCTTTCCCAGCCAACAGTCAGTCGTTGTTGTGCCCGAGGGCTCGAATCTTTGGTTCATGCTCTGCCACGCTTTGTTCTGTACCGTCGGTATGTACCTCTTGCAGATTCAGGCCCTGAAGCGTTTGTCGGCCTTCACTGTCAATCTGACCTACAACCTCGAGCCCTGCTACACCATTATCCTCGCCTTCCTCATCTTCGGCGAGGGGCGTGAGATCAATTTCTCATTCTACATCGGCATAGCCCTCATCCTGCTCAGCGTTCTCCTTCAAACCCGTCGTGTTTGGAAGAAATAAAGCGCTTTTTGGATGACCATTAAAGCCTTTTTAATGGGCTCAGACATAAAAAAACGACTTGGGGATGACTTGTCCCGATTATTGGGCTTATTACAGAAGAAACCAAATTTTTGTAAAATAAAAACTAATTTTGTTGGCTAAGTGAAAAAAGATGCGTACTTTTGCAGTAGTTTTACGAGATAGGACTAAATATTTAATATGTACGAACAACAGCAAGTTTATTCAAACACATTATACATAATGGTCTATGGAGGGTCAATGATATTTGCGCTCATTGCCTGCATCTATCTGTTGTTCCGTCGTAGCAATGCAATTGCGCCAGAAGTTGCGCCTCCTCTGCGGCTGCGTCGCTGGGTTGCTGCTTTCTTTGCGGTTATGGTGATGAGCCATTTATCGTGGTTCGTGTTAGTCAGGTACAGCCGCCTCTTTGGCGATCCTTTGATAAATCTCGTCGTGGCTGCAGCGCTCGACTGCGTGGTACTGATACCTCTTATAATGGGTATGCTGCTCAACATGTTGCAAGACCGCCGTCGCCCGCTCTGGCCCTTCATCTTAGCCTCGTTGCCTGTTGTAGCCTTATTTGCAGCGATTATTTATCGTCATGACACAACCCTGGTATCTTGGGTGCAAGGCTATTTCATGGTGATGACCATTATTATTATCATATATATGGCGTATGCGGTTAGACAGTATAGTCTATGGCTTCGCAACAACTATGCCGACTTGGAGCACAAGGAGGTGTGGCAGAGTTTTATGGTGATGGTTATCTGTCTGCTGATTCTTAGTTTTTACATCTACTCTAGTAGCGGCATGACTTACGAGTATACCCTACAGGTGTTTGATTATCTGTTTGTCGTCATTCTGCTATGGCGAGTAGAAACGTTGCAGACGTTGGAAAACAATGATGACAATGATGACATCACTCAGACGACGGACGTGGAGATGGTGGCGGCTTTACACACCGGTGCGCCACAGACAACGATTCCTGGTAACATCGGATTGTTGCTGGAGCAGTATTGCGAAGGTGGACAACTCTACTTGCGACAAGACATCACGCTCAGCGAACTCAGCAAGGCTATCGGTACCAACCGCTATTATCTCAGTCTGTATTTTACACGACAGAATACCACCTACAATGCCTATATCAATGGCCTGCGCATCCAGCACTTCGTGCGTCTCTATCAAGAGGCTGTCGCTACCAATCGCCCTTTCACTGCCCAGCAACTGGCTCAGGAGAGCGGTTTCAGGAGTTACAGCACTTTTGCAACAGCCTTCAAGCAGCGCATGGGGAAGACGGTCACGATATGGATGCGCTGGAACAGTTAGTTTGTAGGCGGTACATTCCAGGATGGCGTCTTAATTGTTAAGATATAATTCTGCTATCTGGAATACAGTACCATAGCCATAGTTCACCTCAAATCTGAAGTACTTGGCATTCTTCAGTTTTGTACCGTTCAACTCGAAGGTCTTCATCTTGTTGCTCCTTGCAGGCAATCCATCTTCGTAGTTTCTGCGGAAATCCTTATCGTCCATCAGAGTCCATTCGTCTTCCGGTTTTTGTTTGCCGTAGAGTCTCCAGTACGACGGATTACGCGACGGATATTCAGCAGCATCATCGGCTGTAACCAAACTGTAACTTCCTATCGTAATAGGTATAGTGCTATGGAACTCAATATAGGGCACGTTATCACCGTTAAACGTGTTCTGGTTGATAGCCATCCACTTGGTTTTTCTGCTGTCGTCAATCAGGTTGGCAAATCCAAACTCATCAGTCCCCGTACCTCTGTCGGCAATCAGTTTGAATTCCGGAACTTCAATCGTATAGTCTTTCTTATGGCGCAGGTTTTCATTATCACACCGCCAGTGGATAGAAAATGCCTTGATACCATAGTTTTGCGCCAGTTCTTGTAGAATATCCTTCTGCTTATCAAAAGCGTTAGTGGCATTCTCTATGATGGCGTTGATAACCTGTACGCTGGTCTCTGTTTTGTCGGCCACGGTAAATACACTGCGATAAATATCAGGATACTTTCCGGTGAAGTAATTCTCCAGTTCCTTCAGGGCTGTCTTATCAGGTCTGTCCTCCCACTCGTCCACGGTTATACTCATACGCCATGTCTGCAGGAATCGGTTAGGCTGCAGGAACTCGTGTTTGAAGTTGCTCTGCGTGTAAGTGTTGGTGTACTCATATTTGCGAGCATACTCACCGTTCTCCTTGATAGTCTTTGACTGTAGCAGTACTGCCGTCTGCGGATACGATGTGATGTTCAGCGTATATGTGCCTGTGGGGTTAGCCACAGACCAGCAGATCTCGTTGGTCAGGTCTGCGTCGCTCACCAAAATAGCAGGTGCTATGTCATGCTTGTAGTGATAGGCATCGCTGCCCGTCTCTCTTCTGCCTTTTGGCAGATTGCCCTTATAGGTCCAAGTTACTTTGTTTCCATCGCGGTTCTTGTGTACCTCAAGGTCTTTATGGGCTCTTGAGTTGTTCATGGAGAACGATGATCCATTAGTCTTACCATCAGTCTTGCTGATACCACTCGTTATACTGCCCAATGGTCCGTTGCCGTTATATCCAGCGTTACTGCTCCAGGAGTAACCTATGCTGGAACTGGAACTTTCCGAATAACCTACGTTTATCGAGATGGTGGTACTTTGGTTTTCGGTTGCAGGCGTTGCTGCTTCCAGTTGGATATTGTCGTTGTTGTTGCCTGTCAATTCCATCGACGTTTCATAGTTCGAGAGGAACGAGCCATAGTACAATGGGTAGTCACCAAAACCGTTGCACTTTGTCCATTTGTCTTCTTCACGGGGGATGAACAACTGTTCATAGCCTCTGTCACCCATGCTTACAGTCACATTCTGCTTGATATAGTAGTAATCCTTGTTCGAGTCGATGTCGTGTACTCCCCACGACCTGACGGTCATCTGCACACGGTCGGCACTTCTCACCAGTTCGTGCTCAGTATTGATTGTCAAGATGTTCCCATTAAAAGTAAAGGTCTCGCTGGCATCCATTAGTGTGTTGATAGCATCACCGACATCAGCACGGGTGGTCAACGAGTGCAACCTGGCCTCAGCCTTTGCCTCTCTTCGGTTCTTGTCTATCTCATTAAGCCAGCATGCCACACCATTGGCCAATATGCTTGCATCCCTGCTATCGCGTTCAAACGTCTGCTTCATCAGAAAAGATTCCAGTAATTGCCCCTTATCATCTTCAGAGCGTAGTTCTGCGGTTTCCTCAGTTTTGAATGGTTCCATATAGAAATACTCGTTCATACCCAGAATGATCATCTCGGCAATTACCTCGTTATCATCTTTTATACCAGCCCTCCTGGCCAAACGACGCATATTATTCAGGCGCGTTTCAGCACGTTCCTTTATGGCAGAGTGTTCTCTTGCCTCCTGGATCTGTTCATCTGTCAGATTAAAGTTCTCGCCAATTTCGGCCAGTTGATAATCGATAACACCCATTACAAAGACGGCGGTGACAACAAAGATATCTTTAATGCTGGGACGTTCTATCGCCAGCAGACCGCCGTTCATCATCATCCTGGTAAGACAACGGACATTCTCAACATCATTTGCGAACGGGAGTACTTCATCGCTCTTTAACAAAATCATTTTCGATCCTTCCTGGTAACCTTGATATTTAGTTTCCAAACGATTGAGCAGGGCCTTTCCTGTTGAATTCTCATCAAACTGGCCGTAAACCGCTGTTGGCAGATTGGGCACAGTCACCATCTCTGGATCCTTCTCAATATTGTCATCAGGCGCTTCTGTGTCATAGAAGATACTCTGCATATCAATACTATTGTCATCCTGTGAGCACGACACCATTATCATGGCGACTAACATACATAATAAGCCCAATTTTTTCATATCGTTGATATTGTTAGTTGTTACTATGGTGCAAATATACAATTATTTATGTAAATGTCTTTTCTGTCATTATTAAATAATGTTAACGTCAGGTAAAATATCATTTTTATTGCTATATTTGCACTACAAAATGTGTTTTGTGAGGATGAAATTGCTAAGTTAATGAAAAAGTATTATTTGATGATGGCTTGTCTTTGTCTGGCTACAGCCGCACAAGCCCAGGCCAAAGTGGTGGGTGACACCATTCGCTATGAGGTCAACGCCCAAGAGGTGCGCCAGCATTTCGAGGGCTGGGGTGTGTCACTGTGCTGGTGGGCTGGTCAGTGTGGAAAGTGGTCAGATGAGAAGATTGACGAGATTGTCACGTGGCTTGTCAGTCCAGAGGGACTTAATTACAATATCTTCCGTTATAATATAGGTGGTGGCGACGATCCTCAGAACCGTCATTGTGAGCCCCATCATATGGGACGGGGCAAGGGTTTGCGTGCCGAGATGGAAGGATTCAAGGATTCTATCGGTGACAGATATCATTGGGAGCGTGATGCCGCCCAGCGTAAGATCATGCTAAAGATTAAGGAGAAACGCCCTGATGCCGTGTTCGAGGCATTCAGCAATTCCTGTCCTTACTATATGACCTATAGCGGTTGCGTGGCAGGTCATCAGGATGGTGGCAAGGACAATTTGCGACCAGAGTATTACGAGGCGTTTGCCCATTATCTTGTGGATGTCTGCAAACACTACAAGGATGAATACGGTATTGAGTTTAAAACCCTTGCACCTTTCAATGAGTCGGCAAGCAACTACTGGCACGCCAATGGCTCTCAGGAAGGATGTCATTTCGACTATGAATCGCAGGTCAGGTTTATCCGTGTGCTAGAGCCCATCCTGCGTGCATCAGGACTCAGCACAGTTATTTCTGCTGCCGACGAGACCAGCGTCGGGCATGCGATAGACGGTCTGAAATATTATGTTTCAACAGGAGCCGACAGGTGCATAGGACAATGGAATACCCACACCTACGGCGGCAGCATCTTAGAGAAAGGACGCTATGGCGCATTGGCCCGAGCAACAGGCAAGCACCTGTGGATGAGTGAGACAGGTGCCGGTGGCAATGGTATCGCTGGCAACCTGAAATTGGCTCAAAGACTGATAGACGATATGCGCTATATCCAGCCCGAGGCATGGATTGACTGGCAGTATATGGAAGAGGCCAATGATCAGTGGTGTACCATCCGTGGCAGTTTTGCTGGTCAGACTTACGAAAAGGTGAAGAATTACTACGTTCGGCAGCAGTGTTCGCGATTCATCAAGCAGGGCTATGACATCATCACTACGGTTAATAATCAATCGCTTGCTGCCCTCAGTGCCAATCGAGACACGCTTGTCATAGTCGCACTCAATGAAGGTATTGCTGCTAAGACGCATGTCATCAACCTGTCTCAGTTCTCCCAGATGCCAGTAGGTAACAATATCCGCGCTTATCGCACCTCAGCAGAAGAGAATCTCTCGGATGCCTCGCATAGTGTCAGTCTCGACGGCAAAACCCTCATCATGGATCTGCCCGCTCAAAGCATCACAACATTGGTCGTAAATCTCAGGCATAAAAATACGACATGAGCATTAACCTCAGTGATGATGGACACTTTTACGGGAAATTATTGCTGTCCGATAAAAATCGGAATTGATTAATATTCGCTTGAAACCGCCTTTAAACAGGCAGATTTAATTCTCATCTCAAAAAGTAACCCCTC
>ONTZ01000039.1 GCA_900320905.1 uncultured Prevotella sp.
CGCACAGCAAGAGACCAAAGTGCCACAGGAATCTATCATGTTATGATTCGCGGCATCAATCGTCAGGACATCTTTGAAGCCCCGGAGGACTACAGGAAGTTTATCGAGACGCTTGCCTCACTCAGAGAGGTTGTCTCAGAAGACATGCAAGCAAAAATCTGCACCTGCCACATCTACGCATATTGCATCATGCCGAACCACGTGCACATCTTGATTCATGAGAAAGGATGGACAATAAGCCAGTGTTGAAACACATCGCAGATATATACGTGCGCTATTACAACAAAAAGTATGGACGCATTGGCCATCTGTTACAAGACCGATTCAAGAGTGAACCGTGCAACGACTCCGGCTACTTCGTTGTTCTTATGCGCTATATCCATCAAAACCCTGTCAAGGCTGGCCTTGCAAAAACGGCCAGGGAATACTGCTATAGCTCTTGGGGGAATGACTACCTGGGCTTGGGTGACCTTCATGTATGTCTTATGATGAGCCTTCAAGTCTTCATACCCCATCTTGGAAACATGCTTTCCCATGGTTCGGTGGTAATTTATGTTATAAGTCAGTTCATGGTCATCAAGCCATCTGATGTCCTTCCCCATCGTGTCCCAAGGCTCAAAGGTCATTCTCAGGCCTGTACCCTTGAGAGACTCATTAAAGCCATGCACCAGCATCCCGGCCATGAGGTCAGGATTCCTGAAACAGTGTTCATAGTCATAGATTGCCAGATAAGAGTCCTTGAAGTTCACAGAATGAATCACGATCCTGACGCAGGCACTGTCTTCGGCCTTTCTCATCTGTCCCACCATCATAAACGTACAGCCATTGGCAGGCAGATAGACGTAATGTCGGAAGAACTCCTTATGGGTGTTCTGAGGGTGGTGGAACTTAAATTCATTGATCTTGTTAAAGTCATCATCCATCGCCTTGATGAATGGTTCCCAGTTGTCTAAATGAAGTTTGTACAACTTCCCTTCAATTGTTTGAAATGCCATGCTTTTAACTAATATTCGTAGAGTTGGATGTGCAGAATCTTCCACTCGCCAACGCTGATGCGGGCATGACGACCCTGATGGCTCTGGTCACCATTATGACGGCGAAGGAAGTGCATCTGCCCCTGATGGTCGATATTTACTTCATCAACAGAAAGAAGGCCAAGGCGAGATCCTGTAAATTTTGACACGGAAGATTGTGGCGCTGCGCCTGCTTCAGCAAAACCATCTTCGCCTAATTGCTTCTTCTGTTCCTGATTCTTCTCTGTACGTGTCTTGAAGTCAATCACCACACCGCTGCCAGCCAACAGATAGTCGTACTTGCCCAGTCGGATAAGCATGGCGCCACCTTCTAACCATGTCGAACCGTCTGTCGCACGAGCATCCCAAGGCAAAGTGAAATAGTGACGGCAGGTCATCACCACCCCTTCATCATCGATGACACGCTCCTTGTCATCCTGATCGAATAGCAAGCCCCACGTATTCTGCTGTTTCACATTGAATACCTGAGACAGAAGGTTATATGCCTGTGTTACTGATTCCGTCTCATTAGGCGAAGCCTGGTCGATGGCAAATGGTGAAAAGCCAAGTGCCTGATGCTCTCCAAAAGCATAGAGGGCACGTACACCACTGTTCTCACAACAACGGCTTTCTGGAATAAAGAGGCGGTTTTTCATTTTATCTCCATCTTGCGGACGCAAAGGCATGGCATACTGTGCACACCACGATTTGAAGCCCGTGTCGTAGATGTCGGGGGCAAGTAGATTGATGCTTGGTGCACCCTCATGCCAGAAATCGATAAGATGTGCCAACGGCCCTGCCGACGGATATTCGCCAGGTTTGCGGCCACGGCTATTCATCGCCGCATTCACATAAAGCGGCATGGCATGGATACGTTTTGCTGCCTGTGCCAGATGCTCCACATAGAAGGCATAGTGCCATGCCATGAACTTCTCGTCAGCATAATCATCAGTACCAAACACCTCTGCCCACGTGCCTTGTCGTTTGATGCCCAGTGCTTTGAGCAAGGCTTGTGGCACGGGCTGTTTGTAGGCCTTCTCTGCCAGTGCAGAGTGGTCACGTGCAGACTCCAGCATCCCGATTTCGTTCTCTATCTGCATCATGATGACCACCTCACGCTGCGGGTCTTTCTCGGCGATATGCTGCATCAGTGCAGAGAAGGCTTTCAGGTCGGCCTGTAACACATTATCGCTGAAACACGAGGCTATCTCCAATGGCTTCCCTTCTGCTGTCACTGCCCTCGGGAACCGCTTTACATCACGTTTGAACCATGCCGGGGCATAGCACGACATCGAGTTTTTCCACGCCCCAAACCACAACGGCACGATTTTCAGTCCTTGCTGTCTGGCTACATTGATGGTACGGTCAACAAGCGTGAAGTCCATTTGTCCCTCCACGGGTTCAAGGAACTCCCAATAGACAGGCACCAGCACCGTGTTCAGCCCCAGTGCCTTCATGCGGGGCAACACCTCCTCAATATCAGTCACCGACGTTGCAGCCGAATTACTCAACTCGCCACCAAGAATATGGAACTGTGAAATGACGTTGTCTGCTCGTAATGTATTTGACACGAGCATCATGAATAGGGCTAAGATGACTGTTATAATACGACCTTTCTTCATAAACGATCCCATTTTAACTGTAAGTTGACGAAAGCGGTAAGAAGGTCGTCAGATGACATGGAGACCGAGGAAGACCATGAGGCCGTTCATCAGGATCCAGAAGATGGCGAATGGCATCGTCTTGCGCATGATGTCACCATCCTGACCCTCCATGTCGCAGGCGGCGGTAGCGATGGCTATTGACTGTGGCGAGAGTAGTTTTCCTCCCTCAGAACCGGCACAGTTGGCTGCAGCGAGCCAGTTGGTCTCGTTGCCGCTAACACCAAAGAACGTACCCTGATTGACCAAGCCGAGATCGCTGGCGGCAGTAGCCTGTAACTTACCGAAGAGGATATTGGCATTTGTGGCACTGCCAGTCACAAAGGTTCCGATAGAACCGATTAAAGGAGCAAAGAACGGGAAGGCAGCCCCTGTCAGCAGGACGAGCCCCTTGGCAATATCGTTGGTCATACCTGTATTGTTCATCAGCATGGCCATCGCAACGAGGCAGCAGATGGTGACTACCGTCTTCTGCAGGTTGACAGTGGTCTTTGCCAGCAGTTTCATCAGACTGCCGAAACTCATACCCTGAATCAGTCCGCCAATCACGGCTCCCAGGAAGATCATCAAACCGGCATTTGAGAGCCAGCCGAACTTAAAGGTGTTGCCAATGACGGGCATGTCGAATTTCGTCACCAGTGTGCTGTTGAGCAATTCATTAATGGGCGGTACAATCTTGCTGCTGATGAGGATGAAGAAAATAATCAGGCCATAGACACTCCATGCCTTCAGAGTCTTGGTGAGACCGAACTTTTTCTTCTCGACGATAACTTCGTCTGCCGGATTCTCGTCGTGGATGAAGAGTTTGTTGTATATCAGCATGGCGATGATGGCAGCCACGGAGCCGAGAATGGCTGGTGTCTCAGGACCGATAAAGTGGGCGCAGCAGAACTGGACGATGATGGAAAAAGTACCCACAAACAGGGCGATGCAGATGTTTTTCACAATCTTCGTACGATCGGTCATCATCAGGATGAGGAACGGGGTGATGAAGAACATCAGTGAGAGTTGCAGGATGATGAACGTCGCCACCTCACAGAGTTCCTCTGGCGTAGCCACACCACTGGCAGCCACCTGGTTGGCGAGTGTCGTGGCTGGCAGGCCTACGGCTCCGAAGCCTACAGCCACCGTATTGGCTACCAGACAGATGACGGCTGAGAACATCGGTTTGAAACCCAGTCCGATGAGGATGGCAGCGGGGATGGCCACAGCCGTTCCGAAACCTGCCATACCTTCGAGCACACCACCAAGACCCCATGTCAGCAACAGCACCAGCAGTCCTTTGTCGGAAGTCATTTGGATAAACTGCGTCTTAATGGTCTCAATCTCTTTCGTCTCGCAGAGAATGTTGTAACTGAAGATGGCGCAGATGATAATGAGGATAATCGGGAAGCAGGCCTTGAGAAAACCCTCAACCACCGACCAGACTGTGATGCCGAAGATGGATGCCTCGGCATATTTCTCTGGTACAATACCCATAGCAGGGGTTGCAAACAGAGCCAGAATGATAGTTACGACAAGGGTGATCATCGCACTCTTGTAACCAGACACTTTGAAGCCCATCATCAATACGATGAGCAACAGAATTGGGATGACAGATACTAATGCTGACATAGGTGTTGTTAGTTATTCTTTGTGATTATTGTATAAGTTTGGGTACAAATATACAACTTTTCGACCAGATAACCATCTTATTTTAGTAAAAAAAAAAAAAATGGATAAAAACTGTTCACTATTTACCGTTCATTATCTATTTTTTTTCGTAAATTTGCACCAAAGTATAATTAAGA
This sequence comes from uncultured Prevotella sp., assembly GCA_900320905.1. Classification (GTDB taxonomy): domain Bacteria; phylum Bacteroidota; class Bacteroidia; order Bacteroidales; family Bacteroidaceae; genus Prevotella. Next base: position 4,465 of record ONTZ01000039.1, read on the forward strand.
ACCCATTGAGTCCTATGCTGAACCAATTTCTATCAGATCTCAGACAGGTGATGTCGTCTGACCGTATCTATACCGATGAACTCCGCACCCTCGGTTGGGGAACGGATGCCAGTTTCTACCGCCAGATCCCGAAGGTCGTCGTCCGTAGCGATGGTGAGGCGGAAATCTCGAAGATTGTGCAGTTGTGCAGGAAATACAAGTTGCCCTTTACTTTCCGTGCGGCTGGTACGTCGTTGAGCGGACAGAGTTGTACGGATTCTGTGCTCATCGTGGCGGGCAAGCACTGGGAGAAATACAAGATAATTAATAATGAAGAATTCATAAAACTGCAGCCTGGTATCGTGGGGGCGAGGGTGAATGAGATTCTGAAACCTTACGGACGGGTATTCCCGCCTGATCCTGCTTCGATAGGCTCGGCGATGGTGGGAGGTATCGTCATCAACAATGCCTCGGGCATGAACTGCGGCGTGCATGCCAATAGCGATAGGATGATGGTCTCTGCCCGTATTATTCTCACCGACGGTACCATCCTCGATACGGGTGATGAAGAGAGTCGTGAGGCTTTCCGCAAGAGTCATCCTGAGTTTCTGGCTAAGATTGAGGCTCTGCGTGATAAGGTGAGAGCCGACGAGGAACTGGCCTCGCGCATACGTACCAAATATTCTATTAAGAACGTGACGGGACTGAACCTCCGTCCGCTGATAGCCTACGATGATCCCTTCGACATCATCGCCCACTCGATGGTGGGGTCGGAGGGTACACTGGCCTTCCTCTCAGAAGTGACGATGAAGACGCTCTACGACTACAAGTACAAGGCCTCGGCAATGGTGTATTTCCTCACGATGAAGGAGAGTTGCGAGGCGGTAGTGGCGATGAAGAAACTAAAGGCTGGTGAGGACGACCTGAGGATGAGTGCCGAGGACCTGATGGTGAAGAGTGCCGAGATGCTGGATTATAAATCACTGAGTAGTGTAGACGATCCTGTGTATCTGCAATATCAGAAGGATGTGGATGCTGGTAAGATAGAAGGTGTGGAACCTGGCGACTATCATAATCTTACCGCTATCCTCACCGAGACGAAGGGTGTCACCCATGAGCAACTGCTCGAAAAGATTGAGGCCATCAAAACGTGTATAGGGCAGTTCAGACTCTATATCCCAGCCGAGTTTACTGAGGATCCTGCCGTCTATGGCAAGTACTGGGCCATCCGAAGCGGTATCTTCCCCAGTGTGGGTGGTACGCGCCCTGTTGGCACGTCGTGTCTGATTGAGGACGTGGCCTTCCCCATCGAGTCATTGCCAGAGGCTACGGTGAAACTCCAGAAACTCATTGCCGATCACGGCTACGACGATGCCTGTATCTATGGCCATGCCTTTGAAGGAAACTACCACTTTATCCTGAACCAGAGTTTTGCCGACGAGCACGAGGTGGCGCGTTATGCAGAGATGATGCGCGACGTGGCGAAGTTGGTGGTAGAGGGCTATGACGGTTCGTTGAAGGCAGAGCATGGAACGGGTCGGAATATGGCTCCCTTCGTGAAGTATGAGTGGGGTGACAAGGCCTACGAGATTATGAAGGAACTCAAGGCTATCTTCGATCCTGACGGGCTCTTGAACCAGGGCGTCATCTTCAACGATGATCCAGACTGTTTCATCAAATGTCTGAAACCGTTGCCTGTGTTGAGTTTCGACTACGACAGTGTGCCTGATGGCGGTAAGTATCTGATGGATCCTAAGTTGTCTACGGCGAAGGAGACCATCGAACAGGTAAAGCGTGCCAACAAGTGTATAGAGTGCGGCTTCTGTGAGGTGAATTGTATGTCGTGTGGACTGACGCTCTCGAGTCGTATGCGTATCGCTGTGCAGCGTGAGATCCGTGAGTTGGAGGCTACGGGGCGTGATCCCCAGCGTGCTGACACCCTCCGCAAACAATATAAGTATTATGGTGACCAGACTTGTGCGACGGATGGTCTCTGTTCCACCTCCTGTCCGATGAAGATCAATACGGGTGAACTGACCCATCTGATCCGTCAGATGGATATGAACAACTCAACATTGGGTTATCAGGTGGGTGAGTTTGCTGCCAACCACATGGCGGGTATCAAGTCGGGTCTGCGTGTGGTCCTCGATGTGGCCCATGCCGCCCATGTCACCTTGGGGCCTAAGTTGATGACGAATGTCTGTCGGACGATGAACAAGATGGGACTGCCACTCTGGACGACGGCCATGCCGAAGAAACGTCGTCAGCCGAAACCTTCCGACCTTACGCAGTTTATTATCGAGAAGTCTATCCCACAACATGAGGAACAGCACAGCGACTTTAAGGTGGTTTATTTCCCCAGTTGTATCAACCAGACGATGGGACAGTCGAAGCAGGGCGGCAAGAAGCATGACCTTGTCGATGAAGTCATCCAACTGATGGCGAAGGCCGGCTATGAGGTTGTATTCCCTAAGGGGATGGAAAAGATGTGCTGTGGACAAATCTGGGAGAGTAAAGGTATGCTCGACATAGCCGACCGTAAGAGCGGTGAACTGGAAAAGGCACTGTGGGAAGCCTCGGAGCAAGGGAAATATCCCGTGCTCTGCGCACAGAGCCCGTGTCTGCACCGTATGAAGAAGGTCATGAAGAAGATGCACCTCTACGAGCCAGCCGAGTTTATCATGAAATATCTCGTGCCACGTCTCGACTTCCATCCCACAGACCGTCCTATCGCCCTGCATATCACCTGTTCTACGCGACAGATGGGCGTGGCTGACGACCTTATCAACCTCGCAAAGATGTGTTCCACGAAGGTCTATCTGCCAGAAGGGGTAGGGTGCTGCGGTTTTGCAGGCGACAGGGGCTTCACATTCCCGGAGATGAACAAGTATGCCTTAAGGAAACTCCGTCCGCAGATCGAGGCAAACCATATCGAGGTGGGCTACTCGAACAGCCGTACCTGTGAAATCGGCTTAGAGACGAACACGGGCATTCCGTATATGAGTATCGTCTATCTCGTCAATGAGTGCACGACGCCTAAATCGTGATTCGATCCATGTCAGTTTTCTCCAAAGGCTTTCTAACGGTCCGCGAGAATGGCTGGCAAACCAATAACGGGCAAAGAGATACTGAAAAACGACCATCCCACATCCAACCATGACGGCGTAGGTAACACCTAAATGGTGATAACAGGCAAGACCATAGCCGCAGAAGATGAAGCAGCCGATGATGGACTGGAGCAGATAATTGGTAAGACTCATGCGACCAAAGATGCAGAGATGATGGAGCACTCGGCGCACGCCCTCAAAAGCATACCAGGCTGAGACGATGGCCGAGACGATCATCAGCAGTATGATAAGGTTGTAAATAGGCTTCAGCCAGAAGTCAAGTTCACCGAAATCTGGATTAATCAGCGAAATAACGCCAAGGGCCGAGGTGACGAGGAGGCTATGCCATATCTGCAAGTGACGACCCTCGTTATAGAAGAGTCTCTGCCGTCCCAACTGCATGCCGAGGATGAAGAGGCAAAGCAACTGTGTCAATCGTCCGCTGAAGATATTGAAACGGAAATTCACCTCAAATCCTGCTGTGCGCACTTTCCTAATTATGTGTCGGCCTTACATCTTATATCAATCATGACATTACTTTGACTTTATTTGATTAAACTCACGAAATGTCTGCTTGTTGACTCATTTAAAGGTGTACTCTGTATAACTCTCATTTCGCCCATTCATCCGGAGTCGCTTCATTGCTGACGACTTCTTGCCTTGTAAGCGACCAGTGGCTGAGCGGCTGTCGACGATGAGTACAAAGGAGGTAAACATCTGGCGTTTCTGCGCAGAAGGGGTAATAGTGATGGTCAGAATGCCATCCGACTTCTGGAGCGTCAGGTCATCGCCAGTAGGAATGGGTTGGTCGTTGATGACGGCATGCAGGACCTTCTGAAAGGTAGCAAACAGAGCATTCGTCTTGCTATCAGTAACGTGCTTTTTGCCCTTCGTGGTCATCGTAAACTTCGTGCCGTCCATAATCAACTGGTCTTTGCCTCCGTCTGTAGAAATACAGATGTAATCAGGTTTGCGGATGGTCATTTCACCAGTTGTCACGACATCGGTCTTGACCGCTTTCGAATGGCTCACCTTGGTGACGGTCTGGGCCTCAACTAAAGGTAAAAGGGCAAAAAGGTAAAAAAGTAAAACACATACTCTGCCTATTCCCTTTAATCCTAATCCAAATATTACTATTCTGTTCATTTTATCTTTTTATTTTTAACTTTACGTATACATTCCCCCATTGATTGACACGACATTGCCTGTGATATACCCTGCATTCGGCGATATGAGGAACGCCACCAGGTCAGCCACTTCTTCAGGCGTACCAAAGCGGTTGGCTGGAATCATTTTCTTCAGTTCACGCTCATCAAGCCCTTCCGTCATGTCGGTCTTGATAAATCCTGGGGCAACGGCATTGACAGTGATACCTCGTCGGGCGACTTCCTGTGCCAGAGCTTTAGTGGCGGCAATGATACCACCCTTGGCAGCCGAGTAGTTGGTCTGTCCGGGCAGTCCCTTCAGCCCACTGACACTGGCCATGTTGACTATGCGCCCGAACCTATGCAGTTGCATGGTGGGCAGCAGTGGCTGAGTGACATTGAAGAAGCCCGACAACGTAATGTCCACCACGCGGTGCCAGTCACCCTCAGGCATCAGCGCCATTACGTTGTCGCGACGGATCCCTGCATTGTTGACAATAACTTCGATATAGTCCTCAGAATGGCATTTCTGCCAATCGCTGAGAGCCGTCTTGGTCTGTTCGGCGTTGCTCACATCGAACGGCAACAACTCACCTTTACCCTCCATCATCTCAAGTGTCTTCTTGGCCTCAGCCTCATTGCTGGCATAGTTGATGATGACCTGATAGCCCTCTTGGGCCAATCTCACGCAGATGGCTCGTCCGATACCCCGGCTACCACCCGTCACTAATGCATATTTGCTCATATCTTTACGTTCTTAATTGTTTCCAATGTCTTGAAAGCAGTCATTGTCACACCCTCCAGTCCGTGCAGTACCAGACTCTGTCCCGTTAGGAAGAGGTTTGGTACAGGTGTCTTGGGCGACAGCATAGTTACCAACGGTTGGCGGCAGTCTTTTCTGATGCCGAAGGCCGAGCCGCAGGGTGACTGTGTATAATCACGCCAGGTCAGTGGCGTACTGGTGTAGCGTTTCTCCACCATGTTTCGCAAACCGGGAATGACCCTTTCTGCCAAACAGATACAGTCGTCTGCCAGCCTCTCTTTTTGCAATTCGTATATTTCACCGCGTCGCCCAACCATAGTATCTACCCAATTTTTACAAAGTGCCCACGGCATAGGAGTCAATAGGTCAATCTGTCGTGCATACTCGCCGCTCTCTGGTACCCGACAACTCACCATTACGCCACCCACGCCGCCAATATCCTCACTAAACGTCCATACATTTTCTTTCTTATAGATATACTTATTGTGGTTGAAATAAGGCAGTGTGTTCGGCTTCAGTACCAGCGAGGCCGTAAATATGCCGAAGGTGTTCTCTAATGCTTGGATACGACGGCGGAAGATGCCTTTCAGTACATACGAGTCTTTCAGCCAGCCATACGTCAGTTGCGGGTGAACGTCGCTGATGAACATACGTCCTTCGTAGGTCTTGCCATTAGGACATTTTGCCTTTATAATCCTCCCTCCCTGTTCCACAAGTTCTTTTACCTCAGCATGGCATACAACCTTTCCTCCGTAGTTCTTGATATCCTTTACAAGTGAGTCTACAATAAGGTTTCCGTTACCTTTTAGGCGCCAACTACTCTGGATATAACTGCTCATCGAATGGGCAAAGTTGAACAGCGGTAGCGACTCCCGCCTCAGTTCCATCTTCATGCCTGCGGCAGATAGTACGTTAATAAGCAGCGGGTCGTGGAATAGCGATGTCAGCCAGTTATAGGCATTCACTTCGACAGTCTCTTCCATCGGAGGGAGGTGGCGAAGCATATCTACATACAGTCTCAGGGCTGTCTTCTCATGAGGGAAGTACTCACCGAGCGTACTGGCAAAGCGGTCAAATCCCTCACACAGTGGGAAAGTTCGACGACCAATCGTCACACGGTCAAATCCGTCGGCATCCAACCGCACCCAAGGCAGTCGCATCAGTCCCAACTGCTCAAAGGCCTCATGCAGCGGTTGCCCTTTCGCCAGTCCACCGACATAATGTAGACCAGTATCAAACTCAAAGTCACCCCTGCGATAACTCTGAAGACACCCCCCTGGCTGTGCCTGCCGCTCCAACATGAGCACACTCCAGCCTTCCTTCGCCAACTGTCGGGCACAAATCAGTCCACCTAGTCCGCTGCCTATGACAATGACATCGTACTTCATTTCTTTTGCCGGTTAAGCCATCGATAGACGGCTGGTTGCAAGACATAAGCCAGAATGACAGCAGACAAGAGACCCACGAGCGTAGAGAATCCAACGCTACGAATAGCAGGATGGGCAGCAAGAAGCATACTGCTGACTGTAGTCACCAAGGTGACGGCACTGAGAAGGATTGCCGTCTTATGATAATATAGTTTGTATGTGTCAGGGGCGGTCAGACCGTTCATCACAAAGATGCTGTAGTCCACTCCAATGCCGAATATGAAGGTGGAGATAATGATGCTGATGAGATTGAAGCGCACGTCGAACAGCACCATCGCTCCAAGTACGATGAGCCAACTGAAAAGGATTGGCATGAAACCGAGCAAGGTATGTTTGACATTAAAATGGAAACTCAGCAGTAGTACAACCAAGACAAATAGCATGGAAATCCACTGCAGCACATTGAAATCATCGTTCATTTGCAGCAGCGTGCCGGTAGTATAATAATAGGTATCAAGCACTAACAGGTTTGGGTCGCCGGCAATGGCGTCGCAGATGCGGATATAGTCGCTCTCACTGCTGCGTACAGAATCGTTCTCGCATCGTACAGAAGTAAAACAGAGATAGTCACCGCCATACGACTGCTCCATAAGTGTGGACTGATAGCCTGCGGGAATCAGTCCTGCGGCATAAAGGGAGTCTGGTCTGTAGTCGCGGGTTGCCGCCTCAAAGAATGCGTCGAAAGCCTCGGGATTGAGGTCGGCCTGCGTGGCCGTCTGTGCTATCAGCGTACGTACTTTGCCGAGCCTGTCTGCTGTCCAGTATTTTTTCCAGGCATCGATACGCTCCTGCTGAATATGCAAGGGAACGAAAATCCGGCTGGTATGGGTGTAACTCTTGACGAGACCGAGTTGCTGCAGTGAATCCAGTTTACGGTCAAGGATAGCGAAATGGCTGATTGCCTCCTCCATCGTATTGCCTTTACTGGCAAAGTATTTGGTCTTGTCGCCTGTATAGGTCTTGCTACGAAGCAATCCCTCGGAGTATTCAGTCATCGGTTCTTCGTAACCAAGGTTGTGCATGTCTGGATCGAAACGAATTCCTCCTAAAAGGTAGGCTCCAACTCCGACAATGATCACCAGGCATATAACAGCCAGTAAAGGTTTTTTCCGGTCGAAGGGGTATCTGTTGATTTTGTCAATCAGTTGAATCATGTCCCTATGATTTATCGTCTTGCCACTCAACATCTGCGGTAAATAAACCAATGAGAACAGTGTCGTGCCGAGGATGGCAAAAGCGGCAAACAGGCCAAAATCCTGCAACAGAGCGGTATTGATAAAGATAAGTCCTGCGAACGAACCGATGGTGGTGATACAGCCCAAGAAGACAGGCTTAACCTGGTCACGCAACAATTGCTCTCCATCGTTCACATACTGATGATGGGTCAGAATATGGAGTACGTAACTCATTGCAACGCCTAACACCACACCGCCTATACCCAAAGCCAGCAATGAGAATTCACCTTTCAGCCAATACATCATCGACAAGCCGAAGAGGGTACCGAAGACAACAGGCAACAAAAGAAGGGGGATAGTATCCCAACGGCGGAAACAGACGAATAGGAATACCAAAACTAAAACGAGGGCTCCGGCAATAGTGGTTGTCAAATCACGCTTGATGGTAGTGGAGTTGTAATATCCGCTTGCTGGCGTGCCGTGATAGGTGATACGTACATCAGGATAGGTCTTTGCAAACTGTGATATGAGTGTGTTCAACTGCTCGAAGAGTTCAGAGCCCTGCCCCGTATTGGTCGATGAGAAACGAGGTGTAAGAAAAGCAACGCACACCGTGGAATCAGGCACAAAGAAATGATTGTCGATGGTCTGGTAACTGCTGGCACTCAACAAGGGTGCCATCTGCTGAGCCAACACGTTGCGCATGCCTAACGGATCCATCTCTATTAGTTCAGGAAACATCTCTCCCATTTCGCTCAACAAATCATCGTGGTTTTGTTGCATCTGTCGGGCGAAATGTTCACGTGTCAATAATGAGTCGAAATGTATATAGGCCGTTGTATCAATGTAGGCTGGCAGGTGGTCTGAGAGATAGTCAATGCCATTGGGTAACAGGTCTTCATCCAGACGATAGAACAAGTCTTCTATCAGTGCCGAATCTTGTCTGATGGAGTCAGCGAAAGCATCGCACACTTCCGTCAGTTTCTCTACGTCTTTTCCTTCAAACAGCAGGAATGTCTTGTCCTTGATTTTCAGGTCGGCAAAGGCGAGTTTGGTCGTACCGTCCTCGTTCTTCGACGAAGGCATCAGTTTGTTGATGTCCTCTTCCAGATGTAACTGCACGGAAAAATAGCCGAAGAAGATGAACAGCGCCATCATCGACAGCCAGCAGATCAGCCGATGGTTGCGGAAATAATGATATATGTGAATGAAGAGATCTGTCATTGCTGCATAAATATCTTCAGTTGCGACTTGGCTATCAGTTCATCATCCACGCGGCTTTCGCCTGTAGCGATGGTTACATTGCCGTAAGTAAACCCGAACTCGATGGTTGTAAACACCTTTTCGCCTGTTTGGGGACGGTGCATACATTCAAAGCGCTTCACCTCACCAATGAGCCCCACGGGCGGAGCAGACAAATGCTGATCCAGAGCCAGACAGCCCATCAGCGCCGAGCACGACTGGGCAATATGCTCTATCAGGCCGGTCTCGGAGATGGTGCCGTCTGGCAACATGAAATAGTTGTCAGAGCGGATGGTGAGGGCACTGACGGCATGCGTACCGTCAGTTGCCTCAATCTCGTCCACCATAATGAATGGCTCACGCTGAGGTATCAGCCGCTTAATAGCATCTGCGGAAGCAAATTTTATACTTTTCACTCTTTGCTTTCCCCTTAGATGTGCTGCTCAATATAGTCATACAAGTCATTGAAAGACTGTATTTTGTGCAACTCTGCTACGGGGATGGTCACTTTGTAATTCACCTGTAGCAGTGCCACCATGTCTACCAGACTCAGACTGTCGAGGCTCAGCGTCTCCTTGATGTTTGCCTCTGGGGTGATGTCACTTACTTCTACTTCAAACTCATTAGCGAGCAGTTCATTTACTTGTTCAATAATCTCATTTCTTGTCATAATTTACTTTTTTACTTTTTACCTTTATAAGTTTTTTACGATTAATGTCGAATTGGTTCCTCCGAAGCCAAAGGAGTTGCTCAGGAATTGGTTGAAGGCCGTCTCTTTGGTTTCCCTTAGCACATTTATGCAGCAGGTCTCTTCATCGGGATTCTCGAAATTCACATTGCCGGCAATGAATCCGTTCTTCATCATCAGCATGGAGTAGATTATTTCCGATGCACCTGCCATCCACATCTCGTGACCCGTCTGACTCTTCGTCGACGTGACTGGCACCTTATAGTCGCCAAAGGTCTGGTAAATAGCCTGTGCCTCACGGGCGTCACCAATCTTTGTTGAGGTGGCATGGGCGTTCACATAGCCTATCTCCTTGGGGACGATGCCAGCATCCTTCAGGCAAAGTTCCAGCGAACGTGCAGGTCCGGCCACGTTAGGCGTTGAAATATGGTCACCATTTCCCGAAAATCCCCAGCCTATGATTTCTGCCAAGACAGGAGCGCCACGACGCACGGCACTCTCATAACTCTCTAATATCACCGTTGCAGCGCCGCCGCCAGGCACCAGTCCGTTGCGGTCGCGGTCGAAGGGACGGCTGGCCTTTGTGGCCTCATCGTCGTCGCGCAAGGCAAACGACTGGATGCCGTCGAACGATGCCACGCCATACATATTAGTTTCCTGAGCACCACCACAGACAACACAATCCTGCAAGCCATTGCGGATAAGCAGTGCACCCAACCCTATCGACTGTGAACCGCTGGCACAGGCTGCAGAGGCAGTCAGGTTGATGCCCTTCAGATGGAACAGACAGGCCAGGTTCATCGTCACCGTCGAGTTCATCGACTGGAAGATGGCACCACTGCCACAGGCTGCCGTCGAGCCACAACCACGAAATTTGTCGAGGGCTATCATCGTGGCTTCGGCCACAGAGTCGTTGCCATAGATGATACCCACCTCATGCTGGTCAATATACTCCTGATCCAAACGGGCAGCAGCCAGTGCATCCTTAGTGGCCATGTAGGCATACTGTGCCTCCTCAGGCATGAACTGCCGCTGGTTACGACCGATAAATGGTTTCAAGTCAGGCCGCGGAACATTTGCTGTAAACGGTGAGCGGAATCCGGCATCCACACGTTCCTGACTTTTGATTATTCCACTCTTTCCTTCGTAAAGGGACTGGCGCACCTCGTCGAGCGTTACACCCAGGCACGACCAAATTCCCATTCCTGTAATTACTACTCTATTCATATTTTCAATTATCAATTTTCAATTCTTTATAAAAGCATCTGCGGCGCTTTACGATTTCCGGGTGCAGCGGTTTCCACTGCGATAGTTCACGCACGTTATCCTCCAACTGAGGTCCTGTCTCAGCCCAACGAAAGCCATACTTATTATATATAGGTATAAGATCTTCGAAGAACAAAGCATTCACGCCATAACCCTGTAAGTCGGGACGCACGGCAATCAGTAGCATCTCAGCATTATCTTCGTGCTTCCATTTCAGTGCCTTCAGCAGATGAAACCAACCGAATGGCCATAAACTGCCATCAGCCTTACGCATGGCCTCTGAAATATTGCCCATCGTGACAGCAACGCCCACTACGCTTTCTTTTTCATCCACAATTACAGGTGTCAGCCGTTTGTCAATCACGGGTAGGTATTTGTGGAGAAACTGACTGATCTGCTCGTCCGAGAGTCTGGTAAATCCGAACAACGGCTCGTAGGCAACATTTAGCAGGTCGAATACTTTCTTGCCATAGCCCTTGTGGTAAATCATATCGTCAGTCAATTTGATTACCTTCAACCCCATCTGTTCCCTACAGTATTGAGCTACGCGCTGGTATCGGGCAGGAATATCCTTTGGCACATTGATACGAACCTGCACCCAGTCCACCTCCTTCTTCATTCCCCAAGCCTCCATGTGGCGGGGATAGTAGTCTGGGTTATAAATAGTGCTGGCCGACCCCATCATGTCGAAATCCTCTATCAGCATACCCTCCTTGTCGAAATCGGTGATGCCCAAGGGTCCCTGTATTTGGGTCATGCCATACGACTGCCCCCATCTGGATACCGCTTCCATCAGGGCATTCGACACGTCAAGGTCGTCAATAAACTCTATCATTGAAAAGCGCACGCTTTTCGTCTGCCACCTCTCGTTAGTCCGCTGGTTAATAATGCCCACAACGCGACCTACAGGAACGTCATGACGGTAGGCCACGAATGCCTGAACGTATAATGTGCCATACTTAGCGTTCACACTTCTTGGGTCAATCATGGCACGGACATCGCTCCGCAAGTCAGGCACATACTGAGGATAGTCACGGTAGATATTGTCCGTAAGGTGAATGAAATCATTCGCCTCTTTTCTGCACGTCACCTTGGTCACCTCCACTCTGTTCATCCGACTTTATGATATTTTGCACGGTACTCCAAAGGCGTCATACCAGCCTGACGGCGGAAGAACTGTCCGAAGAACGACGAGTTTGGAAAGCCCAGACCGTCTGAAATCTCCTTCACGGTCTTATTTGAGTCTCTCAGCATGGCATAGCAGTCTTCCATCGCGCTCTCTGTAATCCACTGCATGGGCGATTTGCCGCTGACCCGCTGACATACAGTCGATAAATACTTCGGCGTCAGGCAAAGTTTATCGGCATAATATGACACCTGGTGCCGCTTATACCGCTCTGAGGCAATCTGTGCGAGAAACCTGCCGAAAATGTCCTTGCCACGCATTGTGGCAGTATCGGCAGGATGCATGGCATCCTCATGCTCCACAAATCCCTCACAAATCATCAGCAACATGGTACGGAGAAACGACAGCAGGATTTCATCCCTAAGTTGTAAATCGCGCCTGACAAAGATACTGTTTATATAATATCTCATGCCGTCCATCCAGTCCTGATGGTCAATGACATACACCTCCTTCATATACATCGCCCTGTTCCATATATCCACCTGCCCTCCTAACGCGCTCTTCAGCGCTTTGTCAGAGATAAACAGCGCACTGGCCATTACATCTGTGCTTACCATGATAGGATAGACTGTTTTCTGAGCGGGTATCAACAACAACTGGCCTGCTTCCACCTTGACATTGTCACGACACCCCATCTCCACCAATACCTTACCACTTTGGCAAAAAACCAGCGTATTATAAGGTAGGCGTGCGCTCTGCGCCTTCGCCATTTCGATGACATTCTCCACATATAGTATGTCATCATGCACCAATGATATTGCTTCTATCTCCATAACGATAATACAATTCGGCTGCAAAATTAAACAATTTCTGCCAAATTCCGACGTTCAATTTTTACTCTATTACGTTCTATTTGGAACTAAGATGCCAAATAACCCCTATTACAGACTGCTTGAGCCTGTCGGCTATGTCGCTGCCGTACGATGTAAAACACCCCAAAAGACTGCTTGAGTCTCATTGGTACTCAGTAAGTGTCTTGACCTAACATCATATCGTGTTGATTGTCTTTTGCAGTTCTTCTAGGAATCGGGCGGCATGCGAGCCGTCCATCTGGGCATGATGGAACTGGAAGGAGATGGGGAGCGTGGTCTTCAGCCAGCCTTTGCGGTAACGACCCCATGCCAGGAAGGGATTGGTGAAGATGCCGCTGTACTGGTTGACGATGCTGTCGAGTTCCGTGCCAGTCACTGCCGACGTGCCGACTATCACAGCCTCATCGTCTAATATGTCATGACAGGTCTGGCTGATGGTTTCTGTCAGATGCAGGTAATTAGCATTAAATTGCTCCAAATCATCGCAGACGGCAACGTCGCAAAAACTGAGACCGCCCTTTATGTTATCCGCTATCACGTTGATAGCCATACGGTCGTATTTGTAGAGTTTCCCGTCATGAGGTAACATATAGAACTCCTCTATACCTGATGCGGCCTTGCCGATGCACCAGCACAGCAGCATGTTGAATTTCAGCCCGCGCCGCCGACTAACCTTATACAACCGCGTCACGTCAAATGTCTTGGTGAGCGTCACCATCGGCATGGGCGACTTCATCCACAGTTCGAAAGCTATCGCTCGATTCGTATCTTTGGGATTGATTTCCTGTTTCATTTCACATTTATATTTTTATCGCAGCAAAATTACATATAGTTATGAAACCCACCAAATAATTGGGATAAAATGCACGAAAGTAACTGATTTATTGCTATAAAAGATTCTCTAAGATTCCAAAACTAGCTGAGAACGACACCGTCCACAAGGCCTGTCCCTGCTACGATGTCGCAAAGGATCAGAATGCGGGGAAGCCTTCCCAGAGTCTGAAAAACCTGCCCCGAATCCGGGGCAGACCATCCCCAGGTCGGAATGATATGCCTCAGATTCAAGGCACGATTCTCCGAGGTCGGGATATCTTCCATCAGATTCAAGGCACGTTTCCCCGGGGTCAGAATGTCTTCCCCCAGCCAGAGTTCCACCATTCGGAGCGACGACAGGATATTCGGCAGATGTTTCATTGGTACTCAGCAAGTGTCTTGACCTCACAGCCTTTGCTTTCGTAATCATTTACTCAATAACGAAACTACGCGGATAGAAATCGCTGTAGAAACGGCCATCGGCGGCGGTGAATCTCAGAACGCAATAGTTGGGGTCGGTTACACCACCGGGATAGTATTGCTCGTCGCCCTCGTGCCAGATCATTTCTTTCGAGGCGGCATCCGTCAGTACCTCCATCGTGCCTCGTAGCATCATACCCTTGAAGCCTTTGGCATCGCAGAAATAGATGCTTGCCTTGGGATTAGCCTTGTATTGAGCCACACGTATTGAGAATGTGTTGGTTGTAAAGTAGAAGGTTTTGATTCCCTCACGCTTGCGTGGCTTCAACATAGCCTTGGTCCAGGGGAAACCTTCTTGATCTACGGATGAGATGTAAGCGATGGGCAGTTTGTCGGCCATCTGGGCAATGAGTTCTTTGATGCCAGCCAAAGCGGGGTTGACTTTCATGACTTCATCGTTACTGACATCCAGCGTTTGGCGCCAACGCTTCAGCTGCGGGAAGTACGTTTTCATCATACCGATATATTCCTCTTTGGTGATAGGCTTCTCCAATCCCTCGTTTACTGCTCCAATAAACTGCGCACAATGTTCGATCATCTCTTCCATCGTGCAGTCCTGCAGGAACTGGCCATCCTTGTAGCAGTACATGCAGTAATCTTTGTTCTTACTACCGTCGGCATTAGTGCCGAGGACCTCTTCTGTTAGCGGCATGCCGCAACTCTGACAAAATCTTTGTTCCATAATATCTTTATTTGTTAGTTCCTGGCTCAATACTCTAATAGGTTGTCCCAGATTGCTCTATTTATAGGTGGTGATTAGAAGTCTATCGAGCAAAATGTCTTGCGTTCCTTTCGGATTGCGTTTGCAAATTTACACAAAAAACTTCAAATTCGATGCTTAAAAATGCTAAAATCACACAAATTGAGGCTAATTTGTTCACTTTTTCGCTCAATCATATACTTAATGAAAGAAAAACAGCTATCTTTACGTTCAGAATTTCATCTTCGAAGGAAAGAGAGCCTGACGTTTTCAAGAAGACAGGAAACTAGCATATTCCCAAGCCGAAAAGCATAACGTGAAGACAAGAAGGCCAATTGCTCACACTTGATACGAGGCGTGAGTATTGGCGGAATCCAGCGACACACACGGGTCTGGACTGTTGTGCACGAACATTTTGTGCCAATAATTTATCACAGAGCAAGTCGATTTTTGATTCTACCTCTACCAAATAATCAAAAACCTCTTTCAAAAATACTTATTTTTAAAGGTATTTGCGAATAGCTTCTTATATTTTATCTTCTACTAAACCTCTACTAATCTTCTACAAGCCATCTATTGCAGAAGCGTGCCTTATGTTGTAATAAGCGTTCCTTATTGAGCGATAAGGATCCCTTATTTTGCAATAAGGCTTCCTTATTGCCGATAAGCACAACCCTCAGGTACATTGCTTATTCCCAACGTGGGAACACTTTGTTCCCAGTGTGGGAATCATTTGTTCCCAACGTGGGAACATCACGCTCCCAGCATGGGAACATCACGTTTCTTATTCATATTACAGGTTGTCAGTTCACCCAAGGCAGAATTGTAGTAGTCAAGGTTAGTAGAGGATTAGTAGAGGTTTAGTAGAGGATTAGTAGAGTTTAAAAGGCGACTAAACCACTAATATACAGTAACTTTCTCGATTTTATGTAGAGTTAAATTGCAATTTGCAACTATTAGCCAAAGAAATAATCGCAAGACAGACAGCAAATCAAGCGCTTGGTACCATAAAGGGACGCAAGAAGTTCTAGGACGTAGTGCCGAGGGCGGTGAGAATGGCAGACGCTATTGATGTTACTCATTGAATGTACTTGTTATCCTCGTTTATTGTGGAGCATATTCGAAGAAATAGAAGTCCGTCCAGCCAGTGTTCTCAGCATAGAGGTGCTGCTTGCCGCGATACTCGAAACCAAGACGTTCGTAGATTTTGTGGGCGGGTGTGTTCGAGGCAAGAGCATCGAGGCGGATGGCCTGCATGCCATTATTCTGAGCGAGACGGATGGCCTCGCGAATCATTTCTGAACCGATGCCCTTGCCCTGGATGTCAGGACTGACGGCAAGGATATGAATCACAGCCACCTTTTCGTCTGGCACCTTCAGCGTCCAATCTATCGCGTGATAATCCTCACCTTGATACATCGTCACTGCCATCGCACCAACTATTTTTCCATTATCTTTATAAAGATACATACTCCCCTCATTGATATAGGCTCTGATGCCTTCAACTGTCGGGTGCTTGCCTTTTTGCCAGCGAGCGTACGTAGCCATCTCTGGCGTACGCTCCGTCACATCATCATAGAAGGCGATGACGGCATCAAAGTCCTTTTGTGTTGCTAATTCTAATCTCATATTCTATTACTCAATTACGAAACTTCTTGGATAGAGATCACTATAGAAACGACCGTCGGTGGCGGTAAACTTCAACACGCAGTAGTTGGGATCGGTTACACCGGCGGGATCGCTGATGCTCTCGCTACTTACAAAGTTCAAAATGGAGCGGCTTGTCATAATGACGGCGTGAATAGTAGGTGACTGAGGGATGCTTCAGATTCATCACCATCGTCCAGGCTGTGCCAAGGAAACCCTCTCTTTGTGGTTGGGATACGGCCTCGATGGCTTCAGTCAGTTGCTTTTCGCTCATCACGCCACCCGTCTGACTGTATCGTTGGCATAAACGCTCATAACGGTCATCACCTTCTATTAATCCAACATTACGCTTCTGCTCACAGAGGTAATGGTTAGCCACAGCAGGTGATTCTGTTACCACCATCTTATTATCTACATATTCTACGACCACACTCCTGCCCGAAGCGTCGGCTATGGCATAATGGTGGGCTGAGCCGATGTCGGAGTGCATGTCAATGCCCTCAAGCAGTTGAAGTGCCTCACCGACGTTGGCTGCATTCTTGAGCATATAACTGATGGCACCCGTTGTAGTAAGGTCTGGCTTACTGGTGCGCTGGTCTGTCTGTATGGTGTCACCTGCCATCAGGTCAGCAATGGCAAGTCCCTTCTCATTGATACCGTCAAGAGCCACGAACAGACCTGTCAGACACATATACTGGTTTTTGAATCCCTCAGGCTTGAAGTCTTTGCTAAATCCGTAGAACTCCACGTTGAACGTGGTGATCGATTCGTAGCCGCGAGTAGGAATGGCATGTATGATAACACCTGTGGCCGACGGGAAGTCGAAGTTACGTCCCATCATTATGCCGCCCTCAGGAGTACTGACGGTAAGTGCCGAGCAGCCGAAGGGTTGTTTTGAGGTTTTCACCTCTGTCTTGTAGTGCCCTTTCGACAGAAACTCTGTGGCATAGCTTGCCAGTTGGTCGGCAGATGCGAACCCTCCGCGATTTATCAGTTCGTCAAACCCATCATCGCCTTTGTATTCCATGTAGTACAGTCCGTCATCCAGTTTCTCGCACGACATCGCCCCCTTGGCCAGCGGGCCAAACTCCATCCACATCAATACTCCGACTACGATTAACAGTCCCAATACGCTCAGCAGCGCAATCTTTAATACCTTTTTCATTGCCTTCTTTTTTATCTGTTGTCTATTTACAACCATTTGACGTTAAAAAGGTATGAAAAGTTGCAGAGGTTCATCTTACTTTATTGATAGTCCTAAATTGGCGCACTCCTCGCCACGCGATTGTCCGAATCAAAGACATAGTCGTGCAAAGCCGGGGAAATCGCCTGTAGCCCTGACTTCCCGGTATATCTCCTGCGCACCACCCTCAGAAAACGTCTGCCTCAGTCTCTTGCTCGTTATTGCCATAGTAGTTTTTATTCTTCATATCCTAATTGTCCTGGCAGGCGGAATTTTTCCTTTTGCGGGAAGGTTGTCTCGTAAGCCTCGAAAGCCTCAGGATTCTCGTCGGCCACGAAATAGCCTTTGGGAGGACAATAGGTTCCCTCACGATTGCCCCAATAGCCAGGTATCAGTTCTTGGGCAAGGAAATAAGGCACTTCGGAATCACGGGGCTCAGCGTGATAGTGAATCTTCATCTTGCTGGCAAAATTGAAACCTGCGTGCTTGTAGAATTCAATATTTCCTTCCATCTGTAGCAGGCCGATGCCCATTTCCTTGGCCTTTTTTAAGGCATAATTCAGTAACTTCAGGCCATAACCTTTGCGCTTATAGTCGGGGTGGATGCTGATGGGGCCAAATGTCCAAGAGGGGTAGGGTGTTCCACCGTCAAGCATAATCTCTGCCCTCGAGAACATTACATGACCTATGATTTTATCGCCATCCTCCATCACCAAGTCAAGTTCAGGGATGAAGTCAGGATTGGTTCTATACAGATTGAGCACGTAATGCTCTGTGCATCCAGGACGATAGACATTCCAGAATGCTTCGCGTGTCAGGTTCTCTACCTCACGATAATCTTTGGGCTGTTCTAAACGAATGTTCATTATTCTGCTTCGATTTTTACTATTTTGACGTTGCAAAATTACAATTAGTTGCGCAAACCTCAAAATATCTGGGATATTCTGTTTGATTCTTTGACGAGAGGCTAATAATGCAGCACCCGTCATCGCGACGAGTGCTGCTTTCTACTCTAACTTTAATATTAACAATCATACATACAAAGTATGATATTCTTTACTTTTCGAACTCTCGGAGTTCCTCCAGTCCGCCCTCTATCTCCCTTAACTGCTGGGCGTGGCGACGGAGTTGCCATTTGGCAAAGACAAGGCCGAAAACCAAAGTGAGCAGAGACAGTCCCAATGGCAGTATGAGTCTCGTGCTGAATTCATAGCCAGCCTCCGTGTTGAATCCTAGTTCCAGAATGTAGAAGACTATCATAGCCAGGCATACGGCACCAATCATCCAAACTTTCTCCTGATGGCAGATCTTCTTGTAAGTGAGCACCAGCCTGTCGAGTTCTCTGCAGCCCTTGTCCAGATCGAATTTCGACAGCAGAGAGAGTTTCCATACCAGGGGTATCAGCCCTATGACCATCACGCCCTCGACGATGGCAAATGAGGTGGCCTGGATGGGCGTATTCATATAGACATAGGGGAATACCACACAGATGATGAGCATATTCGCCACGAAGTTGTAGATGTTCTGACCCATAACGCGGTCGTATGCCGACATGGTCTTCTGCTGAATTACTTCCTTCACCACGCGAAGGTTCACTATTTCCGTTTCTGCCAGACGCTCATCGAGTTTATTCCAACTGGCTTTCAATGCTTCAAGTTCCATAACAATTCAAATTTAACGGTTCGACATTTTCTTTAGTTTCTCTTTGGTGCGGTTCAGTTTCACGGCG
>ONTZ01000037.1 GCA_900320905.1 uncultured Prevotella sp.
CGCCTGCGCCGATGGTACTGCAATGCAATGCGGGAGAGTAGGAGGCCGCCCCTTTTTCAGGAAAGGAAAGCCCTGGAGAGAAATCTCCGGGGCTTTTTCTTTGTTGCTTCAATTATTTTGTTTACCTTTGCATTGTAATGCAGAGATTAAGGTATGTTTTCGTCTGGCTGAGCCGTATCTTTCATTGTCGCGGCTTCGGCATCCAGTCGCCTACGGACTACTGGCTGGTACGTTATGTCATTAATGAACATTGGCCGTACTATCAGTATGCTATATTTGAGGACGAAAAAGACTGGCTGACTCGGAAATTAGGACAACTCTATTTCCGTCTGGCCAACTGGCGACAACCTGCTGCTATTGAAAGTGATGCCTATCGGAACTATTTTCAGGCAGGATGTAAGAAGGTGGTTTTTGGGGAGTCATTGGAGTTGATACGTATGACGCTTGATGGAGATTATCGTCAACGACTTGCCTATATATATAATAAGGTGAAAGACGATACGGTGCTTATTGTGGAGGGCATTTGGCAGAACCGTTCTTTTTGGAAAGAATTAAAAGCAGATGAGCGGGCTGTCGTTACCTTCGATCTCTACTATTGTGGTATTGTATTGTTTGATAAAAAGCGGCATAAGCAGAACTATATTATTAATTTCTAACCAAGAAAAATATGAAAATAACGAAAGTTTATACCCGTACGGGTGATAAAGGAATGACCAGTCTGGTGGGAGGCGTGAGAATCAAGAAGAGTGATGTCCGTCTGGAAGCATATGGAACGGTGGATGAGTTGAGCGCGCATCTGGGAATGCTTGTGGCGATGATGCAGGAAGGAGATGAGCGCGATCTTGTCATCCGTGTACAGAATAACCTCTTCAATGTCTGCACCCATCTGGCTACAGACCAGAGTCAGACTCCGCTCTATCCCTCTGCTCATTTGGCTGAGGGGGAGATTGAAATACTTGAAAAACGTATTGACGAACTGATGAGTCAGTTGCCCGAACGACAGGGGTTTGTCCTGCCCGGAGGCGTGCCGGCAGCCTGTCAGGCTCATATCTGTCGGACGATATGCCGCAGGGCTGAGCGTCGCATTGCTGCCCTTGCGGAAGTGGCGCAGATTGCCCCTGAAATGCAGCAGTACGTGAACAGATTGAGTGACTATCTATTCGTTTTGGCGAAAATAATAAATTTTAACGAAGGAAAAAGCGAAATTGTTTGGCAAAATATTTGCAAATAGGAAATAATTGTGTACTTTTGCGGGCAAATTCAGCGAATGCTGGTTTGGAACGAGAATAATAATAACTATTAAGATTTAAAAACTATGTACTGGACACTGGAATTAGCATCAAAACTTGAAGATGCTCCCTGGCCCGCAACCAAGGATGAGTTGATTGATTATGCAATACGTTCAGGTGCACCTCTGGAGGTGCTTGAAAACCTGCAAGAGATAGAAGACGAAGGCGATGTCTACGAGAGTATCGAGGAGATATGGCCTGACTATCCGACAAAGGAAGACTTCCTATTCAACGAGGATGAGTATTAAAACTAAGAAAAGTGGCATCCCAATGCCACTTTTTCTGTTTATATGTGTTTCAACCAATGCGAAAGGAAAACATTACTAACACGATAAACAGTGCCTTCAATGGTGTTGTCAGAAGAATGTTATTCAATCACTTCTATGTAGAAACTGAATGGGCGGAAGCCATCGTTGCAACTGATCATCGCACTCATAGGATTTTTCATCCAGCCGTCGAAAAAATTGCCTTCGCCTTTGGCTAACGACTTTACAAACTCATGCATAGAACCCCATGCCGAAGGACACATACCCTCAGGGCACTCTCCGTTGACTGAAATCCACTGTTGTCCCTCCCTGACATCACAGGTGTGCTCGATGGGATTCTCGTACTTTTCCATCAGGTCTGGATATACCGTCTGGCGAACGGCTGTGATTCGTACTTTGTTCATAATCTTATCAGTTTCACGCGATAATATGGTGCAAAGGTAAACAATTCCTATGAATTTGAATCATTTTGTTGGGAATATTTTACAGCCGTGATGACAACAGAAAGATTATTCGAAAGCGGGGAACCCCTGAATTGAGA
This sequence comes from uncultured Prevotella sp., assembly GCA_900320905.1. Lineage (GTDB taxonomy): Bacteria > Bacteroidota > Bacteroidia > Bacteroidales > Bacteroidaceae > Prevotella. The sequence goes on from ONTZ01000037.1 coordinate 2,097, forward strand.
TTCCCCGCAGGTCCTTTTGGTAAAGGCATATATAGAGGATATGGAACAGTCTATTTTCGTCTGCCGAAGTGGCCTGAGTTGCTACGAGTTCCGTTTGTATTTTGTGCAATCTGACGATTAGGCTTGCTATCGTGACGAACAGCGGGCTTGTCGTGATGCGGGGCCGGTGTGGGATGATGCACAGCGGGCTTGTTATTGTGATGCGCCATCGGAGTACGGTGATGTACGTTGGGCTTTGCAATGTGACGGTCTGCATAGAAGCGAGGATCACGATGGCTGTTACCGCCCTTGTATGTCACAAACACCTTTGGATGTGCATGATAGAAATGCCCCCTGTTGTAGTGAGAATAGACAGCGAATGTCCAATTGCCAGCCTTCCATGCCACAGGACGATAGAAATAGACAAGGCTCATGTACTTGTCGAACTGCCAAGTGTTCAGCACGAAGCGGAGGTCAGCGTTGCGACGGTCCCACCAGATGCCGAAGACATCACTGTGTCCGTTCAGACTCATCAGGTAGTCGAGGTTGATCTCATAGACAGCCTCATACTGTGCAGCGGTGAGGTTCAGTTCGTAAGCCATCTTATCGCTCAGGAAAAGAGCCTCGTGCTTTGCTGCGTTATAATTCATTGCGTTGGCTGAGATGGTCATGACCATCATCACTGCCAGAATCATCATCTTCTTCATATCTTAATCTCCTATACTTTAAATGGTGAGACATTTATTTTTATTCTCGGTGCAAAGATCGGAACTTTTGGTGAAGTTTCAAAAGGAATAATCCTAATTTGGAAGGGTGTTTTCCCTATTCTTACGTAGGGAAAAACCCTGCGGATTTCTGGAAAATGAGGATATATTTAGTCAGTTTTTTGGTAGAATCATTTATTATTCGTAATTTTGTGCCCATATTTTATAAGACATGAAGACTGACATACAGATTGCTCGCGAATGCGAACTGTTGCCTATCAGCGACATCGCATCACAGTTGGGGATAGACCCAGAGAAGATAGAACCATACGGACGGTATATGGCAAAGGTGCCTGTATCTCTCATTGATGAGGAGAAAGTAAAGAAGAGCCGCCTGATATTGGTGACAGCCATCAGTCCTACGAAGGCTGGTATCGGTAAGACTACCGTCAGCATCGGTCTGACATTGGGACTGAACAAGATCGGTAAGAAGGCTGCTGTGGCTCTGCGTGAACCATCGTTGGGACCTTGCTTCGGCATTAAAGGCGGTGCTGCCGGTGGCGGCTATGCTCAGGTGCTTCCGATGGAGAAGATCAACCTGCACTTCACAGGTGACTTCCACGCTGTGACCTCTGCCCACAACACCATCAGTGCCTTGCTCGACAACTATATCTACCAGCACCGTAAGGAGGGTTTCTCTTTGCGTGAGATATATTGGAAACGTGTGCTTGATGTGAACGATCGTGCGCTTCGCAATGTGGTAACGGGGCTAAGAGGCGACGGCGTGGTATCGGAGACAGGCTTCGATATTACACCTGCCTCTGAACTGATGGCAATACTCTGTCTGGCTACAAGCGAGGATGACCTTCAGCGTCGTATTGAGAACATCGTGCTGGGCGTCACTGCTGACGGCAAGCACTTCCGTGTCAAAGATCTTGGCGTGGCGGGTGCCATTACTGTCCTGCTGAGGGATGCCCTCAATCCAAACCTCGTGCAGACAACGGAAAATACCCCAGCCTTTATTCATGGTGGCCCATTTGCAAACATCGCCCACGGTTGTAGCAGTGTACTGGCTACGAAGATGGCTATGACGTACTGCGACTATGTGGTGACGGAGGCAGGCTTTGGTGCTGATCTTGGTGCTGAGAAATTCTTCGATATCAAGTGCAGAAAGGCTGGCCTACAGCCCCGATTGGTGGTTATCGTGGCAACCACCCAGGGCCTGAAGATGCATGGTGGCGTCAGTCTCGATAACATCAAAGAGCCAAACGCAAAGGGACTGACTGAGGGTTTGAAGAACCTGAACCGTCACATCCGCAATATGCAGGGTTTCGGACAGCCTGTCATCGTGACCCTGAACCGCTTCGATTTTGATACTGACGATGAGATAGATATTGTGCGCAAGAATTGTGAGGACTTAGAGGTGGGCTTTGCCGTTAACGAAGCCTTCTTAAGGGGTGGTGAAGGTACCATAGAACTGTCACAGACGGTAGTAGAGACCATTGACAAGCAGCAGCCTTTGCCCATCCGCTTTACCTATAAGGAAGCCGACTGCCTGGAGGATAAGATAGAGAAGGTCTGCAAGCGTATCTATGGCGCATCGGCAGTGGAGTATGGCCAGAAGGTTAAGAAGAAACTTGAATCCCTGCGTGCCACTTTTACCGACGACGATGGCGCTATTGCCCATTATCCCGTCTGCATCGCTAAGACGCAGTTCTCGTTCTCTGCCGATTCCACCCGTTATGGCTCGCCAGAAGGCTTTACCATCCGTATTCGCGACGTCATTCTGAACTGTGGCAGTGAGATGATTGTGGCCATTGCCGGCGATATGGTTCGTATGCCAGGATTGCCCAAAAGTCCTCAGGCCGAGCGTATCACCATCGTTAATGGAGAAATCGAAGGACTATCGTAATGCAATAAAACGGGGTTGCATTACGTTATATGTCAAGTGAGACGTTTCTTTATAGTTACGGTATTGCTGCTGGCGGCTCTGATGGTTCAGGCGCAGCAGGATGTGTCCTTCGGCCATTACTGGGCGATGGAGCCATCTTTTAACCCCGCTTCTGCCGGTAAGGAAGAAAAACTGAATGTTGTAGTGGCTTATGCGATGCAGTTGGCTGGTTTTGAGCATAATCCGAAGACGATGTATGCAGCGGCTGATATGCCTTTTTATGCGATGAATGCCTATCACGGCGTTGGTGTGCAGATTCTCAATGATGATATCGGTCTGTTTTCTCACAAGCGTATTGGCTTGCAATATGCCTATAAGAAATCGTTGTTTAAGGGTACGCTGAGTGGTGGCGTGCAGGTCTCGATGCTGAGCGAAGGCTTCACTGGTTCGAAGTTGGAAGTCATTGATGACGGTGATGACGCACTTCCCAAATCGGATGTTACTGGAACGGGAGTTGACCTTAGTGTTGGCTTGTATTACAGCCACCGTAATTGGTATGTGGGTATTTCGGCTCTGCACCTCAATTCTCCGAAAGTTGAACTGGGTGAAACCAACGAATATAACATCTCTTCATCATATTATTTGACGGGCGGATACAATATTCGGCTCAGAAATCCGTTCTTAACAATACACACCTCTGCTTTGGGGCGTACTGACGGTGTGGCCTGGCGGGCCGATGTAACGGGTCGGCTGGTATATACACACGAGAAGAAAATGATGTATGCAGGTGTGTCGTTTAGCCCGACAAATTCGGTAACAGTGCTGATTGGCGGCAACTTCCACGGCATCCATCTGGGGTACAGTTACGAGGTCTATACCTCCGCCATCAGCATTGGCAACGGAAGCCACGAACTATTTGTAGGATACCAGACCGAACTGAATCTCTTCAAGAAAGGACGGAACCTGCATAAGAGCGTGAGATACCTGTAAAGGTAAAAAAGGTAAAGAAATAAAAAACGAAGATATGGAAAGAAGTGTAAATATGAAGAAACGAAAAGGCGTGATGGCGAAAAGGTTTTTACCTTTTTACCTTTTTGCCCTTTTACTTTTTCTAACCAGTTGCTTTGGCAGTAAGTTGGCTTCGTCTGGTGGAGGCGAAGTGACAGGTACGGGCGGAAGGGCTTTCTCAGAACCGACACCTTATGGTATGACCCTCATCAAGCGGGGCCATCTGAAGATGGGTATTGAGGCTCAAGATAGTCTCTGGGGCAAGCAGACGCCTATCCGTGACATCTCTGTGGACGGCTTCTGGATGGACGAGACGGAGGTGACGAACTCCAAGTACCGTCAGTTCGTGAACTATGTTCGAGACTCCATCCTTCGTGAGCGTCTGGCAGAACTCGACGAGACCTATCGGACAGTGAAGACGGATAAGGATGGCGAGGAAATCGGTACCCAGTTGAACTGGAAGAAGGCTCTGCCACGAAAACCGAGTGAGGATGAACAGGAAATCATCGACGGTCTCTATGTCACCAACCCCGTGACGGGCGAGAAGATGCTCGATTATACGCAGTTGAACTATCGATATGAGGTCTATGACTATACGACAGCAGCCCTGCGCCGTAACCGCCTGAATCCTGCGGAGCGTAACCTGAATACTGATATCGCCGTTAATCCCAATGAGGAAGTTTGGATCTCGAAGGATACCGCTTATATCGATGATGAGGGAAAGATTGTCAGGGAAACTCTCAACCGCCAGTTGACGGGACCGTGGGATTTCCTTAACACTTACATTGTTAATATATATCCCGATACGACCTGTTGGGTGAACGATTTCCCCAATGCTGACAACGAGACCTATATGCGCTACTATTTCTCGAATCCCGCCTATAACGATTATCCCGTGGTAGGCGTGACATGGGAACAGGCGAATGCTTTCTGTGCTTGGCGTACGGAGTATCTGCTGAAGGGCCTCGGTCCTGCTGCACGTTATGTACAGCGTTATCGTCTGCCGACAGAGGCCGAATGGGAGTATGCTGCTCGTGGCAAGGACCAAAACGAGTTTCCGTGGGACAATGAGGATGTGGCCAGCGGCAAGGGTTGTTTCTTTGCCAACTTCAAGCCTGACAACGGTAACTATACGAAGGACGGTAACCTGATTACCAGTCGTGTGGGTATCTATGCTGCAAATACCAACGGCCTCTTCGATATGGCTGGTAATGTGGCAGAATGGACAAGCACCATCTATACCGAGGCAGGCGTTGAGGCGATGAACGACATCAACCCCCAGTTGAAGTACAATGCAGCCATCGAGGATCCCTACCGTCTGAAGAAGAAGAGTGTGCGTGGTGGTTCATGGAAGGACCCTGAGTCGTATATTCGTTCTGCCTGGCGCTCTTCTGAGTATCAGAACCAACCTCGTTCCTATATCGGGTTCCGTTGCGTGCGCAGTCTTGCAAATACCACCAGCGACAGAGTCAAGAACTCTAAGCGTAAGTAATTAGTAAATTGTATAATTGTAAATTCCTATGACAACATATAGCAAACTGAATATCATCTACCGCTTACAGAAGTGGATGGATAGTGTGCCGGGGCAGACTTTCCTGAACTATGCCTATAGTTGGGGAGCCTCTATTGTGATTTTAGGTACGCTTTTTAAACTGACCCACCTGCCAGGAGCCAATTTCTTCCTGTTTTTGGGTATGGGTACTGAGGTGTTTGTGTTCTTTATCTCTGCCTTTGACCGTCCCTTCGACAAGACAACGGATGGTATGGAACTGGATACCCACGTGAAGACAGCCGAGGATGAAGTGGTAGTAGAAGAGAGTAGCAAGGCCACTGTTATCGGCGGCAATGGCGGTACTATCATCATTGGCGGTGGAGGTGGTTCTGCCGGAGGCGGCTCCATCGCTGGCACTCCTGGCACCTCTTCGGAAAGTCTGGGTGCCCATGGCACTCATAGTCAGACCTGTGTCGATACTGAGGCAATCGCAGCCGTCTCTTCATCAGTGACCACGATGGCTGGTGGTGCGCCAGTCGTACTGCCTGAGGTGAATCCAGAACTGGAGGAAGCCACAGCCAATTATGTCGATGAACTGAAGCGACTCACCGAGATGCTCTCGAAGGTATCCGAGCAGAGTGAGCGCTTGGCTCGCGACTCTGAAGAGATGGAGAACCTGAACCGCACCCTCACGGGTATCTGCAAGGTTTATGAGTTACAGTTGAAGAGTGCCAGTTCACAGATTGGCACCATCGACGAGATCAACGAACAGACTCGTAAGATGGCCGAGCAGATAGCAGAACTAAATAAGATCTACGCCCGTATGATTGAGGCGATGACCGCAAAGATGAACGTATAGGACTATGGCAATCAGGAAAAGACCAGTCTCTCCACGCCAGAAGATGATCAATCTGATGTATGTCGTCTTGATGGCTATGCTTGCGCTGAATGTCTCGAACGAGGTGCTCAACGGCTTCTCCATCGTGGAGGAAAGTCTAAAACGCACGACCTCGAATGCGACCTTGGAGAATCTGGCTATATACGATGACTTTGCCGTGCAGATGAAGAAGAATCCGCAGAAGGTCAAGCAGTGGTACGACAAGTCGCAGCAGGTGAAAGAGATGAGTAGCAAACTCTATGACCTGATTGACGAGTTGAAGCAGGCCATTGTGGTGGAGGCCGATGGCGAGGATGGTGATGTGAGGAATATCCGCAACAAGGAAGACTTAGAGGCTGCCAGTCAGGTGATGCTTTCTCCTGCCCGTGGTCGTGGCAAGGAGCTCTTCGATGCCGTCAATGCCTATCGGGCCAACCTGTTGAAGATGGTCAACACACCCCGACAGAAGAATCTGATTATCTCCACGCTGACGACTGAAGTTCCTAAGAGTGCCAAGGCGATGGGTAAGAACTGGCAGGAATATATGTTTGAGGCTATGCCTGCCGCTGCTGCCGTGACCCTGCTCTCGAAGTTGCAGAGTGATGTGCGCTATGCCGAGGGAGACGTGCTTCATACGCTGGTGCAGAATATCGACGTGAAGGATATCCGTGTGAATGCCCTTGAAGCCTTTGTGATTCCCAACTCACAGACGATTGTTCGGGGTGATAAGTTCTCGGCTCATATTGTGATGGCGGCTGTGGATACCACTCAGGTACCTGATATCTATATAGGCAACCAGAAAGTAGTGCTCCAAGACAACCTCTATGAACGTATCTGCAATGCTACAGGCGATTTTACGCTGGCAGGCTATCTGGAGACAGTGAATGGTAATGGTGAGCGCATCCGGCGTGACTTCTCGCAGAAGTATACCGTTGTCGATCCCAGTGCCACTGTCAGTGCCGACCTGATGAATGTGCTCTATGCCGGTTATAATAACCCTATCAGCATCAGTGTGCCTGGCGTTCCCCTGAACAAGATTACGGCTACGATGTCGGGTGGCACGTTACAGCCCGTAGGACCTGGTAAGTATATCGCCCGTCCTTCAACAGTAGGACAGAATGTTACCTTTACCGTGATGTCTACCAATACGGGTCGTGCGCAGCAGATGGGACAGTTCTCATTCCGTGTACGTAAGTTGCCCGATCCTACACCTTATATTAATATGAAGGATGAGCATGGTAATCCCACTCGCTATAAAGGTGGTGGCTTGGCTAAAGGTCAATTGGTGGCTGCTGATGCTATTGGTGCTGCCATTGATGATGGTATCCTCGATATCGCCTTCCGTGTGCAGAGTTTCGAGACGGTGTTCTTCGACAATATGGGTAATGCCGTTCCGATGGCCTCTGAAGGAGCCCAGTTCTCGGCCCGTCAGAAGGAGAACTTCCGCAAGTTGACGCGTAATCGCCGATTCTATATCTCCCGTGTGACAGTCGTCGGTCCTGACGGTCTGACGCGTACGCTCCAGAACCCGATGGAGGTGATTGTGAAGTAAAATATTAAAAGTGAGATATAAAAAATGTGATATGATGAAAAAAAGTAGCAGATATTCAATAGGAGTGAATAGTTGTATATGGGTGAGAGTGGTATTGATACTTTTCACTTTTCACTTTTCACTTTTCACTTCTTCCGCTCAGCCGAAGGCACGCCGTGTGCAGCAGCAACAACAGCAGCAGGCAGAACAGCAGAAAAAGTCTGGCAGTTCTTCTTCGTCGTCGACAATGAGCCGGCGTGCGCAGATATCGTTCCCGACCTCTTTGGATGTTCCTGAGGATGTGGTATGGCGACGCGACATCTACCGTGAGATCAATCTCGAAGATGATCCGAATTCCGGACTCTATTTTCCTGTGGAGCCGCAGGGTAAGCAGGTCAATTTGTTTACCTATCTCTTCAAGTTGGCTCAGAATGGATACATCCCCATCTATGAATACCCTACTGATGGTAGCGATGTCTTTGAGGATGCCTCGAAAGTGGATATGAAGACTGTCCTCGACAACTACCATATCTTCTACGAGGAACAGAACGGCAAGTTGAAGGTTGACAATAGCGATATCCCTTCTGCTGAGGTCAAGAAGTATTATCTGAAAGAGAGTGCTTACTACGATCAGGCCAACTCCTCCTTCCGTATCAAGGTGCTCGCCCTGTGTCCCATCATGTTGCGCGAGGATGATTTTGGTGGTGAGGCCACGCAATATCCCCTCTTCTGGGTGAAGTATAGCGACTTGGAGCCATTCCTGAACCGTCAGACAGTGATGACTTCCAGTCTGAACAATGCCGCCACGATGTCGATGGATGATTATTTCACAATGAACAGATACCGTGGTAAGATTTATAAGACCACTAACATGCTTGGTAAGACGCTGGCCCAAATCTGCGATGGTGATACTATGAAGTTGACGGCAGAGCAGAAGCGTATTGAGGCAGAGTTGGAGGCTTTCCGCAAGAATATCTTTGGAGATCCTGCCAAGCGTGATTCTCTCGACAGTATTGCCAATGCCAATCCGCAGAATGTGAAGGCTGCCAAGAAAGCCAAAGCACAGAAGGCTAGGCAAAATAGTGCCCGCCGTACCAAGGTCAGTGGTACGAAGACCAAGAACAGTCCGGCGGCATCTAGCAGTGGTTCAGCCCGCGTGACGGTTCGTCGTGAGAGACATTAGCCACAGATTACACAGAGTATCATAGAAAAAGAAAAAATCTGGGAAAATCTGTGTAATCTATGGCTTTTTTTGTATCTTTGCACCGTAGAACTTAAAATTGATCAATTATGAAAAGATTTTTTTATTTGGTAGTACTGTTTTCTGCCATGACAATGGCTGTACAGGCACAAAATGTCAAGTTCGGTGTCAAGGGTGGTCTTGATATTCAGGACATGAAGTTTGATAATTCTGTATTTAATACAGACAACAAGTTGGGCTGGTTTGTCGGTCCTACGCTCCAAGTCTCGCTGCCTATCGGTGGCCTGGGTGTCGACATTGCCGGACTCTATAATCAGAAGAAGTATGAAGTCAATGGTGAGTCCATCAAACAGCAGAGTATCCTCGTGCCTGTCAATGCACGTTTGAATTTAGGCATTGGCAGTACCGCCGGTGTGTATGTGGCAGCAGGTCCCCAGTTCTCATTTAACATTGGCGACGACAAGTTTGAGTGGAAGAAAGACAATGTCGAGAATACTTTCCAGTTGAAGAAGTCTGCTTTCAGCGTGAATCTTGGGGCTGGTATCTATTTCTCAGATCATCTGGAAATAGGCTTTGCCTACAATATCGCCTTAGGCTCTACTGCTGATGCCACATGGGGCAAGGCTACCGATCCTGCGGCCCTTAACGACGATACCAAGCCTAAGTCCTGGCAAATCTCAGCCGCTTATTACTTCTAAGTAGGTCTTGTTCGTCGACGTCATTCTCCCTTTGCCGCTCGACGGTTTCTTCACCTATTCCGTTCCACAACCGTGGGGGGGAGAGGTGAAGATTGGTATTCGTGTGTTAGTTCCTTTCGGACGGAATAAGACTTACGTCGGCATTGTTGCCAAGACACACAAAGGGCCACTTCCAGAGGGCGTCCATATCAAGGACATCCTTCAGGTTATTGATGTAGAGCCCGTCCTGTTAGATAGCCAGTTGCGCCTTTGGCAGTGGATAGCCGAGTATTATATGTCGCCCATTGGCGAGGTTTATAAGGCTGCTCTGCCCTCGGGACTGAAGGCAGAAGAAGGCTATAAGCCGCGTACGGAGACCTACCTCCGACTTACATCCAAATTCAGTAGCGAACAAGCCCTCCATGTGGCGCTCGACATGTTGCAGCGAGCCCCTAAACAACTCAAGGCTCTCGTTGATTTCATCAATCTTAGTGATAGCCAGTCAGACACAGAGATCTCCCGTGACGAATTGTTAAATCAGGGGCATACACTTCAAACAATTAATTCCTTGCAGAAGCGTAGTATCCTTGATGCTTACGAGAAGGAGGTGGGGCGCCTGAATCATGGCGGGGAACCTCATCTTGACAAGATCAAGTCCCTGAGTGCCCCCCAGCAGGAAGCCTATAACCAGATACAGTTCTCGTTCCTGAAAAAGCATGTCACCCTTCTCCATGGCGTCACCTCCTCTGGCAAGACAGAAATATATATCCACCTGATTCACCAGGCACTCGAACGGAAGCAGCAGGTACTTTATCTCCTGCCTGAGATTGCCTTGACGGTACAGATCATGGAACGCCTGCAACATGTCTTTGGCAACCGCCTCGGCATCTACCACTCCAAATACTCCGATGCCGAGCGCGTGGAGATCTGGCAGAAGCAACTCTCCCAGAATCCCTATGATGTCATCCTCGGTGCTCGTAGTGCTGTCTTCCTGCCCTTTCAGCATCTTGGTCTCGTCATTGTCGACGAGGAACATGAAACCTCCTATAAGCAGCAGGATCCCATGCCCCGCTATCATGCCCGCAGCGCTGCGATCATGCTGGCACAGATGTTCAGTGCCAAAACGCTGCTTGGCACTGCTACACCTTCGCTTGAATCCTATCACAACGCTAAGACGGGCAAATATGCCCTTGTCGAACTCTTCCAGCGTTACAAGGGCATTGAACTGCCAGAGATACAGGTCGTCGACATCAAGGATCTGCAGCACCGTAAGATGATGAATGGCCCTTTCTCCCCGCTGTTGCTGAATAAGGTACGTGAGGCTTTGGGACGTGGCGAGCAGGCTATCCTCTTCCAGAACCGTCGCGGCTATGCGCCGATGATTGAGTGCAAACAGTGCGGCTGGGTGCCCCATTGTAGTCACTGTGATGTGTCGCTCACCCTCCACCGCAATCTCAACCAACTCACGTGCCACTATTGCGGAACTGTCTATCAGGTACCTACGGAGTGTCCAGCCTGTGGCAGCAAGGAACTCCAGACACGTGGTTATGGTACGGAAAAGATTGAGGCCGACATCCGTGACATCTTCCCTGAGGCGCGCATTGCACGCATGGATCTCGACACCACCCGTACCCGCCAGGCCTACGAACGTATCATCAGCGACTTCTCCGCAGGACGCACCAACCTCCTTATTGGTACCCAGATGATTTCCAAAGGCCTTGACTTCGATAAGGTGTCCGTCGTGGGGATCCTCAATGCCGATACAATGCTCAACTATCCAGACTTCCGCGCTTATGAGCATGCCTTTATGATGATGGCGCAAGTTAGTGGCAGGGCAGGGCGCAAGGGTAGGCGCGGACTTGTCATCCTTCAGACTAAGAGTCCTGACCTTCCGCTGGTCCATCAGGTTGTCCGCAACGATTATGCTGCCTTCTACCGTTCCCTGATTGCTGAGCGTCAGCAGTTCCACTATCCGCCATACTATCGCCTCGTGTATGTCTATCTGAAGCACCGTCAGGATGCTGTTGTCGAGGCTGCCGGTCTCGAGATGGGCCGTCTGTTGCGCCAGTGGTTCTCTGGTCGTGTCCTTGGCCCCGATAAACCGGGCATCTCTAAAGTCAAGTCGCTTTCCATCCGCAAAATCGTCCTCAAATTTGAATTGAGCCTCAGTATGGCAGAGGTTCGTAGATATTTAGCGCTTGCCCAGCAGCAGATGTTACAAGAGAAGCGCTACGCTTCCCTACAAATCTACTATGATGTAGATCCACTTTAATCCCTTCCCCCCAGAAACACACGCTGACCCCAGTTTAGGGAGATCAGGAAACTCAGTGAGAATGGATAATTAGAAATTCAGATCGCAGCCGATTCCGAGTACACGATTGGTACGGGTGAAGGAGTCGCTGACGAGGGGCTCTTTCGACGTGATGCGGTCATAGTTCTCGTAGTTGGTCTGGAAATAGGCGGCCTTGAGGGTCACGACATCGCTGGCCTTGTAGTTGAAGCCGAAACCGACGCTGGAACTATTGACAACAAACGACATGTCGTTCATGTAGGCATCGGTAAGTTGGTAACGGGTGAGTTGGCCTCCTGCGCTGATGGTGAACTTGTCGGTAATGTCCCACTCGGCTCCTGCAAGGTATTCGTTGGTTCCACCGTCGAGCAGATCCTGTGAGTTGTTGTACCATCGGGCATTCTTATCGTAGAAGTGGTGATAGCCGAGGTTCAGTCGGATGGCATCGGTGATGCTCCACATGGCACCGAAAGCCAACTGAGCAGGAGAGTCTTCATCAATCTTCTCACCGTCGCGGAACTTGTTGACGGCGGGAATTTCGCTGGCCTTGTTGACAGAAGACTCGTTGGTCATGTGGATCTCTGTGCGGAACTCGTACTTGGCGGCAAAGTTGAAAGGACCTACCCGCCAGTCAATACCGATGATGGGCGCTATTCCTATACCCGACTGGTTGCAGAGCAGATTGACACCCTCGGAGTATTTCTGCAATTGGTTGAGACTGCCGCTGGTTGACACAAGTTGGGCAGCGGAACCCTCGAGTTGGGCCTTCATACCAACGAGTTGCTGGTACTCAGGCAGGGCAGTGGCACCAGCGGCCTCGTATTGGGCAATCCCGGCGTTGATCTGCTCAAGTGAACTGCTGACGTAAGTGATGCCGCCGTCGATCATGGCTGTGGCTGATTGGAGGAAACTGCCGAAATCAACGTAGCCGCCTGCTGTCTTCACCTGAATGTTACTGATCTTTGCCTTATAGGTGGCATTGCCATAGAGCAGACGCAGACCGCCGTAGACTGAGAGGTCGGGTGTGATCTTATAAGCGGCTCCGAGTTGGAAACCGAAATAGTACTGGCGTCCCTGCATATAACCATCCATGTCGTAGCCTGTAACACCAGGGACGGGCTGGCCAAGGGCTGTGGCTAATTGGTCGAGGCCACGCAATTGATTGGCTATGCCGCCTACGACGCTCTCAAAGGAACCGAGACCATCGGCAAACTCGCACTTGCCACCGCCACCGGGTACTGAGAAATTGAACTGCATGCTCCAGTTTCCTTTATTATATACGGCCTGAACGGAGGGAATGCACGGGGCATCAGCCACACCTTCGAAGGTTTTGGCAGCCAATCCCTGATTCTTACGACCAAGGGCGAAAACAGGGTTGTTGGATGTGATGGTACGTGTCTGGTGGGCGTACTGCCAGTTGAGACCGAGATGGAAACCTTCGGGCAGGAATGCCACTCCTGCTGGGTTGCTGTATACGCCGTCGAGGCCGATGGCGGCATCGCGTGCAGGGTTACGTAGGAAGTCAATACTCTGGTTGGTGTTGGTTAAGATTCCGCCTGCAGTGGCGGTTGTTGCAGGAACCAGCATCACGATGGCGATAATAGCATAAATCTTTTTCATATCCTTAACAGTTTTTTTACAAAACGGCTGCAAAGGTAAAAAGATTGTGCCAAATTTCGTTGTTTGCGCACACAAAGTTAACGAAGTTTAACGAAAATTGCGCAGAAATAGGTATATTTGTGCAATTTTATGCGGATTCTGCACAAAATCAAGCGTAAGTGTGCATATTTCCCCTATTTCTTCAATTCCGGGTAACTGACACGCGTATGGTAGATGGTTTTCAGTTTCTCGATGAGGACGGTCTTGGCATACTCGATGTCACGGAAAGTGATGGGACATTCCTTGAAATAACCCTCGGCTACTTGTCCGTCGATAAGGCGGTTCACCAGGTCACGGATGCTCTTCTCGGTATAGTCGGGCAGGGATCGTGACGCGGCTTCCACAGAGTCGGCCATCATTAAGATGGCCTGTTCCTTGGTGAAGGGGTTGGGACCAGGATAGGTGAACAGCAAGTCGTCAACAGGCTCATCGGGGTGGGCATTCTTCTGCTGTACATAGAAATACTTGGCCTTTCCCTGACCGTGATGGGTGGCAATGAATTCCTTGATGATGTCGGGCAGATTATATTTGTCGGCCAGTTTTATACCCTCGGTGACGTGGCTGATAATCATCTGGGCACTGTCAATGTAGGTCATGCTCTCATGCGGATTTACGGCAGACTGGTTTTCTGTGTAATAGATAGGATTGAGGATTTTGCCGATGTCATGATATAGGGCACCCGTGCGTACCAACTGACTCTTGGCATCTATCTTTTGTGCAATCTCGCCTGCGAGGTTTGCCACTTGAATAGAGTGGTTGAAAGTGCCTGGAGCCACCTCGCTCATACGGCGAAGTAGTTCCTTGTTCATATCGGAGAGTTCAATCAGGGTGATGTTCGATGTAAAGCCAAAAGCCTTCTCGATGAGATAGAGCAACGGGTAGGAACAGAACAGCATCAGACCATTAATAATAAGGTAATTGTACTCGCTGTATTCGATTTTTGTCAGGTTGTTGTCACGTATCCAGTCGAGGGCGAGGTTGGTGAGGGCTGCTGAGGCGGTGACGAGCACGGCAGTCCAGAACAACTGGGAACGGCTGGATAGTTCGCGCAGGGAGTAGATGGCCACCAATCCGGCCACAAGTTCAACGGCAATGAATTCCAGTGGAGATTGCAGGACGCAGGCGCAGATGAGAATCATGATGGTATGGGCGATGAATGCCGTGCGGGAGTCCATGAACACGCGGATGAAGATAGGCACCATCGCAAAGGGGATGATGTAGACGTGGAGGATGTTGTGGCTGACCATCATCGAGGCAGCGACGGTGAAGACGATGATGAGCGAGTAGAGCATGGCCAGCGATCTGGGCTTCTCGAAATAATCCTTGCGGAAAAGGGTTAAGAAGAAGGTCATGCAGACCACCAGGATGGTGACATAGAGTATCTGTCCCAAGATGGTGACACTGATTTGCTGCTTACTCTTTTCGCGACGGTCCAGTTCTTTCTGGAACGAGATGAGGATATTATAAGTCTTGGCATCGACGATCTCGCCGCGGTCGATGATTTTCTGGCCTTGCTGTGCAATGCCGCTGGCCAGGGGGATGCTGTTCTGCAAGTCGCTCAGGCTGGCTTCGCTTCGCTCTTTGTCGTAAATCAGATTAGGGGAGATGTAATCGTTGAGGTTGCATCTTTGAAGGATTTCCCTCTGAGTGGACAGTTCTGGTTCGGCAAAAATAAACTCGTAGGCAGACACTGTGGAATAGATCGTGTTGATCTGCGCGCTGACCGCCACCTTCCCATTGATGATACGAATCATCTGGGTGGTGTCCTTACTGTATTTGGCATAGTCGGTGTTACTCATGACACCTTGGGCATAGATGCGGTGCAGACGGTTGGCGATGATGCTGATATAATCGTCGGGAAGACCAGAGATTCCTTTATTATAGTCTTTCACGAACTGACGAGTCTGCATGCCTTCTGTCTCTTTATTATAGTTGAAGTAGGGTTCGTATAACCGCATCAGCGAGTCGCGCTCAGCCTTGACTACATCATCGCCTTTGTAAATGGGGAAGTCGAAGGGGGCTTTCAGGTCGGAATGAATCCATGGCTTGCCCTTTTCGATGCGGTAGGTGCTGTGCGTGTCGCGTGGAAGAGCCCATGTGATAATGGCAACAGTGCCTATGATGAGTCCGGCACGGACGAGAAAATCGTGCCAGGAGATGTCGGATTTCAGATTGAAACTGCCCATAATAGAAATATTTTGGTGCAAAGATACAAATAAAGCCACAGATTACACAGATTTTCGCAGATTATTTTGTACCTTTGCACGCAAAAGAGCGATTTTTATGTCTGAAAGAAGAGTTAGGGTGCGCTTTGCACCAAGTCCTACGGGGGCTTTGCATATCGGCGGTGTGCGCACTGCCCTGTATAATTATTTGTTTGCCAAGCAGCATGGTGGCGACTTGGTGTTCCGTATAGAGGATACCGATTCGAACCGTTTCGTGCCAGGCGCTGAGGAATATATCATCGAGTCGTTCAAGTGGCTGGGGATTCGGTTTGACGAAGGTGTGAGTTTCGGTGGTGACAAAGGTCCCTACCGCCAGAGTGAGCGCCGTGACATCTACAAGCAATATGTGCAGCAACTGCTGGATGCCGGTAAGGCTTATATCGCCTTTGATACCCCTGAGGAATTGGAGGCTAAGCGTCAGGAGATACAGAATTTCCAGTACGATTGTCATACCCGTAGTATGATGCGTAACTCGCTGACATTGCCGAAGGAGGAGGTGGAGCAACTGATTGCCGATGGTAAGCAGTATGTGGTGCGCTTTAAGATCGAGGCAGGACAGGAGGTGTTGGTGAATGACCTGATTCGTGGTGAGGTGCGCGTGAAGAGCGATATTCTCGACGATAAGGTGCTTTATAAGAGTGCCGACCAATTGCCTACCTATCATCTGGCAAATATTGTGGATGACCATCTGATGGAAATTTCCCATGTGATTCGTGGTGAGGAGTGGCTGCCTTCTGCCCCCTTGCATGTATTGCTGTATCAGGCATTTGGATGGGAGGATACGATGCCGCAGTTTGCCCATTTGCCGCTGTTGTTAAAACCTGACGGTAAGGGTAAACTCTCAAAACGTGACGGCGACAGACTGGGATTTCCTGTCTTTCCGTTGTTATGGAAGGATCCGAAGACGGGCGAGACCTCACGTGGCTATCGTGAGGATGGTTATTTCCCTGAGGCTGTAATCAACTTTTTGGCTCTCTTGGGTTGGAATCCTGGTACAGAACAGGAAATTTTTTCGTTAGATGAACTTGTGCCGCTATTTGATATCTCGAAGTGCTCGAAGGCTGGTGCTAAGTTTGCTTATGAAAAAGCCATCTGGTTCAACCACGAGTATATCCTCATGAAATCGAATGAGGAAATTGCTGCCCTTTTTGAGCCGATAGTTAAAGAACATTGTCCACAAGAAACTTCTGATCGAGTTTTAAAGGTGACGACGATGATGAAGGATCGTGTGTCGTTTGTCCATGAGTTGTGGCCATTGTGTTCTTTCTTCTTTGAGGCTCCTACAGCGTATGACGAGAAGACGGCCAAGAAGCGTTGGAAGGAGGATTCTGCCAGCCAGTTGACTGAACTCATTGGCGTGCTTGAAGGTATCGACAACTTCTCTTTAGAGAATCAGGAGCAGATTGTTCATGCTTGGATTGAACAGAAGGGATATAAGTTAGGTAATATTATGAATGCCTGGCGTCTCACATTGGTAGGCGAGGGTAAAGGCCCAGGTATGTTCGATATTTCTGCTTTCTTAGGCAAGGAAGAGACTATTGCAAGAATGAAGCGTGCCATAGAAGTGCTTGGCTGATGATATACAACCTGATTATATATCTCTATCTCATAGGTGTTGCAATTTACAGTTGCTTCAATGAGAAAGTGCGGAAGATGTGGCGTGGTGAACGTGCTGCTTTCGGCGTCCTGAAAAAGAAAGTGGACACGCAGGCGAAGTATATATGGTTCCATGCTGCTTCGTTAGGTGAGTTTGAACAGGGGCGTCCGTTGATGGAGCGCCTTCGCAAGGAGCATCCGGAATATAAGATTCTGCTGACATTCTTCTCACCTTCGGGTTATGAGGTAAGAAAAGAATACGAAGGTGCGGATATTATCTGCTATCTCCCGTTGGATACCCCCATTAATGCTATCCGTTTCTTGCGATTGGTGCGTCCTGTGATGGCTTTCTTCATCAAATATGAGTTCTGGTATAATTATCTCCATATCCTTAAGCATCGGAATGTACCGGTTTATAGCGTTTCGAGCATCTTCCGTCCGGACCAGGTGTTCTTTAAGTGGTATGGTCGACAATACGGTCGCGTGCTGAATTGCTTTACGCATTTCTTTGTACAAAACGAACAGAGCAAGCAACTTCTTTCAAAGATTCGAATCACGAATGTTTCTGTGGTGGGTGATACTCGTTTCGATCGTGTCCTGCAGATTAAGGAGGCTGCGAAGCAGTTACCTATTGTGGAGGCGTTTGTTAAGGAGTCTAGGGAAAAGTCAAAGGTGTTTGTGGCTGGTAGCAGTTGGCCGCCTGATGAAAATATCTTTATTAAGTATTTCAATAAGCATAAGGATTGGAAACTGATTATTGCTCCCCATGTCATCGGCGAGAATCACCTGCAGCAGATTGAGAAGTTGTTGGAAGGTCGTAAGGTCGTCCGTTATACCGCTGCAGAGAAATCTTCCCTATTTTCCGACTCCAATCTCCAGTCTACTGACGTCCTTCTTATCGATTGTTTCGGATTGTTGTCGAGTATCTATCACTATGGCGATGTGGCCTACGTGGGTGGCGGTTTTGGTGTGGGCATCCACAATCTTCTTGAGGCCGCTGTATGGGATATACCCGTATTCTTCGGTCCTAATAACCAGAAATTCCAGGAGGCGCAGGGACTGAAACAGAGTGGTGGCTTTGAGATTAACAATTATGAGGATTTTGAAAGGCAGATGAACCGTTTTGTCTCAGAAAGCGGTTCTCTTGAGGAAGAAGGTCAGAATGCCGGTATGTTTGTGCAGAGTCTGGCTGGTGCCACAGAGAAGGTAATGGCCTCTATTTGTTTATGATCTCCAATCTTCTCACGCCCCGATAATCTACCCATTTCTTTTTTTCCAGGTATTGCATGATTAGGTCGGTGGTCTGAACGTTCAACGTCTGGGCTGCGCCTTCTGGAATTTTACTTGTGACTGTAATATAGTTGTTGGTAACAACACGATACTTACGCTTCATATTGAGTTTCTTGCCATTGGGAGTCAGCAGTTGCACACTCTTGATCCTGGAAGGATTTGTCCTGTCGAGTGTCAGTTCACACTTCATACCTCCTACATAGGGGAAACTAACGAGTATGTTGTTGCAGTAGGTCGTGATCATTCTCAGTATTTCTTCGCCGGTGAGTTCGAGAATGACCGCATTGTTATCGAAAGGATCCATCTCCAATACGTCACGCACGGTGATCTCGCCGGCAGGATGTGATTCAAGGCGTACGCCACCAGGGTTTTCTATGGCAATATCCGACCCCGTTTCATTCATAAAGGCATCACACATCATACACCCCAGTTCCTCACGTGCCTCGAAAGGTGTCTCTGCCGTAGCCAGTACGCGCTTGAATTTGGGGTCATCACCGAAATGCTCAACCATTGCCTCTACGAGCGGATTCTTTTTCGGATACTTCTTGATATCGATATACTCAGCCTTCCTGTCGACAATCTTGCCATCTTCAAGGGTAATCGTGGTGTAAGTAACGCGTCCGAACTTGTTCTTGTTCTGGGTGATGAGTACACCGTTGACCACTTCGTCACCTTTCAGTTGGGTATGCGTATGACCGCCGATGATGAGGTCGAGCCATGGGAACATCTTCGCCATCTCTTGGTCGTCTGGGTAGCCTAGGTGGGAAAGTAGGATGGTAACGTCGCACTGCTTGCTAAGCCACTCGTACTTACTGATTTCTGCCATAGCAGGTGTAAACCAGATGCCTTTCAGATTGTCAGGATGAGTGCTGGGGATACCCAGTGGACCCAGTTGGATGACACCGATGATACCCACTTTCAGACCAGCCACATCGAACACCTGATAAGGAACAGTTCGGATACCAGCAGAGTCGGTGGAGAATACATTAGCACAGATATAACGGAAGTTGGAAAGTCCGATAAGGCGTTGAAGCGAATGGGTGTCAAACTCGTGGTTGCCCAGTGTGGAACCGTTGAAGCCCACCTGGTTCATCAGTGCTACCATGGGATAGCCGGGAATCTCGTATTTGTCGTTCAAGGGATTACCCGTGCGGTTGTCGCCTGCAGAGAATACTAGCAATGAGGGGTCTTCTGTCCGCAGACTGTCAATCAATGCGGCTAATTGTGGGAACACGTCAATCTGGGCGTGCATATCATTCACGGACAGGATGTGAATCTCCCGTTTTCCTGCGCTAATGGTTAAGGCCAGCGTAAGCGCCAACCAAAGGATTGCAAACTTTTTCTTCATTCGTTTTGCGCTAAAAGATATTAATGCGGTTGCAAAGGTACAAAATATTTCTTAAATATCATCCTTTTTTTTTGATTTCTTAGTATCTTTGCGGTCTAAAAAACGAAGACAAAAATCAAAGTATTAGTTTTTTAAAGAAGAAATATGAAGAAATATGTGTTATTGTTATTGGCTGCTGTAGTGTTGATGAGTGCTGGCAAGCAGGATGGTGCCATCACCAAGGAGAATGGTTTCACGATTGTGAACACCACCACCATCGCCAAAGATGTGGAAGGCTATAATGGCCCTGTTCCTTTGAAGATCTATATCAAGAAGAATAAAATCGAAAAGATTGAGGTGTTGAAGAATCAGGAGACACCCAAGTATCTGGTAAAGGTGAAAAATGCCTTAGAGAAAGCCTGGGACGGACTGACCGTCAAGGAAGCACAGACCAAGAAGGTTGATGCGGTAACTGGTGCCACTTTCACGTCGGAGGCTATCATTAAGAATGTCCAGAAAGGACTAGCCCACTATCAGAATAATAAATAAGGTAGTAAAAATAGTCAATAAGGAGTGAAACGCGTTTCACTCCTTATTTGTTCTCCTATGCTGCCATATCTCTACCGAGTTGACGATATTCTGCCATAGGATGTAGCAGCCTGGCCCAACAGACGAGAGTGGATTCAGATAGGTGGTTGAAAGCCAGATGGCAAATGCTGTGTTTTTCTGTCCCAGAGCCTGCCCGGCCTCCTGTGTGTGGTTGAAGTAGTGTCCGATGAAGCGCCCTACCGCAAACTGAACGATACATGTTGCCAGCCCAAGGATGGCAATTGCCATCAGCAGGGCAATTGTCGCATTTGAATGTACGATGTTCTTCACCGTAGTACCTGTGACAATCATCAGCGAACAGCCCCAAAGATAGTAACTTAGGTCTTTCACTGAAATTATCTTCTTGTGCAGACGGTGCATACAGTGCTTCACTATATAGGCTAATAACATCGGAATAATCAGTACGATAAAAACCTCGTGGAGAATCTTGATGAAGGCTGCCCAGAAGGTGATGTCTGTTCCTTTCTCGATAAGAGGAAAGCAGATGGGTACTAATAAGGCAGTGATAAAATTTGAGATGAAGGTGAAGGTTGTCATCTGCTCTAAAGAGCCTCCGAGTTTTTGGGTAACGACGGCAGCCGCTGTGGCACATGGACAAATGATGCACATCAGCAAGGCTTCCAATAATATATGGAATGAGTGATGTGGTATGAGGATGGTGGCCATGATGAGGCCGATGAAGAACAATTGGAAGAGGCTGACCCAAAGATGCCAGGCAACAGGGCGTAACTTATGGAAGTCCACCTTGCAGAACGTGACAAAAAGCACCAGAAACATAAACATCGGGAGGATGGTTTCAAAGACAGGACCGAAGAATTCTGATGCCGAATCCAACTGGGGCGTAAAGGCGAAGAACAGATAGAGCAGGGCTCCCAACCCCATAGACACTGGTAGTGTCCAGTCTTTGATGAATCTGACTATTTGAGAAGTAGTCTTTTTTTCACTCTTCACTTAGATAATATTTTGAATATGCCACGTAGTGCTTGGCATTGTCCGTCTGTCCAGGACTGACGGGCTTGAGGTACTTGGCAGGTACGCCGCCCCAGATCTCATGAGGTGGGATCTTCGTGTTCTGCAATACCAGTGCCCCTGCCGCTACGATGGCACCCTCGCCAATCTCACAGCCATCAAGCAGGGTACTACCCATGCCTATCAGGGCACCGTCGCGAATGGTACAGGCATGTACGGTGACATTATGCCCAATGGTCACATCGCTGCCGATATGGGTAGGGCCTGTGTCATGGGTTACATGAACACAACTGCCGTCCTGTACATTGGTACGGTCACCGATGGTGATGGGAGCCACGTCGCCACGGACCACGGCATTAAACCATACTGAACACTCGTCACCCATCGTCACATCACCTACGATGGTGGCATTCTCGCTGAAGTAGCAGTCCTTGCCCCACTTGGGTGTAAGACCTCTGTAACTCTTAATCAGTGCCATTAGGGTATGCTGTATTCTATGATGCCGTCATTGGATGATTCTTCCTGTTCCTGCTTGCCTTTCTTTTCTAGGTATTGCATCATCGACTTCTTCCAGTCCATCTTGTGGGTCTCGTCAATGAAATTGCCGATGAGCCACTCACCATGCTCGAAGACTAGTTCCAATTGAACCTTCGTCTGACTGCCTAAATTATGCAGGGTGAAGAAGGCATTGGCGTGTGTATTGTCTTTCACGTCGACTTTCAGACCGCTGATGGTGATCTTTCCCCAGTCCTGTCCCATGATCCAGTAGTCAGCATCAAAGAAACCTCCTCTGCCCATGTTCTCGGCATCCTTTGAGTTGACCATCTGTACGAGGGTCTTCCATTCTGAGGTGCAGTAGGCATCATCCAACTGGTCGTTGGAGGGTGTGATGTCATTGATTTCCGGATAGGCCTCTGCCACAGCCGCATAGATGGCACTTACACGGTCTGTAATCAGTTCGGGATCAGCACTGTCTTTTTTCTGTCCATTGTCTGTCGTTACTTCTTCCACTGGCGGTGCATCATTTCCCAGGGGGATGATGTTAGCCTTATCCTTGTCGCTGCAACCTGTCAGTGTTATGATGACGCAGCCAAATAGAATTATTTTCTTCTTATCCATAGTCTTGATGGTGAAAATGTAAAGAGAGCAGTATGGCGAACCATACTGCTCTCTTGTATAGAATAATTAGAGGTTCGGATTGATCTTGCTCCACTCTGAGATGGGAGGAACGATGTTCAGCGTCACCAGTTCGTCACGCATCTTGCAGAGGTGCTCGTAACTCTGATCCAGTTTGGCGTTCTCGTCAGGAGTTCCCTGAGGAACCTCGAACTTAGCACCTTCGGCAGTCATGGTAGTCTTCATGGCCATCATGATGTGGTCATATTTGTCGGTCTTCACGTAGGTTCCAACGGGGAAGCGGAAAGGCTCACCACCCATGGCGGCACGGATCATCTCAACAGAGAGATAGGCTGGACTCTGGAAGGAACTGCGTCCGCGGAGTTCGATGATCTTGGCACCTCCCTTGGTCACATCGATCTTCATCTGCTCCCACTCCTCAGCGGGGAACTCTGCGGTACCGATGATGTCCGTCAGTTTGCGACCGGCAATCTCCACGTGGCTGCCGAAGACGGCCATCTGCTCACCGTGGCCTCCGTAAGTAGCGCAACCTGTGATCTGGTTCTGCATCACACCGAACTTCTTGGCCAGTGCGCTTTGAAGACGGGTTGTGTCAAGACCGGCGAGGGTGGTCACTTGACCAGGCTTCAAACCAGAGTACAGCAGGGTCACCAGACCTGTCAGGTCTGCGGGGTTGAAGATGATCACCACGTGTTTCACATCGGGGCAGAACTTCTTGATGTTCTGACCGAGTTCCTCAGCGATCTTACAATTGCCAGCGAGCAAATCCTCACGGGTCATACCAGCCTTACGGGGAGCACCACCAGAAGAGATAATGTACTTGGCGTTCTTGAAAGCCTCCTCAGCATCTGTAGTGGCCACGATGTTCACATCATCGAAACCACTCTGGCGCATCTCCTCAGCAACACCCTCAGGAGAAAAAACGTCGTAAAGACAAATCTCACTTGTCAGACCCATCATCAAGGCGGTCTGAGCCATGTTCGAACCAATCATACCGGCTGCACCGACGATGGTCAATTTCTCATTTGTTAATGCCATAATTGTATTATTACGTTTTAATTATCAAAAGTGGTGCAAAGATAGCAATTTTTTAGATACAATAGGACTTTCTGGGAGTTAAAAGGAGTTAATTCATACATTTTGCGTGAAACAGGGTCGCATTCTCATAAAAATATTCTGAAAAAAATGGGGTGTGACAATTGTTTGAAGTGAACCCCAGAAGTTGGACAGAATACTTCTGGGGTTCATTATGTATACACATCACAGTTTAGAAGAAAAGAAAGAAATCATCCGCTTGCATG
>ONTZ01000019.1 GCA_900320905.1 uncultured Prevotella sp.
CCTCTCGCGCGACTTCGGCAACAGTGTCGTGCCGCTGCTCATCGGCGGGCAGGGCACCCACAAGTCCACCTTCTGCAAACTGATCCTGCCGCCCGAACTGCGCGAGTACTATATCGACGACGTGAAGATGGACAGTGCCGCTCTAGGGCAGTTGGCAATGGCCGTGGCCAGCCACAATGCTCCAACCCATACGGTCGCCAATACCAAAGGACTTCCAGACTTCCTTCGCAGCCTTGGCAGAGACGAGCATAGAGCCGTCAGCCAGCCACTCGTAGTCAGGATTGCCAAGCAACAGGAGAGCACGCGGACAGACCTTCAAGAACATCGGTTTCCCTGGTAACGATGTCATCCGCAAAGAACTGGAAGCAGCAAGTAAGTAAGTTTCACTGATGTCGCAATTTTTCTGCAAATTCCTTGCGGGCGGCAGCCATATCTTTAAGGAAATCCTCACTCGTATGCAGGCGGGCATAACAGGCAGATGCCAGTAGGCGCGAAGCATCGGTGTCACTCTGCCAGTGGTATCCGGCTATCACGCGGCTCTCGCCCCACTCGTAGCCCTTCTTGAGGATTTCGTCCTGTGCGGCAGGATTGATCTCGCTGAGCAGCAGTGCCATTGCCCATCCGCGCAAGGTATGGCCAGAGGGGTAGGATCCAGTATTGCGCAACTCGTCCTCTTCGGCAGGGATGAGTGTGGGTTCGGAGAATACCACATAGGGGCGCCTCCGCTTATAGGTAGTCTTGAGGTTCGAGGCACTCAGGCGCATGGTAACAACTCCCAGATTGAGTACCTTGAAGATGGCGGGCGTCTTCTCTTTCGAGATCTCCATGCCGAATACCGGACTGAACTCGCGAGCCATATCCCCGATGTCGATGACTACGTCACGTATGGCCTGCTGGGCACGCAGCGAATCCTGTCGCTTGCTCTTGCCCCAGACGTACTGTGAGATGTCGTACAAGAACTGTGCCGATGACGAATCGGGCGGTGCCGGCAAAAACACCAAGCCGTTGGGCAACTCAGTCTTGTTGAAATACAGTTCACTTGGAGTGGGATCCTGTGCTTGTACCGTCATACTGCACACCGCAAGGGCAACGGCGACCAGAAACCGTTTAGTTCTCATGTCCTTTGTTCTCATACTTCTTAACCTTAACAAGAATAAATATTTGTTTCAGAGGGCAAAGGTACGAAATATTTCCGTCCATTCCAAGAAAAATACGATTGAAATTTGATTATTTCAGAAATAATATATATCTTTGCAATCCCAATAAAAATAATGTACGGAGATATGTCACAAGATTCAGATATGATAAAAAAGAGTCTATTATGGATTGTCGCCATCCTGATTTCCTGCGGCGCGAGTTTGTTTACATCGTGTTCGAACGATGACAACCCAGTAAGTCCGACACCTGGTGATGCGGTGGAGGAACAACTTCAGAAGATGACCCTGCGCGAGAAGGTAGGGCAGATGTTCTTTGTGCGCCCTGAGTGCCTCGACACCACTATCCACTGGAAAGAATATGCTGACCTGATGCCCCTGGAACTACAGGAGGTGAACGACTGCATGAAAGGCATAAACGAGAAATACCCCGTGGGTGGCATTATCCTCTATGCCTGGAACATGAAGGATGAGACACAGTTGGGACAGTTCCTGCCGCAACTGAAAGCACTGAACGGCAAACCGCTGATGTGTATCGACGAGGAAGGGGGCCGCGTGGCCCGTATCGCCAACAACGAGAACTTCCACGTGAAGAAGTACGAGTCGATGGGAGCCATCGGTGCTACTGGCGATCCCGCCAATGCCTATGAGTGCGGCAACACCATCGGCACCTATCTGAAATACTACGGTTTCGACATCGATTTTGCCCCTGTGGCCGATGTGAACACCAATCCCGAGAACATCATCATCGGCCCCCGTGCCTTCAGTGATGATCCCGCTGTGGCTGCACCCATGGTGACCAACTACCTGCAGGGACTGAAGGATGCCGGTATCATAGGATGCATCAAGCATTTCCCTGGTCATGGCGATGTGAAAAACGACACCCACTACGGCTATGCCCAGACCCAGAAGACGTGGGCTGAGATGCTCGACTGCGAGATTATCACCTTCCGTGCAGGTATCCAGTGGGGCTGCCAACTCATTATGACCGCCCATATCAGTGCACCTAACGTCATCGGCGAGGACATCCCCTCCACCATGTCGTCGGTCATCCTACAGGACAAGTTACGTCGCGAGTTGGGCTATCAGAACATCATCGTGACCGATGCAATGGATATGGGTGCCATAACACAACAGTACACCATTGAAGAAGCCACTGTGGGCTGCATTCAGGCAGGGGCTGACATCGTGCTGTGCCCCAAGGATCTCGTCAAGGCCTTCGATGCCGTCATCGACGCTGTCGAGAATGGCACCATCACTGAGGAGCGCATCAACCAGAGCGCCCGTCGCATCCTGAGACTGAAAATCAAATAAGGGGAGTCACTGAGCACGACTTATTATCGTCGGAATGACTCCACCTTATTATTACTAGAGTATGTGATGATTTCCTATTTGCCAAAACCTATGGGGTGGTTCAGCAGGACGATGCTGGTGTCAGCCAGTTTCAACTCGCGCTTGACGGCTTCTTTATCCATCATGGCACGGGCCACCGTATGCAGGCCGAGAGCCGTACAGGCCAAATAGATGTTCTGTGACACGTAACCTGCATCTACCCCACCGTAGCGATTATTGTCCATCCGCTCATTATCCTTCGTGCTGACAAGTATCAGGTTCACAGGTGCCGTCTTGGCAAAATCCTGTCCTGCGGCTAGACTGGGACGGATATCCGTCATTGTGACAGGCACCAGGGTATTCTCCTTGGGCATGTAACGGCAGACACCATACTGAGAGCACACAAACACCTTGATATCCTGCATATTGACTGCCGACGGAGCGGTAATCTTACCTGTGGCAGGGTCGCTGATGCCGCAGGCTGCCCAGAGAATGGTTGATACGGTCTGAAGATCGACTTCCTGTTCTGACATGTCGCGATAAGAACGGCGTTGCTTCAAGGCATCACCGAGTGTCATGGACAGTTTCTGTAATTCAGGTTGTGGCAACTGGATGGCATCCTGTGCCTTGACTGCCATGCCCATCATCAGAAGGGCAAACATCATAAAAAGAGTCTTTTTCATTTTAGTTTTGTTTTTTGTGAATTAATTGTTGCATATACTGTACACTCGTTACATATTCATCGTCGGAAGACAGATGCTCGATAATCATGGGCATGCGAGGGTTCTCCGCAGAGGCTAACCGGGCATAGAGCAGCGAGCCGCTGAACCCGTTCCAGAAACAAATCATGGCGAACGCGGCCAATGGGATGCCGCCTAAGAGAAGCTAAATCACCTGAGCAGAACCCGATGCGCTCCCTCCACGAGAGTCTGTAATATCCGTTGACAGCATTTTCCATTTGATAACACCTTCTGAAAAGTCATCCCCGCTCAGTCGGGCGGGGATGACCTCTTGATTCTATTTCAGGCCTGACACAACCTGAACGTCTGTCGTGTTCGTTTCTCGTCCTAAAAGGAACTTGTCGATGAATGCCTGTACCTCGGGGAACTGACTCTCGGGCAACTGGCAGTGACCGTGACCAGCCACGATGGAATAGCCGAAACGGTCGCCAATACCAAACTGTTCCCATACCTTCTTCGCAGCCTTTGCCGAGACAACCATCGAACCGTCGGCCAGCCACTCATAGTCGGGATTACCCAACAACAGGAGGGCACGCGGACAGACCAGCGCACAGAGTTCGTGCTGGTCGTAGGGCAGACGATAGACACTGTCGCCGTGGAAATTCTCTTTCTGACTCTCCAAGAACCAGTGGTAGTCGGTCTTGTCGAGGTCTTCCAGATTCTTTCCTGCCAACGTCGATTCGTGAGAGGTACGCCAGGCAGCAGCACCGCCACCACCAGGCTCTTGTGCCACCACCAAAGCCACGCGCTCGTCGAAGGCACCGCAATAGAGAGACATCTTACCGGCATACGAGCAGCCGGAGACACCGATATGCTTCGTATCTATCTTCGTCACCTCAGGACCTAACTGCTGCAGACCGTCAATAAGACGGCTCAGACCCCAGGCCCACTCACTATAAGCACCATTGTCCTTCAGTTCGGGATAGAGACGGTCGAAGTTGTGCTCTCCCCTCTCATGATGACGGCCCATCTGTCCGTAGTCGTTTACCTGCTTCTCACGGAAGTTCATGATGGCGATGGGACGGTCGGCGAACAACTGTCTCGGCAGAGCCAGCATGCTCGTACCGATCATCAGGGCATAAGGTGCCTCACCAACCTTCGGATAGGTAATAACCGATGACAGGGTGAGCGTCTCCCCATTAACCGTGACATCAACGATGAGGGTATCGCCACTCATACGAGCCTTGACGGCTCCTGGATCCACGGCAGGTTTCGTGCCGATGCCGTAGTGCTGTATCTGATGGGCTATCTCACTGCGACGGCGCGACCAGTCCTTAAAAGACTTCACCTTTCCCTTACCATTGCTAAAGGCAAAGGGGTCGGGCAACTCCTTGATGACAGGCAAAGCCTCGATACCGGGCATGGCAGGAGCAGCAAACTTACTGCCCGTATTCTCGACCTCATATACCAAAGGTACTTTCCCCTTCTGGGCATAGGCCATACCTATGCCACAGAAGAGCAACGATAATATAAAAATCTTTTTCATACTTCTTACCTAAACAGACTCAAAGCCATCTGACGGAGGCAGCGGCGCCATGTGAGGAACTCATGGGCCGTACCCTCTGAGATCAGACCTTCGGCATTGAAGCCGGCAGCCTTCAAGTCGGCAACGCTCTTGTTGATGCCATCAGGATTCTCCTTAGAGCCGCAGCCTTCGAAGATGTACTTCACAGCCGTAGGATCCTTGATCTCCTCAGGTGCATACTGGCCACCAGAGAGCAGCCCCCAGTAACCGAACATCTCAGGACGACGCAGGGTGATGAGTTTTGTGGTCATACCACCCATCGACAGACCGGCCATGGCACGGTTCCACTTGTCGGACTTGGTCAGATAGTTCTTATCGATATATGGGATAAGTTCATCAATAAGCACTTTTTCAAATTCCTCGGCAGTAAACTGACCGATGGTTCCAAACTTAAAGTCGTTGGTCAGACCGTATGCCATCACGATGATGAACGGCTTGATCTTGCCGTCGGCAATCAGGTTATCCATGATCAGACCTGCTTTACCCTGGATGGGCCAACTGGTCTCGTTCTCACCCCAGCCATGCTGCAGGTAGAGCACAGGATATCGCTCCTGAATACCCTTGGCACCTTCCTTCACAGGATTTCCTTTCTTATCAACGAGTTTGCCGTAGCCATAGGGCAGATAGACAGTAGCCTCCTGCATCTTACCCAGACTGGGCGAGTAGAATTTCACCGTCTGCATGCTGCCATGAGGAATATTGGTGCGCTCTGCATAGAAATCCTGATCAGGTGCAGGAATCTCGATACCACTCTCCCAACGGCACGAACCGAAGTAGTTGCCTGTACCTGGGTCATTGACGGTAGCACCGTCGATGGTCAGGTGATAGTAGTGGAAACCAGGATCCATCGGACCCTCGGTAGTACCTGTCCAGACACCGTCGTTATCCTTCTTGAGCACAGTACCGCCACGACCACCAAGACCGAGACTGACAATCACCGACTTGGCATCGGGAGCCTCGATACGGAAACGGGCATAACCCTCGCTGTTCACCTTCGGCCACTCCTGACCGGGCTGGTTCCACGGATTGCTGACGAAGTCTTCCTTCGGCACACGCCTGTCGAGGGATGGGTCGAAGTCACGGATGGCACGGAAGCAAGCCTTCGGACGGTAGTTCTCGTCGAAGGGCAGCGGGTGGTTGTTCACACCAAGCCAAGAGTCCTTGTCACCCAGATTCCAGAAGGTCACGTTGTCAATCACGTCGGCATGCTTACGGAACACCTTGAACAAACGGGCATACTGATCGGTCTGCAGGGTACCCATATACTCAGGCATCGGCTTAGCCTCACCACGCGAGAACATCAACTGGCCACCGCTCTCATTGTTCATACGCAGGTCGAGTTCAGTGATATTGATGTGCTTCACAATTTCCTTGAAACGGACGATGGCTTTCTCGAGTTGCTCCTCGCTGGGGAAGTAGATGTTGTAGTGGCCTTGCATACCGATACCGTCGATAGGCACGCCAGCATCCTTCATCTTCTTCACCATGTTATAGATGCGCTCACGCTTGCCCTCGTCTACGCAACTATAGTCATTGTAGAACAACAGCGTATTGGGGTCGGCCTCACGGGCAAACTGGAATGCCTTGGCAATGAACTCGTCACCACAGAGTTGGAAGTGACGGCTCTGACGATAAGGACTGGGTTCCTGACCTGGACGTCCGAAACCGAAACGGGGACCGAACTGGTTGTCGTCAGCCATGGCTTCATTCACCACATCCCAAGCATAGACCACATCCTTGTAGCGGTTCACTACCGTATGGATGTGCTCGCGCAGACGCTGGTAGAACACCTCTTTCGTGACGGGCTTGCCTTTCTTGTCGGTAAACATCCAGTCGGCAAACTGTGAGTGCCAGCACAGACAGTGACCACGCATCTTGATACCGTTCTGACGGCAGAAGTCTGCAATCTTGTCGGCACGCTCAAAGTTCCACACGCCTTCCTTCGGATGAATCTCACCGGGTTTCCAGTCGTTCTCGGCAGTCACACTATTGAACTGCTTGATGACGAGCGCCTTCTGGGCATCGTCACTAACATTACGCTGGTTCAGCGCTACACCAATGGTAAAATAATCTTTGTAGGCATCTTTCAGGCCAACATTTTCTCTGGGATCAACCTGACGCCATTGAGCAAATACGGACGTACCGCCCACTACGGTCAGGATCAGTCCGAAAAACAATTTCTTCATCATTTCAATATTTCAATTTTACAATTCTTCAATTTTTACTTGAACAGACTCAGTGCCATCTGACGGAGTGCGCGGCGCCAGGTCAGGAACTCATGGGCGGTACCCTCAGAGATATGACTCTCAGCATTGAAACCGGCAGCCTTCAAAGTCTCCACAGCCGACTTAATGCGGTCTGGACCTTCCTTGGAACCACAACTCAGGAAGATATACTTCACCTGCTTCTTATCCTTAATCTCCTCGGGAGTGTAGACACCACCGCTGAGCAAGCCATAATAGTTGAACAACTCGGGACGAGCCAGGGTAATAGAATGAGTCTCCATACCGCCCATCGACAGACCAGCCATCGCACGGCTCTCCTTCTTGGCAATGGTGCGGAAGTTAGCATCAACGTATGGTATAAGTTCGTCGCAGAGTACCTTCTCGAAGTTCTGGGCAGCAGCCCCACGACCGCCACCACCAAAGCCCATCTCATTGGTCATACCGTAGGTACATACCACGATGAAGGGTTTGATCTTACCCTCAGCAATCAGGTTGTCCATGATGAGGTTGGCGTGACCCTGGGTCATCCAAGCGGTCTCATCCTCACCCCAGCCATGCTGCAAATAGAGCACAGGATAACTGGTCTTGGCATCCTTATCGTAGGTCGGCGGCGTATAAACGAATGCACGACGGCACTGCTGGGTGCTCTCACTCCAAAAGAGGATCTGCGACACCTTACCGTGAGGCACATTCTTCATAGCGTAGAAGTCCTTGTCCTTGGCGGGAATCTCGATACCGCTCTCCCAACGGGTAGAGCCATAGTAGTTTCCAGTGCCAGGATCGTTGAAGGTACCACCATCAACGGTGATGTGATAGTAGTGGAAACCTTCGTCCATCGGACCGGCTGTGGTGCCAACCCATGAACCGTCGTAAGTCTTCTTCAACTGGGTTCCACCCTGGCCACCGAGACCGAGACCAACATTCACAGCCTGAGCATCTGGAGCCTCAATGCGGAAACGTGCATAGCCCTGAGAGTTCACCTGGGGATACTGCTGTCCGGGCTGGTTCAGTTCAGAAGGAACAAAGTCCTCCTTGATGCCAGCCACTTCGGGGAAGGCCAACTCAGGCTTGAACTGAGCGCGCTGCTGTCCAAAGCCACCAAAGCCTCCGGGGCCACCCTGGCCACGACGACGACCCTGCTGTCCAGGACCGCCCTGTCCTCCGAAACCACCGGGGAATTGACCACCTTGACCAAAACCACCCTGACCTTGGGGACGGGGCTGACGGGGAGGACGTGCGGGCAGACTCCACTTGGCAGCCTTCATATCCTTAATATACTCATAAGCCATCTTAGGCTGATAGTTCTCATCGAATGGTAACGGATAGTTACGGGCACCCAACCAAGAGTCACGGTCGCCAAGATTCCAGAAGGTCACGCAGTCGATGACATCCTTGTGCTTACGGAACACACCGAAGACACGGGCATACTGGTCTGCCAGATGCTGTTTCACAGAATCGCTGACGGCCACACCCTCACGACTGAACTGCAAACCACCACCCATCTCCTCATTCACACGGATGTCAAGTTCGGTGACGTGGATGTGCTTCACAATCGTCTTATAGAGGCTGATGGCATCATCAATCTCCTTCTCCGTAGGACCGTAGATGTTGTAGTGGCCCTGCATACCGATACCATCGATAGGCACACCAGCATCCTTCATCTTCTTCACCATGTTGTAGATGCGCTTACTCTTCACAGGATCGGCCTCGTTATAGTCGTTGTAGAAGAGCAGGGCCTTCGGGTCGGCCTCACGGGCGAACTGGAAGGCCTTGGCAATGAACTCATCACCGCAGAGTTTGTACATGGCACTCTGACGGTATGGATCCTCAGCATTCTTATCGTCGGTCATGGCCTCATTGACCACATCCCAGCAATATACCACATCCTTATAACGGCTGACAATAGCCTGAATATGGTTCTTCATACGGGCATAGAACTGCTCTTTGGTCGTTCCCTCGGCAGTCATCCAACGACCGATCTGTGAGTGCCACATCAGACAGTGTCCACGCAGTTTGATGCCGTTCTGACGGGCGAAATTAGCAATACGGTCGGCATTCTCCCAGTTGAACTGGCCCTCCTGGGGCTCTGTGGGCTCCGGCTTCATGTCGTTCTCACAGGTCATGCTATTGAACTCCTTCTTAATCAGAGCCGACTGTTCGGCATTTGTTACATTGCGCTGGTTGACAGCGACACCAATCATGAAGTAGTCCTTATAGGCATCCTTCAATCCTTGTGCCATGGCGGTAGTGCCCATCGCAATGAGCATCATACCCAGAATAGTCTTTTTAATCATAATCATTTTCGTTTTTGTTATTTTTTGAATAGATGGGGAATAAACTCATGGAGTCCACGACGCCAGGTGAGGAACTCATGGGCAGTACCTTCCGACTGCTTACCCTCGACCTTGATGCCCATTTCCTGCAAGCCCTTCACGATATCACCGCTCTTGATGAAATCCTCAGAACCCCAGTTCATATACATGTAGTGGATCTTCTTATTGAACTCGTCGGCATTGGTAAAGACACCATTGTAGGCCGTCTTCAAATCGAGTCCGAAGATAGCGCCGCTGAAAGTGCCGAGCCAGGCAAACTTATCCATGTTGTTGAACACGATGTCGAAGGTCTGGTGTCCACCCCACGACAATCCAGCCATTGCACGGTTGTCGCGGTCGGTCTTCGTACGGAAGTTAGCGTCGATATAAGGAATGAGGTCATTCAGGAGGACGGGATAGAACGAAGCACCATAGTCGCCCATACCCTGACCACGACCCATCGGAGCCTTGATGTCACCACTCTCCATGACCACGATCATCGGCACTGCCTCACCCTTGGCAATGGCGTTGTCCATGATGTGCTGCATCTTACCTTGCAGCGTCCAACTGGTCTCGCCCTCGCCCATACCATGCTGCAAATAGAGCACGGGATAACGCTTCTTCAAGCCCTGCTTCTGATCGTACTCAGCAGGGGTATATACCATGGCATGACGCCACTTGTTCTGCTCGTTACTCCAATAGTAGATGCTGCGGACAGAGCCTGCGGGTACACCCTGCTGCGGACGGTAATAGTCGCCCTCAGGTCCCTCGGGCACTTCCAGACCACCGGCCTCACGGTTGGTGCCGAAGAAGGTCTCAGAGGCAGGATCGATGAAGCGAACACCGTCGATACTCATGAAATAATAGTGGAAACCTACGGGCAGGGGATCCGTCACAGCCATGAAGTTACCCTGACCATCGGGCTCCATATCGTATTTCTTGTCGCAGATGTCTACGATGACTTTCTTGGCCTGAGGCGCATTGATGCGGAAATAGGCACGACGCTGAGAATCCACTTTCGGGAACTCATTGCCAGGAATGGTGTTCTCACCAGTAACGGCATCAGCAGGCACATTAATCTTCTTGATAGCCACAGGCAGATTGGCCGGACGCTTGGGCTCGAAACCGAGGTGACGGGCCACAGCCTCGCCATAACGGCAACCTAACTCACGGTAACCGGCAGCATCGAAGTGCAGACGGTCAGGACCGTTGGTACAGCCATCGGACGAGATGACCTGTGAGGTATGGATAGTCTGGGGCAGTTCGTCAATCTGCTTCTTACATCCGATGCAGACACCCTTACCATCGGCCTGAACGATGTTACCTACATAGAGGTTCACCTCCTCAGGTTTCAGTTGAAGGTCACCACAGAGGTTCTCATACACCTCTTTCACCATACCAGCCCACTTCGGGTCGCCGGTATTGGTCTCACCTTGGTGCATCAGGATACCCTTGATGACACCGTCCTTCTGGGCCTTCTTGGCCAGTGTGACCAGACGCTCATAAGGATTATTATCATAGGCAGCCAACATACCCTTCATCCAACCGGGAGCCTTCTTGTTCACGTAATCGGGGATGCTGTCGGGGAGGAAGCCCTTGATGTCGATACCACCGATAGCCACGTGGATAACACCGATCTTGATGTTCTCGGGCAACGAGGCCACAAGGGTACGACCGAACCAGTCGGCGGGGGTCAGACCCGTGTTAGGACGACACAGGGGAGCCGAAGCCTCACACCACTCGCCCATCTTACGCTCCGGGCGACCGTTGGCGGCAGGAAAATCCACGGCAGGCATCAACAGGAAGCGCGGACCGGGACTGGCCAGGTCGGCTGCCTCGGGACGGGCATTACCCTCCATGTTAGACTGTCCAAAACAAAGGAAAATGTAAAAGTTAGGGTCAGCGGGCTGAGCAACTTCCTCAGTCTTGGCCTTTTTGGTGGCAGCCTTCTTTTTCTGGGCTGCCAACGTGCAAGGCAGGGCCAACAAAATGGCCGCAAAGAGCACGGTTTTAAATCTTGATTGAATCATATTGATGGTTGTTAAAAAAATAGTACGTACCTTTTCGGTGCAAAGGTACGTACTTTTCGCCAAAACGACATTTGCAAGTGTTTCAGATGCTTTGTCGTATGTTACATTTGATATATATCACCCTACAATCACCACACCACCGTTGCAGGGAATGGTAATCACAACCTGTTGCTTTTTATTCTGTTTCAGTGTCTTCACGCTGCCATTCAGTTGGGCATCATCGCTGTAAATAGTTATTTCGGCACCCTTGTCGAACATCGGCAGGGTGATGGTCTGCTTCAACGGCTCGTTTTCAGCATTGATGCCCACCACATACCATTTGTCGCCACAGCGACGGGCCATAATGACATACTTACCGGGATAACCGTCGATGAACTTCACCTCGTCCCAGGTCGTGGGTACCTGTTTCATAAAGTCGATGGCCCAGGCAGGGGCATCAGTCAGGTTGTTGGGAGCCATGGCGAAGTGCTGCACGGCGCTCTGGAAGAGCACGGCAGTAGCCAAGGCATAGACATCGGAGGTCTTGCGGACCGTACCACGCTTGTTGTCGGCACTATAATACTTGTTAAGGGTAGAACCGCCAAAGTCCATCGAACCCACAGTATTGCGGATGAACGGATGGGTACAGCCGTTACGGGCCTCCGCATCACAGGCACCCTGTCCGAAGTGCAGGTTCTCTGAGGCAAGCACAGCCTCCGAGGCAGCATAGTTAGGATACATGCGTTCCCAGCCACGCGGGAGGGTACAGCCGTGGAAGATGCAAAGCAGTCCGAAGTCGTTGGCATCGGCGAGGATATCCTCATAGAGTTGCATCGTCGGCTGCTTGTCACCACCGAAGAAGTCCACCTTGATACCACGGATGCCATTGTCGTGCATCCATTTCATCTCCTCACGACGGATTCGGGCATTATCCATCTTTCCGATGGGAGTCTGAGGGGCATCGTTCCACTTACCGTTGGAATTGTACCAGAGGAAGAGGCCCACACCCTTGGTCTTGCCATAGCGAGCCAGTTCGGCTACTTTCTCGTAACCGATCTGCTTGTCCCAGAAAGCATCGATGAGCACACTCTGGTAGCCCATGGCAGCGGAAAAGTCGATATAGCGCTTCTGTTCATCGAAGTTACAACTGCCGTCCATGCCGATAATCCAACTCCATGAGCCTTTGCCATAGATATATTCCTGCGAGGCTTTGTACTTAGGCTGCACGAGATCGAAAGGTACGGTAGTCTCCACGATATTCGCCAACGTACCTACGGTGATGGTGCGCCAGGGAGTCTCACCTGGCAACGACATAGCGGGTGTCACGGATCCCACGCCATTGAGTTCGCCCGGTTGGGGGAACCCGATACGATAGTTGGCGCCGCCCTCGTTCAACAGACGACAACCCACATAACCGCCATCGGTACCCGTCTCACTGATAAGAAGCCAATTGGCTTCCCCGGAGATTCCGGATTTTCCGGGAACTTTAAACAGGCAGGGGAAGGTATAGCCCTCACCCCAGCCATTCTTACCCATCGCATCGTCGAGGAAATAGGAAGTCTCATAACTGGGAGAGGTACGTGCAAAACCACCCATCGGTTTCGACTGCGGACAGAGGAAGGTAGTGGTACCCTCCGGCAAGACGAAACCGCTGGCCTCGCTCTTTACCACACAGACACGGGTATCGCGCTTTGGATAGATCTTATAACGGAAGGCCACGTCGCGGTTGCTGACGCGGAAGATGACATCCATCACGGGCTGGTTGTTTTGCAGATAGGTGGCCACGCCCTCGTTGGCCTGATAACTCACCTCGCGCTGTTTGATATTATTCAGGGTATAGGTCTCGCTGACAGGCATCGTCGCAAAGCCTTCCTTCAAGGTCAGTCCCTGGGTGTAGTCACCGATATTCGTCACCACACCGAGGGCGGAACGGTTCAACATCGTCTGTCCCTGATAGTTGACGCTATAACAGGGTTTGCCCCCCGACAACTCGAGGATGACCTGAATCTTCCCGTCAGGACTCCCGATGGTCTGGGCCTTTGCCCCCATCGTCAGGCACAACAGTGCCACACAAAACAACATCGTCTTTTTCATATCCTTTTTCATTTTACTATTTTATCTTTTGATAACAGAACTCATCCACATCCACATAGCCGCCGCTCTTTTTCGTGGCATAGTTGAAGATGCCGAACTTCGAACCCATGAAGAAACGGCGCCAGTCGAAATTCAGACGGTAGTTCTCCGTGCCAATCCGTTCCCACTGCTCGCCGTCCATGCTGTAATAGAAGTTGGCGCAGTCGGCACCGCCATTGCGCCCTTTGACAGGACGGAAGTCAGCATCGATGCGCAACCAGATCTTTTTGGCTTTGGGATAGAGTTGGGATAGTGCGATACCTTTTATCATCTTCTCATCGACGTTTGTCACCTCCTTATTGCGATCTGAGAGTTCCACTTTTTGCTCGCTCATCTCTAAGTAGTACTTTTTACCGATGCGTTTGATAGTCAGGACACCCGAGTCGCTGTTGAAAGCAGCAAAACCAGCACGGTCGCCGTCTTTCATGTTCGAGTAGTCCATTACGATATAAGCACTGCATTGCGGTCCCTCCATGCGCTGTGTCAACGTGTTCGGGGCGAGATAGAGGGTGTTCACCACACGGTTGGTCTTCAGTCGGAGAAATCCGGGTTGCTCCGTCAGGCTCCAGGCATTGTCGACGGGGTTGTGGTTCCACTGCCACTGCAAACCGAGTTTCGGCTCAGCAAAATCGTCGCTCTTCACGATGCCCGTCTCAGGCTGACCGCTCACAAATGGACGTACCTCATCGGGTACCTTACCATTCTCATCGCCCAGCATCGGCCATCCGTTGATCCAGCGACAAGGCATCACCGTAAGCACTCGACCCACACCATTTCGATCTTGGAAGATGATGCCATACCAGTCGCCAGAAGGGGAGTCGACAATCGTTCCCTGAGCCTCGTAGGAGAAACCGCCGAACTCACTCTCCAGGATTACCTGCTTCTCATAGGGTCCGTGGATATCATCAGCACGATAGCACACTTCACGACGGTGCTTGCCAGGGGCATAGACGTGTGAGATCATCAGGAGGTAATACTTACCGTCGTGCTTGATCACACGACTGCCCTCCAGAAGTCCCCTCTCATCCTCTTCACGCTGGAAGATATGCATGTGCGTCCCTTCTATCACGTCAGAGAGATCGGGCTTCAGTTCCATCAGTTCGCCCGTACCATATATTACATATACGCGACCATCGTCGTCGAAGAACAGCGAACAGTCATGGAAATGGCGCATACGCGACAAGATTTTCCATGGTCCCTCGGCCTTATCGGCAGTAAAGATATAGGTGTCACCCATCGCCCCCTGTTCATTGGGAGCCAGAAGGGCATAGAATTTTCCATTGTGGTACTTCAGCGAGGTGGCCCACTGTCCACGTCCGTAGACCGTGCCTTGCAGCAGGTCGTACTTCGGCGAGTCGGTCAGTTTATCAAAGATATAGCCCACCGTCTCCCAGTTCTTCAAGTCTTTCGAGGCCATCACGGGCGCACCCGGCATCAGGTGCATGGTAGTGGACACGAGATAGAAAGTGTCACCGACGCGAATCACATCGGGATCAGGCACATCAGCCCATAGCATGGGGTTCTGTATTTTCTCTGTGTGTAGCGTCGCGTAGTCGTCAGCCATCACCCCTGCAGAAGGCAGGAGCAACAGGGCTGTCAACAGCACATTTGATAGTACTTTTCTCATTTCAATTGGTTTTAAGTTTAATTTGTGTGCGCAAAGGTACGAAATAATCAGGACATAAGCAAATACTTCTTTACTTTTTTTCGCAATGTTGTATTTTTACTTTTTTACTTTCCGCAGGTCATATAAGTAATGACAGACGACAATCAGATGATCTCACTGATCAGGGAGAATGCGGAACGGGGTTTCCGAATACTGATGGCGAAGTACAAGGAGCCCGTCTATTGGCACATCCGTCGACTGGTGGTCAACCATGCCGACGCTCAGGACGCGACACAGGAGACCTTCGTGCGGATATTCCGTTCTTTCGGCCAGTACAGCGGTGAGGGCACGTTCAAGTCCTGGATCTTCCGTATCGCCACCAACGAGGCTCTGCGCCTCTTAGGACGGAACCAGGGAAAGACCACCCTGACACTCGACGAGACAGCACCAGCCATCCTCACGATGAAGGCCGATGACTATTTCGACTACGGCGATGTGGAGGCTGTGAAACTGCAGAAGGCCATCCTCGCCTTGCCTGCCAAACAGCAATTGGCATTCAACCTGAGATACTACGACGATCTGTCGTACAAGGAGATATCGGCCGTCATCGGCTCTACGGAGACATCCGCCAAGGCCAACTACCACTTTGCGAAAGAAAAGATTATCAAGTATATGAACTCAAACGAGATATAGCGTATGGAAGAGAACAATGAATTCATCAGCGTGGGCAAGAAGATGCCCTACACCGTACCCGACGGCTTCTTCGACCAGTTGGAGGAGAACGTGATGAAAGCGTGGAATGTGGATCATAATAAGAGGGAAGAGAAATCATCCTCGTCCGGAAAAGGCAAAACCATCCGCATTGCCATTCACACATTACTGGCCGTTGCCGCCTGTCTTGCCTTGTTCCTGATCGTCAAGAAGGCTCTGCCACAACGCAATGATGCTGCCATCGACGATTTCACTAACGTGGAACTGGCATTCAACAACCTCAGCACGGAAGACCAGGACTACCTGCTGGAGGTCTATCAAGAAGAGGAAGAACTCATATATGACAACGACTTAAATGAATGGAAAAATGAAGAAAGTATTTAGTATCCTGCTAACTGCCATTATGATGATGGCGTTTAGCACCGCCGTCTCTGCACAGGAGAACAACGGACAACAGCCCAGTAAGAAACAGCGCATGAGCCGTGAGCAGATGGCTGAGATGCAGGCTAAGCACATTGCCCGTCAGTTGGCTCTAGACGATGCTACCAGCCAGAAGTTCATCGATACCTTCAGCGCTTATCAGAAGGAAGTGTGGACTCTCCGTCCACTGGGAAAGCAACATGGGAAAAAGAAATCGGAAATGACGGATGCCGAGGTGGAGAAGTCCATCAAGGACCAGTTCGACCACAGTCAGAAGATTCTCACGCTGCGTCAGGAGTATTACAAGAAATATAGCAAGTTCCTGACGCCGAAGCAGATTCAGCGTGTCTACGAACTGGAGAAACAGTCGATGAACCGCCTCTCGAAACGTGGCAGGGGCAATGCGGCAGGCAGGCAAAATGCCCCCGGCAGGCCTCAGGCTGGTCGTCCCAACGGTCTCGGCAAGGGCAAGCACAATGGCAAATTCCAAAGGAAGCCCCAAACCCAAGAGGAAAAGAAATGACCAACATGATTAATAGATAGATAAAAGTTAGTAGTTATTTAAATCCCCCGTCGTCGCATCAATCTGCTTTGGCGGGGGATAACTTTTCTGGAAAGTCAAACGTATTGGAGTATTATTTGTTCCTTTGTTTCTCCGTCTCTTCTCGCTTGGCCTTGTAAAAGCGGTCAACGAAGTCTACCTGTTCATGGTTGGGACGCATGATGAGCGAGGCACCATTGCTGAACTGCATCGTGGTGGGCTTTGCATCATCGAACGAGGGCCAGTAAGGTAATCCAGCACCATTGGGATTGCATGTCTTGGCGAAGTTCACCCAATACTGTTGGATAATCTCGGCCACAGCCGACTCAGCGGGATATTTGTCGGGCTGCGTCAGGAACTCCCCGTTCAGATAGAGGATATCATCGGCATGAGCCACACCCTTGCGGCGCTTGTCCTGCGAGAAACTGCGTGTGGAGGGCTGGGCGAGGAAGGCAGCGTAGGCAGGACTCTTACCCGTCTTGCTTTGCAGACTCACCCAGGCGTATGAAGGCCAGGCAAAGCCCACGTCACGGAAGGTGTCGCCAAAGCCGTGCCATGCCTCATCATCTGTATTGCCGGGATAGACCTTCAAAGCCTCATCAGCAAAGTCTCCAAAAATCTGCCGCACCTGCTTCTGGTAGTCTGCTGCCTTGATATTCCCTGGCGAGAAGAGGGCACCCTCGTCGCTGTTGGTCATCACGATGACAGGCACATCATTATATTCTCCCCTCTCGTAGAGACGATACTGGTCGTCGGTAATCACATAGCCATCCACACAAGGCCAGAAACCGGCAAAGCCCACATCCCCGTCGCAGAGCGACATCGCATCCATCTGGCGCAGTTCTTTCAGTGATTTCTTCTTCAAATGTTTCTGGAAGGCAAGACCCTGTTGTTCGGCACCCTTCTGTGAGGCATCGAAGCCCAGTGAGCGTGGTTGGTCGCTCCACGGGGCAAACGAGCCACCACTCTGACTGATGCAGGCACGGAAGAGCCCCTTTGCCAAGGGCGAGCCACAGAGCAGACTACAACTGATGGCACCGGCACTCTCGCCAAAGATCGTCACCTTCGTGGGGTCGCCGCCAAAATTGGCAATGTTACGCTGTACCCATTGGAGGGCATAGATCTGGTCGAGCAGGCCGTAGTTGCCGGAATGGCCTTGGGGATCCTCCTTCGACAATTCGGGATGTGCCATAAATCCTAAGGCTCCCGTCCGGTATTCCACACTGACGATGACCACACCCCGTAAGGCGAGGTATTTCCACAGGTCACCACCATAGTGCTCTGTCTGGAAACCGCCTCCGTGAATCCACACCATCACCGGCAGACGGTCGGCTGTGGAGGTGGCTGGGGTTGCGATACCTAAGTAAAGACAGTCCTCACTCATCATATCTGCCGTACGACCCTGACGGGTTGGCTGTGGTGGCCAGGGGCCGAACTTGTCGCATTTGAGTACACCCTCCCACGCCTTAGCGGGCTGCGGGGCACGCCAACGCAGGTTTCCTACTGGCGGAGCGGCGTAGGGGATGGCCTTATAGACAGCCAACGAGCCATCGGCAACACCTTCCAGTTCACCTGTCTCGACACAGGTACGGAGCAGGGGTTGCGGCTGTGCAGGAGATATCTTCAGGATGAAGCCGCCACGGGGTTGACAGGTCATCTGCGAGGGAAGACGATTCGACGTGGACAGATCCCAGCCGCCACCGACGGGGTCGGCAAAGGTTTCCACCCGCCAGTCCTCATTGCCGAGGAACGAGAGGTCGAACTTCAATGTCTGTACCTCGTCGCATCCGTTGATGCCAGCCACATACCAGGTATTCCCACTGCGACGGGCCATAACGGCACGTTCTCCGGGATAGCCGTCGAGCAGACGGGTCTCATCCCACACATTCGGCAGGGTGGAAAGGAACTGCTGTACTTCCTGCGGCTGTGCCAGGAAACTCTCCGGTCTGTCGGCGAGATGCTGCAAGCCACTCTCGAAGAGTACCGTCAGAGCGAGTTCATGGGCATTCGACGTGATATGCGGATGCTGGGAGTCGCTAAAGGCACAGGGGGTATAGTCCATCGGCCCGATGACATTACGAGTAAAGGGCAGGGTGGCATTGTGAGATGCCGCCTGCTTGGTGAATGTCGGTACATTATTATACCACTCGGCTCCATAGACTCCCTCGGTGGAGAGCAGGTTCGGATAGGTACGCTGCCAACCACGCGGAATGGTGGCACCGTGGAAGTTCACCAACAGATGATGCCGGGCGGCACACTCCATCAATTCGATACAGTAGTCCATATTCATCTGGTTGTCACCGGAGAAGAAGTCAATCTTCACACCGGCCACCCCAATCTGTTCGCACCAGGCAAACTCCTTCTCGCGATCCTCAGGCTTGTTCAGACGGTATTTAGGTGTAGGCGCACCATCCACCCAACCCACAGAAGAATTGTACCAGATCATCGGCTGAATGCCCTGAGACTTGGCGTAGTTGACAGCATCCTCGACGGTCTTGCCATCCTTCATCGTATCCCACTCCGCATCGATCAGCACATAAGGGAGATGGAGGGCAACTGCCAAATCCACATATTTCTTGATGATATTATAGTCGTTGCTGCCATGGTTATAAGCCCAGTAGACCCACGACACCACCCCCGGACGGATCCAACTGGTATCCTCGAGTTTGCAGGGTTCAGAGACATCGGTGATAAGGGTGGAAGCCACCACATCAGCCAGACTGCCGATGATGGCCACCCGCCACGGACTATGCCACTCACCCGACACCTTCACCTCATTCTGGTCGGGGGTCACACGGTAGAGTTCCCCATCGCTATAGAGGCACGAGGCACTCTGACGGCGCTCGATATTCGCCTCGGAGAGCAGGGCAAACACCTCGTCAGCAGGCTCGATGAGGGCAGGATACCCCCAACGGATGTTCCAGCCATCGGCTGACTTGAATGTTCCGCTAAAGGAGCGTACAGGCTGTGTCTTATAGGAGATCGTCAGGGGGAAGAAGCCCTCGTAGGCATCGGTCCACTGTTGTATCCAGCGCTTCGTACCTTCTGGAATACGGTAGGTGGTCTGTTCCCTTGGGAGTGAGGCATCCTTCAATCCCGATAGTTCGTAACGGAAGGCGAGTCCGTCGTTATAGAGGCGCACCACCAAGCGTACATTCTTCCCCAAAGAGGCCTG
Organism: uncultured Prevotella sp.; assembly: GCA_900320905.1. Classification (GTDB taxonomy): domain Bacteria; phylum Bacteroidota; class Bacteroidia; order Bacteroidales; family Bacteroidaceae; genus Prevotella. The sequence goes on from ONTZ01000019.1 coordinate 19,884, forward strand.
ATAGACATTCGCCTCATTGGTACAGTGCAGCCGTTTGCCGGCCAGCATCTGATAGTCGGCTTTCACCGTACCAGCCCCCTTCAGTTTCGGTACCGCCTGACTGCCTTCATAGCCCACAGCAGGGATGTCGAGCACCTGTTGGTTATCATAACTGACCACAAGTCCACTACCCTTCGTTTCTACCGTCAACTTCCCGTTCGGTGAGGCCACACGCTGTGCCGCTGCCGCCATCACCAACCCTATCAGGGCGATGCTTAAAAGAATTCTTTTCATCTTTACTTACTTTTTTAAACTTTCCGTCAGTTCTTTTTTGTGAGAGACTCGTGCGAAGACAGGGATAAACTCCTTGTGCACCTTTGTGGTGACGGTCTGTCCGCCCTCGAAATGCTCAGCCGTATGGATTTCTTCCCATCCGCCCTCAGACTTGGGGAGATAGGTCTTCCACTCCGTGACACCTGGTTCTGTAATCGGACTGACAAGCAATGAGGGACCGAACATATACTCGTATTTCTGCCTCAGGGCCTGAGGGTCGTCGGCGAAATCAAACACCAACGGGCGCATCAGGGTATAGCCTTCTTTCGACACACGTTCGGCACAAGCCTTGATATAGGGTTGCAAGGTCTCACGCTCCTGCAGACTCACCTTAAACAATCGCTGGGCCTCCTCACCGTAATTCCAAGGCTCCGTATTGCTCATATAACCATGCACACGCATCAGAGGCAGATAGACACTGGTCTGTATCCAACGGAGCATCCGTTCGATATAGTCCTGATTGTTGTACTGGTCTCCGGGACGGAAGAACCCACCTGCGTCGTAAGTCCACCAGGGGATACCTGCGGCCTGCATGCCGAGACCCGCCGTGATCTGCCTGCGGAACGCTTCCCAGTCGTTGCCCACATCACCGCTCCACAGGGCAGAACCATAACGCTGGATGCCCGGGAAACCGCAACGGGTGAGGATCATCGGTTCCTTGCCTGCCTTCATCAGACCTTCATAGACCGTCTTGTTCACCAGCAACGGATAGACGTTACGCACCAGTTCGCCCGCCCAGCGCCCATTATTCACACGCCGTCCTACTAGGTCGTCATTCTCAGGCTCCGTAGCATCCTGCCACCAGGCATCAATACCGAGGGGAACCAGTCGCTGGTTGAAGTGCTTCCAATAGGCGGCAGCCGCCTCCGGGTTGAAGAAGTCAATCCAGTCGGTACCGGGGATATAATAGTTGCCGGCCACCATCTGCCGACCCACCTCTGAGTTCTTGTCAATCTTCGACCAGACACTCACCATCAGTCGGATGTCCATCTGGTGCAGACTGTCTGTCAGAGCCTTGGGGTCGGGATAGTACTGCTCGTCAAATTGCATCGAGTTCCAGCCATACTTGCCCCAGTACTGCCAGTCCTGGACAATCACGCTAATAGGCATCTCTTCCTTGCGGAAGCGCTTGGCTGTCTGCAAGATCTCGTCAGAGGAATGGAAGCGTTCGCGACAATGGATATAGCCCAGTGCCCATGTCGGCATGGGAGGGCACTCGCCTGTCAGGTAGCGATAGGAGGCAATGATCTCGTCGGGAGTGCCGACAAACACGGTATAGTCGACGGCATTGGCAATCGGTGAACGGAACACCGTCTCATTGTTCACTTTCTTATAATAGACTACGGGTTTGTCGCCTCGTGAAAGTTCTGCCATCAACTGATGCTTTCCTGCCGTCAGATGCACGATGGCCGAAGCCGTAGGCGGCAACCACGTATTCTGTATCTCAATGACAGTCTTCCCGTCAATGAGGAGATTGTGTCGGCGTGCCATTTTCTGGCCTACGTCGAGCAACAGCGCATAGTCGCCAGCCTCTGTCACGTCAATTGTGGCTTCATAGAGGTTACGCTGGCGCACCTCCCGACGATTACCCTCTGTCGTGGTGACGTTCACCACCTCACTGGCACCCTGTCCCTCTCGCCGTTCCAACGCGACGCTGAGGTCGCAAGGGTTGAACTCCGTCAGACCGTAGTTGTTCCAAAGGATGCCATAACCCTTGTTCGACAAGAGCATCGGAATGGATATCTGAGTATTCACCTGTGTGAGCCGCCGAGAAAGGCCTCTTACATTGCTATAGCCATCCTGAAACTGTCCCAGTCCATATAGGAATTCATCCTCGGGAGAGACAAAAGCCAGTTTAGCCTCACCGGCCTGTAACTGATGACGGAGAGCCGTAAACACCACCCGCCCCTGCTTATTCTTGACGGTCAGCCGTTGCTGCCGTGCATCCACATTGACGGATATGGCATTACTCTCCACCTCATTGTGTTTCACATAGAGCCAGTCAGGGAGCGTGTCGACCAACGTTCCTTCAAAATACTGGATACGCACGGCGTTCTTCGCCACCGTCGTCACCTTCACTTGACCCTTCCCAAACTTTACCGTCTTTGCCTGTGCCGTCAGACAAAGCAACAGGGTCAACAATAGTAAAAAAGTCTTTCTCATACCAATAATTGTTGTTTAGTAGGTTGCAAAGGTACAAAAGAATTTGCAGAAAAAACCCTCCAAATGTATCAAGAATTATTCAAAATGTAACACCATTAACATTCACGTGTATTTTCTACACATAATTTATACATTAATTATTTTAGACATACCTTTTTTTTAGTACCTTTGCGGCCAAATTTCATTAAAAGTATTATGTGGTCAACTTTACTATCAGTAGTTCTGGTCATCAATGAACTGATGGCCTCCAATGCGGGACAAGTGATGAGTCCCGCCATCAATTTCGACAGTTGGATTGAGGTTTACAACCCCTCTGATCAGGCTGTCAACTTAGGTGGCATGTATCTGAGTGACGATGCCAACAACCTGAAGCGTTGGCAGATGCCCAAAGACATGGGTACTGTCCCCGCCAAAGGGTTCAAGGTCATCTGGCTCGGTTCCAACAACATCAGTGAATTGCAAGCCCCCTTCAAACTCGATTGCGACGGTGGAGAAATCTTTCTGAGCGACACAAACGGCAGTTTGATTACCAGCGAGAAATATCCTGAGGCCCTGAGTCGTACGGCCTGGGCCCGCACCACCGACGGTGATGGCGAATGGAGATGGACATCGACAGCCACCCCAGGCAAAAGCAACGCCACAGCCACCTTTGCCGACCAAAGGTTGGATGCCCCCAAAGTCAGCGTCGACAGCAAACTGTTCGATGGCTCCCTGAACATCAAGGTGACCATCCCCGAAGGGACCCGTCTGGCGTATACCACCAACGGTAGTCTGCCCACAGACCCGAAGGACATACCCACCGAGGATCCCTGGACTCAGCAGATCAAGAACGGCAACTGCGAGAGTGACGATGTCTCCTGCTTCGTCAGCAAGGACGGCGACAGCGACAAAAAGAATGAGAACCCCATCGCTGACGGTGTCGGCGTAAACGATTCACGTGGCATCACCGTACATTCCATCAAGGGTGCGAAAAAAGATGAGACAACCCAATTCTATGTCTATACCCCAGACCATATCTGGCAGACGGGCGAGAGATACCGCTTCACCATGAAGGTACGCGCCGACAAAGCCGCTAAGATCAAAGCCGTCGCCAATAAAAAGCCTGGCGAGGCCATCGAGAAGACAAGTGGCGGCTGGTGGGGCGGCGGCGGTACGACTACCCCCATTAGCATACTGGCCAGCCAATACAATGTCACCACCGAATGGACTGAGTACAGTTACGAAGGCACCATCACATCCGACCAGGCCGACGAGCAGTGGGACTGGGGCGGAGGCGGCTGGGGCGGCTGGGGCGGAGGTGGCTCCGGAACGACCACCTACTCCATGCAGACCATCGCCTTCAACCTGAACATCGACAAGAACAATGATAACAACTTCTACTTCGATGAGATCTCGTGGGAGTCACTTCCTGCTGGCTATACAGAATTTCCTACCAAGGAGAGTACAGATGGTGAATTCGCCATTTCAGCAACCACCAACTATACGTTCCGTCTCTATCAAGACGGCTATCTGCCCAGCGTACCCGTTACCCGTTCCTACATCAAGACCAGCAACAAATACACCCTGCCCGTAATCAGCATCGTAGGTGACGAGGATTTCTTCTGGGACGACAAGATCGGATTTGACTGCGATGGTGACGGCACCAACGGTAAGACAGGTAACGGTCAGGACTGGCCTAAGAACTACAACTGCGACTGGGATCGTCCTGTGAATTTCAGTTTCATTGATCCCTCAAAGGGCATGCTCTTCAACCAGGATGTGAATATCAGTGTCTCCGGTGGTTATACCCGTTCACAGAACTACCGTTCATTCAAATTGAAGAGCAACAAGATATTCGACGGCCAGAACCGCCTCGACTACCTGTTCTTCCCGCAGAAGCCCTACAACCGCAACAAGGTGCTGCTCATCCGCAACGGCGGTAATGACTTCTGGCGTCACAATGCCCGTTTCATCGATCCGGCCTTGGAGACCATCATCCAGCGCTCGGGCATAGACCTCGATGTGCAGTCGTATGTTCCCGTCATTGAATATGTGAACGGTACACTCCGTGGTGTATTCAACATGCGCGAACCCAACAACGACAAGTTTGCTTATGCCAACTTCGGTTATGACGACGAGGAACTCGACGCTTTGGAAAATAGCGAAGTCAAGAACGGCAGCGACGAGGTGATGAAGCGCATCTACGAACTCGGTAAGAAGATCAACGAGGCTGGTGTCTACGAAGAACTGCTGACGCTGCTCGACATCGACGAGTTCACCAATTACATGGCCGTCACCCTGTTCCTCCACAACGACGACTGGCCAGACAATAACATCAAGTGCTACCGTAGCCAGAACGACGGTCGCTACCGCTTTGTCAGTTTCGACCTCGACTATGCCTTCAAAGCATGCTGGCCAAACAATAGTAAGGACAATCCCTTCGACAACTTCGCTATGTTCAAGGATAACAAGACGGCTCCGAGAACCAGTAAGAACATCGATTTCGTCAATTTCTTCCTCAATCTGCTGAACCACGACGGCTATCGTAAGAAGTTCATCGATACCTTCTGTCTGGTAGCAGGCAGTGTCTTCGAGCCGACCCGTTCCAACAAAATCGTCGACGAGTTGCATAATAAGGTGAAGTCCATGTGTCAGATGATGAAGCAACTAGGCATCAACGACGGACATGATCCTGACCGTGCAGTCAGCACCATTAAGAACAACCTGAAAGGACGTTCCAAGAAGATGACAGACTACTTGCAGAAGTACAGTCAGATGAACCTTAAAAATGTCACCAGACAGGAAGTAACCCTCAGCGCCGATACAGAAGGTGCCAGTCTCTTCGTCAACGGAATAGAGGTACCGTATGCCGACTTCAATGGCCATCTCTTCGCCCCTGTCACCCTCAAAGCCAAGGCGCCCGCAGGCCATGTCTTCAAAGGCTGGAAGGACGGCGACGAGTTCATTTCTACATCTGCCGAGATGGAACTCCCCGAGGATGCTACCTTATCGCTTGTGGCCTGCTTCGAAGCCCTCTCCGACGACCAGATGATGGCCCAGGGCATCACACCAGTGCGCATCAACGAGGTAAGCGCTGCCAACACCATCTACGCCAATGAATTCTGGAAGCGCAATGACTGGGTGGAACTCTACAACACCACTGACAAGGCCATCGTCGTATCGGACATGTATCTGTCTGACAATCCTAATAAGCCCAAGAAATATAAGATATCCAAGGGCAATTCAAAGGCAAAGACCACGATTCCCGCTCACGGCTACCTCATCGTTTGGTGCGACAAACTCGAACCCGAATCGCAGTTGCACGCTGACTTCAAACTGGCTGCCGAGGGTGGCGATGTGCTGCTCACCGCTGCCGACGAGTCGTGGTGCGACCACTTCGTCTATACCGAGCATAGGGGCGACGAGACCGTAGGCCGTTATCCTGACGGTGGCTCGGAGGTCTATGTGATGAATACGCCTACGATTGCCAAGTCCAACATCATATCGAGTTACATACAGCCTGTGGAGCAACCCATCGTCACTAGTATCCGTGACCTGATGGCCGATGTCACCGAGGAGGAACTCAGCATCCGCTACGCAGAAGGTCACCTCGCCATCCGCAGCACCTCGGCAGAGCGCCCACAAGTCAGGATTGCCAACCTTGCCGGACAGTCTGTCATCATGCTTCAACCACAGTTGAACGGTGGTTATACCGAAATCAATATTGAACAACTGCCCGCAGGTGTCTATGTGGCTGTCATCACCGACCAGCAGGGACACAAGGCTACGTGTAAGTTCATCAAGCGCTAAAGGTTAGTTTCCCATACAACACAAAAGCGGGGGTGTGTCTTTGAATTAACACATCCCCGTTTTCTAAACACATCACAGTCGGGCAGAAGGGACAATTTGCCAACACGCACGCCGAGACCCGATTTCCGTAGGCACGGATCCTCGAGACCTTCACGACCAGCCCGGGGGGCGGAAGGAATGACTCTGCTATGTTGTTCGTACGGATCAGAATATGCACAGGGTAGAGACCTGTCCGAAATCAGGGACTAAAAACTCAGGCATATTTTCTAACCCTTGTGATGACGTGCCTGAAAACTCAAGGTTCACTTCATCCTACTATAATCCCTGATTTTCTCCAATATCTCATCGCACCACGCTTTGGATCCTGTTTTCTGATAGCGCTCATTGCCTGTGGCCGAGGGGGTGAAGACGGTTACGAACTTATCTGTGAGGGTGACAATACCACGCTCAGAGAGTGTGAACACTGCATCGCCTTCTACGGCATGGATTACGACTAGCGGATCCCACATCTTCTGCCCTGTGTCGCAGTTGTATTTCATATAGACCTGTTTGATGGGGTGAATGTCAGTCCAGTTGATGTCGCTGACCACTGTCTCGGGCTTGTATTCGATTTCGTTGCCCACTTCCATAGGTGAGAATACGACCGCTACACTGCGAGGCCATAATTCAAAGAGTTTCTTGGTAGAGACCGGATCCTGAAGGAAATTAAAGTCGGGCTCGTCTGACGATGTGAATACACCAGCCATGAGGTAGAGACATTTCACTTTCTTGCGCACCAGTTCTACACCCGAGAGCGGCGAGAGGTCGTCGGGCTCCGATGCCAGCAGTTGAGCAAGACTACTTACAAAGCCTGTCGAGCAAATGCTCACCGAATAATCAGGCTGTGAGGCCAGCAACTGTCGGTAGAGTTGCCATCCGTCAGGCAGTTTGGAATAGTCGCTGACGGTTCTCTTAAACATCAGTTCCCCTTTGTCGGTCTTATGATTGTAGAGATACTTGTAATCGATAAACACCTTAGGATCTTCCAAGCCGTTGCGCTCCACTCCAATGGGTACGCTGCCATAGCCGAAGTATGTGTTCATCACATCGGCCAGAACGGCATATTCTTCACCCTGGCGATCGACCACGACGCCGAGCAGTTTGCAGCGCCCTTCGTCTTCGTAGCGGTAGAGCATCTCCATGGCGAAGAGGTCATCGGTAGAGGAGCCGATATCCGTGTCGAATATCACGAGGGGCACTCCCTCGTACTCCGGTTGTTCTGGCTTTATGGGGTTGTCATAATTGTCCGACGAACATGATGAGAGTATAAATGAGCCGCACACAAGGATGGCGGTCAACATCCAATGTATTTTTTTTACCATATCATTCTTATATTATTACTTTTGAAAACGTTTTAGTCAGATATCTCTATGTAATAGTTCCGCTTGCAAAATTAACTATAAAAGTTAATAATACCAAATAATTTTTCTTAAATAATATTTTGGAGTTTGAGAATAAGTTTGTATCTTTGCACACTGACAATCTACAAATAAAGGATATATGGGCAAAAACATACTTCGCTGTTTGAGTCTGGTAGTGACGGTCGCTGCCGCCTTATTCCTGTCAGGATGTGGAGGCGACTCCGAAGAACAGGAAAGGCAGCGCAGGGAAGCAGAAGACATGGTGTACGCGGCCTATTTGGCCAAGGACTATCCACGCATCATAGAACTTGTGGACAGTTTCAAGCCGCTGGGAAGTTTCACCGAGGGCAAGGGCTGCTACTGGCTGGGCTACGCCTACGACCGGATGATGCAGAAGCGCATGGCCGAACTATACTGGAAGACGGGTATCGCCGCCGTAGAGAACTCCACCGACGATGAGGACGTGCGGGTGTATGCCGGCATTACCAACCGCCTGACAGGCCTTCTGAATACATGGACCGAATATGAAGCCGCCCTGAAAGTGGCCATACCCGCGACGGAACGTTTGAAAAGCCTGGGGCGCGACACGACCAGCGAATACAACAATATGCTCATTTATATCGGTTGTTGTCAGAGCCGTCTCGGATTGAGAGATGACAAAACTTTCAATAGTCTGGAAGAAGCCTATAACGCCCAATTAAACAATATCAAGAAACACCCGAATGCCGTCACTTACCGCGATGCCATCATAGGCGTGATCAATATCAGTTACAACTACTTGGAAATAGCCGACTATGAGAAGGCCAGACTATGGCTTGAGCGCATGCGTCAACTGATTGAGGGATATAAAAAGCAAGCAGACGCGCGCCCCGACTATGCCGAAAAGCAGTTGGCACGCTACAACATCTATCTGGCCCGGGCCCTAGAGGGGTTGAAGTTCAAGGACGAAGCCGCCGAGGCCTACAGGCAGTTCTGCCAGACAGATTTCTTCCAGACGGCAGAAGGCAAGATACTGGCCAGCGACTATCTGCGGCTGGCAGGACGGTGGCAGGATGCCGCCGACAACTTCGGGAGCATGGATGAACTGATGAAGGCGTTCGGCACCAGTTATTCGCTGGAGAACATACAGCAAATGCTCTTAAAGAAGTATGAAGTCAATATGAAGGCCGGCCGTATAGACACAGCCCGTGCCGTGAGCATGACCATTGCCGAACGGCTCGACTCGGCTATCACGCTTTCGCGCAGTGCCGAAGCCCGGGAAGAGGCGGCTGTACACGAGAAAGAACTGGAGATGACCGCAGAGAACGAACGGAATGTGCGCCAGCGCCATATCAGCCAACTCGTTACCATGGCAACACTCATCGTTTTCCTCATCATCTACATCATTGTGCGCCATCGCATGGGAGTCCGCCTGGCGAAAGCCCATAACGACCTGAAGACGGCCTACGACCAACTCGAAGAGACCACCACCGCCAAAGAGCGTATGGAGAGTGAACTGCGCATTGCCCGCGACATTCAGATGTCGATGGTGCCCAGTGTGTTCCCCAGCGTGGAGAGCATCGACATGTACGCCTCGATGACACCCGCCAAGGAGGTGGGCGGCGACCTATACAACTTCCTCCGGAAAGGCGACAAACTCTATTTCTGTATTGGCGATGTCAGCGGTAAGGGCGTGCCTGCCTCACTCTTTATGACGCTGGCCACTCGCGGATTCCTGACGCTGGCCTCGACAGGGAGAGGACCCGCTGAGATAGCCACCCGCATGAATGCCGAACTGTCGGATAACAACGAGATGGGCATGTTTGTCACCATGTTCATCTGCATGTACGACCTGAAACAGGGCCGTCTGGAATACTGCAATGCCGGGCACAATCCGCCCATCATCGGCAATGCCGAAGGAGAATACACCTTCCTCGACGTCAAGGAGTCCAATGCCCCCATCGGACTTTGGCCCTCCCTGGAATATGTGGGCGAAGAGATGGACTTACCCAGCGGCAATATGATACTGCTCTATACCGACGGTCTGAACGAGGCAGAGAACCGTCGGCAAGAGCAGTATGGCGAGGATCGCATCCTCCAGTTGATGACGTCACACGCTTCTCAAAGTACCCGTGACATGATTGAGGCCCTCAAGGCCGACACCGACCAGTTCCGTGACGGTGCCGAACAGAATGACGACCTCACCATGCTGGCCTTCCGTGTGACCAGATAGGGGAGCATCAGGCTTTCTTTACTTGCCTGCACGGACAGCGTTGAGGAAGTTAACCATCTTCTGGAGGTTAGCCTCATCGTACATACCCATGCCGTGTCCCCCCTCGGGAACAAAGGTAGCCTCAGTCTTTACACCAGCAGCCACCAGTTTCTCGTAGAACATCTTACCCTGACAGCAAGGAACGACATTGTCCTTCTCACCGTGGAAGATGATGATGGGAGGATCGTTCTTATCGACATAGTAGGTAGCACTCAAACTACGGTACTTGTCTGGCTCCTTGGCAAGTTTGGAATCCAACAACACATCCTCAGGGCTGTTCTCGCCCATCTTCATGCCCTCACCGCAGTCCATCGCTGTGAGATCCACAGGACCTGACCAGTCGCAGGCGGCATTGACGCTGCTGCTCTCATTGGCATAACAACCGACAGTACCCTCCAAGTCGATATCCACTGTGCCGACCTTTGTCTTTTTCAGACCACTGGTGGTAGCCGTCGTAGAAGAGAGATGACCACCAGAAGAAAAGCCGCTGGTAGCCACAAACGACGGGTCGAACTTATACTTCTTTGCCTCACCACGCACGAAGCGTATGACGGCACGGATGTCGTGGATCTGAGCAGGCCACTTGGCATCCATACTGCTGCGGTGATTCGGACAAACAACGGCATAGCCAGCCTTCAGCAGAGCATTCACGATGGTACCGAGGTCGGCGGCACCCTTGCTGTTATTGCTGAACCAAGCACTGCCATAGATATGTATTACGACGGGATAGGAAGCCTTCTCTTCCTTCGGCAGGTAGATGTCACAGGTATGATAGGCCTGATCGTCGCCGGCATAGTTTACATCCTTCCATTCCTGGGAGGTTTCCAGTTTCACCTGTGGACGCTGGAAGCCACCAAAGCCTCCGAAGCCACCTCCAGGCTGTGCCATCACCACTGCGGAGAGACACAGCATCACTGTTGATAATAAAGTCTTTTTCATTTGATAATTGTTAGAATAAAAGTTATGTGATAAAAAAGTTTACTCCACTGTACTCTCTGAGAAATAGAACTCTCTCAACGGCTTGCTGACCAGATCTCCCTTCAGGGTGACCTGCTGCTGCAGGCGGATATCCTGCGAGGAGGCTCCCACCTTCACGATGAACGAGCCGGGACGGACAATCCAAAGGCGCTTGCCGTCGTTGGTATAGAAACCGAACTGCTCCGTATAGAGTTTCACCTTCACCGTCTTGGTCTGTCCCGGATCAAGGCTCACACGAGCAAAGCCCTGCAACTGTATCGGACGGATTTGCTGATCATCGGCAGTTGGCGAGAGATAGATCTGCACGATCTCATCGGCAGCCATCTGACCCGTATTCTTCACCTCGAAGGAGAGATTGATGCTTTGGTCGGCTGTTGTTGCGGCACTGTCTACTTTCAGGCTCTGATAGTCAAAGGTCGTATAGGCCAGACCATAGCCGAAGGGCCATGCGACACGTGGGTCTTTCTCTGCCTGATAGTTATAGCACAATGGCTCGTAGACCTCCGTATTCGGATAACTGACGGAGAGTTTTGCCGACGGCGACACCTTGCCATAAAGGATATCTGCTACGGCGTTACCACCCTCCTCGCCCGGATACCAGGCCTGGATGACGGCAGCACACTGCTCGGCAAGTCCAGAAACCACCTGAGCACGACCTCCGAACATCACCAGCACTACAGGCTTACCCGTAGCCAATAGTTCCTTCACGAACTGTTCCTGCTTGCCAGGCAGACGGAGGCCCTTGCGGTCACGGTTCTCACCGCAGAGCATCACATTCTCACCCACAGCGGCAATGATGACATCAGCCTGCTTCGCCAGTTTCAGGGCATTGGCCTTATCAGCCTTCTCGCCAGAGTCCACCTTCCTGTGCAGGAGTTCATACTCCCAGGCACGTGCATCACCCAGTTCACCATATTTCGTCTCAATTTCCTCCGTCCAGTCACAGCCACGCTCATACATCAGGTTCACACCCTCAGGAACCTTGGCTTTCATACCCTCCAAAAGCGTAATGGTGTGGGGATGGTCGAGGTCATCCTGTACCCGTTTCCAGAAGTACGACATGGCAGGGAAGGAATAGTCGCCTAACATCGCCCACATCGTGTTGGCATTAGGCCCCGTCAGCAGGATATTCTTCGCCTCTTTCAGAGGAAGGACACCATTATTCTCCAAGAGCACCACCGACTGGGTGGCGATGTCGTAGGCCGTCTGACGCTCCTCAGGTGTGTCGAGGGTAATCTGTTCGGTGCTATAGAGATAGCCATCCTTGTCGAAGAGTCCCGCACGGAACTTTATACGAAGCACGTTCTTTACAGCCCGTTCCAACACCTCCTGCTTCACCAGTTCCTGATCAATAGCATCTTGCAGGAACTTATAGTTGGCACCGTGAGGGAAGTCCACATCGTTGCCATTATTGATGGCAGCGGCAGCCTTCTGAACTACAGAGTCGAGGCCCGGAATCTGGTCGATGGCGGTATAGTCGCTCACCACCATCCCGTCGAAGCCGACATAGTCGCGCAGGATATCCTGGAGGATCTCACTGTTGCAGACACATCGTGTACCGTGTACATCATGATAGCCCGGCATCACCGCCACACTCCCTGTCTTGCGAATCATCGTCTCGTGGGGCAGGAGAATCTCTTCCATCAGTTCCTTCTCCTCGGCATCACCGCCTCCGCCGTAGCCGAGATAGTGCTTCGTGCAGGCACCCACACCTTTCTTCAAGTCACCCTGTTGCAGTCCCTTCACAAAGGCCACACCCATCGCGGCAGAGAGATAGGCATCCTCGCCATACGACTCTTCCAGACGGTTGAAACTCGGTGTACGACACACATCCACCATCGGCGAGAGAGCCAGCACGCCACCCATCTTTCGCATAGCGGTACTCGTCTGACGGGTCTTCAACTCCGCCAGAGCAGTATTAAACGAACCCGCCTGTCCGATCTGTTGCGGATAGATGGTAGAGCCTTTCGTATTGATACCCGACAACACCTCCTCGTGGAAGAGAGCCGGGATACCATTGGGAGTGTTATGCATCAGCCAGTCCTGCACCGCCACCACCTTATCACGGATATCGTTGGGGTCGCGAGGCTTTTGCAGGGCAAACTGTGAGAAGTGTCCGATACCATAGGGAATCAGTTCACGGCATTTCGCCGTGTCGAGGTTTCCCGCCTCGTCGAAGAGTTCATCCATATACATACTCCTCAACTGTGCGATGCGTTCTTCCTGTGGCATCTTCTGGTAGAGTTCGTCAATCTGCTGTTCCAGGTCCGGACCAGCCGTACAACCTGCCAATAACGCAGTCACACTTATCATTACCAATTTCTTCATTTTCTATCAGACACCTTTTAGGCTGTAAAAACTGAAATACATGGGATCGTCATACTTTGCGGGAGAGGCATCTTGCAGATATTTGCCAGTACCCACATTCAACAGTGAGAAGCCTTTGCCGCTGACATATTCGATCTTCCAGACGGCACCATCCTTGATGTCCTGTCCGTTCTGGTTATTCAGGCCAAGGATGAAACTGCACCATCCATCAACAGGCTGGGAGTTCAGATAACCGGGACTACCCCAGATATTGTACTCGCTGCCATCTGGTGTGATGCCCCGCAACAGGTAGTTGCTGCCAGACTTTTCCAGACGGAAACTGAGTACGGCATTGGTCTTCTGCAGAGCCACGGAGAGGGCATCATAGCCCAGGTTCTGATTGTCGGAACCGAAGAAGGCCTTATCAGAAGCCTCGTTATAGATAGCCACCGGTGTATTGCCTATCTTATCCAGGCTGGTAAACTTCTTGTCAAGGGCATACGCTGAGGCAGGCTTGGTAGGCTCGTCTATCTGCGCCTCAATGCCCAACACCTTCAAGGCAGCCTTGGCATAACGCTGCCCCATGATACGATAGCCCTGCGCCGTGAAATGCAGGCCGTCACCCTTCTGCGGACAATCGGCAGAAGAGATGACATACGAATTGGGAATGACATTGGGCACCTTGGCGATGACGCTGTTATGATGCCAGCAGGCACCACCAGCAGCCTGGCTAACCGTCTCACCCACAAAGAGGGGTACTTCCTCGGGATTGAGGTTCAGGTCATTCATCAGACGGTCGTAGATGAGTTTCACCTTCTTCGGCCAGTCCTGCTGACCATTATTGGTCTCACCCTGGTGCAGCAGAATACCTTTGATGACACCCGTCTCCTGGGCAATCTTCGCCATATCAACCAGACGCTTGTACGGGTCATTATTATAGGCTTTGAAATAGTTCTTCAACCAGTCGGCAGCCGTCTTGATATAAGCAGGAGTCTCTTCCTGTATAAATCCCTTGATATCTGTACCACCGAGAGCCACATCCACGACACCCACCTTCACATTCTCAGGCAGGTTCGCCACCATCGTACGTCCGAAATAGTCGGCCATACCCAGTCCTGTACCCTGACGGACCAGAGGAGGTGTGGCGGTATACCACTCCCCCATCTTACGCTTGGGGCTGGAAAAATCCACACAGGCCAGCATCTGGAAACGCGGATCCACCGTCTTGTCCTGTGCCTCTGGGGTGGCATTACCCTCCATGTTCGACTGTCCGAAACAGAGATAGACGTAGAACTGAGGCTCATCCTTCGGATCCTCTTCCTGCTCTTCGGGGTTCACGGGGAAGTCTTCATTAGAACAGGCGGTAAAGCCCATTGCCAATGTCACTGCAAATAAAAGAAATAGTTTTTTCATTGTCGTTATATTTTAGTTGTTTGTAAGATTATCTTTTTGCCGTCCGCATGCCATAGATGAACACCACAAGGAAACAGAACAACGGCAGGACGAAAGAAAAGTTCGTGGCGGGGAAATCGCCGAATACCGTACCCTGGTCGATGATCATCGCCTGCAACGGCGGTAGTACCGAGCCACCCAGGATAGCCATGATCAGACCGGCAGCACCGAACTTCGCATCGTCGCCCATCCCGTCGAGGGCAATGCCGTAGATAGTGGGGAACATCAGTGACATACAACCACTGACGCACACCAGACAATAGAGCCCCATGCGGTTCTGGAAGATGATGACACCTAATGTGAAGATCATCGCTAAAACGGCGAAGGCTGCCAACAGCCTGGCGGGCTTCACCCAGCGCATGAGGAAGGTGGCGATGAAGCGCGAACAGATAAAGAAAAGCATCGCATAGATATTAAACTGCTGCGACAGAACCTCTGCCGCCTGCTCCTCCATACCCTCGGCCATAAACACTCGCGTACCATATTGTATAATAAAGGTCCAGCACATGATCTGTGCACCCACGTAGAAGAACTGGGCCACCACCCCTTCACAATAGTGTGGCAGAGAGAAGATACGTTTCAGGGTAACCATGAAATGGATGTCGTGGCTCTGGTCGGCGTTCTTCGGCATCTTCGTGAAGAGGATGATGAGGAACATCACCACAATCACCAGTCCGATGGCGAGGTAGGGTGAGATGAGCACATCGAGGTCGGCATTCTTAATCGCCTCAAACTGCGCATCGTCCAACAGCGCCCTCTCATCACTGCTCATCGGGTTGAGTTTCGCCTGGATGAAATTCATCGCCACGAACATACCGATGATGGAGCCACAGGGGTTGAAGCACTGCGCCAGGTTCAGACGGCGCGTGGCGGTCTCCGGCTCTCCCATCGAGAGGATATAAGGGTTACAAGAGGTCTCCAGGAACGACAGTCCACAGGTCATGATGAAATACGACATCAGGAAACAGCCGTAGAGTCCGATGCTCTTCGAGGGGAAGAACAGCAGGGCACCGGCAGCATAGAGCCCCAGTCCCATCAGCACACCCGCCTTGTAACTATATTTACGGATAAAGATAGCAGCAGGCAGGGCCATACAGAAATAGCCGCCATAGAAGGCCATCTGCACCAGTGCCCCGTCGGTGACACTCATACGGAAGATCTTCGAGAAGGCCTTCACCATCGGGTTCGTGATATCGTTGGCAAAGCCCCACAGGGCAAAGCAGAACGTCACGAGGATAAACGGAACGAGGTAATTATTCTTTTTCATTTGCTTGTCCAGTAATCACAATTACTAATTACTAATTAAACCTGACGAGGATACGGAACACCTTGCCGGGATTCTCCGCCCACTGCTGCATGGCCCAGGGAGCCTGCTCAGGCGATACCTCGTTACTAATCAGACGATCTACGGGACACGTCCCTCTCTCCAGATAATGTATCACAGCCCGGAAGTCACTGGGCTGGGCATTGCGCGAGCCGCGGATGTCGAGTTCCTTCTGCACGAAATACTTCGTCTGGAACGACACCTCTGTCTTGGCATAGCCGATACAGACCACCCGACCCGTAAAGGCCACCTCGTTGACAGCCATATTATAAGTGACAGGACTGCCCACTGCCTCAATCATCACATCAGGCCCGAAGCCACCCGTCATCTCCTGTAGTCGGGCATGCACATCCTCTGTCTTCGTGTTGATGGCATAGGTGGCACCCATCTCCTTCGCCAGTGCCAGTTTCTCATCGTCTATGTCAGCGGCAATGACGGTGGCACCACGCAGGGCCGAGCGAACGATGGCACCCATACCCACCATGCCACAGCCAATCACCACCACCGTGTCGATATCCGTCACCTGTGCACGGTTCACGGCGTGGAAACCCACACTCATCGGTTCTATCAGGGCACAGGTACGCGGATCGAGTCCTCCGGCAGGGATCACTTTCTCCCAGGGCAGGGCGATAAACTCCCGCATGGCGCCGTTGCGTTGCACACCGAGGGTCTCGTTGTGCTCACAGGCATTCACCCGTCCGTTGCGACACGAGGCGCACTTGCCACAGTTCGTATAGGGATTACAGGTCACCACCATCCCGGGCTTCAAGATCTCAGGCACATCGGCACCCACCTTTTCTATCACAGCACCAACCTCATGACCCGGTATCACCGGCATCTTCACCATCGGGTTCCTGCCGAGCCACGTGTTCAGGTCGGAACCACAGAACCCCACATAGGCGAGGCGCAGCAGCACCTCGTTGGCCTTCAATGCCTGTTCGGCCACACTCACTATTTCCATCTGGCGCTCACCAGAAATCTGAATTGCTTTCATTCGCTCATATTCTTTATATATGGTAATACTTTCAAATCACGGAAACCGAAGAACCGTCGGGCATTCTCGCCTAAAAACAGCCGTTTCTCCCCGTCCGTCATCTCACTGCTCTTCACCACAAAGTCGTACGACATCTTATAGGTGATAGCGGTGATGGTACGGGGGTAGTCCGAGCCCCACATCAGTTTCTCCATCCCCACGGCGTCAGCCGCCTCCCTGATGGCGCGGATGGCTGAGGGGAAGGGATAAAACTCATCGTTGAAGAGCCACGTGATACCGCCGCTCTCCACATAGACATTCTCGTGACGGGCCAACCGGATCTGACTCATCCAGTTCTCTCGCGTCACCATCCCGAAATGCCCGATGGCGATTTTCAGGTTAGGACACTCTTGGATAATCTCCTCCATCTGTCCCACCTGGGCATCACCATCGGCCAGTTCGATACCGAGCAGGATGCCACGCTCTTCCATCAGGTGCATCATCTGCATCATCTCGTCGTTGAGGAACTGCCTCGGCAGCCGGGCGGCAGGCACCTTGATACCCTTGAAGCACTGCATCAGTCCGTCAGCCACACGCAGGAAGCCCGGCACACGGTAGTCGGCCATCCCGAAACAGAAGAAGCGGTCGGGATACTGCCGCTGCACCTCGGAAAGATAGTCGTTCTGCAGGCCGTCGATAAACTCCTGCGTCACCACTGCCGCCGCCACCTGGGCATAGTCCATATTTGAGAGGAAGCGCTCCGCCGTGTTCTGGCCGTCAGTCATAAAGGGCGGTAACATCTGTCGCTCCTCACCGAAAAACAGGCTTCTGCTCCGGTTGGGTTCCAACTGACAGATGCGTTGTCCGTCCACCGTCGTGTCTTGCGTCAGCCACAGATGGCTGTGCGCGTCAATGATATGAGGTTGGTTCATTTTGCAGAGTTATTCAATATCGGGTGCAAAGATATATATATTTTTTTAAACAACCAAAAAAAACATGCTTACAAGGTGACACTCTGTGTGCAATGATAGTAGTAATCATCTCTTCGTAATTTGCCAGGAGATGCCCGCAGCAATGCTCCAGAAACTTTTGAAGTCGTTCAGGTAGATGTCAGTGTTCACGTCTATCTGCACCCGACGTGACAACTGCCAGATAATTCCCAGTTCCATCCAGTTATCATGGCTGTCGGGGTATTTGTAGTTGTACTCTTCGACCATCAGTTGCCATCGGTCGTTGAGAGTAAATCCCAGATTGGCCCCGTAGAAGATGATGGGCTTTTCAGAATCGAACCATGTCAGATCTCCTTCGTAGCCAAGGGAGAGCCATGGCGTCAGTTGGTTCTGACAGAGAAGACCCATCTGGCCACTCCAATTGTTGGGCATATTGTTATTGCTGTTGCTTGGTATGATGACATTGCCTAACAATGAAACGGCGGGCACGAACTTCCATCCATCAAAAAGTTTGGCCTTCGCACCGATGGCCACATTGTCCGATCCGCTATAATCGAAAATATCACCGCCCTCATTGTTCCAGTCGCCCTGCAGGCGCAGTTCAGCATAGTCAGAGATTCCAAAACGAAGGAGTGTGGTGTTCAACGTCCAAATGTATGACTTAGTACCATTCTGTCTGACTTGTTGATAGCCCATTCCCATTTCCCACTGCAATCGTCCTTTAGGCAGCACATCAGGACCTGTGATTACTCCTGGCCGGTCAGCCGTGAATCCTGCCTCCTCGCTCTGGGCCAAGACCGAGAGTGGAAGAAAGGATAATAATATAGCGATAACTCCCCAAAAAGCCAAATATAATTCTTTAGTCATGTAACAGTCAATATTGATGTTGCAAAGATACAAAATAATGCCAAGATTGTTCATAAGACAGCACATTTTTACACATTATTTAATAAAAGGGATTTGGGTGACTGTCTTCGTTTTTTAAAGATTTTCTGATTTTTTTACACGAATCTCGAAAAAAAACTGTATATTTGCCGCTGATATGTCTAAAGTTACTACGTTTATCGCCAAGACCCTGTCGTTTAGGCTCAGTCTGAGAATCATCGCCGCCTTGGCGCTGTTGCTCATGCTGGCGCTGGTGACGATGTTCTATTTCTCGCGTAAGGCTGTGAGGGAAGAAGCCCTGCAGAATGCCGGGCAGACCCTGGAGGCGATGGTGGAAAACATTGACAATGTGCTGCTGAGCGTGGAGCAGGCAGCAGGAAACATCTACTGGAAGATGTTAGGCAAAGCCAACAAGCCAGAACTCATGGAAATGTATGCCCACAAACTCATGGAGTGCAATCCCTACATTATGAACAGCCGGATTATCTGGGATGTGGACAGCAATAAGGTGCAGGCCGTCGCCCAGTGGACGACACCACCCAAGGTGGACAGCGACAAGGGCGATGCCGTGGTGACCTTCAGCCTGCCTTTCTACGACAAAGAGCAGAAGATGAACGTGCTGGCCATCGACGTGTCGCTGGCACTGCTGTCAAAGATCGTGCTCGAAGAGAAACCCTCGCCCAATTCCACCTGTGCCCTGTTAGCAAAGGACGGCACGGTGATTGTCTATAACAAAAGCGACATGCTAGACCAGAACCTGATTACACTGGCAAAGAAATACTACCACCCTTCGGTGATTGAGGCAGCGGAGGCGATGCTGGCGGGTGAGACAGGCTATAAGAAAATGATACTGCACGGGAAGAACTGCTACGCCTTCTACAAACCCTTCAAGCAGGCCGAGGTGACGGGACGTGCCATGACAGACCTGGGATGGAGCGCAGGTATCATCTATCCAGAAGAGGATATCTTCGGCAGTTACAACCGGCTGGTATGGACGGTGCTTATCATCGCCGTTGTGGGACTGGGACTGCTGTTTGTGCTCTGCCGGCTCTTCATCCACCACCAACTGCTGCCCCTCAGACGACTCGGAAGGTCGGCACAACTCATTGCCGAGGGACAATACGTGGAGCCTATACCCGAAAGCAAGCACCTCGATGAGGTGGGACGCCTGCAAAACCATTTCCACGCCATGCAGCAGTCGCTGGCCCAGCACATGCAGGAACTGCAACAGTTGTCCGACACCCTGAAGGAGCGAGGCGAGGTGCTGCAGGATGCCTACGAGCAGGCGCAGGGTGCCGACAGGATCAAGACGAACTTCCTTTATAACATGTCGGATCAGATGAAGGCACCCGTCAGCAGCATCCTGCAAAGTGTCAGGACCATCAGTCAGCACGGCAGTGAACTGACGGACGAGGACACCAACAAGATCGTAGATGATATCATGCGGCGCGGAGAAAAGGTGACGGCGTTGTTGAACCAGTTGATTGCAGACTCGGAGAAACTGGAAGTGAGAAGTGAAAAAAAAGAGTGATGCGTAGAATCATACAATATATCAGACGGTCGCTTTCCCGGAAACTCAGTCTGGGAATCCTGCTGATGGCCATACCCATCTTCATGCTGTCGATAGGCATCCTGTTCCAGCAGTCGAAAGAGCAGTTGAAGAAGGAGGCGACGAAGCATGCCAGCAGTGTGCTCAACACCACGATGCAGCACATTGACCGGTACATGAACATCGTGGAGACCGCTACAGACATCAACGACTGGGAGGTGACTGCCCACCTGGATCCCGACTCAATACTGGCCTACTCACGCTCCATCGTCATGCTCAACGGGCAGATCGACGGCTGCTCCATCAGTGCTGAGCCGAACACCTTCCCAAAATATGGCAGGAACTTCTCGGCCTATACCGTCAGGGAGGGAGACAGCGTGACCACCGTCATAGAAGAACCGTATGAGTACTTCGAAAAAGTATGGTACAAGACACCGCACCTGTATGGCAAGCCCTGCTGGGTGGTGTACTACGACGAGAGCGACTCACTGGAACTGACCCTCGACGGGATGATTGCCTCGTACGGCAAACCCCTCTACGATGCCGACAAGCATTTCGTGGGTGTCATCTCCTCCGACCTCTCACTGATACGCCTCTCGAAGATCATCACGGCAGAGGTGCCCTACCCGGACTCTTACTTCGTGATGACTGGCGAGGAAGGACGCTACTTCGTGCATCCTGACTCCACACAACTCTTCACGCATACGATCTTCAGCGATGCTGACCCGCAGCAGAATGCCGACATCTTTGCCCTGGGACACGAGATGACCACAGGCAAGGAGGGCAGTATGAGCGTCAGGATCGACGGCAAGCCATGCCTGGTGTGCTACCAGCCCGTGCCTGGCACACCGTGGAGCCTCGCACTCGTCTGTCCCGAATGGAGCATCCTACGGGGCTATCACCGTATGAACTTCATCATCGGCCCGCTCATCATCCTCGGGCTGCTGTTCATCCTGCTGTATTGCAGCGTCACCGTAACACATGCCATCCACCCGCTCAACCGACTGACAAGCAAGGTGCAGCGTATTGCCGAGGGACACTATGACGAGCGCATCAAACAGAGTAAATACAACGATGTGGTCGGACGCCTGCAAAACACCTTCGCCACCATGCAGGAGTCACTGAGCCAGCATGTGGCCGACATCAAGCAGATGAACGAAGAGACGGCACGGCGCAACGAGGAATTGGTGCGTGCCAGTGAGATGGCGAAGGAAGCCGACCGGCAGAAGACGCTGTTTATCCAGAACGTGTCGCACCAGATCCGTACGCCCCTGAACATCATCATGGGCTTTGCACAGGTGATGAAAGAAAGTAAGGGTACACTGCCGGAAGAGGAAACCAAGAGCATCACGGACATGATGAAGCATAATGCCATGATGCTCCACCGTATGGCGCTGATGCTCTTCGACAGTTCGGCCAGAGGCACCATCGAGGAAATATATGCGGACAAGAACGATGAGGTGATCTGTAATGAGGTGGCCCGCAAGAGCATCGCCGCCATTCAGGAGCAATATCCGGAGATACCTATGCGCTTCTCGTCGGACGTGCCCGACGATTTCTGCATCACCACCAATCGCACCTACCTGAGAAACAGCATCCGTGAGATACTCTACAATGCCGTCAAATACTCCGACGGACAACACATATCCTTGCACGTCAGTGAGGCGGGGTCGAAGATCCGCTTTATCTTAGAGGATACGGGCCCGGGCATCGCCGAGGAAGAATGTAGTCACCTGTTTGAGATGTTCACGAAGGTGAACGACCTCTCAGAAGGTCTCGGACTAGGACTGCCATTAGCCAGACGCCATATCCGAAACCTCGGCGGCGACCTCCTCCTCGACCTCGACTACCACAAGGGCTGCCGCTTCATCATCGAAATACCGAAGGTATAGGCATCAGGAGTTCTTCCACCTGACGAACATCTGGTCGCCGATGATCTCCTGCACCTCACCCACCAACTGCTCATCCATCGGCTCGTTCACGTAGTCAATGTTTTTCAGCACATTGTCAGGATTGGCACTGCTGAAAAGCGTCGTGGCGATACGCGGGTTCATACTGGTAGAGAACTGGATGGCGAGTTTCTCGATGGGATAGCCTTTCTCCTGACAATAGGCTGCCGCCTTGGCACAGGCATTCTTCAAGTCGCGGCCTGCGGGATGCCACATCGGGGCACCACGCTGCGACAGCAGACCCATCGACAGGGGCGAGGCATTGATGACCCCCACCCCATGCTGCTCGAAGAAACCGAGATAGTCGGCAAGCAGGGTGTCGTTAAGACTATAGTGACAGAAGTTCAGGATACTCTCCACCACGCCGTCGTCGCAGTGCTCGATGACCCACTTCAGGTTCTCTGGCTGCAGGTCGGTGATACCCACATGACCTACCACGCCCTTCTCCCGCAGTGCCACGAGGGCAGGCAGTGTCTCGTCGACAATCTTCTGCAAGCCGCCTTCCATAGCCCCCTGAAACTCGATGTCGTGTACGTTGATGAGGTCGATATAGTCCACGTTCAGGCGTTCCATACTCTCATAGACACTCTCCGTGGCCCGTTTCGCGCTGTAGTCCCACGTGTTCACGCCATCTTTGCCGTAGCGCCCCACCTTCGTAGAGAGGTAGTACTTGTCACGGGGAATCTCTTTCAGGGCCTTGCCCAAGACGGTCTCTGCCTTCAGATGACCATAGTAGGGCGACACGTCGATGAAGTTGATGCCGTTGTCAACGGCGACATGGACGGCACGGATGCCTTCCTCTTCGCGGATGCTATGGAAGACGCCTCCCAACGAGGAGGCACCGAAGGCGAGATTGGCCACCCGCATGCCAGTCTTTCCTATTTCATTATATACCATATTTATTTTTGTGGGGTAATGATACGGTAGTTGCCACTCAGGTGCATGAAGGCGAAGAGGCGCAGCAGACCGTCGTAATAAGCATCGAAATAGCCGTCCTCGAAGGGCACGTGCTTGGCATTCCACAGGGCATCGACAAACTCCTTGCTCTTGTCGTGGCTGCACAGCATAGAGGAAGCGGCAACGGTAGCCACCAGTCCGATACTGTGGCGCAGTTTACGGAAACCGCCAGCACCCAGGATCTCATTGCCCTCGGGGATGGAGCCGTCCTTACGATACTGGTCGAGGAAGGTATCGACACCCTGGGAATAGAAGAAGTTCTGGATCTTTTCGCCGTACTGCCGCTGCCACTCACCGTCGGCACAACTCCACTCGTAGTCGAGGGTGATGTTCATCGGCACGCGCCAGGAGTCATAGCGGAAGTTATTGTTGCCATTGCGGGGAGGTGTCTGAGGCGCTCCGTTCTGCTGCTGACCCTGCGGTCTGCCGGGGAAACGGAAGCCCGCCATCTCCGAGCCATCAAACTGGCACTGGTCGCCATTCAGACCCGTCTTCTCGTCGGTAGCCTTATGCAGGAACTCACGACTCTTCTGGGCGCACTCTTTCCAGAAGTCGGCACGTCCGTCGTCACCCCATTTTGCCCAGACCTCGTAGAAGGCAGGGATATGATAGGAGGGGTCGGTATGACGCTGTCCGAAACCATCTGGTGTGAAAGTGATGAGTTTCGTCTCAGGGTCGATGAGATACATCTTCTGTGGACCCTGTTGCTGCTGTCCGCCCCCGAAACCGCCAAAGCCGCCAAAGCCACCGCGCTGCTCGGGCTCGTATTCCTTCGGCTGGATGGCATTGAGGATGCGCTGGGCCTCAGCCTTGTAGTTGATGCCGGTATCATTGCCCCAGCGGTTGGAGGCAAAGAGGAGTGCCGTGATGAAATACAACTCGCCGTCGCTGGCTGCACCTGGGGAGTTACGGGTACCGTCCGTCCGACAACTCCAGGCGAAGTAGCCCTCGCGGATGCCGTCCTGATGCTGCATATATTTCTTCGTCCAGCGCCACAGACGGTCGAAGATATCCTTCTCATTAAACTGCACAGCCACCATCAGACCGTACGACATTCCCTCGGTACGGGCATCGTGGTTCTTGATGTCAGAGACATAACCCATCGAGTCGCCTACCTCGAAATATACCTTGTTGGGGCCACGGAACACATCGTTGAACACTTCCTTCAACTTCGCGTCGACATCGGCCTGCTTGTAGCCCATCTCCACGAAGAGGTTACGGTATTTACCAGTCTCAAAAGCACCCTTCTTCCAAGGGGTCAGTGCCATTGTCGGCACCGTCAGCAGCAGCATCACTGCCACAATCATTAATTTCTTCAAATTCATAATAATAACCCTATTTATTCACTTTTCACAATTTGCACTTCTCACTTTTCACTTCTCACTTCTAAACTTCTCACTTCTTAACCGTCCACCAGTCCAGACGCACATCGCCACTGACATTGCTGAAACAGAGATAGAGGTCGTGGACACCTGCGGCACTCTTGATCTTACCGGTGAAGAGACGGTATTTCTCCACGTTGCCGGTCTTACCAATGGTGCAGGAACCAACCACCTGACCGTCTTTGCTGTCGAGACGCAGGCTGACGGTGCAGCCACCGGTAGAGGCTGCCATGACACAGAACTGCTTGGCACCCTGTGCGAAGTCCACACCACGCAGACGGATATACTCACCGTCGTCGATGTCGAAGATATACATATTCTTCTTACCTGTCGAGGCGGGCATGTCTGCCACGACACCGGTGTTCTCGATACCCATCTTGGCACTCTTCAGTCCGAAGCCCCATGCCATCGTCTCAGCCTCCACACGCTGGTAGGGATTGAGCCACTGCAACTGCTTCATGGGTTCCAGATCCAACCAGTAGGGTGTCTCGCGGATGGTGCCGTCGGCATTGTAGAATATCTCTGCCCCGTTCACGCTGCGACGCTCATGGTGTACGAAGGTCTCCAGGTGCATCAGGTCGTAGTCCTGCCCGAAGAGATACGAATGGCCCTTGAAGTCGGCGATGCCGGGGTGATTGCCCCTGTCGCGCTGGGTGGGTGCCATCAGATAGTTCTGTTCTTTCCAGGGACCCAACGGCGAATCGCTCATCGCATAGCCCAGGCCCTCAGGACAACAGGTAGATGCAAAACCCATATAGTAGTGCCCGTTGCGCTTATAGAACCACGGTCCCTCCTGATAGTGCTTCACTGCCCAGGTGGCCTTCTCGCTGAACGGCACCCGGAGGTTGATCTTTGCGCCCTCCTCCTTCACAGGACGCATCATACCGTCCTTGGGATTGAGCACGTAGATGTCGCCCTTGGTGGATATCATGTCCTCATTCAACTTGACACAATAGGTCTGTGGATTACCCCAGAACATATAGGCCTGTCCGTCGTCGTCGATCCAGACGGAGGGGTCGATGTCGTCCCAGTGCTCCTGCTGCCATACCAGCGGCTTACCCAGAGGATCCTTGAAGGGTCCGTGGGGCGAGTCCGCCACCAGCACCCCGATGCCGTGTCCGTGCAACGGGGCATAGAGGTAGTACTTGCCGTTGCGTGCGATGGTCTGGATGGCCCAGGCACCGTTCTCCCTGCTGCGCCAGGAGAACTCCTTCAACGAAGCCACAGCGCCGTGCTCCGTCCAGTTCACCATATCGGTGGTGCTCCACAGCAGCCAGTCGTACATGAAGAAACCGGCAGAACTCTTCTCGTTGGCATCGGGGATATCCTCTGGCGAGGCATCGTGCGAGGTATATAAGAATAAGGTGTCGCCCACCACCAGCGGTGAGGGGTCGGCGGTGTATTTCGTCTGGAAGAGGGGCATATTCACCTGTTCCAGTCCGCGCATCTCCCACCAGTCGAAGTTGAAGAGTTTCGGTCCCTTGCGCCCCTTGAAGACAAAGTAGAGGTCTGCGGTCTCTGGCAGGGCAATACCGGAGAGGGTGCGTTTAGGCGCATCCAGTTCTTTCAGGGTAGAATAGTCTAAGTCGAGGGTGAGGGTCTGCCATTTCTCCCAGCCACCGGTGCCAGGCACATTGACTACACCGAGGCATCTTCCGCCGACGCTGTCAAGACGTATCTCTATCTGTCCGCCCCGCAGACCAGAAGCCACACGGGCCTTGAAGACACGGGGATATTTGTTGTCAAACGCCACATTCTGCAGTTTGATATAGTCGCCGTTGTGGATATCGGTCACATAGACACCCACCTCATCGTTCTGCTCGGTCTTGATGCCCTTCGAGAAAGCCATCGTCTCTGCCTCCACCTTACGGTAGGGGTCGAACTTACCCACAGGCTTCACCCCCTCGTCGGTAGGCATGATGGTGGGGAAGGAACCGTCGGCATTATATTTGAATTCCTCCACAGCCACACTGCGTCCGAAACCTCCGCCATTGGGCAGTTTCCCCGTGTGGTAGAAGAAATAACTATGTCCCTTATAGTCCGCTACGCCGCAATGGTTCGTAAACGACTTCGTGTCGCAGAGCGGCATGATCTCACCGGCGTAGGTCCAGGGGCCTAAGGGCGACGGTGCCGTGCTGTAAGAGATATGCTCCGGCACGCCCCCGGCGGCATAAAGCAGAAAATAAGAGTCTCCAGGCCTCCACGACTCCTGACTCCTGACTCCTGACTCCTGTCTCCTCTTCATCAGCCACGGGCCTTCCACATACGAGTCCTTGTATTCCTTGCCCTGCACACGCTTGTCCCTCAAAGGTGAGCCAAAGCCCTCCTCCGTCATGTCGAGCATACCGAGTTCGCCGGAATAGGAGATCATGTCGCGGTTCAGTTTCAGGTAATACACACGGGGGTTACCCCACATCAGCCATGCCTGTCCGTCATCGTCGATCATCACCGTCGGGTCGATATGATCCCACGAACCGTTCTCGAAGAGCGGTTTCCCGATGGCATCCTTGAAAGGTCCTGTAGGACTGTCACCCACTGCCACGCCGATGGCCATACCACCTGACAGTTTGGAGTGGGCACAGATATACCAATAGAACTTGCCGTCGCGTTCGATGGTCTGCGAGGCCCAGGCACGGTCATCGGCCCACGAGAAACTCTCGAGGGCGAGCGGGGAACCGTGATCCTGCCAGTTCACCATGTCCTGCGTCGAATAGACGCGCCACTCCTGCATCCAGAAGAAGTCGGCACCGTCTTCGTCGTGGCCTGTATAGACATACATCGTACAATCGTGTACCATCGGCGCGGGGTCGCTCGTACACCATGTTTGCACAAAGGGATTCTGCGCGCTGGCAGACAGAGCCATTGCCGTAGCAACGGCGATAAAAGCATCTCTTAGTTTCATACGTAGATTATGTTAAAATACAACTTCGTGAGGTTTACGCTGCAAAATTACGAAATAAAAATGGAAAGCCCCGCGGTTTAACATTATTTATTGACTAAAAAAGTCCTGTACGTTCACGGGGGCTGATATTCTTGATCCACACATTCTTTTGGACAGGAATCAGAGCGATTTCGGCGATTTGTCCAAGAGCAGGGCGTTTGTCCATACAAGTTTGAGAAGAATTCGAGATTTTTCTTGGAATCGGAGAATAATCGCCGTAACTTTGCAATGTCAAAAGGAAACAGAAGACAAAGTTAAACGAAGTATAAACATTTAAAAATTTAAAGTTATGACAACAAAGAATTTCAATGCAAAGAAGATGCTCATGAGCACAGTTGCAGCAGTCGTTTTCTCATTCGTGTTCACCACCAACGCAAACGCAAACCCTAATGCCGGAACCCCACAGAAGAGTTCTTTAGAGATTCGCGTGAAAGATGCTCCAAAGCGTAATGTAGGGATTCGGGTGAAAGGTGCCCAAAAGGGTAATGTAGAGATTCGGGTGAAAGATGCCCAAAAGAGTAACCTTGAGATTCGGGTGAAAGATAATCCAAACCAGATTGAAGAGTTCTTCATGAAGATGCTGGGCGGCATCCCGAGAGGAGGAAAGATCCACTGATATAACAGACTACTCTACCCTAGCAGCCTGCTCCGGTTTATAAGACAGTCTATTAAGCGATCCGGAAACGAATCTGAAGTGCCCCCGAAAGTCTTTTGTCTGACTTTCGGGGTTTATCATGTAACATACCATAGGAACCTCTTTTACGTTATTTGACATGATAGTAATTCTATTGCTGACGGGATCAAAAACCTGTCCCAATCCCTGTTTTGTCTTTTGTTGGAAATGATTTGATGCTGATTAACTTATTTTAACGGGAGAGGTGGCGGAGATGTGCCGTTTATTTCTTATATTTGCAAAATAATTAGGTAAAGATTACGATACTAAAATATATTTAATAACCCAAATGATTTCAAGTATGAAACAAAAACTGTTTGCATTATTTGCAGCCGCAGTGCTCCTGCTAGGCATGAGCGCCTGCGAAAACGAAGACAATCCGTCATCAGGAGGGGGAGACAACATATCGGCTCCCGCCCAACTGAAGCAGGGCATCTGGACGGAGTATGACGAGGCTCTTTTAACCTCAGGCAAGTACACCGCTGAGGAACTGGCCGCAATGCCTACCGTCGGCATAAAGATTGAAGGCGACAAGGGCTACTTCTTCACCTACACGGCTGATGACGCCAGTGAGCCCGTGGAGGGACAGATCAGCTACGACAAGAGCACGGGCAAAGGCACCATCACCTTCCCCACCATCGCAGACAGTCCGCTCTCAGACCAGAAGGTCAACTTCACCGCCACCACCGACGAGACGTTGGAGTTTGAGCTGACCTACGAAGGCCAGAAGACGACTGCCACCTGTGCATGGCTCTGCGAGAACCTGGACAACTGGAACTGGGAAATCACGGACGAAGACTGGAAGGAGCTGATGGCCTACTATGAGCAGTATGCCGCCGATGCAGGCCCCGACGCCAGCATCGACTGGAGCGACTCTGACGTGGAAGGTCTGGCCGAGCCGCTGGTGTGGGACGAAGATGCTTTGGCACCAGCCAAGACCAGGGCTATCGTCATAGGCACAGTTATCTCCATAGGCGCACAAATACTGGGTGCCCTCTTTGAGGAGGAACCAGACCCAAGTGTGGAGATTAACAAGAGACTTGATATTGTCACCAGGAGACTCGATCAGGTGCTGGGAAATCAGGAGAAGATGATGGAACAGATAGACCTGCGATTCAATCAGATGGACCAGCATTTCAGCAAGGTGAACGAACGCCTCATCGCTATTGCCAATAAAATGAAACACAGCGATGCCGTGAAGATATTTAACGACCGTAATTCACTATATTACAATCCGTTGAAGGTGCAGAACCAGAGCTACTTTGACGCTGCCTATAAACTCTACAACGACAACAAGAGCGATCTGAGCAAGGTGAGCACCACCTTAGGCGAATATGGCAAGGAATGGGTAGGCAACAACGAGGAGTATCTCAAACTGACTTGGCAGTATATCGAATACCTCACCACCGTGCAGCATCCCGATTACGGCACGGGCATGGACAAAATCTACGACGGACTGACATTCGACAAGTATCCCTGGGAGCACCTTGCCACTGCCGACCGCCTGAGTTACAGATCCTACGACATGTTCATGATCACCAAGTGCCTCTTCATGATCTGCCTCTATGCCAACTATTGCGATCTCTCGGACATCAAGAAAGAGGGAATCTATAACAACTACGATATCTACAAGGACAAATTTTTGAAATTCAGCATGTTTAAGGCCACCGACCCCGATAAGTTCCGCGTCTGCCAGATTCCGGGTGCCCACTTCGTGATGCACAAGGAGATACAGAAGTATAACTACAAAGGTGCGAATAACGAGGCCCCCCATCCGGCTATTTACGGCCCGATGGCTGTTTATAGACCTGAGTGGCATGAGGCTGGCTCCATCAAGATAGAGAATCCTGAAAAGTTGAGGACAAGTTTATTGAGTTGGCAAGATGCTCAAGCCATCTACAAGTATTATAAATCTGCTGTTTATCCCAAAAATAGCTTCGACTGGTATGAAGTGTTTGCAACTAGTGATATGGGAGCCGGTGCAGTCTTTGCCAAGGAGCCAGACAATTATAGTCCGGGCACTATTAGATTTTTGTTGTATGATCGGGATGAAGTTGGCGGAGTGGAGAATTATGGTATTCAAAACGATCTTTATATAAGATCTGTATCAGGGAGGTCTCTAGAAGGTCAATGGAGTAAGAATTCACTTCAATTGGGAATTACAGATGCCCCTCAAAATGGTAAGGCACTATGGCGTAATAATGGTAATGATTATCTTCCATATAATTATTACGCAGCGATAGTTGCAGAGCGCTTCGACTAAGTCGCTTCCCGCATTCCGTAACATTCAAAAGAGTCCCCGCTCATCACATTGGGCGGGGACTCTTTTGAATGTTACGGAATGCGGGAACAACATGACATTGCCAAACGACTGACAACTATATGAAACTCATAATTTCATAAATTCAGAAACAGCAGCCCGACTTTAATCTGTTTCTTTAATATTTTCTGTTTTTCTGAATTACTATCTTTCAGTATTTCATAATTTCTAAAAAATAGTAATTCTACAAATGATAGCCACTATTCTGCCATCGAGCACAACCTTCCACGCCGTCGATTACAACGAGCGCAAGGTCAGTGAGGGAGTTGCAGAACTCCTTGAAATGGAAAACTTCGGTTTCATCGGAAGAGTAGATTCCTATACTCCCGAACAGTTGAAGCAGTATCTAACCAAGTACACTTATCGTCACAACCAAAGGATTCAATCCCCACAGTTCCACCTCGCCATCAGCTGCCGAGGCGACGAATACACCTACGAGCAACTGTTAGACATCGCCCATCAGTACCTCAAAGAAATGGGCTATGGAGAGGACGGCCAGCCTATTCTCATCTACGCCCATCACGATACTGACAACCACCATATTCATATAGTGACGAGCCGTGTGGCTCCCGATGGCCACAAGATAGACCACAATCAGGAACGCATCCGTTCTCAGGAAGTCATCAACCGCATTATGGGCGAGAACCAGGAACAGCGGGCTTCCGATACCGTCAAGAAAGCTTTGGAGTACCGTTTCTCTACGGTCAACCAGTTCAAGGCCATCCTCGAATCCTGCGGCTACGAGTGCTATACCAAAGATGATGATCTTTGTATCAAGCGTGATGGGCACGTTATCGAGACCCTGCCGCTGAGTGTCATCCAGCAGCACTGCCAAACTTTCGAATCCGATGAAAAGCGACGGAAACAGCTTAGAGCCATCCTCTTGAAGTACCGCGACATGACTGCCGACAAAGAAGAACTCCGAACGGTTATGAAACAGAAGTTTGGTATTGATCTTGTTTTCCATGGTTCCAAGGATAAGCCCTATGGCTATACCATCATCGACCACCAGAACAAGACCGTCCTCAAAGGTGGTGAAGT
>ONTZ01000094.1 GCA_900320905.1 uncultured Prevotella sp.
CCGTTTAATGAAACGTGCAAAGCATTATGCAACAAGAAACATTTAAGAAACTCAACACTTGCATGGCGTGGCTTGTCTTTGCCATTGCCGCTATTGTCTATGGACTGACTGTAGAGCCAACGGCCAGTCTGTGGGATTGTCCTGAATTCATTGCGTGTGGCTATAAGTTGGAGATTGGTCACCCACCTGGCGCACCAGTCTTTATGTTAGCCGCCAACCTGTTCTCACAGTTAGCCAGTAATCCGTCGCAAGTGGCGCTGATGGTTAATCTCCTATCGGCACTGTTGAGTGCGGGCTGCATATTCTTCCTGTTTCTCACGGTGACTCACCTTGCCCGGAAACTGATTTGCCCTATCAGCGATGGGGAAATGAGCATTTCGCAGGTCATCACCATTGAGGCATGCGGCATGGTTGGCGCATTGGCCTACACCTTCAGCGACACCTTCTGGTTCTCGGCAGTCGAGGCAGAAGTCTATGCCTTCTCCAGTTTCCTGACCGCCTTGATGTTTTGGCTGATTCTGAAATGGGAGAACGAGATGGATAAACCCGGCAGTACTCGATGGATTGTCCTGATTGCCTATATTACAGGATTGTCCATCGGTGTCCATCTACTTTGTCTGCTCTGCCTGCCCGCCATGTCGTTTGTGGTATATTTCCGTCGGACGAAACAGGTCACGTGGATGGGGATGCTAAAGACACTCATTGCAGGCGGGTTGTTGATAGGCGTTATCCTCTTTTGTCTTATTCCTGGCGTGGTGAAACTTGGCGGATGGTTTGAACTGCTGTTTACCAATGTGCTGGGTTGCCCTTACAATACTGGACTCATTTGCTACATCTTCCTGCTGACAGGAACAATCGTTATTTCCTATTATAAGGTGAAGCGAAGGATAGTCAGGTTATCGTTAGCCTGCCTGCTGATGATGCTCATCGGCTATAGCAGCTATGGTGTCATCTTCATCAGGGCCAATTCCCAGATGCCGATGTGTGAGAATGCGCCTGACAATATCTTCTCTTTGGCAAGCTATCTGAACCGCGAGCAATATGGCAAGACGCCGCTGTTCTATGGTCCTGCGTATTGCAGCGAAATAGACCGCGTAGCAGAAGGAGAGTATCTGGTGCCGAGACAGAAAGAAGGTAAGGCCGTTTATCGTCCCTGCGGCAGAAAAGGGAAGCAGGAATACGAGGTGGTGCGCCATGATATTGATTATGTGTACAAGAATAATATGTACTTCCCCCGGATGCACTCCTCACAACATACCAAAGCCTACGAGGACTGGCTCGGAAACGTCGAGAAAAAGGACGGCGTGCCCACTACTGCAGAGAATCTGCGCTTCTTCCTTTCCTATCAGGTGAACTTCATGTACTGGCGTTATTTCCTGTGGAACTTCGTGGGGCGACAGAACAACATTCAGGGACACGGAGAAGTGGAACACGGCAACTGGATTACAGGTTTCCGATGGATAGACGACTGGCTGTTAGGTTGCGACACATCGAAGCTGCCGTCAGACCTGAAAGAGAACAAAGGGCGTAACGTGTTCTATGGATTACCGCTGTTGCTCGGACTGGTGGGAATGTTATGGCAATGGCGCAAAGGTAAGCAACAGTTCCTGGTTGTCATGCTGCTGTTCCTGATGACGGGACTTGCCATCGTGGTCTATCTGAACCAGACGCCGCTCCAACCGCGTGAACGTGACTACGCCTATGCTGGTTCGTTCTATGCCTTTGCCATCTGGATAGGCATGGGAGTGGGAATGATAAGCGAAAAGGTAAGAGTGAAAAGTGCAAAATATGCTTCCCTTCTGGCAGTTCTTTCCGCTATCGCATGCCTGCTGGTTCCCATCCAGATGGCAAGCCAGACGTGGGATGACCATGACCGCTCAGGCCGTTATACCTGTCGCGACTTCGGCGCCAACTATCTCAACAGCATGCAGCGAGAGGGACATCCCATCATCCTGACCAATGGCGATAACGACACATTCCCGCTTTGGTATAACCATGAGGTGGAAGGCGACTGGTATATCGACCAAATGAAGCGTCCTGCATACGACTCGCCACCCCTGCCCATCAGCCTGAACCATGAAGACTACAAGGAGGGCAGGATGGAATATGTACCCATCGATACCGACAGCATCACCATCGGCCCAGCGACCATCTCGCTGAAAGGCAAGCAGGGTCTCTTCAAGAACGAACTGATGGTGCTCGATATGCTGTTGCAGGCCAATTCTCTGACCTCTGGTCAGAGTGTGGCGTTGCAATGGGAACGCCCCGTCTATATGTCCATCAGCATGGGTTCCGACATTCTGCCCTTCCTGCGCGACCATTTGGTACTCGAAGGACTTGCCTATCGTATTTCTCCTACGGCTACGAATCAGAGATTAGACGTGGAGAGGCTTTATGACAACATCATGCACCGCTTCCGCTATGGCGGTCTGAGCACGAAAGGAATCTATGTGGATGAGGATGTCAAGCGTATGGCCAATACTCATCAGCTCATCATGGGCGTGCTTATCGACTCTCTTCTCCAGCGAG
Source organism: uncultured Prevotella sp. (assembly GCA_900320905.1). GTDB lineage: Bacteria > Bacteroidota > Bacteroidia > Bacteroidales > Bacteroidaceae > Prevotella. The sequence goes on from ONTZ01000094.1 coordinate 2,530, forward strand.
GTGACATCAAGCGAGCCCTAAACGTATGTCATAAATGGCAGAAGGAAATGCCGCAGGAGAACATTCCCTATACAGAATACGCTCTGTCGATGGCCCGTTGCTATTATATGGCACGCCAACCAGAACAGGGTGATGAGATTCTCAGTAGCCTGCTGCGCCGTTCTGACGAATGGCTCTCATGGATAAACACCATCAAATTATCGCGTCGTGCCGGATCTCTTTATAACCGCTACACATGGATGCAGACCATGGAACAGGCACTTGTCGTAGCAGAACAATTTGAAAGAACCGAATTCATTCATCAATACATCAAGCAATATGAATACTACAACAAACAATATCAATAAAGCCAAACAATTGATACTCGCTGGCTTAAGCGGAAAACGAATCATCATCATAGCATGTGTCCTGATACTCATAGGCTATATCCTAATGTCTGGTTCAAGTAGTAACGAACAATCTTTCAATCCAGCCATTTTCTCAACCTGTAGGATTGTCATCGCTCCGGTATTATGCCTCGCAGGCTATCTGCTGATTATACTTGGGATTCTTAGGAAACGTTAATCTGTTAAACTCTGCTAAAGTCAGTTTGGTTTTGAGCGATATATGCGTCTAATAGGTGTAGCAAAGAATAAATGGAAAGAAGTGCATTTGAACAGAAAGCCCGCACGTGGCGAGAGAAAGCGCTCAATGTGAGCCGACACTACGGGGCGGGCGAAGATATGGCAGAGGACATCGCACAGGATGTGATGCTCCGTCTGTGGCAGATGCACGACGAACTGGAGCGGTTCCGGTCAGTAGAGGCTATCGTTACGCTGATGGCGAAACACACGCTGAGGGATCTCCAGAGGCGGCGAACAGCCGAATCGCTTGAGGAGGCCACCATCGTCAGTCTTACCAGCAGTCCGCAAGAAGAACTGGAGGCAAAGGAAAACGAGGAATGGCTCATAATGAAACTACAGCAACTGCCCACCACGCAACGCACCTTATTATATATGCGCCAAGAGGAACGACGGAGCCACGAAGAGATTGCCCAACTATTGGGTATCGAAATGACATCGGTAAGCACGCTGCTGGCAAGGGCAAGACGAACACTATTGGAAGAAATAAAACGGAGGAATAAACGATGATAAAGTACACAAAGGATTATATTGCAAAGCTGCTGGACAAGTATATGGACGGCACTTCGACTCTCGAGGAAGAAGACATCCTTGCAGACTACTTCCTTCGCGGAAATGTACCCGAGGAATGGGAGGACTATAGGCAACTCTTTAGAGAGATAAAGGCGATGAAACCAAAGCGGCTAAAGAGAAGATGGGCTTTCTGGGGCGTAGCTGCTGCAGCTGTCGCAGGTTTGCTTTATATTGCAGTACCAACTAAACAAGTTGGCCTGCAACCTGAAGGCACAGATCTGACGGCTAAGACAGACACAGCAAGGACGATGCAGCCGAGAGAGACAGAAATGGAAGAAAAGACCGATTCTGTAGAAATCATGCGTGATGAGCCTCGTCCTATTCAGTCCAGGAAACGCCGTCTGCGTAAGACAGAACCCACCATCAACGACTATGCCAAGACATACACCATGATGGCTGATGCAGCAAAAGGACTACAAGAGGCAGAAGAGCAGATTGCACAATGTCGGCAAGAACTCACAGAGGCACGGCTGTTGTCTCTCGGGTATGTCCCTGTGGAACAAGAAGACGGTACCATCCTATATATTAACGAACAAACAAAGTATTTGGCTTATGAAGAAATTTCTGACAGCAGGCATTCTAATGCTGATGCCCCTGACGACCCATGCACAAGGGTTTATTAAGCGTGCTTTCAACGTGCTGATAACAAGTAAACCGGCACAAGTGGAAAGTAGTCACAAACTGAACAAAAACCCGGAAACGGGAGTCAAGGAGGGACAATTAGATGTCTATGAGTTTACAATACCCGCATCCCACCACGACTTGGTTGAGGATGTAGAGCGTGCCTTTGAACAGGACAAAGAGAAAGCCTACAGCATGAAAACGGCATCTGCTACAAGCAAGAAGTCATACGACTACACGAGTTTAGCCGTAGGTGGTGATGACAGCGGCTATCCCTTGGGCGACATCAAGGGGTCACGTTATATCTACGCGCTTTTCCTTGATCCGGAAGATATGAGCAAGACCCATCGTTATGCATACGCTATGGAATGGCGTAAAGACGAAAAAGAAATTGTGGGAAAACTCATCGTAACCTATGCCACTACACAACAATATCGAGAGAGCGGGAAGAAGGGGAGAATCTTTAGAATCAACGGCAATGACGTGAAACTGAGTGCAAACGGGTTTTCGTTTGGAGATGACGATTTGTTTAGCGGATTCTTCTCGATGGGTGAGGGGCTGGCAGCCTTTGGCAGCGACTCCACCTTTGTTAGCAGTAGCATCGGTTCTGAATCATGGCTCAGCCAGTTCAACACCTTCAAGAATCTCTTCCTGAAGAACCCCAATAGCACAGCATCCAATTACTATGCCTCACACATATACAAGATGTGTAAGAAGGCCGACGCACTGGACGATATGGAGAAGAAGATGGTAATCAAAGAACTTGAAAAAGTGATGAAGGCTACCAACGATGAATTCTTACAAGAAATGTTCCAAGCGAGTATCGAACGGCTAAAGAAGTAAACCATGAAACATATTGGAATAATGGCACTCCTGCTGTTGATGGCAGCGGGAGCAGGGGAATCTACTGCCCAGACGAAAACAGATACGACCAAAGTAAAGAGCGATTCCATCACCTGGAGTAAGGAGCTCGATGGTGTGGTGATCAAGGCACAGAAGCAGCTTGTCAAACAGGAAATAGACCGCATAGGCTATGATGTCCAGGCTGACGAGGAGTCGAAAACACAGACAGTAATGGATATGCTTCGCAAGGTGCCTATGGTGACGGTCGACGGACAAGACAACATACTTGTCAAGGGCAATAGCAGCTATAAGATATACAAGAATGGGCATTATGACCCCAGCCTGTCGAAGAATGCCAAGGAAACCTTCAAGTCGATGCCCGCCTCGATGGTAAAGCGTATCGAAGTGATTACCGATCCTGGAGCACGCGAGGATGCCGAAGGCGTGGATGCCATCCTGAATATCGTGATGGTTGATGGTTCGAAGATGCAAGGCATGACGGGTGTAATATCGGCTACCTATAACTCACTGAATCATCCAAACTTCTACGGCTCGCTGACGGGACAGATAGGTAAGCTGCTGACATCTGTGGAATACGGCTACGGAGGAATGTCGAGCCGCGAGACAGAGAACAGTACCTATACAGACCGCACTTATCTTGATACGGGCAATCGAATGCTGTCTCAGTCTGACGGTACGAACCCTGGCTCCATCCATTATGCCGACATCAATGCGAGCTACGACATCGACTCGCTGAACCTGCTGTCAGCCTCATTTGGGGGATACTTCTACAAGCTTAACGTGCAGGGTGATAGCCGGACGTCGCTGAGCAACTCGTCAAACGATATTCTCTATCGATTTAATAACCACTACTGGATGCCCGGCTACAGTCATCACTCCTGGAACGGAAGGCTCGATTACGAGCACAAGACGCGTCGGAAGGGCGAGCGGCTCACTCTCTCGTACATGCTCGCCCTGACGCGTCAACATTCGGACCAGGAGAATACGTACACAGAAATAGTCAATGCTCCTTTCAAATATACAGGCAGTCTCCAGACAGAACGTGAGCGATTTACAGAACACACCTTCCAAGCAGACTGGCTGCGTCCATTGGGCAAGGGTCACCAGCTTGAGATTGGTACGAAATATATCGATCGCAACAACAACAGCCACAATACGCAGGACTTCTATGGTATCGACCTTCTCACCAACGACGAGTTCAGACATACCACCCGTGTAGTCGCTGCATACGCCGACTACATCTACAATCACGATAAGTGGTCAGCACGGGCCGGACTGCGCTATGAACACAGCTATATGCAGGGTGAATATCCCGATGGGAAAGGCAACACCTACGACAAACATCTGAACGACTGGGTTCCACAGGCCTCGCTGAAGTACCAGATGACGGATGCACAATCCTTGAAGTTGAGCTATACAACCAGCATCAACCGTCCAGGCATATCCTATCTGAATCCTGCTGTCGTTACATCGCCAATGGTTGTCCAACAGGGCAATCCTAACCTGGTGAGTTCACGAACGCAGCGTATCAGTCTTATCTATTCGTATATCCTACCTCATCTGACACTACAGATTGCCCCTGCCTATAACTTCAGTTCAGGTGGCATCAGCTCCATTCAGACCGCTAAAAACGACATCCGATATAACACATACGATAACATCCTTCGCTATCGTCGATTCTCGATAGAGCAATACATACAGTGGAGGCCATTCGATGGTACGACGATTGTCTTCAATAACAATCTGCGCTACGAGCACAACGAGAACCCCAACCTTGGCTATCGCACCTTTGGGTGGTCTGACAATTTCTATGCGAACCTTTCTCAGAAGCTACCCTGGAAGTTGCTTTTCTATGCAGTCACATACGGCAAGGTTGGCCATAGTCCCTCAGGCATCTACTACATACAACATTCCTATTATGGTTACTATTTCTCCCTGCAACGCTCGTTCCTCAAGGATGACCGCCTGACGGTGCGCCTTGGTGCTAACGCCCCATTCAACAAATACTGGACATCAGAGGCCGAGACCGTCAATGGCGACTATCGCGATTATCAGAAGTCGTGGAATCGTGCCCGTTCGTTCAGTCTCTCCGTCACTTGGCGCTTCGGGTCTCTTAAAGCCAACGTCAAGAAAACCGAGCATAGCATCGAAAATGATGATGTCGTTGGTGGAATTACTAAGAAATAATAGTAATTTGGGGCTGATTTCGTTTTCAACATACAATGCGCGTTCATTATCCGTGAACAAAGAGCATTTTTGAACAAAAAGTCTGGATATATAGAAGAAACGAGAGGCTGGCTTTGCCTCTCGTTTCTTTACAAGGGATTTAGATGCAGGCGGAACTATCGGCGTGACTTCGTTTTCTTCTTTCTGCGTTCCAAGTACGCCGCCAGTTCATTGATGCCCCAGATGGCTGACATGACAAAGATCGGCATAAAGGCCATCGCCCACACCTTGTCGGCCAGATGGTAGGCAATGGGGAACCACTCCATGCGCGAGGACAGACGGATAAGGTGTTCCTCAGCATTTGCCTCGATATACTCGCAGACAGTCTCGCCACCCTTCATCATTGCCATGCAAACCTGAGACTGCTGCCATTTCTCGCGGTCTTTCTTCGTCAGTTCTTCGACATAGCGGCTCATGAGTTTCGAGTCGTGCATGTTCTCAGCCACCTGATGAAGAATATCCTCCGCAGTCTGGTTCATCTCTTCCAACGGCACGACGTCCATGTCCTGATTGAGGAGCTTGTTACTGTTGTTCCTCATTGCATCGAGGGGAACGTTGTCCAGAAGTGCCTGCTGCTCTTTGAACATTTCAATGGCCTCATTGGTTGACTTCACAAGGAACTTACCTTTCAGCACGGCCTTTACGCCACGCTCAAACTCCTTCTGGTCATAGAGCTTTGCACGTTTATGACCGCTATGAAAAAGAGCCTTCAGCTTGTTAACAACTTGCAGGATGGTATGCGGCTTCTCCTGCTTACGGGGGCTTTCCTGCCGTCCCCCAGTCTCACTGTTGCCTCCCTGCATCTGACTATCGCCAGAGGGAAGCATGCTGTCGTATTTATTTTTCATTTTCATAAAGAAGTTATCTCTTTCGTCCTCTATTATAATGCTGTCTGATGAAGCCGTTCTTCTTCCACCAATACCACTCTTCATCTTTCTTCTTCGGCAGGTCGTTATTGCTCTGACCACCTCCAAGGGACGGCTGCGTTTCCGGCAGGGCAAGGTTAGCAACGACATCAAGCATAGCTTCAGCTGCATCACCCGCACGCTCGGCACTACATTCAAACTGATCAAGCAGTTCCATTGCAGCACTCTTCAGGTTTTCCTCGCTGAACGAAGAACCTTCGAGCTCTCCTATGTCGATGGCCTTTGCGACGATGCCTTCTGGCAGGATGTCCTCCCTATCAAGCGGGCTAAACTCCGTCCTGAACGGACTCTTCACAAAGCGTTTGATGGCATTCAGCGCAAGCCAGATGGCTGTCCGACGGTCACTCTCGGCCTCCGTGGACTTATGGGGAGCTGGCTCTTGCGTCGGCTGTGCAGTGACTGTTGGAGTCACAGTGTGATTCGGCTTCGGTTTAGCCATCGGCTGTTCATTGACAGTCTTTTCATCCTTGACCTCATCCTCAATCCTCGTTACCCGTGGATGTTCCTCAATATTCTGCGGCTCAGATTCAACAATCACAGAGTGCAGCTTCTGCCAGGAGTCAGGCAATTTTGACACTGTGATATCGCGCCCATGCCCGAAACCTTTGGCCGAGGCCTTGTACATCACCGTACTGGAGTAATTTCCGTCGAGGTCGTACAGCCTCTCGCCGACGGAGTACCCCCGACAGACACCCCTCGAGTCGTATGTCGGCTCCACCTCAAACCCGTTCCTACGCATCTGAGCGAAGTATGTCTCGATATCCCAAGCGTCCATTTCCTTCAGCACCTTCATTGCTGCATCGTGAATCCGCTCCATCCGCTTGTTCTCCCTCTCCTCGGCCTTTGTCCATCCGTATTTCTCCGCAATGATATTTGCCGCCGTCTTCGCCCGCTCCTTGCACTTGTGTGTGTCCTGCATCTCGCCGTCCATCGTCAGACGGTTGGCCACAATGTGTACATGCGGCTTGCCCGTGTCAAAGTGTACAGTGGCTACATACTGACTTTTGGCCAGCATAGTGTGCCTGCCGCTCACCTTCACCTTGGGGTGTCCCGCCCTCTTGTCGATGACTGGCCTGCCGTCCATGTCCTTCACCTCCTCCCGCTTGTAGTCGGTAGCGTCCAGCACCTGAACGCAGTCCTTGCAGAATCTGTCCCACTGCTGCATCGTCCAGTTCCGGCAGACCTCCGGCGGCGGACACAGCTCGATGCGCCAGAAAGGCTCATCCGCCTTATGCTTGGATGTTGCCAGCAGCAGCTGCATGTCCATCAGCACGGCCAAGGGCGAGTACGGCTTGCCCGTCATCGGGTTCAGCTCAATGTGGTTGGAGGCGAGAAAGACAGGCTTGTCCTCCTTCCTCGCCTTCTCCTTGTCGAGCACATAGTTGATAGCGTTGGCGGCATGCGCCCCGTCTATCGTGTCCATCTTGATGACCATACGCTAACCTCCCATGTTTAAC
>ONTZ01000006.1 GCA_900320905.1 uncultured Prevotella sp.
GATTTATTTCAAATGTTAAAATGACGAACGAAGCAATTTTAACACTTTCGTTGTAGGCGCGTCACCGCGTCGGCGCGTCGGCGCGTCATTTCGAAAAATCAATAGGCGCATCATTTATGCTTATATATTATATATAATTATTATATATTATAATATATAATAATTTAAAATAGATATATTCTTCTATGTAGCGCAAAATGAAAAAACCAAAAGACGCGCCGACGCGCCGACGCGGCGACGCGCCTAATGTGAGTGAATTTGCAAAAAAAAGAAACCTATGCCTTGTTTTTGCACACCTTTTTTGTATCTTTGCACCATCAAAAGTTATAATGTATGGCAAAGAATACAGTAAACAAGTATGTCTGGCTGGTGGATACCATCTATAAAGCCAAGAAGATTTCTTTCGAGGACATCAATAGGCGATGGCTCGAAAATGACATGAGTGAGGGTGATGCCCTTTCTATCAGAACATTCCATAAATGGCGCATTGCTATCGAGGAGATGTTTGGTCTTGTCATTGAGAACGAACAGGGCGGACAATATCGCTATTATATCCAGAACGCAGACGAGTTGAAAAACGGCTCCATGCGTAGTTGGCTCTTCAATACCCTTACAGTCAGCAATCTGATGCTGGATAGCATGAGCATCAAGGATAAGGTGCTGTTTGAGGAAATCCCTGATGGGGAGCAATATCTCCCTGCCATCCTTGAAGCCCTGAAAAAGAACCTGGTGCTTGGGATGACCTACCAGAGTTATTGGCGTGATGAGGCCAACACCTTCGAGGTGGAACCCTATTGTCTGAAAGCCTTCAAGCAGCGCTGGTACTTGGTGGCCCGTAGCCCATATTATGATAAGGTGATGATCTATGCCTTGGATAGAGTTCAGTGGCTGGGATTAACCGATAAGAGTTTCAAATATCCCAAAGACTTCAATGCAGAAGATTTCTTCGAAGATTGTTTTGGTATCATCGCAGATCACAATGTCAGCATTGAGACAGTCAAAATCAAGGTGTCTGCTGGTCAAGCCAACTATCTCCGCAGCCTGACTCTCCATCAGACACAAAGGGAGATTGAGCGGACAGATGAATACAGCATCTTCACTGTCAGACTTCGTCCTACCTTTGATTTCCGTCAGGAGATTCTTTCACAAGGCAGTGATATCGAAGTGTTAGAGCCCAAATGGTTCCGTGACGAGGTGGCTGAGATTTCCAAACACATGTGGAACAAATACAAGGATGACAAATGAGGGACTTTGCAGCAATAGACTTTGAGACTGCCAACAACGAGCGCACCAGTGTATGCTCTGTTGGAGTGGTAATTGTTAGGGATGGCGAGATCGTAGACACGTTCTATTCTCTGATTCAGCCAGAGCCAAATTATTATAATTATTGGTGTACTCAGGTGCATGGTCTTACTCGTCAAGACACAGAAGAGGCGCCTGTCTTCCCAAAGGTTTGGAAGCAGATAGAGCCGCTTATCGAGGGATTGCCACTGGTGGCCCATAATAAGGCCTTTGATGAGAGTTGTCTGAAAGCCGTATTCCGTTGTTACCAGATGGACTATCCGGATTATGAATTCCATTGCACATGTGTGGCATCTCGCAAGGCTTTTCCACAATTACCAAACCACCAACTGCATACTGTATCAGAATACTGTGGTTATCATTTGGAGAACCACCATCATGCTCTCGCTGATGCTGAGGCATGTGCCTGGATAGCAAGGGAGATATTGTAGATTTCAACTTTTCAACCTCGTATTATCATCTTCATTAAATAGAAAAAAACAATAAAAAAAAATAATGTAATCATGAATAAGGATCAGAAAGATTTACTGAATGTCGTTGTGGACTATACCTACGCACTTGACACGTTGGACAATTATGATTATGAGAGACTGACTATAGATGGTACCACCACAAAAGAGACTTTCCACGCTACCTATGAGAATGCGATGGAAGCCATTCAGAATCTGCGCGATAAATTTGGAGGGTCTACACTCTTTGGTAACGAGAAAGATGATTCCTTCAAGAGTAGTATTGGTCAGATTTACCAGACTTTTGGTGGCAACGAACTCTATCCCAGCGTGGAGGAGAAGGCTGCCATGCTGCTTTATCTCGTCACCAAGAACCACTCTTTCAGCGATGGTAACAAACGTATTGCTGCCACGTTGTTCCTTTGGTTCCTCAATAATAATGGTATACTCTATCGTGAGGACGGTTCCAAGCGACTGGCAGACAACACCCTTGTAGCCCTGACTCTGATGATTGCCGAGAGCAAGACGGAAGAGAAGGATGTGATGGTAAAAGTTGTGGTTAATCTGATTAACCAAAGGAACGAGTAGAAAACAGAAAGAAATAATTCTTTTATAAGGTGTGCCCTAATACGGCGCACCTTTCTTTTATCTTTGCAGCGTTATTCAAAACGAAATTTGGATTATGCCAGGACAAAGAAATAATAGTAGACGGAGCCAACAACAGTTGGATTTCACATACGGACATGTGATGCCTCAGGCTCTTGAAATGGAGAAGGCTGTTTTGGGAGCGCTGATGATAGACAAGGATGCCTATTTGGAAGTGGGTGATTTGTTGAGACCTGAGAGTTTCTATGATCCCATAAATCAGATGGTATTCGAAGCCATACAACAACTCAGCAGGGAGGAAAGCCCTATTGATGTGTTGACGGTAGCAGATATGTTGGAGAAGATGGGAAAACTCGATGAGGCAGGAGGGCCAGGCTATATTGCTGATTTAAGTTCGAAGGTGGCCACTTCCGCCAATATCGTGTATCATGCCAATGTGGTGGCAGAGAAATACCTGTCGCGCCAGATGATCCATTATGTCAATGAGATAGGAAAGAAATCCTTCGATGAGACATATGATGTCAGGGATGTGATGCAGGAAGCGGAGAGTCTGCTTCTGGATTTGTCGCAGATGAACATGAGAAAAGACTATACAGCGCTGGCTCCCGTTATTGAAAAGGCTGTAAAGTCAATTGAGAATGCATATTCCAATAAAGGAAGTCTTACAGGCATCCCCTCTGGTTTCCACAAACTGGACGACATGACTTGCGGATGGCAGAAGTCAGATTTGGTGATTATTGCTGGACGCCCTGCAATGGGAAAGACGGCTTTCGCACTCTCACTGGCGAAGAATATTGCAGTGGATCAGAATAGGCCAATGGCATTCTTTTCATTGGAGATGTCGGATGTTCAACTTGCCAACCGTCTGATGTCGAATGCCTGCCAGATAGATGGAAAGAAACTGCTGAGTGGGCAGTTAGACCAAGAAGACTGGAAACGGCTCGACAATAATCTCGCCGTCTTGACAGAAGCACCTTTGTATATTGACGATACGGAAAGTCTCTCCGTGATGGAATTGAGGACTAAGGCTCGTCGTTTAGTGAAGGAGCATCATGTCGAACTGATTATGATAGACTATCTGCAACTGATGACTGCCAGTGGGATGAGATATAACAATCGCCAAGAAGAGGTATCCATCATCTCACGTTCACTGAAAGGACTGGCGAAGGAACTGAACATCCCTGTGTTGGCACTGAGCCAGTTGAATCGTGGCGTGGAGTCTCGCGAAGGTGCTGAGGGGAAGCGTCCACAATTATCTGACCTTCGAGAATCCGGAGCCATCGAACAGGATGCTGATATGGTGGTGTTCCTGCATCGCCCAGAATATTACGGACTCCTTCAGAGTTCAGATGGATTTATTGACTATCGAGGCAAGGCTGAGGTTATAATTTCTAAGCATCGTAAGGGTGCAACAGGGATTGTGATGATGGACTTTATGGGTGAGTTCACAAGGTTTTTAAATCCGGAGGACAATAATATTGGGAAAAGCCCAATAGGTGGAGAAATTGTAGGTTCAAGAATCAATGGAGAGAACAATCCAGGACACTTTGATAATATTGGAAAGGATCCATTCATTCTACCCCCTCCAGACAAGATGCCCACACCATTTTAAAACATTCACGAGGTGTGCCCCAAAACGGCGCACCTTTCTTTTATCTTTGCAGCGTGAACATATAATAAATTAGTAATAGATATGGAAAGAATAGATTCGAAGAAACTAAGTTTACTCATGGCCATTGAGCAAATAGTGGAAAAGGCAAAGGACTCACAACTTAATAAGGAGTTTTTCCGTAAGGCAGACAAATATATAAAATATGTGTCTGACAAACTTGATATGACAAAAGAACAGAGTTTGATGTTTGCCCTTTTTATTAACAAAAGTGATGATGATAGTATTCAACTTAGTGAATTAAGTGATTTTGTAAAGTGCTCAACGGTTCATTTACTTCGCTATACGAATGATATTGATGAACTTGAAAAGAGAGAATATCTTCGTTGCTGTAGAAATAGGGCAAGCTATAGAAGGTATAAGACATACAGAGTGCCAATAGATGTTTTGGAAGCGATTCAGCATGATGAGAAATACATACCTAAAAAGTGTACAGACCTCACATGTCAGGAACTCTTTGGTGAACTGGAAGAAATCTTTGAAATGCGTAGGGATTGTGAAATAACCTATGATATGATGATTCAGAAAATACACGCTCTTTTTGAAGACAACAGACAACTTCATTATATAGATTCAGTGGACAATCTGAATCTTGATGAAGACGAGGAGATGTTAATGGTTTTGTTCTGTCATCTCTGCGTCAATAATAATGATGACAACATAGGCTACCATGATTTGGATTTCCTATATGATAGCAAGAGAATGTGGAATCGCGCAAAGTCCAAACTAAGTAGAGGATCACATATGTTATTTTACAGAAATGTAATAGAATATAACAACGATAATGGAATGGCCGATCGTGAATCGTATCGCCTGACTCAAGATTTCAAAGAAGAGTATTTGAGTGAGGTGAAAATGAATACACGATTCAAGGAAAGTAGATTTTGTGAATTTATAGAAAGCGATAAAGTCGCTAGGAAAAAACTCTATTACGGACAAAACATACAGAAGCAGATTGATGAATTAGGCGAACTCATCAACGAAAGCCATTATCGTGAAATTACAACACGGTTGAAAGAGTCCGGTTTCCGGAATGGTTTTTCCTGTCTTTTCTATGGTGGTCCTGGTACAGGCAAGACAGAAACAGTACTTCAGTTAGCAAGGCAAACAGGCCGAGATATTATGCAAGTAAACATATCGCGGATAAAGAGCTGTTGGGTAGGGGAAAGCGAGAAGAATGTAAAGAGCCTTTTCGACGCCTATCGGATAAGAGTAAAAAAGAGTCCTATTACTCCTATTTTACTTTTTAATGAAGCTGATGCTATCATTAATCAGCGAATGGAGGGAGCACAAACATCTGCCAATAAGATGGAAAACTCTATCCAGAACATCATCCTTCAGGAGATGGAGAATCTTGATGGCATCCTGATTGCCACCACCAACCTTGCCCAAAACATGGACAAAGCATTCGAACGTCGCTTCCTCTATAAGATCAAGTTCGAGAAGCCCACGCTGGAGGCACGTATGCATATCTGGCATGAAATGATACCCTCACTTTCAGAGTCTGACACCAAGACCCTCGCTGAAAAGTACGACTTCAGCGGAGGCCAGATTGAGAACATCGCCCGTCATAACGCCATCAACGGTATCCTTTATGGCGACAAGGGCAACACTATCGAATCCCTTATGACCTACTGCGACAGCGAACGCCTCGAAACAAAAGAAAGCAGGAAAATAGGTTTTAAGCCCTATGCCTCAGAGTGACATACACCATAAGTGACATGTTTTGAGTAGGGTATAGGGCTAAATTGCCTTATACCTTATAAAATATGGGGCAGTTTTCTTGATTATTCCAATAAAAATTTGTAAATTTGCAAACGTATTTATAGCTAAGAGCCAATGAGTAAAGTATTTCGTATAATGCCAAAGCGCATCAAACGTGCGAATGGAACGGTACTGACCCCAGATATGGTCATCACCGTCACCACTCGCCAGCACACCACAGCCCCATTCTATAATGGTGCTGTTGTAATCCAGAAACAGTATATGTGTATGTTTCAGCTCGACTACAAACGCGCCAACTGCTCTGCAAGTGTTTTATATTAAGGATGCTTAACTATAGGTATGAGGATAGTAAGAAAGGTATTGTAAGTGTTGGATCAGTTTTAAAAAATATAGAGAACATTAACAAAAATCCAATGACAAAGAATAATATGAATGAAATTTGTAATTGTAATGTTATCAAACAGGTAAAAGTAAGCGATTTGCTTGATGATCGCCTATTCTTTATTCCTTCGTATCAGAGAGGTTATAGATGGACTAAGCAACAAGTTTATGATTTGTGTAATGACCTGCTTGAATATACCCTCAGGAAGGACAAGACGCAAGAGTCCTTTTATAGCCTACAGCCATTGATTGTCAGAGAAGGGCGGTTTGAAATAAATGGTGAACTTCGTGATGCCTATGAGGTCATAGATGGTCAACAAAGATTGACCACAGTCTTTTTATTGTATAGATTCTTGGCAAAAGGTCTAAGATATGAGAGTCTTAACGATGTTTCTAATGACTATAATAATAAAGGACTATATCATGTCTATTATGAGACAAGGCCTGATGACTATTTCCTACTCGAAAAAACTGGGTTTAGGAGATTAACAAACCAAGATGTTAGAGACATTGACATGGCTCATGTATCAAATGCTTTGCACTATATGAGTTGCTGGCTAGAAAATGAAAAAGGTAATGACCCTGATTGCGCAGAGGCATTGTTCAACCTATATGATGAAGAATACAACAAAAAGACAATTAAACAAAAGTTATTCGACCTTCTCAATGACAATGATAAGCAACTTGGTAGTGTTCAATTTATATGGTACGAGATTGATGCCACCAAAGATGCAATCAAAGAATTCTTAACTGAGAATAAAGGTAAAATCGGGCTTACTGATACAGAGAAAATACGTGCTCTTTTCATGCAGAGAAGTAACTTTGAGAACGACATCCGTAATCTAAAGCAGCTGAGCATTGCGAAAGACTGGGAACTGGTAGAGAACACCCTTCACAAGAATGATTTTTGGTCTTTTGTCAGCAATGATATCTCTTTAGAGGATGGACGTATCAACATTATTTTCAAGTATATATTTGATAATGATTCTGAAACTTCAGGTGTTTCTCAAGAGGGTGATTACCTGTTCAGATATTATTATCGCCACCTTACAAAAAAGGATAAGACTGCCAAAGGATCAGTCGTTGTTGGTTCGGTCGATAGTCTTTGGAAACAAGTAATGGACTGTTTCCGTATGTTACAGAATTGGTATTACAATCCTAAGATATACAATCTTGTTGGGCTTCTTGTAAAGCACGGATACTCAATAAAGAACATTTCCGACATTTATAATCGTGATGGTGTTAACACACACGATGATTTCATATATGAACTCAACAGGGAGATAAGATCTGTAATTATTAATCCGATTACCATTAGTAAAGGTAATGCAGAACTTGATATTAAAGAAGATGAAGAATATATCCATTTGTTCTTTGACAACTCTAAAGAGAAAGCAATGATGCCAGACCTTCTTCGATTCATCAATATCAGGGAAATGAACAAGACGATAGACCAGGCATTATCGGAGATTGACAAAGAAGATGACGAAAAGAAACGATCTGACCTTATGCGAGGGGCACGGGATGTCATTAGCCATATTTATCGCTTCCCCTTTGAGGCACTTGATGTATTCGGATGGGACATAGAACATATTGATTCTGCAACAACAAATAGTCTCACAAAGCCAAAGGAACAAGAAGATTGGTTGTTAGGCGCTGAAAAAGCACTTGGTGAGAAACTGTTGAATGATGAATATTATTCTAAGCAGAGAACAAACAAAGAAAATGTGGATGATGAGAAGAAAAAAGAGATACTCAATGCAATGGTAACTCGAGTATATGAAATTGTTGAAGAGGACGACTCGAAATTGAGAAAAAACTGGATAGGAAATCTTACGCTGCTTGATAGTGGTACAAACCGTTCCTACAAAAACAAGATCTTTGCATGGAAGAAAGAGATTCTACAGGAGAGAATTCGCTCGGGTGTGTTCGTTCCTGTGTGTACCCAGAACATTTTCAACAAAGTTATTCCTGGGGCAACACATATTGATTGGAAGTGGAGCCATGAAGACAAGAAGGCTTATCATGCATATTTACTGAAAGTGATCAATGAATTCAAGAAGGAGTTTGCTGACGAGAATACCGCAACTGAAAAAATCACAGATTAATCTAACGAATATGAAAACAACAAAATTACATACATTTAAAGAAGTCCTAAATACAGGAATCACAGTTGATGGGCACGAAGAACCAATCAAAATTTCCTGTTTATTCATTCCCAAGATTCAACGTTCCTATGCTCAAGGACGAAAAGCAGAAAGTGACATCAGGACAGATTTTCTTGATGATATCTTTTCCGTGCTAACTTCTGACAAGAATACGCCGTTGGAATTAAGTTTCCTTTTCGGCTCAAAGCAACTTCTTATCAATGGGATTACAGATGGCTTTGAACTTCTTGATGGACAGCAGCGCACAACAACATTGTTTTTGCTTTACTGGTATGTTTATAATAGAGAAGGAAAACAAATGCCAGACTTTTTAGGCCGTTTTACTTATGAAACCCGCGATACATCTACCAATTTCCTGGCGAATATTGCCAAAAAGAAGTTCTCTTTTGATGAGAAAAAGCCATCAGAGGTTTTGAAAGCAAACAAATGGTTCACGGACGATTATAATTGCGACCCCACCGTTTGTGCTATGTTAAATATGCTTGACGAGATTCATTCAAGATATAATCGTATTGAAAAACCAAACCTTACAGACAACTTGGAACGTCTACAGTTCTATGTCCTTTTGCTTGAAAAGTTTGACATGAACGACGAATTATATATTAAGATGAATTCCCGTGGATTATCGTTAATACCTTTTGAGAACTTCAAGGCATCAATTGTGCGCTATATGAAGAAGTATCCGAATGCGATATATGGTGGAGACAAACCAGAAGATGGGGAAATCCCGTATTGGCTTGATTTTATCTCAAAAATCGATGCAAGATGGATTGACATTTTTTGGCAAAATCCGACAACGAACGATTCTTGTAAAATTAATGAAGAGATCCTTATAAACGATAATGAAATAGGTAATCGCTATTTCCGTTTTCTCAATCGCTATTTCTTTACTAAGGCAGCGATACTGAAAGGTGTCGATGATAAAAAACTCCATGCCTTGCCATATTTTTTTACACATGATTGTGAGGATCCTGAGGCAGAGAAAAGACTCCGGGGATGGAATAATTATGTGGACCTGTTTAACTTGATAACGGATAGCCAGAAAGATATTAGTTTACCATCTGCAAAATATCCAGTATTTTCTGCTATTGAGAGAATACTAGAAACATTCCTTACCCATCAAGATTTTATTCTTAAGTGTATACACGCTGATCCATATGGTAATACGTCCAATTTTGACGTACTAAGAAAAGATAAATATCTTCTGCCGGATAAAATAATCTTTGCAGCTACAACTGAGTTTATAGAGAATCTACCTGAAGAAAAAGATTTCAATAGTGAGGAGGTAAAGGCGAATTTTAAACGAATGATACGAGTGGCTCATAATATAATAGAGAATACAACTATCGAGAGTGATATACCAGCAGTCGGTGTCATCAATGCGCTAAGTGAAATTATTCATTATAAAGGCGCTATTGTTGATAATTTCTATTACAGCCTTGCCACAAATGATTTGAAGAGTCGAAACGAGCAATTAAAGGACGAAAAGGAGAAAGCAAAAGAGATGTTTGATGATAATGGAAATTATAATCAGACATGGGAAGATGCATTCAAAAAAGCAGAGAAACACCCTTTCTTTAAGGGGTCGGTCTCCTTCTTCTTTACTCCTAAAGCCGGTTCTAGTCAGGATTTCTCTAATCGATATAGTGTTATAGGTAATCTTTTTGATGAGAATGGAATAACTGAAGATTATCGAAAGAATAAACAGCATATTTTAATTCGAGCCATGCTAAGTTGTCTCAACCATTGGGACAGATCGGGTCTCCAAGATAGGTTTTTTACAGAAAAAGCAGATAATAAAGATAAATATCTTAAAGCCCTAGTTACAGGCTGTCCAGAGGTAAGGACAATGTTCTGCAATTATTTTATTGATACAAGTATTAATATTGACGACTATCTGCGTAATATTGTGAGAGATGCTTCATGCCGCCCTGATGAAACCAATACTTCTTTCAAGATGTTGTATCGTCGACTTATTAACGATGATAATTCGAGTGCGATATTCGATGATGTTGCAGATAGAGAATCCTCAAGGGGATGTTTCCGGATTCAGAACAATCGCAGTTATGTAATAATGATTCCTAGCAAATGGTATGATCAGTTGGTGTTAGATACTGAGCGCCATATCATAATCCCTTCACTTATCAATGATTACTCTTTTGATTATTATGATGATAATCAAAGAAAACAGATAGATAGTCTCCTCCATGATTATTGGGGATGGGGTGTCGACATACATAAGAAGTTGAAGTTCAACAACAAAGAGTATTCTTTACGTCTTATCTTTAACGCATACAAACAAGTGGAATTTTATGTCTATGGTTCAAATGTTACGGATTTGGAGTTATGCTTTGGGATAACCAATAACACTATAAAAGAGGGTATATGCCTTCCTGAGAAGGTTCCATATCAGCTAGACAATAACAAGCAGGTAATCATTGATAAAATTTCAGAAATAGAAAACAAATTAGCAACATTACAACAATAAAGAGAATCATAATTACATTAATAGAAATCTTTTTTGTCCAGACCCTATATTAGCGTAATAATTTACCTTTTTATTCACTTTTCCCACAGGTGTGCCCCAATCCGGCGCACCTTTGATGTATCTTTGCGCCATTATCAAAAGAAGATGGAGACAAATCGTATAATTTCAAGTTGAATATGACACTAACAGATTCTATGATGCAGAAGTTTTTAGAGCCTGGACTATGGTTCTATAAAACATATCAGCCAATGACTGATATAAGTAAAATGGTTTATGAACTGAGCGTAAAGAACGGCGTGCCTGTAACCGTTCTATCAAGTTGTAACACGAGAATACAGCAAAGCATTATTGCAATGGTTAAAAAGGATTGCATAGATGCTGCATGTAATGAAAATGAGCGGAATTGGCTGGAACAGGAGATGTCAGAGTACAACACTCATGGTTTCTTCTTTCATCCTCAAGAAATGAATGACTATGTTGAGAATGGTTCGTTCTGGTCTAATTATGTGCACTTCAATGATGAAGAATGGTTGAATTTCTCATGCTGTCCTTATAATGTTGTTATTATTGAAGATATTCATGTCTTATGTGATTATGAAGGAGAGACAGACTTGGCAAATACACTTCCTTTGTTACAAGCTGATGCGATTGAGAGAAATAAAACAGTTGTAGTCTTTTTGTTAGATAATGCATCAGAAATAATAGCACATTTCATTGAATCACATCTTTTTTATTAGGCCCCAAATCGGCAGAGGTTGCTTTTATCTTTGCAGTGTGAACAATAAGAGAAGCAATATGAAAAGGAAAAAGAGAGATGAGAACTCTGAGAACTGGAGTTACAAGAATGACTACCCAATATCGGAAGTCTGGGGTACCTACCACTATATTGCGAGGGACATTGTACCTCGTTTGAAAGCATTTAAGGCACTCGATAAGCATGGGTATGCACCAGACTTTAAGGATATAGATGCCTGGAATAAGGCTATTCAGAAGATGATTGATGCTTTTGAATTAGTAGGCCCCAACAAAGTGGTATATAGTGATGACTATCCGATCATCTATGAGGGATTGGATTTGTTTCGTAAATATTTTCTTAATTTATGGGATTGATTATCAAATATTTAAATGGCTGTGGCGTTGAGGCCATAGATAGGGAGATTATACAAAAGTATAATGATTACCATCGTCATGACTCAAACGATGATGTACTGTTGTCCTTGCGAAAAGACATCATTAATAAAAAGATGTTGGCAATTCAGAAAGAGTTGTTGCCTGACATCATCGCCTTCAATGATGCATTGCGAGAGGCTCTTCGTGAAATGTACGATCGGGCCTATCGTATCTGGGATAAGATGATAAATACCATAGATGAGGGTGATGGCGAAGAGATGGAACTCACTGCTAAGTGCTATCTCGATGTAGACTATCCGACTTTACATCCCATGCAAGGTGATGATAGGCAAGATTTATGGTATGCCCTTTGTGATGAGGATTTAAACCCATTGTATGCTGATGGAATATCTGTGTTGACTCTCACGTTTCCAAGAGATGAGGGCTACACCTTTGATTCATTCATTGGTATGGATTGTCCGCCTCCAAATTGGAATGAGGGTCTTGACCCTCTGCTGACAAAGGATTTGCATCTTATCAGCCAGTTTCATAACCTCTTTCAGCATATGCTATTCGCCATTACGGATTTCATCTATGTGAGGAAGTTCAGAACGGAGATTAAGATAGAGATAACAAAGTAAAAAAACGCTTTAATCCCAGAGGATAATAAGGAAAAATAGGTTTCACCTTATTATATATAAAAAGAAAGGGGAATCGCATCACTGCGGGTCCCCCTCTGAGATGGTGACAAATCCTTCATTTGTCGTTTGCAAAGGTAGACATTATTTGAGAATAAAACAAGCCCAAAACTATAATTCCTGTTAAAACATCAAAAGTGTACCGAGTTTTGGTACAGGTGACTTCTATTTTTGCGGTTATGGGAGAATACGACGATATCATTAATCTGCCACATTACGAGCCAAAGTATCATCCAAGGATGTCGATGTGGAAGCGTGCAGCCCAGTTTGCACCGTTTGCTGCTGTAAGGGGGTATGAAGAAGCCGTCAGGGAAACGGAGAGGCAGAATGAAGCATTGTATGAACCAAATTATGATGATAGCGAAATAGAAATATAAAAATGGGGCTCCGCTGAGTCCCTTAAATGTTAACCTTAAATCTAATACTATGAATTTGTACATTATTTGATTCTATTGATCAACTCCTGGGAGGAGGTTTCTTGCATCTTAATGTAGGCAAAGAGTTTCTTCCCGGCATCCTTCAGGCTGGCCCCGAAGAGATAGACTACATCATCGATATCGTTGGCTCAACATGGTCAGAGTATCGACATTGATATAATTATCGATAAGTATGATGGATTGCTTGGCCTGTCTGATAAGACTGATGATGTGGGCGTAGGCATCGAAAATCTGTCCGTCGTAAAAGATGCCCTCCACTGGGGGTAATGAGGAACGGACAAAGAAATCCACCTTGCTCTTTAATTCCTGAATCTGAGCATCCTGCTTGACAACGTGCTGTTCCAGGGCGGCAATTCTGGTGTTGACAACATAGCCTTTAAGCAAATAGTCTTTTAATACTTGATTAGCCCATTGCCTGAACTCAATGCCTCTTTTTGTGTTTACTCTGAAACCTACAGAGATAATGGCATCAAGATTATAAAACTCCACTTTTCGTTTAACTGTTCTGTTTCCTTCTTTGCGAACTAGTTCCAAAATGGAACTTGTTGATTCTTTCTTTAATTCGTCACATTCATAAATATTTTGGAGATGCTTCGTTATGGCTTGTCTTTTTGTACCAAATAATTCTGCCATTTGAGCCTGACTCAACCATACGGTTTCTTCACCCATTCTCACTTCCAGCCTGATGGTTTCATCGGGTTGGTACATCACTATCTCACCAGTGTTTGATTCAATGTTGTTCATACCATTAAACTTTTGTTACTCATTTGATGGTGCAAAGGTACGAACTATTCTTGAAAAACCCAAATATTTGGAGGTTTTTAGTTGCGAAGAACATCAAAGAAAGTTAAAGGGAAATGTGTTATCGAGGAAAAACGGGGTTTCGTCGATAAAGTAGAAAAAGGGGTTTTGTGGAGTCGATTATTAGTACTACTTTTGCAGCCGTTTGCGAAACACACCTATGAAATGCACGTGTGAAAAGCAATAATCAAGTAAGTAAACCGCCAGAAATGGCATTAAAATTATGGAGGATCGCTAATGAAGAAATAAAAGATGGGTAAAAATTTGGATTTGTGGAAGATTTAGACTATCTTTGCAGTCCAGATAGTTCTTTGAGGGAAATGGAGCCAAGTCGTTCGCTAACACGAACTCTAGCAGGTAAGTAAAGTTATCACAAAAATAAGATACATGCAACGAATGGCCGCTGACTCACGTGCATACGTGGGGTCAGCGGTGTGTGCATGTATTATAGGTTTTTTTGCTAGAGGCCTTGTGTTACTATCGTTGACCCTTTTTCTCATCTTTTCTTTCAAGGGCTTATTATGAGAAACAAATTATGAATTATAAACTTTAAATCAACAAAACAAAATGCTATTCAGTATAAGAATATCAAAAATCTTCGAAAGCAGGGCGATCTATGATCTTCTCAAAGAAGACAATCCTGCTGTTTACCTTCTGTTCGTATTGTGTAACAGACTTGCCCTTGATGGTGCCATCAATCATGGTAAGGAGTTTTTGGAGGATTTGAAAAATGGAAAACTCCAAGAGATTCCAGACTATGATGTGAACCTGGTAACGAAACATGAAAACTACATCAGGACAGGTAAGATGGAGTACGACATGACACAAATGGCTAAGGATAATGAAACCATCGGGGAACTGCTGTATAAACTGTTTAAGGATGTCTGGGATCTCACCACAATAGACCTTTACTTTGATAATGATGACAAGTTACTGGTGATGATAGATTTGATTAAGATGATAAACTCCACTATCCAAGATGCTCCTGCGTCGCTCTATGAAAACAACTTCCCCAACCTGATGAAACGCTTCGACTGGACAGAGGTGGAAGAAGAGTACCAGAAAGAGAAGAGGCGGAACTGCGTGACAATGGATTGGCTTCAAGAAAAACAGGAGGATGTGCTCAAAGAGGCTTTGGAGTTGGATATCATGCACTATGCCGATGATCCATCGATACAGTATCTTGAAAGTGTGGACTATGATTATCACAGGAGTTTCCTGCCTTGTTCATATACACCGCCTACTATTTATAAAAAGGCATACGCTAAGATTATGAAATTGGCCAAAAGGGTGAAGGGGCTCTTTATCCCCAATCTGGGGGAATATGGCAAGCATTTCGCACCGATACTTTATAATTTCCGCCCAGAACAGAAATATGCCATCTTCAAAGTCATCAAGAAAATGGAACTCATTCACAAAGACATGGTGCAGGAGAATGAGGAACTGGGGCAGTATCTGGGTTTCGACCAAGAGAATACCGAGACACTTGAAAACACGAAATACTTTGCTCCTTATTTCCATCTGACTAAGATGCTGGGTGAAGGGTGGTTCAAGAAGAATAGGGCCGATGCCAAGTATAATGAACAATGGGCTGAGAAATTTATAGAAGGTCTGCTCAGATCGGAGTATGGCTTGCAGATTGCCAATGACTGGAAAGATTGTGGCGACAAGATCAAAGGTTATGTGATAGGTTGCCTGAAAGAGGCTGGTGTCTTCAAGGAGAATGTATCTAACGACAGCCTTGCAAGGGATGCTGACATTATCAGCAATACGAGAACTTTCAGCAAGTATATTGGAAGTGAAAGCAGGAAGCAACCCTATGCTGAATGGGTAAAAACACACGTAAATGATTACTGCAAATAGGTCGTAAAAACACACAAAATGCGACAGAAAGTGCGATAGAACATATAAAATTCTATCGCACTATTTTTTTTGAAAAAAATTTTTCCCTTTGTTTATCGAGGTTTGCGGGCTGTTTTGCCATGCGATGAAAAATGCGATGAAAATAAATTTTTCCATCGCATCATCGCATTCTACTTTTGCACCAGAAAAGTTGAAACTGCAATGGCGGTGGATATTTCTGGCGATCTTTGACATGGTGAGACAACAAACCGCACGGGTAGGCTCGGGCGAGGAAAAATACTATCCTGGGGCTTCGGCTCCGGGAGCACGAGAATCATTTACGTATGTGCGCGCATGCGTACGTACATTTATTCATTTATTAAAAAACAAAACGATTATGAAAAAAACAGCAATTCAGATCAGTATGATCAACAACAACAGTTACAACACAGGTGGGCATCGCATGCCCCCGCAGAAAATCAAGGAAATCCGTCTGCTGGCTTGCGACGAGGAGGTGCTCGACGAGGCTGACGACATCTTAGGCGAGGAGTTGGAGGAGTTGAACAAGTACAGCAAGTTCTGCTACACGCCCTCCGAGATCGGCAAGCCCTTCGGACTGGAAGGGCGCGACCTGAACTCATTCCTGGCTGACAAGGGCATCATCCGCTGGGTAGGAGGTCGCTGGCGACTCACGCAGAAGTATCTGCATCAGGACCTGACAGAAGACCGCTTCCGCTATGTCCACGGACGGGACGGACGCAGGAAGTTGGAGTCGAGCCTGGTGTGGACGGAGAAAGGACGCGAATTCGTCTTGGGACTCATTCGGAACTAAGAACTAAGAAGTAAGAACTAAGATGGAGGTGGTGGAGAACGATAACCATGTAAAGGTAAAAAGGATTTGTGCCTCGTGCCAGCATAGGGAAATACTGGATGACGGGACGAGGATTTGTGCGACGATGCAGTTGAAGGTGAAGCAGAAGTTTGTCTGCCCCAAGTGGGAGATGAGCGACGGACTGGAAAATGCAGGACTACAAACGGGAGGAGTTGTTCGCCTGAAAGGAACGCAAGAGACAATTATTCATTAATTTTAAATCGAGATTATGAAATTTATTACGATTACAGTTGACGACAAGTCGTACGCCCAGATGTTGAAGGGCAAGAGAGTAGAGGGTACCGTCGGTTTCGACCGGAAGACATCCGTGGGCGACCTGAACGCCTTCAAGCGCAAGTCGCGCGAGCCGGGCTATGTGAGACCCAAGGATGTGATGCTGGGCGAATCGGCCAGTGGCTGGCTCAAAATGAGCGTGAAGAAATTCAAGATCTTCGTGAGTGCCAACAAGGGCATGGGCCACGAGCGCAGCGCCTCGGAGATCCTGCGCCAGGCCATCGAACTGACGGACTATCTGCACAGCACAAAAACTATCGACCAATAAACACTTAGAACATGAGAATTTGTTATCAGAAGAAGAAACAGATCATTTATTCGGAGGCCTGCCCTGAGGCGAAACTCAGGGCACTGGCCGCCCAACCTGAGACTAAACTGCTGACAGACTGCTGCCGTCTGGCCATCCGCTATGCGGAAGAGGAGCCCGCGCAGGTTCCGGAATGGTTCAGCAAGCGCTTTATGAAGTACTGCAAGGACATGGCCAAGGAGAAGGGGCAGTCGTTCATCAACAAGACGAACAAGCAGAAACTGCTACTGTTCTCGGACTATGAGAAGGGGGAGCATCCCTTTATCAACTTCTGTGCCCAGGGCTATGACGAGAGTGAGATGAAGTGCAAGGACGGGAGCAGGAAGAAAGGGCCTTGGCGCAAGCAGAAGTATGTGCGGCTGTCGGGGCTTGTGGCCATCGATATCGACCATGTGGACAACCCGAAGGCAATCTTTGAGCGCTGGCAGAAGGAGTTGGACTTGAAGGCGCTGAGGATATACCTTATTTATATTACGCCCAAAGGTAAGGGGCTCAGGGTGGTGTTCCGCTGCGATGTGTCGAGGGGTAACCTGATTGACAACCAGATGTGGATGTGCGAGAAGTTGAAGGTGCAGCCTGACGACAGTTGCAAGGATGCCAGTCGCGGGTTCTTCCTGACCTCAGCAGAGAATTTTTTGTTTGACAACCTAAAAGAAATGTATGAAGATGAAGCAGATGAAGCATTTATTAGTAAGTTTGAGCCTGAGTATCGGGCTGGTAACACACAGGGGTCAAACACACAGGGGTCAGGCACCTCTGTGACATCGCAAGCGACATCACAGATGAGCCAGACCCCGTGTGTCACCGAGGCCCCGGCGTTCAAGGGAAAGCCATATGCGGAGATCATTGAAGCGTGGTGGAAGCGGAATGGAGGCGAGCCACAGGAGGGTGAAAGGAATGTGAAGTTGTACCAGTTGGCGGTGAACCTGCGGGCGATTTGCGACAATAATAAGGCGCTGCTGATGCAGGTGATGCCAAGATTAGGACTGGAAGAGCAGGAGGTGCAGAGCATCGTGGAGTCGGCCTGCAAGGAAACGCCCAAGGGGATATCGAAGCCCATGCGCGAGATACTTGGCATGAACGCCTCAGTGACAACCACAGAACAGAACATCAACCAGAGGCTCTGGGAGTGGGGCGCGCAGATTGAGGCGCTGAGCGAAGACTATCCGCTGTTGAAAGACATCTGCAAGGGGTTGAAGCGTAACCAATATCCTGCTGCGATGTTTGTGGCTGGGGGGCTGCTGATGACACTGATGACAAGGTGTACTTACCGCTTCTATCATCGACCAGAAGAGTTAAGGCGACTCAACAACTCGACGCTGATCATTGGCGACCCTGCCAGCGGAAAGTCGTTTGCGACCAGGCTTTATAAGTTGTTGGCTTCGCCCATCGTGGAAGCGGATAAGGCGGGCAAGGATGCCATCAATGCCTATCGTGAATTGACGCGCACGAAGGGGGCGAACAAGGAGAAACCTAAAAAGCCAAAGGTGGTGGTCAGGGTGCATCCTGCGCGCACCTCGAACGCGCAGTTTATTCAGGATATGGTGAATGCTAAGGAAGAGGTGGATGGCGAACTGATGCAACTGCACATGCTGACCTTCGATACAGAACTCGACAACACGCTCTCGCTGCAAAGGGGCGGGGCTTATATCGACAAGCAATCGTTGCAGTTGAAAGCCTTCCACAACGAGGAGGACGGACAGGCCTATTCGAATGTGGACAGCGTGTTTCAGGAGTTTTATGTCATCTGGAACTTCATCTATACAGGTACGCCTATTGCGTTGAAAAAGATGGTGAACGAGCAGAACTTTGGCTCTGGTCTGGCAACCCGTCTGACCTGTATCCCGCTGCCAGCCACTAACTTTGAGATGATGAGTCGCGAGAATTTTGTGGACTACGAGAGTGACGAGCGCCTGAAAGAATGGGCTGAGAAACTGGATAGGATGAAGGGTGAACTCTCTGTGCAGAAGATCGTGGATGAACTCTATGACTGGACGGCCCGAAGGATGGAGGATGCCAAGGAGAACGAATCGAAAGCGGACGAGATGCTGTTGAAGCGTTGCGCCTATCACGGGTTGAACTTTGCGGCTCCCTTCATTGTGATGCGCCACTGGGACAAGATGCATCAGGACGGTCAGTACTGGTGTGGGGCGTTCGAGACGGACGAGGTAGACTGGCAACTGGCGGAACTGATTGTAAACATCCAGTATGCCTGTCAGTGTTACTACTTCGGGGCGTTGGCGGAGGCTTATTTCGACAACAAGTTGAAGGATGCCTGCGTTAACGTGAAGCGCAAACAGAAAACCTTCGAAGCCTTTGCGCGACTACCGGAGGAATTTACCAATGAGGATGTCATCCGATGCTTCAATCTGGCCAGTTTGTCGTCTGCCAGGGGAAAGGTGAGTCGTCTGGTTCGCGATCATTTAGTAGAGAAGATACGTGAGGAGCGGGGTAAAATGCCTGCCCTGTATCATAAGACAGGAATCATTGTTTGAATATTAGGCGCGTCGGCGTTTCACCGCGTCGGCGCGTCATTTGACTTCATCGAATGACGTCACGACTCGGCCAATCATGCAAGCATGTTGACGCTCGCTGCTCCGTCATTTGAAAAAATCAAATTATTATGAACGAAGTAAGTATTAATAAGAACAAGAAACTCAGCGAGCATTTTACGCTGGGGGAGTTAACCAAGACGAGTTACCATACGTTGGGTGGGAACATCCCGAGTCATGTGGCGATAGAGAATCTGACAAGGCTTTGCTTGTGGCTGGAATTGCTCAGAGAGAGGTATAATCGCCTCTATGGCGATGCGACACGCGAGGGACAGTCCCCCTGTAATTCGGTCGCTGCGCTCCCTGCTCACAGAGGGGACAGTCCCTGTGTGTCACAGGAAATCCCCGTCATCATTACATCAGGGTATCGTTCGGAGGAAGTTAACAGACTTTGCGGTGGGGCGAAGGGCTCCAATCATTTGACGGGCTGCGCCGTAGACATCCGCTGCGCAGGCCCTGAACAGATGATCCGCTACGCCTGCATCCTGCTTGACACGGCCGACGAGAACGGCTGGGAACTTGACGAACTGATCCAAGAGAAGCGAGGCACGACCTACTGGGTTCACTTCGCTGTGCGCCCCAAGGACAATCGGAGGAAAATTCTCTTCGACTGCCGGTAAAAAAAGAGGGGGACGCCGAATGAAGCGCCCTCCCCCTCTTGATAAAATCTATAATGTTTTGGTATACAGTCTTACTCGAACATCTTACCCACACGATGGACGGGATCGTAACCCTTCCACTTCCAGAGTTTCGACATGTCCTCAAGCGTCTTACCCTTGGTCTCGGGCACCAGTCGCCAGACGAACAGGGCTGCAATGACGCAGATGAGACCGTAGAGGCCGTAGGTGAACCAGTGGCCGAAGTCATCGCCCTCGGTCAGGTGCATGTTGAACATCGGCACGAAGGTGGAACTGACGATGAAGTTGAAGATCCACTGGAAAGCCACTGCCACAGCCACAGCCTGGCCACGGATGGTGTTGGGGAATATCTCAGCGATGAGCACCCAGCAGATGGGACCCCACGAGAACATGAAGCATGCCGAATAGAGGAGCAGCGAGGCGGCTGTAACCAGAGCCAAACTCTCATTGCCGAAGGTGACGGCTACACCGAAGGCACCCAGAGCCATACCCAGC
Source organism: uncultured Prevotella sp. (assembly GCA_900320905.1). Taxonomy (GTDB): domain Bacteria; phylum Bacteroidota; class Bacteroidia; order Bacteroidales; family Bacteroidaceae; genus Prevotella. The sequence goes on from ONTZ01000006.1 coordinate 20,834, forward strand.
GAACCCCAGATGAGCAGTGGCTTGCGCCCCCACTTCTCGACGGTGAAGATGGCCACGAGTGTGAATGAGATATTGATGATACCCATGAAGACCGTCAGCATCATCGGGTCGTTCATACCCATATCACCGAAGATACGCGGTGCGTAGTAGAGCACGGCGTTGATACCCACAGCCTGCTGGAACACGCTAAGCATGATACCGACGAAGATACACAAGGCACCGTAGGTCATGATAGGCTCTATCTTGATCTTGATGGTCTCCTTGATGCGCTGCAGGACATATTCGCCACGCTCGCTACCATTGATGCGTTGCAGTATTTGGAGGGCCTTGTCGTTCTTGCCGACAGATACGAGGTAACGTGGGGTCTCTGGTACGAAGCAGATGAGCAGGGCAAAGAGACCTGCGGGTACGGCCTCGGAACCGAACATATAGCGCCAACCCGTTTCCACCGTCCACACGGCTCTCGGATCAAGGGCGGCGAGACCTTTGCCCATATCTTCAACCAGCGGCTGGATATGGTCGCCAAGGATGAAGAAGTTGACGAAATAGACCACCAACTGACCGAAGATGATGGCGAACTGGTTACACGACACGAGCATGCCACGGATGTTTGACGGGGCCACCTCGCTGATGTACATGGGGCAGATGGCTGATGCCAAGCCTACACCAATACCACCGATGACGCGGTAGATATTGAACATGATGAGCAATGAATAGGACGGATGACCATACTCAAAGAAAAGGAACTCCGGGTCCATTGAGCCGAGGGCTGAGATGAAGAAGAGGATACCTGCGATGATAAGTGACTTCTTTCGTCCAAGGTTCGTAGCCAGGAAACCAGAGAATGCCGAGCCGATGATACAGCCGATGAGGGCTGAGGCGGAGGTGAAACCGTGCCAGCCGTCGGTGTAGGCGAAATCCTTGGATTCCATGAAAAATGCCTGGAGACCCTTCTCGGCTCCAGAAATCACTGCGGTGTCATAACCGAAGAGCAGGCCACCGAGTACGGCGACCATTACGATACTAAAGAGGTAGGCCTTGCTACCATGTTCTGATTGTTGATTCATAATGTTATTGTTGTTGAATAATTCTATGCATCTGTGTCCCTGATTTTCGAAAATTCTGTGCAAAAATAAAGTTTTTCTGTGAAAAAACCAAATATTTTGCCTATTATACGTGTTTTTTTTGCAGGTTGTTTGCTTGTCTCCCGTTTTTTTTCTACTTTTGTAGCAGTTATTAATGAAGAGACTCTAAAATGAAACGACTATTTCCCCTATTGATTGCAAGTTTGATGTTGGCCGTTGCTGATGCTGGTATTATTCCTGATATGAAGTTCCGACGACTTGACACCCGCGAGGGATTATCAAACTCGATGGTGAGCAGTATCCTGCGTGACTCAAGAGGCTATGTGTGGCTGGGAACTGGCTACGGACTGAATCGCTATGACGGCTACCGGATTCGTACTTATTTCTCGTACGACAAGGATACCACCTCGCTGCGGAACAATCGTGTGGACGAGATACAGGAGGGCTATGGTGGACGGCTCTGGCTGAAACAGGGCATGAACTACTCTGTCTATGATCCGATGACGGAAAAGGTGGATCGTACACCTTCCCGCTGGTTGAACCAACAGGGGATAGTTGGAAGCATTGAAAGTCTTCATCTTGACTCGAAGAAAAACTATTGGGTCAAGACCTACGAGGATGGTTTCTATTATTACGACCCTGTCACCAAGAATCTGAAGCACTTTAAGTTTGGCTATGGCGAGGACGAGTTCCCCAAGGAGTTCGGTGTCTCGGCCTATACGGAGAGTAAGGAGGGGATGATCCTTGTCTCAACCTATGGCGAATTGTTGTGTATCGACGGCCCTAACGGAAAGGTTATATGGCGGAATGACCATGTGAAACGTGCCCTGGAGGCCTACAATGACTATTGGGTGACAACGGACAAGGAGGATAATATCTGGGTCATCACGCACTCTACGGGTACTTATATCTATATTAAGAAGGAGGACCGCTGGTATACCTCGCTCACCGAACTGATGAAGGCACGAGGCTTTGGGAATGTGCCTGATGATATTCTGGTCTGGGAAGTCTGCTACGATGCGAAGGGACTGCTCTGGGTGGCTACAGACCACCTTGGCGTGCTTGTGCTTGACTTCGAAAACAAGGAGTGGCGCCAGTTCACCAACATCAAAGGCGATGACACTTCACTGCCAGATATTACCATCAAGCACCTGTATCTTGATCAACTGGGACGTATGTGGCTCGCCAGTTATAAGAACGGTGTGGCCATGTGTGCAGAGACCCTGTCCAACTTCAAGAGCCTTGCAGTGGGTGATATCAATACGATGACTGAAGACCGTGAGGGCTATTACTGGCTGGGACGTAACGATGGCGGCATCATCAAGATGGATCCGAAGACTTTGGAGCCTGTGGAGACCTTTACAAAACAGAGTCTTGGTGTGCCCAGCGATATCATCGTAGGCAGTTATGCTTCCCGGGATGGTAGCCTGTGGTTTGGTACATACGAAGGTGGACTGCTGCACTATAAGAACGGGACTTGGAAGAACTATCGTGCCTCAGATCCCGGCAGTGCTTTTATGACCAACAACATCTGGGGCATTACCGAAGATTTGTGGGGAAATATCTGGGTGGGCGTTCTTGGCGGCGGTGCTGTGCGAATAGACAAGAATACGGGGCAGCAACGCTCTTTCACCACAGAGAATTCTGTGCTGAACACCGTGTGGACTAATAGCATTTCTACTGCCAGTAATGGTTGGATTCTGTTGGGTAATTCAGAATATTATGCCTTGATTCATCCAGGCAACTTCAAGGTCATCAACGGAACCTTCCCGCAAGATAACTCGCTGAAGGCTATCACCGTCTCAACTGCCACCACACAGGCCGTCTGGGACAGTAGGGGACTGCTTTGGCAGTGCTCTCCCTCAGGCGTGGTCATCTATGATCGCAAGACTGGGCAGAAGACACTGCTTGATATGAAGTCGGGGCTTTATGGCTCCAATGCCGTCTCTGTCACGGAGGATACCCGTCATACGATGTGGGTGGCCACCGATCATGGTCTCTCTAATATCACTCCTCAAAAGCAGGATGACGGCATCTGGTCTTTTACCATCAGGAATTTCAACGATAGAGACGGACTCCAACCAGGACCATTCAACCAGCGTGCCATCTTCTGTTCCCGTAGTGGGGAACTGCTTTTGGGCGGACAGGACGGACTGGATATCATCAGTACTTTGAAGTTGGGCGATGGCAACAATCAGGAAAAACCGATATTCAGTGGTCTGGTGCTTTTTGATCAGGAAGTGGAAGTCGGTGTGCCTTATGATGGCAGGGTGATTCTCGATGAGGCACTTGATATGCAGCGTAGAATCAGACTGCATTACAGCGAAAACCAATTTACGATACACATGGCCTCGGACAATGGCGGTGTGAATAATACCACGCGTTTTATCTATCAACTGAAAGGATTCAATGACAAATGGATCAAAACGACGGCTGTCAATCCTGACATTACCTATATGTCGCTCCCTCCTGGGAGTTATACCCTTTGTGTGCGTATGCTGAAGGATGATGGAACGATGGGTGAGCAGGAGAGCCAACTCGACATCATCATTGACTCCCCCTGGTATAATTCGTGGTGGGCTTGGACACTCTATGGCCTGTTGATGGCTCTGGTCGCTTTCATTTGGAAATATGCGGCCAGAATCGTTGGGTATTTGAAGTCATACCGTAGTCGTCGTGAGACCCAAGAGACACTCTCCGAAGAGGTGCCATCTGATGAGGGAAAAATCGAAGAAGCGGTGCTGATGAACGATGATAAGTGATTCTTTGAATGCTTTTGAATAATTTTTTGCCCGAACTATTTGGAAGTTCGGGCTTTTTTGTGTAATTTTGTCCCGATATTGGAAACCTCCGACTGATATGAAGAAACTGATAACTTTGTGTCTGTTTGCCGTTAGCCTCAGTGTAATGGCCCAGACTTCTATGATTCCCGATATGAAGTTCCGTCGTCTGGATACGCCCGATGGACTGTCGAGTTCACAAATAAACAATATATTCAAAGACTCGCGTGGGTATGTGTGGATAAGCACGCCGTATGGTCTGAACCGCTATGACGGCTATCGCGTCAAGACATTCTATTCGAACCAGCGCGATACCACCACGATGCGTGATAACTATTGTGACCGAATCTACGAGGATCACGACGGAAGGTTGTGGATGAGACAAGGCATGGGCTATTGTGTATATGACCCTGTGACGGAGTCCTTTGAGCGCAATGCCGCCAGGGAACTCGCCAAGATGGGGCTGGATTGTGGCGTGGAGTGGTTGTATATCGACTCGAAGAAACGTCTTTGGGTGAAGGACTATGAGAATGCTATCTATTGCTACCATCCAGAGGCCAAGGGCGACAAGAAGGTCGTGAAGATAAAGATCGGCTATGGGCAGAATGAGTTCAGTCCCAACTATGGCATTTCCACAGTGGCTGATTACGGCGACAAATTACTGGTGGTCACCAACAATGGTGAACTTGTGTGCCTGAATGGTGATAAAGGTGAGGTAGAGTGGGTGGACAATTGGATGTATGAAGCGAGTGGAATCGATAGTCAGGAGTACCGGCTCTACGTCGACAAAGACATGAATATATGGTGTAACGTGCTGTCTTTTGTGTATATCCATGAGAATAAGACCAAGAAATGGTATACGATGTTAGACTATTTGGCCATGAAAGGTGTTGAAGGCGTACCTGCGGGGCTGCAAGTATGGAACCTCCTCGTCGATAATAACGACTATCTCTGGCTGGGATGTGACCATGACGGACTCGTGGTGGTCGACATGAAGAACAAACAATGGAAGCAGTTCCTGAACAACAAGCACGACGAGACATCGCTCAGTGATAATACGTTGCGTATCCTCTATTTAGATAATAGGAACACGGTTTGGATTGGATCCTATAAAAACGGTGTCAACCAGTATATCCCTGGTGTTTCTAGTTTGAAGAGCATCGAACTTGGTGATATTACCACCACCTGCGAGGACAAGTACGGCAACTATTGGTTGGGTACCAACGATGTGGGTATCCTCGTCTATAACCCCAAGACCAACGAGGTGGTGAACCACTTTACGAAAGATAACAGCGGACTGGTCAATAATATCATCGTAGGCTCTTGGCCTGCACACGACGGCACCATCTGGTTTGGTTCGTACAACGGCGGCCTGTCGCATGCCATCCTTTCTGCCTCAGACCATACTCAGGCCACAATCGTCAATATTCAGGCAACAGGAAAGCCTGGTGATTTGGCTAACAATAGTGTGTGGGCCCTGAATGAAGACAAATGGGGACGTCTCTGGTTCAGTACCTTGGGTGGTGGCTTGCAGATGCTTGACCCCAAGACCAAGAAATTCATCACTTGGGACTCGAAGAATACCGTTCTTCCTGGCGACTACCTGAACTCCCTGAGTTGGAACAAGAAAGGTTGGCTGATGGTGGGCTCCGCCTATTACTATTCGCTGGTGAACCCTGTGACGCGTAAACTCATCAACCAGGTGATTCCTGAGAATCCAGAAGTGCCTGTGACTCCAGGCTCGACAACATATGTCATTGAGGACAGTCGTGGTCTGATCTGGCACGGTTCCAACGTGGGTATTATCGTCTACGACCAGAAGACCAAGTTCCAGACACTCCTCGACATGACAGACGGTCTGTTGGGATCCAGTGTCAACTCCTTGTTAGAGGACAAGAAACATAATATCTGGGCTGTGACGGATCACGGTGTCTCGCGAATAGTCCCACAGCAGCAGGAGAATGGCGAGTGGCAATTCTCTATCCGCAGTTATAGCAGTGCCGATGGCTTGCAGAAGGCCACCTATAATCAGCGTAGTATGTGGCTGACTCGCGATGGTAAGGTGCTTATTGGCGGACAGGGCGGACTTGATATCATCGATCCGTCCCTGTTGGTGGATAAGAAGAGCGATGAGCGTCCAGTGTTCAGTGGTCTCCAGATATTTGATCAGGACGTGGAAGTGGGTCGTGAGTTTAAGGGGCGCGTCATCCTCGATGAGGCACTTGACGTGTGCCGTGAGATTACCTTAAAGCACAATGACCAGTTTACGATTCAGTTGTCTACCAATAAGGTGGTTGTGAATAACCGAAAGCGGTTTGCCTATAAATTGGAGGGCTTCAACGAGAACTGGGTAAAGACATCGCCACAGAACCCGAATATCACCTACAACTCGTTGCGTGCCGGTTCCTATACGCTTTATGTGAGAATCCTTAATGGTGATGGTACGTTGGGCGAGGAGGAAAGCCAGTTGGAGATAACCATCCTTCCACCACTTTATCGGACACGCTGGATGATTCTGCTTTATATGCTGATCATTGCTGGCGGTGCATGGCTGTTTGTGAAGTGGTATCTGAAGAAACAGAAAGAGAAAGCCGACATGGAACAACTCCAGAGGGAGCAGGACAAGCATCAGTGGATGAGTGAGATGCGTGCCCAGATGATGAGAGAGAATCAGCAATTCCAGAAGGCTAAGGCTGAAGAGGAGTTCATAGAGGTAATCCATGAGTCGGAGGCCGTTGATGACCGAGGGGAGAAGAGAGCCACGATGCCGAAGTTGGAGGTTCATCGCAGCGAGGGCGATATCGTGGCCTTCTTGAAGGATCTCTGCGATAACTACAAGCCGTTGGAAGACAAGAAACTGAAACTCACCTTCGGCTCGCCGCAAGACTCCATTCTTATGGCTTTCGACAAGGCGCAGATCCGTAGGGCCTTTGAGATATTGATGAAGAATTCAGTGAAGTTCGGACCGCCTCTCTGTAAGGTTCAGGTGACTGTTCTGAAACCCTCAGTCGACCGTGTGGCAATCCTGATGGCAGATAATGGTGTTGGCATTCCCGAGGAACATAAGGTACACGTGTTCGAGCCTTTCCTCGGTGATGAATCCGAGAATCTCGGACTTGACAAAGTAAAGCAAATTGTGGATGCCCATCACGGTACGATAAAGGCCGATGACAATCCTGGCGGCGGAACAGTGTTCACCATCTCCTTGCCAATAGAGAATTCTGATATTGAGGAGGCTGTGATTATTGAAGACAAATAAGATTGACTAAAACATAAGAAAAAATGAAAAAACTACTATGTATGGTGTCTGCCTTACTGCTGACGGGAATCTCTTTCGCAGCAGAGGTGCAGACCAATGGGAACACGGTGACCATCCGTCCTGACGAAGGTCAGGCTAAAGTAATCCGTCTGGAAGTGATGAACAATAACATTATCCGTGTGCGAGCCACCTCGAAGGATGCACTTCCCGAAAAACCTGTCTCGTTGATGATCGTGCCGCAAGTGGCACCTGCAAAAGGCTCGTTCTCTGTGAATGAGGAGGGTGACAAGGTGGTGGTAAAGGCAGAGAACGTGAAAGCGGTCGTGTCGAAAGCCACAGGCGAAGTGATATTCTATGATGCAGAAGGCAAAGTATTGCTGAAAGAGGCCAAGGATGGTAAACAGTTCTGGGACTTCACGGTGCCTGAGCGCGAGTTGGGTATGAAGACGGGTTTCACCGTACCTGAGGATGCCAAGCACGGGCTGACTTGGCAGATGAAGTTTGATAGTCCTGAAGATGAGGCTTTCTACGGACTGGGCCAGCATCAGAGCGAGGAGTTTAATATGAAGGGCAAGAACGAGGATCTGTTCCAGTACAATACAAAGGTAAGTATTCCATTTGTGCTCTCTAATAAGAACTATGGTATACTCTGGGACTCTTACAGTTACTGTCGTTTTGGAAATCCCAATGACTATCTACAATTGAACCGCGCTTTCCGTCTCTATGACAAACAGGGTAACAAGGGACACCTCACAGGTACATACATTGATCGTACAGGCAGGAAACTGGTGCGTGATGAAGATTCCATATATTATGAATATGGTACACCTGCGAAGTCGGAGATAGCGTTGAAAACCGATAATGGGGGTATCAAGAATTTCCCCAAAGGCTTCCAGTTGGCAGGTGCCAATGTGCTCTACGAGGGCTTCATTGAACCTAAATGCTGTGATGGAGGTCGTTGTGACTGTAAAGGCAACTGCCAGTGTAAGGGCCTGAAAGAATTGTATCAGTTTATTCTCTATTATAGCGGTTACATCAAGGTTTATATCGATGGCAAGGAAGTGGTGCCAGAGCGTTGGCGCACATCCTGGAACCCCAATGCCTATAAGTTTGAGGTGACGATGGAGAAGAAGAAGCGTGTCCAACTGCGTATCGAGTGGCAGCCAGATGGTGGTGAGGCCTATTGTGGTCTGCGTGTGGCTGAGCCCCGTAGCGATGAGGAGCGTGGCAAACTCTCCGTGTGGAGTGAGATGGCAAAGGATATGGACTATTACTTTATTGCCGGCGAGAATCTTGACCAAGTAATCTCTGGCTATCGCACCTTGACGGGTAAGGCCAGCCTTTATCCCAAATGGGTGCTGGGCTTCTGGCAGAGCCGTGAGCGCTACAAGACACAAGACGAGATTGAAGGTACACTCGCAGAGTTCCGTAAGCGCCATATCCCCATCGATAATATCGTACAGGACTGGAACTACTGGCCCGAGGACCAGTGGGGCAGTCATCAGTTTGAGGCTTCTCGCTATCCCAATCCCCAGCAGATGCTCGACAATGTGCATCAGATGCATGGACGCTTTATGATCTCCGTATGGCCTAAGTTCTATTGCAACACAGACAACTACAAGGAACTCGATGCCAAGGGATGGATGTATATCCAGTCGCCTACGGATGATATTCACGACTGGGTGGGGCCTGGTTACACAAATGGCTTCTACGATGCCTACGATGCCGGCGCAAGAAAGATGTTCTGGCGGCAGATGGACGAGAACCTGTATACCGGATTGTCCGGACAACCAGGCAAATCCGGCTCTCAGAGTTATGTTGATGCTTGGTGGATGGATGCCTCAGAACCGAATGTGCGCGACTGTACGCCGATGTGGTATCGCAAAGCCCTCAGTGGTCCTACCGCTTTAGGAACCTCTACTGAATACTTCAACGCATACTCTACAGTCAATGCTGATGCCATCTATAATGGTCAGCGTTCAGTTTGGAAGGGGAAGACCAATGAGCCTCGAGTGTTCCTGTTGACTCGCAGTGGATTTGCTGGGGAGCAGCGTTTCTCCACCGCTACGTGGAGTGGTGATATCGGAACCCGTTGGGAGGATATGCGTGCCCAGATGACGGCAGGACTCAACTACTCGATTTCTGGTATCCCCTTCTGGGGTATGGACCAGGGCGGTTTCTGTGTGGAGAACCGCTATGTGGCAGCCCAGCAATTATTCGACCGCACAGGTCAGGAGAACGAAGACCTGAAAGAGTGGCGTGAGTTGCAGACACGTTGGAACCAGTTTGGTGCCTTCATTCCCCTTTTCCGCAGTCATGGTCAGTGGCCGTTGCGTGAGATTTGGAATATTGCTCCTGATGAGCATCCTGCTTATAAGTCTTTCGTCTATTATGACAAGTTGCGCTATCGCCTGATGCCTTACCTCTATTCGATGGCAGGTTGGGCTCATTTCAGGGACTATACCCTGATGCGTGCCTTGGTGATGGACTTTAACGGTGACAAGGAAGTAGAGAATATCGGCAACCAGTGGATGTTCGGTCCTGCCCTGATGGCATGTCCTGTTGGTTATTACAAGGCTCGTAATCGTAGCGTCTATTTTCCAGAAAAGTGTGGTTGGTATAACCTCTATACCAATGAGTACATCCAGGGAGGTCAGCGCCTCGTTGTCGATGCACCATACGAACAGATTCCCGTCTTTGTCCGTGAGGGAGCCATTATCCCATTCGGTCCTGATATGGAGTGGAGCGATGAGAAACCAGCGGAACTCATCAACCTCTATATCTATGCTGGTCAGGATGGTGCCTTCCAACTTTACGAGGATGAAGGTACAAACTACAACTACGAGAAGGGCAAGTATGCCACCATCGATATTACTTACGATGATGCCTCGAAGACGGTATCTTTTGGCGCTCGCAAGGGCCAGTTCCCTGGCATGTTGAAAAACCGTCGCTTCAATGTCGTCCTCGTCACGAAGGATGCGCCGAAGCCCTTGAACCTCGAGAATCCTGAGGGCGTGATGGTGAACTACAATGGCAAGGCCGTCACCTGTAATCTGTAAACAATAAAAAACGAAATAGAAATATGAAAAAGGTATTAATCTTGATTTTGAGTGTGCTCTTCTGCTGCGGCACTATTGTGGCCCAGGAGAAGAGTGATTTGCAAAAACGTGCGGAAGCCGTAGACCCCAGTAAGAACATCGCCTCGGCCCGTTCCTTGTTTATCCATGCTTTCAACGACTATTATAACAAAGGTCAGATCCATCAGGGCGTGGAGTGTGCCGTCAAGGCAGCGGGTCTCTATTACAAGGAGAATTACTGGAAGGAAGCCTTCGACTTGTTACGCCGTGCTGATGAAACCGTCAACGCAGGGAAACAGTCGGCTGCTGAGAAGGCAGCATCGCACTATCTGGTCACCAAGGAGCGTGTGCAGATGTATATCAAACTGCGGAAGAGTGAAAGTGCCAAAGATCAGTTGAACACCTTGGAGGCTTTGGCAAATCAGGCCAACGATGAGAACATCAAGAATGACTTGCTCTATACGAAGGCTATCTACTATTACACCTTCGGGATGAATGCCCAAGGTAATGCCGTCTTTAAGGAGATGGCCGATAAGTTGACGGCTACGAAGAACTATGACAAGGTAGATGAGGTCTACCAGACACTGATTGCCAACGGTAGAAAGAGCAACAATGCCAATCTGGTGGCTCAGTCGTATAGCAACTATATCGCCTGGAAGGATTCTACGGATGCAATGAAGCATGCTGACGAGATCAGTGCACTGAAGAAACAGATTGCTGACAATGAAGCCTCCATTTCAGAGAAGGACAGTTCGTTGACAACCCGTCAGGTGATTATCATCGGACTGTGTATCCTGGCTGCTGCACTGGCTGCTGCGCTGGTTGTTGGCGGTATTGTGCTACTGCGCTTTATCTTCCTGACCCGTAAGCAGAAGAAAGTCATCAAACTGGCTAACGAGAGCAATGCCTTGAAGGCTAAGTTTATCAGCAATATCTCTGCCCAGTTGGAGCCGACGCTGCAGAAACTCGACAGTCGTGTGCCGGAGGTCAAGGCCTTGTTGGACTTCTCCAGTCATGTGCAGATGCTGTCGGAGTTGGAGAATGCCACTTATGATTCTGCCGAATTGGAAGACACACCGATACATCCGTTCTGTGAGGGACTGATGGATCAGATACGCGATAAGGTAAAGAATGATGTCACGCTGACGGTGAATGCCCAGAAGATGAGTGCGAAGATACATAAGGAATACGTCTCACACATCCTGCTGCATCTGTTGAACAACGCGGCAGAGTATACGCCGGAGGGTGGCACCATCTGTCTGGAATTCAAGAAGCGTGGTCCGCATACACACCAGTTCCTGGTGTCCGACACTGGCGCTGGCATTCCAGAAGAAAAGCGTGAGGATGTGTTCAAGCCCTTCCTTGAAATCCACGACCTCACCGCCGGCGACGGACTCGGATTGCCTATCTGTAAGCAGATGGCCTTGAAGATGAACGGCGATCTTGACATTGATCCACAGTTTACCAGAGGAACTCGTTTTATACTTGATTTACATGTGTGATGTATGAGAAACAGGTTGATACTTTTAGCCGTTGCGGTCATGACGATACTGACTGCACAGGCGAGAGACAGACAGTGCTTTGACAAGGACTGGCGTTTTAACTTAGGCGACTCGGCCATTATGGCCAGGGCGGATTTCGATGACAGCAGTTGGCGCCGTCTCGATGTGCCTCACGACTGGGCCATCGAAGGTGACTTCTATGTGGGTAATCCCAGTGGGGCAGGCGGTGGTGCCTTGCCTGGTGGTATCGGTTGGTACCGCAAGCACTTTGAAGTGAAAAGTGAGGAAGTGAAAAGTGAAAAGTTCTTCTTGGAGTTCGACGGCGTCTATATGAATTCCACGGTCTATGTGAATGGCCAGAAAGTGGGTTACCGACCCTACGGTTATTCGAGTTTCGAGTACGATATCACACCGTATGTCCGAGAGGGCGAGAACGTGGTGGCAGTACGGGTGGACAACTCCGACCAACCTAACTCCCGCTGGTACAGTGGCTGCGGTATCTATCGCCACGTGTGGTTCACCAAGACCAATCCTGTGCATGTGGCTCACTGGGGTGTTAATGCAAGTAGCAGTATGGTAAAGGGAAAGGGCCGTCTCGACATTGAGGTTACGCTCGAAGGTCAGGGGACGGTAGAAAACACTTTGTTCGATCCCAATGGTAAAGTCGTAGGCAAGTCAAAGGGCTTGAAATCTGCCATTACCATCGCCAAGCCCATGCTCTGGTCGTGTGAGACTCCTAATATATATAAGGTACGCACGAATATTAAGGTGGGCAATAAGATAGTGGATACCTATGAGACCACTACGGGTTTCCGTTCGTTTAAGTTTGATGCCGCCACAGGTTTCTGGCTCAACGGCAAGAATTTTAAACTCAACGGTGTTTGTGAGCACCACGACTTCGGATGTCTGGGAGCAGCCCTGAATGAAGATGCGCTGCACCGTAAACTCTCGAAACTCAAGGCGATGGGTGTCAACTCCATCCGTTCCTCGCACAACCCACCAGCACCAGAGTTGCTCAATATGTGCGACACGATGGGGCTGATTGTGATGGACGAGAGTTTCGACATGTGGCGCCGCAAGAAGACACAGAACGACTATGCCCGTTTCTTCGACGAGTGGCATGAACGTGATCTCACCGACCTTGTGGTGCGCGACAGGAACCATCCTTGTATCCTGATGTGGAGCATCGGTAACGAGGTGCTCGAACAATGGTCGGGAGCAGGGGCCGATGAACTGACCTTAGAACAGGCAAACCTCATCCTGAATGCCGCCCATGATGCCTCGACGCTGGCGAAGGACGGCGAACTGAGTCCTAACTCTATCCTGACCATCCACCTCGCTGACATTATCAAGCGCAACGACGGGGCAGACCGTCCCATCCTCGCAGGCTGTAACGAACCTAGTCCCAACAACCACCTCTTCAAGAGTGGAGCCATCGATATCATCGGTTTCAACTATCACCACCAGTGGGTGAAGGATGTGCCGAAGAACTTCCCCGACAAACCTTTCATTTTCTCTGAGAGTGTGTCGGCCCTGCAGACGAGAGGCTACTATAAGATGCCATCCGACGTTGTGACATGGGCTCCGCAGGAGTGGTATCTCCCCTATACCGACCCCTCGTATATGTGTTCGGCTTATGACAACATGCATGCCTCATGGAGTTCGACCCATGAGGAGACCTGGGATGTGGTGAAGCACACGCCCTATGTCGGCGGACAGTATATCTGGACAGGTTGGGACTATATCGGCGAGCCCACGCCCTATGGCTTCCCGGCACGCAGTTCATACTTCGGCATCATCGACCTGGCAGGTTTTCCCAAGGACTCCTACTACATGTATCAGAGCGAGTGGACGGAGACACCTGTGCTGCACCTCTTCCCCCATTGGAACTGGTTGCCGGGTGAGACCATCGACATGTGGTGCTATTATAACCATGCCGACGAGGTGGAACTCTTCATCAACGGCAAGAGTCAGGGTGTGCGCCGCAAGACCGCAGAGAATCCTGAGGGGCGCTATGACATGCACCAGACGAAGGCTAAGTTGAATAGTGAATATCACGTCGGTTGGCGTGTTACTTTCGAGCCTGGCGAGGTAAAGGCTGTGGCACGTAAGGACGGTAGGATAGTGGGTGAACAGACCATCAAGACCGCCGGCGTGCCGGAACGGATTCGCCTGACAAAGGACTATGTGGGTAAGACCACCACTTTCGTGAATGTCGAGGTGGTGGATAAGGATGGTAACCTCTGTCCGTGGGCCGAAGACCAGATCTACTTCTCCGTCGATGGCGATGCAAAGATTATAGGTACCGATAACGGTTGCCAGACTTCGATGGAGAACTTCAAGGCTCCGCAGCGCAAGGCTTTCTTCGGCAAGTGTATGGTGGTGGTGACGGGTAACGGTTCTATTACCGCCAAGTCGCCGACACTCCTGCCGGGTGTAATCGAGTTCTAAAATAAAAAAGGTTAAGCCGTATGAAAAGAATACTGATATCACTTTTCACTTTTCACTTCTCGCTTATCGTTTCTCTGGCGCAGATCCAGACCAATGCAGGCATCCAGTACCTGCAGTGTATGCAAAAGGATATGTCGACAGACTTCTATGATTTGTCGAATACCTATTTCCTCGCTGATTCGCTGGTGAATTTCGATACGTCGAAGGGTGAGGGCTTGGTGCAGTGGAAACGCTATCGGTTGAGTCCACGTCAGGCATTCAATCTGAATGGCTACTGGCCTGTCAGGATGCAGATGCTGGATTTCCCAGATGCAGCCTATGAGAACGATCCGGCGTTGAAGATCAAGATAGAGTGGGTGAGCCCCAGGACGGCGAGGATCAGGATGCTGACGACGCCTGTTGAGCCGAAGAATACCGATCAGGAGGACGTGATGTTTTGCGAGGCCTTTAAGGCGAATCACGGGGACAGACCCCATGATCTTCGCTCCGCTACTATCACAGGGGTCAGTCCCCATGATTCGCGGGAGGCCATTACATATCGAACGCAGTATGGCAGTATTGAGGTCCAGAGATATCCCTTCCGCATTGTGATAAAGGATGCCAACGGGCGTATCCTGACACAGACACGCCACATCATCGACAATGACTCGACGCAGGTCAAACTCCTGCCGTTCTCATTCATCAAGCGCGGCAGTGACAACTCTCGCAGCATCAATCCTGTCTTCTTATTATCACCTGGTGAGAGAATCTACGGCTGTGGAGAGTCGTTTACCTCGCTCAACAAGGTGGGGCAAAAGGTGCATCTCTCCGTCACCGATCCACAGGGTCCTGAGACCGATGGGCAGTACAAGCCCGTACCTTTTTATTTCTCGAATCGTGGCTATGGCGTTTTCATGCACACCTCGGCGCCAGTGACCTGCGACTTCGGTGCCAGTTATATCGGTGCCCAGCGTCTGTTTATGGCCGACGAGATGATGGATTTCTTCGTGTTCTTCGGTGAGCCGAAGGATATCCTCGATGAGTATACGAACATCACGGGTAAGTCGCCCATGTTGCCCCTTTGGAGTTTCGGTACGTGGATGAGCCGTATCACCTATTTCTCTCAGGAGGAGGGCCTGGAGATTGCCCGTCAGTTGAGGGCGCACAAGATTCCTTCCGACGTCATCCATTTCGATACAGGTTGGTTTGGTATCGACTGGCAGTGCGACTATGAGTTTGCCAAGGACCGTTTCCCCGATCCTGTCGGCATGCTGAAGCAGTTGGCGGATGACGGTTTCCACACCTGTCTGTGGCAGTTGCCTTACTTCACCCCCAAGAACCGTTTCTTCCCTGAGATTATCCAGAAAGGCTTGCACGTGGTGAATGCCACTGGAGGCATGCCGGTGGAGGATGCCATCCTCGACTTCTCCAATCCAGCGACCGTCAGTTGGTATCAGAGTAAGATAGAAGGACTGATGCGGCAGGGGGTCAGCACTATCAAGTGCGACTTCGGCGAGGCAGCCCCCTACAATGGCTTCTACCACAGTGGCAAGGGTGGACTCTACGAGCATAACCTCTACCCCCTGCGCTATAACAAGGCCCTTTGGGAGGTGGTGGAGCGCTCACATCCTGGCGAGGGCATCATCTGGGCGCGCTCAGCCTGGGCAGGCTCTCAGCGTTACGCCCTGCATTGGGGAGGCGATGCCGCTACGAATAATATAGGTATGTTAGGTGATCTGCGTGGCGGATTGAGTTTCGGCCTGAGCGGTTTCTCCTTCTGGAGCCACGATATGGGTGGTTTCGTCACCGCCTCGCCAGAGGATATCTACCGCCGTTGGCTGCCCTTCGGTTTCCTGTCGAGTCACACCAGAGCCCATGGTGCCCCTCCCACGGAACCCTGGCTTATCTCCGAGAGTTTTACGAAGGCTTTCCGCGAGTGTGCCGAGATGAAGTATAAGTTGATGCCTTACGTCTATGCGCAGGCAAAGGACTGTTCGGAGCGCGGTCTGCCGATGGTACGTGCATTGTTGGTGGAGTTCCCTCATGATCCGGGTGCCTGGCTCGTAGAAGATGAGTATATGTTTGGTTCGCAGATCCTCGTGGCTCCCCTCTTGGAGTCCGGCAACGAGCGTATGGTTTACCTGCCTCGTGGTAAATGGATTGACTACCAGACGGGCAAGGTCTACGACGGTGGCTATCAGACCATCCAGGCAGGCAAGATACCCGCCATCATCCTTGTGCGCGACGGTTCGCTGATACCCCATGCCCCTTTGGCACAGCGTACGGATCAGATCAACTGGAACAAGATCGAATGGAAGGCCTACAAGGCTGCTGCCAGGAAGTGCACAGGACTCTTCTTCAAGCCAGGCGACACGACCCTCCAGACCATCGAGCGATAATCATCATATCTGGCCGGACTCAACCATGAGGACGACACGTTCGGTGAGTCGGTCCACCCCTTCGGCGTCATAGCCTTTCTTCAGGCTGGCGCCGAAGGCCCAGGCGAAGGTCTGCCAGAATCCGGCTCGGAAGGGCCCCATGAAGGCCTTGATCATCTCGTATGAAGAAGAGTGGCATTCGCGGTCAATCAGTTTGATCAGCAGTTTGCCTTGCGAGTAGGTGAGTTTCTTCATCCTCGGCTTGTAGGTCTTGAATATCTCGTTCTCCACCTTCTTCATGTGCTCTTCCTTGCCCTCCTTTGTGGGGATGGTTTCCAGAACCTCCGTTGTCTCGTAGAGCAGTTGCTTGGCTTCCTTGGCTATCGGTAGCACCTTCTTCACGTTGGTCACCAGCCGCATATAGGCCTGTGCCTGTTTTTTGTTCTTGAAGGTGAGTTGGGGATAGACATATACGTTGTTCATCTCCATATACTGGATACTGTCACCCTCGTGGAGCACCTTGCCCACTTTCACCGTTGGTACAAACGAGGGGGAGTCCATTTCTGCCAGCACCTGTTCGGCGGTCATTCGCTCTTCTTGAGCGAATGAAGTGAAAAGTGATAAGTGAAAAGTGAGAAGTATCGCTATCACTCGCAGATATGGGCTTGTTTTTGTCATTACGGGTGCAAAAGTACGCAGTTTTTCCGAATAGATGATAAAAAAGCATGGCTTTTTGTGTTTATTTCAGAAAAAAGGAGTATCTTTGCAGAGATTTTAATGGTCAAACTTAAATTTAAGGATTATGAGGACACAAATCGTGTTATTGTTCATGTGGATGTCGTGGACTGTGCAGGCGCAGTCAGGGCACGAATGGGAAGTGTATCTGAACGATGTGATGACGGCAGAGGATGCGAGCAGTGTGACATGGGAGGACACCTACGACCTGCTCTGTGAACTGGAACAGCATCCGTTGGACATCAATCAGGCGACGCGGGAACAGTTGGAGCAGTTGCCTTTTCTCTCGGCTCAGCAGGTGGAGGAGATGGTGGAGTATCTCTATCGCTATGGGCCGATGAAGTCGTTGGGGGAGTTAAGGATGATCCGCTCGCTCGATGATGGCAGGCGCAGGTTGCTTACCTGTGTTATATTTATAGGGGAGGACGGAGGATCAGGGGGACGGGTCCATGATTCTCATCACGAACTGATGGCGACGGCGCGTATTCCTTTTTATGAGCGGAAGGGTGACGCAGGTGCCTACCGAGGTTATCCATATAGGCATTGGCTGCGATACCAGTTGACGTATGGCGATCAGTTGAAGGCTGGTATCGTGGGGTCACAGGATGCGGGCGAACCATTCTTCGCAGGAAAGAATCGGCTTGGCTATGACTATTATTCTTTCTATCTGCAACTGAATCACTGGCGACGGATTGAGACGCTGGTGTTAGGCAACTACCGTGTGTCGATGGGAATGGGATTAATCCTCAACAACAGTTTTGGTCTCGGCAAGGTGTCGATGCTGCAAAACATGGGTCGTCCGACGAGTACCCTCCGTGCCCATTCCTCCCGTTCTTCCGACAGTTATCTGCAAGGAGCGGCGGCTACCGTGAACATAGCCAAAGGACTGACGGCAACGGGCTTCGTTTCCTATCGGGCGATGGATGCAACACTCAACAGCGACGGTACGGCAGCAACGATCCTCACCTCAGGCTATCATCGTACTGAGACGGAACTGGAGAAAAAGAACAACCTGAAGAATACAACCTTTGGCGGGAATATCCGCTATCAGGCCAACGGCTATCATGCAGGACTGAATGTGGTTGCAACCCACCTGAACCGGGAACTGAAACCCAACACCTCTGCACTTTATCGTCAGTACTATGCGCAGGGCTATGACTTCCTGAATATAAGTGCCGACTATGGCTATGTGCATCACCGCTTCTCCGTGAACGGTGAGACGGCCCTCAACCGCGACGGGGCTTTGGCTACCATCAACAGTGTGAGTCTGCAACTCAGCAGCGAGTGGAGTCTGATGGCACTTTACCGTTTCTATTCCTACCGTTATACCTCGCTCTATGCCAACAGTTATAGCGATGGGGGTAGTGTGCAGAACGAGAGTGGCATTTACTTTGGTGCCACCTGGCAACCCTCGCCGTCGTGGAAACTGATGGCCTATACAGACTTTGCCTATTTCCCCTGGCCCAAGTACCAGATATCACAATCATCTCATTCTTGGGATAATCTCATGCAGTTATCCTATACCAAGAAGCGTTGGAAATTTGGAGGACGGTATCGGCTCCGCATCCGACAGAAAGACAATGAAGACCAGACGGCACTGTTCACGAGGACGGAGCATCGGGGACGGCTAAGTGCGGAGTATAGTCGTGGATTGCAAATCCCCGACAACAAAGGGTGGGGCTGGAGCAGCAGGACGCAGGTTGACTTCGGTTTCACATCCTTCAAAACGCATGAACGGGGATTGATGGTCAGCGAGACAGTAGGCTTTACGCATCGTTGGCTGCGACTGAATGGTGGGATGGGGTATTTCCATACCGACAGTTACGACAGTCGCGCCTATCTCTATGAGTTGGGATCGCTCTATTCTTATTCTGTAATCCAGTTCAGTGGCGAGGGCATCCGTTACTGGCTGATGGTTCGTGCCAATATTGGCAAGCGCCTCATGCTGACGGCCAAATTTGGCACCACCAACTATTTCGACCGCTCCACCATCGGCAGCAGTTACCAGCAGATCAACCACTCCTCCCAGACAGACCTCGACCTGCAGGTGAGATGTAAGTTTTGAATAACCAATATGATTACTTTTTCTTTTCTTTTTTTGTATGATTTCCAAAATCTTTGTACTTTTGCAATCGATTTTACATGATGTTTGCAATATGAACATGAAGTCTCTAACACGTATATTACTCTTATCAATATTGCTATTGGTGTGTCTGGCATCCAGGGCCGATGATGCCAACAGAGTTCCGGTCGGCCAGACTATCGACAGTACGGCAGTGATGGCTGAGAGCCAGACATTCGGACACCGAATAGAAAGTGTGGTTATTGATCCGTACCTTGACTATATGTTGCTGAAATTCCGCGATACGACCAAAAGCGGGAAATGGTTGCAATTCAAAGGTGAGATAGGTGCGTATAGTATAAAAGAGTCTAAGTTGTTATGGACTTACCCGTTTGATTACAGAAACACAACAGCCCATTGTACGAAGGCAGGGGTGGTTGTTTCCAAAGGTAATAAAGTCGTAATGCTCGATCCGACGACGGGCAAGGTTCGCTGGCAAGGCAAATTCTATCCCGTTCAGTTTGATGACTCCACGAATGTCGTGCTTGGCTATGCCAGTGCCAGGTCAAGTAAGTTGAGCAGTTATAACTTGACAACGGGGCAGTTGTTATGGACAGCCAACATGCCGCACGAAAAGAACTGGGGGTGGAACCATGTCATACGAGAGGACTCTATACACTGGCTGATTGTAGCCGACAACTTGAACCGCCTGAATATCCAAACCGGCGAAGTCTGTGCCTATGAAGCCAAGACGGGTGTGACCGACGTAAAGGGTGCTATCCTGCAGGGATTGGTAATGGCTGGTACGGCGGTTGCTGGTGCGATGGCAACGGGCTATGCTGCTTATCCTATGGGAGTTGTCGGCTCGAATGTCATCAATCAGTTACACTCCAATGTGGTTCTCGACGATTCGCTTTATTTCTTTGCCGATCGTGAGCATGTGGCCTGCCTTGACAATACAATGAATCCTGTTTGGAGTTATGAGTTCCCCTCAAAGACTTCGGCTTTCTCTCGACTGGTCTGCAACGACAGCACGCTCTATATGTTTAATCTGGGTTTTGGCCTGAAGAACGGGCGGCAGCGTACGAAAATGGGACGTCCGTTTATCGCTGCCTTTGACAAGCACTCGGGAGTATGCCATTTTATGAATATGCTGAGTATGAAAAAGGACATGGTGGAGGATGCTGTACTCAATCCTGATGGCACTTTTATGCTCTTTGATGACGGATTGGCCTATAAGCGTGAACTCAACGACTCAACGGTGACTATTTCGCAGTGGGATGTCGAGAAATACGGTAAGTTGGAGGCTATCATAACCCAGCCTGTGTATGCCTACTATAATCTTAAGGACATGTTTGATGTTATCGCTTCCGACGGCATTTTCTTTCCTGTGATGACTGAGAGTGGTGACATTTTCATGGTTGACAGAGATCTTAGGATATCTGAGCGCTTTCCGGCCTATTCTCTTTATTGGCCGATTTGCAAGGTAGGCGACCGAATGTGCGTGTATTCGCCTTCAAGTCGCAGGCAGGATATCTGGCTGGTCTCGCTTCAAGGAATACCAGAGATACAAATGACGATTACAATTCGTGGAATAGGAATAGCCGGCGGAAAACTATTCCTATTCAACGACGACCGTATGTTTTCTCTGCCGCTTGACTAATCATATTCTGCAAACTTCGGGAAACCTTCACCTGAATCTGGGGCATGTTTCTGCCCCCTGTGCATAGGTGTGTCCAAGTTTCTAGGCAGGATTTTCAAGTTTTTGGATGGTCTGTCATGGATTTGGGACATGTCATTTTGAACCTATAAAACTCAGCCCCAAAACTGGGAGAAGGTATTCCGACCTCGGTAAAACGTGTCCCAATTCTGGGTGAAGAAAACCCGACCCCGGAGAAATATGCCTTGAATCTAAGGCAAGAAAAGCCGACCTCGGGATAATATCCCTCAGATCTGAGGCAAGATATTCCGACCCCGGAAAAGTCTGACCCAGTTTTTGGGTGAAGAAATACCGACCACAGGAAAACATGCCTCAATTCTAGGGCAAAACATTCCGACCTCGGAATATCTTCTCCCAGTTTTAAGGCAAGTTTTTCAAACTATAAAATGCTTTGTCCCAGATTCAGGGCATATAATTCCGGCCTCGGGATGGTTTACACTGGGGGGTACAGGTGCTTTGTACAGCCAGTACAAAGCACCTGTACTGGCAGTACAGAAGCCTTGTACCGCTGGTACAGCAGTTTTGTACGATGATAAAACCACATGAATAACTGCCATAAATGCTAAAAAACGCACCAACAGTACCGCTATATCAATTCTTTTTTGTATATTTGCACCATCATTAGCAAACAAAACTGTATGAGCGACAAAGAACCTGGCTACGTTTACATATTGACTAATCCCAGTTTTCGCGAGGATTGGGTGAAGGTTGGCAAGAGTTCACGTCCTGTGGATGTGAAAAGCAAAGTTCACTATAAATAGAAACGGAAATGGCTGCTATTAATGATTTGATTGCCAAGATAGAGGATGAAGACCTCCGTAATAAGATAGATGCTGAGTTGAAAAGGCTTCTGAAACAGAAGAAGTTTGGCTTGATGTTTGAAGACCACATGCCTGAGGGTCTGGCGGAAGGTGCTATATATCCCAGTCTTGAATTTGTGGATCAGGTGCAACATGCTCCAGACAAGGCACTTTGGCATGCGCTGATAGAGGCTGACAATTATTATGCCTTGCAACTGTTGGCTTACCTCTATCCGGGTATGGTGGATTGCATCTATATTGACCCGCCATATAATACTGGAGCCAGAGATTGGAAGTACAACAACGACTATGTGGATTCAGCAGACCAGTATCGTCACTCGAAATGGCTCTCTATGATGAAGCGGCGTCTTCTGTTGGCAAAGAAACTGCTGGACCCTCGCGACTCAGTGTTGATTGTCACCATCGATGAAAAGGAATACCTGCATTTGGGATGTCTGTTGGAAGAATTGTTCCCTGAAGCAAGGATGCAGATGGTAAGTAGCGTAATAAACCCTGCGGGAGTAAGTAGAGGTGGGGAGTTCGCAAGAACAGATGAGTACATTTATATAGTCATGTTTGGAAATATGTCCCCCCAGAAATTACCTTTATCTGATGATTGGAGGGGAAAAATCAAAGGAGGCTATAAAGACAAATTAAGATGGAATGGGTTGATGCGTTCTGGAACTAATGCAAGAAGAGAAGATCGACCCAACTTGTTTTATCCAATCTATGTATCAAAAGATGGATTACGTATCAATAAGATAGGTGATTCCATTCCTTTGACAAAAAATCGTAAAGAGGTGGAAACTCTTATTGATTCTGTTGCAATTTGGCCAATTCGTTCTGATGGCTCGGAAGGTAACTGGCAAATATCGCAAGATAAATTGACCTTTTTATACAAAAAAGGATATATACGCTTAGGAAGTTTTACAGAATTTGCGATGTCGCTATCCTATCTTAAAAGTGGGGAGGCAACAAAAGTAGATGAGGGAAAATTCCCAATTATAGGTCACAGAGACGATGGTTCCATTATTGTGGATGAAAGTGAATATGAAGCAAATTATATCCCAGGCACTCAGTGGTGGATTACATCACATGATGCAACACAACAAGGAACAAAGCAACTTAATGCTATTATTGGCAAACGTTTTGATTTCCCTAAGTCTGTTTACGCTGTTCACGATACCATTCGCTTCTTCGTGGCAAACAAGCCCAACGCTCTGATTATTGATTTCTTTGCAGGCTCAGGTACAACACTCCATGCTGTGAACTTGCTGAATGCAGAGGATGGTGGTAATCGTCGTTGCATTTTGGTGACAAACAATGAGGTATCAGAGCAAGAAGCAAAAGATCTGAAAAAGAAAGGCTTTAAACCAGGCGACGAGGAATGGGAGCGGCTTGGTATAGCACGCTATGTCACATGGCCTCGTACGGTGTGCTCTATTGAGGGACATGATGTGAACGGGCAACCACTGAAAGGAGAATATCTTGGCACAGATCATCGCCAAATGAAAGATGGCTTTGAGGCCAACTGTGTGTTCTTCAAGTTGAACTTCCTTGATAAGACCAAGGTGGCATTGGGTCGCCAGTTCCGTGAATTGCTGCCTTTACTTTGGATGAAAGCAGGAGGAGAAGGGCCTTGTCCACAGTTAGAGACAGATGAGATTCCCAAGAAATTAATTCTTCCCGAGAATCGCCTTGCAGTTCTTACAGACGAAACCATTTTTACGGACTTTATGGAAGCCGTAAATGAATATAGAAAAATACGTATGGTTTTCCTTGTGGTGGATAGCGACTCTTTGTACAGAGATATGGCTCGCTGCTTCCCACAGAAGCAGACATGTCAACTCTATCGTGACTATTTAGATAACTTCCGTATCAACCAAACAAGATAAGGTTATGAAGGACGAACTGATTTCATTCCAGAAAAGGGCATTAGCGCAATTGCGTAATCATTGTGCTGCGGCTCATAATGAATATAAGAACACCAGGCAGAATCAGGTGGTGTCGTTCACTGCACCTACGGGTGCTGGTAAGACTATCATTATGGCTTCGCTGATAGAGGACATCTTGTTTGGTAATGAGCAATATGTGGAGCAGCCAGATGCGATCTTTGTTTGGTTGTCTGATTCGCCAGAGTTAAATTTGCAATCGAAAGAGAAGATTGACACCAAATCAGATAAGATTAGGATCAATCAGTGTGTAGTGATTTCAGATGACTCCTTTGATCGTGAAACTCTGGAGGAGGGACATATCTACTTTTTGAATACTCAGAAGTTAAGTCGTACCAGTAATCTAACGGTGCATTCCGATAATCGTCAGTTTACCATCTGGGAAACGTTGTCGAACACGATCTACGAAAAGGCCGACAAGTTGTATTTCATCATTGATGAGGCTCATCGTGGTATGCGAGGCACTGAGGCCGGACGTGCTACAACTATTATGCAGAAGTTTATTCTCGGTAGCGAGCCGGATGGTTTGCCACCTGTACCAGTCGTTATAGGTATGTCTGCAACCATAGAGCGTTTCAGCCAATTGGTTAAAAATTCTACTGCTACCAATCGTCCTGTAAGAGTTTATCCGGAAGAAGTACGTTCATCAGGTCTGCTTAAAGATAGGGTGATTATCTATTATCCCAAAGAGGCAAACGAGCAGAAGGACTTAGCCGTATTGCAGGCTGCTACTGATGAGTGGTTACAGAAGTGTTTGCACTGGACCACTTTCTGTCGTGAGCAGCACCACTGGATGGTGAAGCCTATTTTTGTGGTTCAGGTTTTGAATGGTAACAACGAGAATCTTTCCGAGACAAAACTTGATGAATGCCTTGCGAAGATAGAAGAACGGGCTGGATGTAAGTTTGAGAGGGGGGAGGTCGTGCATGCTTTTGGCGATACGAAGGGTGTCGTTAATATTTATGGACTTGAAGTGCCATACTTAGAGCCGTCGAAGATACAGGATGACAAGCAAGTACGGGTTGTTTTCTTTAAAGAAACACTTTCTACAGGATGGGATTGTCCGAGGGCAGAGACCATGATGTCATTCCGTCGCTACGTGGATTCTACTGCTATAGCTCAGTTGTTGGGTCGAATGGTTCGCACGCCGATTCAACAGCGCATTATGGTTGACGATATGCTGAATGATGTGCAATTGTTCTTGCCACATTTCGATGCCGATAAGGTAAAGAAAGTGGTGGATGAATTGCAGAATGAAGAGGGCGGAGAATTGCCAACAGATATTATTGGTGATGAGATTGAACGCGGTTCGTTTGTCTGGGTAACATCAAGAAGAGCGAATCGCAAGCCCCAAAAGGAAGATCAGAGTCTGTCATTATTTGATCAGTCGGATATGACATCTGACGGTTCCCAAGGGCAAACTATTCCAAACTCTTATGTCGCAGATCGGCCCCGTCGAACGGAGAAAAAGCAGGATGAACCATCTGTCGCCCCTGAATCTATTGATTTTGAGTATGATCGCATAGACCGTACTAAGATTGTAGAGTTTATCAATGACAAGGCACTGCCAAGTTATCAGGTTAGGCCCTATCAGCAGAGCAATTATCTGACTTCGCTATATTCCCTTGTTCGTTTCCTCCTTCTCTCAGGATTAGATATTCATGCAAAAGAGGAAGTCATCAATACAATCGTTGAGAGAATAAATAGTTATATAGAAAGACTGAGACATTCTGGGAAATATACAGAAGCCAAAGCGAAGGTTGTCAATTTTGAGATGCTTGCCAGCGTGTACGATGCCTTTGGAGAAAAGATTAAAGCAGACCCTGTCAAAAATGTTTTTTCTGAGACAAATGTCGATATAGAGCGACAACTACGAATTGCCGAGAAGCAACTTGGTAATGAAGGCGTTGCAGTAGCGTATGGTAGGAAATATGACAATCCGGATGCACCAGGTAGTTATATGGTTGATGTGATCTTGTTTGTATGCGATGAGGAGCAGATGAAACTGTTGCATGACTATGCCAAAGCGACATACCATCAGTTGAATGACAAATATAGGCAGAAGACTACCCAGTTGTCGGATATGTTGAAGACGCAATATCGGAATATTGTCCGTGATAGTGCTGAAGTTTCTGATGTTCCATTCTTCTTGGGTGAGAACATCATGTTCCGTAACGATGAGGATGGTGAAGAATATACTGACCATCTCTTTGTAGATGAGGTGACGGGTAAGGTTCGCATCAAACTTAATGAATGGGAAAAGAAAGTTATTGATGAGGAGCGCAAGAATGAAGAATTCCGCTGTTGGTATCGTAATCCTTCTCGAGGAAGGGATGCGCTGGCTTTATACCATATATATAAAGGGACGAAAAAGGCTTTCTATCCTGACTTTTTGATTATCCGTAAGGAGAATGGTGGAGATTATATTATTGATATTCTTGAACCACACAATCCTGCGTATGATGATAACGTGAGCAAGGCTAAGGCATTGGCTCAGTATGCTACAGAGAATCCATGTATCGGTAGGGCACAATTGATCAGATTATCAAAGACTGCAACTGGTGAAGAACTCCGGCGTCTTGATTTTGCCGCTCATAGCGAGTTGCGTGAAAAGGTGGCGGTGATTAATACCAATGAGGAATTGGATCATTTGTTTACACAGTATGGGGAGTAGTATAAAGGAAAGAAAATGGGAACATTAAAAGAGTATAAATGCAAAGGTTGTGGTTATTCCATAACGGGCACCAGGAAAGGTCGTACCTTGGGTATGATGGGTGAAATCGAAACGGAAAAAGTCCCGAGGAAATGTCCCAAATGCGGAGGTGATATGAAAGAAACTGGTACTGTCATCATGATAGATTAGTATTTTATTGTGAAAACCAAACAGTAAGAAAAGTAAAAGATGCAGGGCTGAGATAGTCCTGCATCTTCATTCAGGAGGCACATCATAGAAGATACCGTTCATCTTCCGTTCAGTTCAAGGCTACTTAATTAGTACGATTCAACATCTTCAAGGCTATCAATTAATTCAATAATGGATTTCCCATCAATCTTGAATTGTTCAAGAGCAGCATTGCCATTCTCGAAACGCTGATACTCTTGAGTGAAGTGCTCATCGGATAATGCGACATACTCTGGGTCTGACATAAAGTAATAGCGATTACCTTTATAACTGAACGCTAAATCATAACCCTGAACAGCAAAGTCGTAAAATAACGTTTCCTCAATACTATTTTTGTAGCCGTGATAAAGGCTTCCGTTATGGCTGTAGTCTGGCATATACTTACCATTAAACAAATAACCAGCCAAATCTTTCATTACATAATCTGCTTTTGCCATTTTGTTATTATTTTAAATTTATTGCATCTTCTAAAAGTTTCTTCAATCCTTCTGTTAGAGGTTTAGCATCCAAAGGATGGCCATCTTTCCAAGGATGATAATGAGCCCCGAGACCTTTGTGATCTGTGGTATGTATTTCGAACAATTTCTTTCCATCGTCACCATATTTGGCAACTCCTTTAAGTCCTTTTCCACCCTTGTTAAATACAGCATATATTGAATTTGGTGTATGACTTTCCTCAGGCAGACTAATAGAATCTTTCGTGTTCTTAAGTTCCAAAACCTTAATGCCAGAAGGTGTAACCATAATTGTTTTCCACCTTCTTCCTGCTTCAGAATGAGTAGTTCCGAGAGCAAAACTTCCATTACCTCCCATAGCGCATGTAGTTTAATCGTTCGTTTTCAAAAAACACACTAATATCCAAATACTCACCAGGCATGACGGTGCCGTAGCGGACAATAAGAGAGGGTTTGAGTGTAGAGATGGCTTTCTCGTAGCCACGATACCAAAGATACTTTGACAAATCGTGCTTTAGAATACCTTTGCAGTTGATGGCAATAATAGAATGTCTTGGCATGGAGGACCAACTATAAGCATAACTATCCGGGAGTGACCATGTGACATTTGGAATTACCCTAACACCATTTCTTTGTAGATAAGCAGAGAATGCTCTATTGATATACGCACAGAAATATCTATCTTCAGCAGACATGTCTGCATATTGAGACAGGTCTGTACCAATCACAGAATGGCACTTCTTAAAGAACTCCAAATACTTTTCAGGATTTCGAAGAACCCTAATGAAAAGTAAGTCGTTGATGAAGAAATGTACCGTGCAGTTGTAGTCCTTGTAAGCATAGGCCTCATTAAACGGAACCAACCTTGTAGGTGTTTCGCCATAATAAGGTACCAGAGCCGGTAAAGGGGTCGTAAACGACTGCGGCATCTCTCCATACAAATCACTGTGGAAAAGTTCAGTCATGTTTAGGCTGAACGTTTTCCTTTCTTTCTTAACTTTACCCTTTCGGGAAGGTGATGAGATCGTACTTGAATGGCTCTCATAACCAGAAAAAAACAGAATCTGTTCCATTTTTTACTCGTTTTTATTAAAATATTTTAAAAAAGCCCGATATGAGAACCTTTGTGTACTACTTATAAGATTAATTACTTACTTTTGCACTGGAACTATCCAGGTCCCCTGATTCTGGGGCAACTCAGAAAGATATCGGGAGGTTTCCTATTGACCCTGCGCTATTGCCCTAGCGCGGGGTCATTTTTTTGTTGCCCATTCTCTGTTATATTTTCTTTTGCATGATTAATGCCCCTCCATATTTAATTGTTTATAACTTGACTTCATCCTATTAAGGGATTTAGTCATTATCATTTGCAAAGATAAACATATTTTTAATCTCATCCAAAAATAAAAACTGAAATATTCTATTTTCAAACTATTTTTAGTAATTTCGCCACCTGAAAATAGAAAAGACAACAAATAAAAACAATTCAAGCACTGGAATTAACAGGTAGATTCATTGCCATTCACAAAAATAAGTGTAACTTTGCATCGGATAATCAATAGCGGTATGAAGAAAAGACTTGAATTAAAGCAGGTGCCAAGAACAAAGAAGGATGCCTTTGCCCAGTTGGATGCTCAATTTAATGAAGAGGAGAAAGGCCAGATTGCCAAAGCCGACTCCATAGAACTTCATTTCTCATTGGGGATGTGGATTCGGAACAACTGGATATATCAACAGGACGAAGAGGATGTGAAGCACTTGGCGGAAATGTTTGGTGAGGATTCTCCGTTCTTTCAAGCGGATGATCTGTCTGGCAGAATCATCGAGTCGTACCAACGGCATCTGAGAGCAATAAAGAAGAAATAGGTTACATAAAATATTAGCATTATGAGTAATAATAAAGATGCAGAATTTGCTGTAAGGATGGAAATGATTACCAACAAAGCAGCAAAAGATATTGTTAAATATCTAACATCGAATATCAATAATTCGATGGTATCAGTGGTGTCATTGGTTAAGGCTATGGCTATCATGTTAGAGGCAAGCAAAGCGGCAGGAGAAGACGATGAATTTTTTGAGTCGATAATCTTTGATACGTTAAAGTCTGCAAGAAAGGAAGCAAGTAAGTTGGTGGGCAAAGTTGGAGGAGGAAAGTCCGGGAACTAGAATCACTTTAGTTTTGCAAAAAAAATGGGGCTCCGCTGAGTCCCTGACCCAACAGACATGATCATGTCAAGATTGAAGTATTCTACTTGATAATTTTTACCATCAGCGGCAGTTGTCGCAAATTTTGCGCCAACTGGTTCTCCTTTCAACTCTTCTTTTAAAGCGTTGTTGATATGTTTACCAACAGTTTTAATATCTCTCGGTTAGAATCAGGGGACGGTTCTTGTGATCATTTCGAAAATATTGATTAACTTTGCAAACGAAATATGGTTGAAAGATGTCGGATGTATGAAGTCTGAAGGCTGATGTGAAATATAATTTGTAACTTTGGAACAAAATAAGATATGAACAACGAAATAGAAAAAAGAGAACAACAGTTCGAAGAGATACGTGGTATTATAACATTCCATAGGTCGAAGGCATTGCAAGGTGTTAATGAGGAATCGCTGATGATGAGTTGGCGAGTGGGACAAGTAGTTTCTCATCGACTAAAAACAACGAGTGGGGGAGCAAAGTCGTTACGCAACTATCAGAATATCTTCGGACAAAGGATCCTTCTTTGAAGGGATATAGCAGAAGAAACATTTATAATATGGTGATGTTTTACGAGGCATATTCTTCTGAAGCGTTTCGCATAAAAACAGACTCCTTGAAACTTCAAACAATTGTGCAGAAGCCGTCTGCACAATTGGATGCGGAATTAGTGCAGACGGATTCTGCGAATTTCTTGGAACAGCAGAATCAAAGGGAAGGTTCTGGTGACTA
This sequence comes from uncultured Prevotella sp., assembly GCA_900320905.1. Classification (GTDB taxonomy): domain Bacteria; phylum Bacteroidota; class Bacteroidia; order Bacteroidales; family Bacteroidaceae; genus Prevotella. The sequence goes on from ONTZ01000006.1 coordinate 50,902, forward strand.
GACAAAGTGAAAGGTGATACAGATAAGGAACTATTCCCACGATCAAGGAAATCGAGGAAATACTATAATGAGTATATGAGCGAGTGGTACAGGTCGATGACTTGTGAGGCGACGTCTTGTCCTTCGAAGCGGCGGATGTATTCACGGCTGCGGCGGATGCGCTGTTCGCGACCTTCGGCTCCGCGCAGACTTTGGCGGATGGCATTTGCCATACCTTCGGCATCATCGGGGGCTACATAGAATGAGTCGGGGCCTCCGGCCTCCTCTAAGCAGGAACCTGTGCAGGCCACTACAGGCAGACCGCAACTGATGGCTTCGATGATGGGAATGCCGAAGCCTTCGTAGACGGAAGGATAGACGAATGCCTCTGCTCCAGCATAAAGGGCTGGCAATTCCTCGTCGCTCACACCGTGAAGGATGCGGACACGGTGATCCAGATGGTTTGCTTTAGCGTAATCAGTGACTTGATCCGTGTATTTCGTATGGCGTCCCACAATGACGAGGCTGATGTCTTCAGGAAGATAGGGTAGGGCCTTTACTGCCAACAGGATATTCTTACGGGCCTCGATGCTGCCGACGCTGAGGATGTAGCGGGGAATCACGGGGACAGTCCCCATGATCTTCGCTTCGCTGCTATCACGGGGACAGTCCCCGTGATTAGGAGCACTAAAGCGCGGGGCGCAACTCTGGTAGATGACGGAGATGCGGCTCTCGTCCACTTGTCCGAGTTCGATGATGTCACGCTTCGTACATTCGCTGACGGCGATGATATGGTCAGCCTCGCGGATGGTCTGACGGAACTTCCAGGCGTAGATTTTTGTGTCGAGCCAGTTGTAAAACTCCGGATGGCGCAGGAAGATGAGGTCATGGATGGTGACCACGCTCTTGATACCACTCTTGCGAATGCCGATGGGTAGTTCGCCGGAGAGTCCGTGATAGAGTTGTACACCGTCGCGCTTTAAGTCGCTGACGATACCATAACTGCGCCAGAGTGATTTGCCAAAGGGAAGGTGGGTGCTCTGGGGGTAGCAGAACGAGAGGTTATCGTGGCTTATGACTTGTCCTCGAAGGTCATCTCGACCCTTATCTGGGGCGTAGAGGCGCAGAATCAGGGGGACAGTTTCGCTGCAACGGGCAATATCGTTGACGAGTGTCCGTCCGTAACTGCCCAGTCCCGTTCCGTTGCGTACAATCCGCTTGGCGTCGTATCCGATGATAAGTTGTTGGTTCATTTGCTCTTGAAGTGTTTGAAAACGAATCTGACGAGTACGAAGTTCATGGGTACGGCAATGGCATACACGGCGAAGGGAGCCAGTTCGGGACTGAGACCCAGCCAGAGGAAGAAGTTGAGCAGCACTATGTGCAGCAGGTAGTTCGTCAGATGTGCACCACCGAATCCTATGCCGTTCTTGGCAGATGTCTTCTCCTTAAAAGTGTAGTGGGCAGAGAGGTAATAGTTGACGAGGAAACTCAGTATGTAGCCAATGGTGTAGGCTACATTCACATTCATCCAGTGCATCAGCACCCAGTAGATGCCGTAGTGGATGGCAGTGGAAATCGTGCCCACGACAACGAAACGTATCAGTTCACCAAATGTCTCTTTTTTCACTATCTGTACCGAATTATGCTGCAAAGATACAAATTATTCTTAATTCTTAATTCTTAATTCTTAATTTATTTGTACCTTTGCACCCAAATAACATAAATAATTGCAACAGACAATGAATTTCCTTGATAGAAATGAGTTTAATTTCGAGCCGAGTGACAAGGTGGTGGAAGCCATCAAGAACTTCGACCCGAAGACATTGTGCTTCTATACCCGCATCTACGATCAGGGCAAGAAGAGTGTAATCAGTGTGAGGCTTAGTGAGATTTACGGCGTGCCTGAGGAACAAGTGCTGCTGGCCTACGGCGGTGAGGATATCCTGAAGAATGCCATTCATTACTATCTGATGAAAGGTGACAACAAGAAGATTCTCATTCCGGAGTTCTCGTGGTGGTATTATAATAAGGTGGCCAGTGAGTGCTACGGCACCTTCGAGATGTATCCCCTGCACGAGCAGGACGACACCTTCGCCTACGATGTCGACGAGGTGATAGAGTACACCAACCGTATCCATCCACGTATGCTCCTGCTGGCTTCGCCGAACAATCCTACGGGTAATAGTCTGACCTGTGAGGAGATTGGCCGTATCATGGAGCATATCCCTGAGGATACGATGGTGCTGATTGATGAGGCATACGCCAGTTTTATCACCAGCGACACAGACTATATCGCTCCATTGGTGAACAAGTACCGCAACCTGATCATTTCGCGTACCCTGTCTAAGTTCTACGGACTGCCTGGCCTGCGTTGCGGATTCGGATTCATCGGCCAGGGCCACACGCATTTCATCAGTTATATCAACAAATACTTAGGCTACAACCGTTTCTCTGAGGCTGTGGCCTTGGCTGCCCTCGATAGTGATGACCACTACCGTCGTGTGGCCGATGATATGGAGTGGGGACGCCAGTTGTATAAGAAGGCCTTAGGCGACAAACCGGGATTCAAGGTGTATAAGTCGGTGGCCAACTTCATCCTGATCAAGTATCCCATCGAAATCAAGGAGGCTCTGATGGAGGCTCTGAAGATTCAGGATTACAAGATCAAATTCATGAGCGACAAGGGTCTGGAGTCCTGTCTGCGTATCACCCTCGGACGTAAGGAACAGACACAGACGGTTGTGGATACGATATTGAAGGTGTTGGGATGATAGGCGTGATATTAGCCGCAGGGATGGCAAAGCGACTGAGGCCGCTGACGGATACAAAACCGAAATGCCTGTTGGAGGTTGGGGGCAAGACCCTGCTTCAACGTACGGTGGAGGCGATGGTTTCTGCCGGTATCAGCGAGTTTCTTGTGGTCACTGGCTATCGCGCCTCAATGATCCGCGATTTCCTGGATGACCTAGATCTCTTAGGAGATCCTAGGAGCCCTAGGATATCCTATATCGATAATCCCGACTACGCCCACAATAATAATATCTTCTCCCTTTGGCTGGCAATGCAGGAGTTGCATGGCCAGGAGGTGCTGCTGATGGACAGTGACATCCTCTGTGACCCCGAGGCTGTACGCCGTGTGGCTCGTCAGGATTGTTCTGCCCTTGCTATGCAGCGACATGAGTTGGGCGAGGAGGAGATGAAAATCGTGGTGGATCAGGACTTTCACATCACAGAGATCAGTAAGACTTGTCGGGTGGAAGATGCCATCGGTGAGTCGGTGGGTATCGAGAAGATGACACCCGACTACACGGAGGCTATCTATCAGGAACTGCGCCAGATGATCCTCGACGAGGGACTTATTGATATCTTCTATGAACGCGCCTTTGAGCGCCTGATTCCTCAGGGGCACACTTTCAAGGTGGTGGATACCACCGACCTCTTCTCATACGAACTCGACACCCCTGAGGACTTCCATAAAGCGACAGAACAACTCCCCAAGTCACTCCTTTAAAGAATAAGTTATGGATCTGTCAGTCGTTTCCCCTGTCTATCGTGGAGAGAAGATGCTCAGCGAGTTGGTTGAGCGCATTCACAAGGCCATCTCACCATTGACTGACAACTATGAGATTGTGCTTGTCAACGACTGTTCTCCAGATAATTCCTGGGAGTGCATATCTGAGATTTGTAAAGTCGACAAGAAAGTGAAGGGCATCAATCTGAGTAGAAACTTCGGACAGCCGTATGCCATCACAGCCGGACTCACCTATGCCAAAGGTAACTATATTGCCGTCATCGACTGCGATCTTCAGAACAAGCCGGAAGACCTGCCTGCAATGTACCAGAAGGCCCTTGAAGGCTATGATGTGGTCAGTGCCCGTCGGGTGGTTCGTGAGGACACCTTTATGAAGCGTATGTCTTCAGCAATCTTCCACAGGGTGTATGACTTCTTGAGTGGATTTGATACAGACAAGGCTGTGGCTGAGTTTGGCATCTATAGCAGGAAGATTGTTGATGTGTACTGCAGCATCCCTGAATATTCTCGGTCTTTTGTGGAGTTGATTCATACGCTGGGCTTCAAGAAGACTACCGTAGATGTACTTCACGATCATCGTTTGGAGGGGAAAAGTTCCTATAATCTGTATCGGTTGCTAAAATTGTCATACGACTCTATTATCTCCAACAGCAATCGCCCGCTGCATCTTGCAGTCGCCTTGGGGCTGATGATGTCTATATTGTCATTCCTCATGGCTATCTATAATATCTTTGCCAAGTTCTGGGGACTGAATGAGGTTGCAGGTTATACCTCCACCATCTTCTCGATCTGGTTCGTGGGTGGGCTTCTCCTGTTGATGATGGGTGTTCTGGGGCTGTATATCGGGAAAATATTCGACCAGGTGAAGGGCAGACCAGTGTTTATCGTTAGTGATACTTTGAATATCGAACAATGATTTCTTCGTATGATTCCATTCAATAAGCCATACTGCTCAGGACGTGAACTGAGTTATATTCAGGAAGTCTGCCACTCGACAACGATGTCGGGCAATGGCGATTTTACGAAACTGTGCCACGGATTCTTTGAGAAACGCTACGGTTTCCGCAAGTGTCTGCTCACGACCTCGGGTACGGATGCGCTGGAGATGTGTGCCATGCTGTGTCGTCTGCAGCCTGGCGACGAGGTCATCGTGCCTTCCTATACCTTCGTGTCGTCTGCCATTGCCTTCCTGCGTGAGGGGGCTGCCATCCGTTTTGCCGATAGTGGGGCCGATAATCCGAATTTGACAGTAGAGAGCATCCGTCCGTTGATTAACGAAAAGACTCGTGTGATCGTTGTCGTCCACTATGCTGGTGTGGCCTGCGACATGGATGCCATCATGGCTCTGGCAGAAGAGCACCATCTTTTAGTTGTAGAAGATGCGGCTCATGCCGTGGACTCGTATTACAAAGACCGTCCCCTTGGGGGCATCGGCCATCTGGCGGCCTTCTCTTTCCATGAGACGAAGAACATTAACTGCGGAGAGGGAGGCATGCTGGTTGTCAATGACGAGCGGTTCATCAGCCGTGCAGAGATTATATGGGAAAAGGGCACAAACCGTGCGGAGTTCTATCGTGGGATGGTGAATAAATACGGCTGGTGCGACCTGGGATCTTCTTTCCTGCCGTCTGAGTTGAATGCCGCTTTCTTATGGGCGCAACTGGAGCAGATGGGTGACATCCAGGCTAAGCGTCGTCATATCTGGGAACGTTACGATGAGGCTTTAAGAGGTCATCTGCATGCTGAAATCAGCCTGCCTTCGATTCCTGACTATGCCACAAATAATTACCATATGTATTACCTGCTCTGCCCATCGCTTGAGGTGAGAACCCGTCTGATGAACTATCTTAAGAACAAGGGTGTGCAGGCCACTTTCCATTATCTCCCATTGCATTCAAGTGTTTATTACAAGGACAAGCATGACGGAAGGCCGTTGCCAAATTGCGACAGGTATGCCGATACTTTGGTTCGCTTGCCGCTGTTCTATGAAATGACAGATGAGGAGATAGATACGGTCAATAAACTACTACTTGGGTTTAAGGGGTAATACGCTGTCAGTCATGAAGAAAATTGTCAATGCCATCAGATGGTTTTTTTCTAATCATACCTGTGTGTTCTGGTTGGGAATGGCTATCGTCTTGTTGGCAACGACATTGGAGGTTGTACGTGGACGTAACACTAATTACTTCGATTATCAGGACTCTACCCGTATGTTTTGGGAGGGACTCAGTCCATATAATCTGGAGTATGCCCAAGCGCATGGCATCTATTTTCTCTATTCTCCTGTGTTCAGTGTGATCTTTGCTCCGATATTCTTATCGCCCTGGTGGCTGGGACCGTATCTCTGGAATATTGGCAACTACAGCCTGTTCTCACTGGCAATCCAAAAGTTACCTCATCAGTTTGACAAATATAAGCATTGGATATTCCTGTTCTTGTTTTCCGTCATCCTGCAAACGGTTTTCTGCTATCAGCATAACATTATCGTTGCCTACATCTATATCTTCGCCTTTATCCTATTAGAGCGTGGAAAGGGCTTCTGGGCTGTTTTCCTCATCATGCTCTCAGCCACTACCAAGGTTTACGGCGTTGCAGAACTGGCTATTCTCCTTTGTTATCCTAAAATGTGGCGGAACTTCGGATATGCTATCCTGTGTGGCGCCTTTTTCCTGCTGTTACCAGCCATTAATACCTCCTTCGACAATCCTTTCATGTTATATCAGGAGATGTTCGACATGATAGCAAGTCACCATAGTGATTCGGATTTTGTCGGTATTCTCTTTGCCAGGGGACTTAAGCCCTTCTTGCTGCCCAACTATCGCATCGTACAAGTCATCTTATTTATACTCTTAGGCATAGCATTCTTTGTGCGCTATAAACGATGGCATCAACTTGAATTCCGTGTGCAGGCATTAGCAGTGCTGACGGGTTTCATGATATTGTTCAGTGATTGCCCGGAAACCCATACCTATATTATTGCGTTTCCTTTCTATGCGATGGCATTCTGGTTGCGTCAGGAGCGTAATTGGATTGACTGGACACTCTTCTGGTCGCTTGTCGTTAACTTCTGCATCCTGCCTACGGATGTGCTTTGTCCTGTATGGCTGCATGAGTATATCCATGAGACGTTCTGGCTTGATGTCTACACCTATTTCTTATGTTGGCTGCGTATCATCTGGTGGGCTGTAGGACCGGAAGAAAAGGTAATGATTCCTAAAAAGGCGATGACAGTATTGTTGGCTCTCCTGATACCGATGGCGATACAGGCACAGAATAACAAGACTTTTAAGGTGAAGGGCGTTTCCTTTAAGATGGTTTATGTGGAGGGTGGCTCCTTCTCTATGGGTGCTTTCCCCAATGACAAGGAGGCCGATGCTGATGAGGTGCGCCATCAGGTAAGACTGAATAGTTTCTATATGGGTGAGACGGAGGTGACACAGGCTTTGTGGGAGGCCGTGATGCCAAAGAACCGTTCAAAGAACAAGTCGCCTCAGCATCCTGTAGAATACGTGACCTACGACATGTGTAAGGAGTTCATCTCCAGACTGAACTCAATGAGTGGCCTGCACTTCCGTTTGCCTTCTGAGGCAGAATGGGAATATGCAGCAAGAGGTGGCAACAAGTCGAAGGGGTATTTGTATTCAGGCAGTAACAATATTGCCGAGGTGGCAAATTACCTCAAGGATCCCAATCATGCAGCCCATCAGCCTGTCGCTCAGTTAAAACCTAATGAACTGGGTCTTTATGATATGTCTGGCAATGTCTGGGAATGGTGCGAGGACTGGTATCGGAAGACACCACAAAGCAAACCTTCAAGCAATTTCTATGTCATACGAGGCGGGGCCTATGATTGTGATCCCAAATATTGCAGGGTAAGCAATCGCTTTATGTACGATCAGCGCCGACGTTTCAGGCATGTGGGCTTCCGTCTTGCTTTGTCTGCAAGAGAATAACTAACTATTTCTTCTGGTTTTGTCGCATATAGTCAGGGAAGGTCAGCGACCAGCGTGAGCCTTTCCATTTGCGTACTAATGTGTCGTAGTCGGCCAGATGCTTATATGACAGACGTTTCTGCAACCAGGGGCGACACTCCTTTTCTTTTACGAAATTGCCATAGAGTTCAAACTCCGAGAATCCAGCATGGCAACTGCGGTCATAACTGTTGAGAATTGTTTGAATCCAAGGGAGACCAGATCGTTGGCTGATAGCCTTGTGTAATGACTCTATCTGTCCCTTGTCGAAAAGCATCTTGTGGTCTACGTATGACAACTGATGCAGTTCCAGTCCTGGCAGTATTTGATGGATATTGTCGTAATAGGGCTGGTGTTCTTCATAACTCATATAGAAGACCGTCTTTCCTTCTTGAGTAAGAAAAACGTGTGGGCGAATCAAAACGTGGTCTGCATCTATGCACAGATAATGTTGGCATGTCCCCACCTTGCCACTGAGTTTGATGAATTGCTGAAACAGCCATCCGCTACGATTGATGGTCTTGCCGTCCGGAAGATGTATCTCAAGGCCCAAGTCTTTGGGGCCGAACCCTAAGACAGTACCTTCGTCAACGAACTGCAGTCCTCTCTCCTCACAGAAACTGATAATCTCCTGCTGAGGGGGAGCCACAATATAAATATCCTTTATTGGATGCTGTACCTGATGGCGTACGCCTTCCAGACACAGGGGTAGGATATGCAGGTCCTTGGCGATGATGGGGATCACCACGTCGATAGGCTCCTTGGCTGGTTCTAGTTTTGGAAAACTGCGCCAGGCAAATAGCCGATATCTGATTTTTCGTTTCTGAGACATATCTTGAGTTTATAAGATTCTTCTGAACCAGTAATCAAAGCGTTGGAAGGCTTCTGTGGTCATAGCCGTTTCGTCGCTGCTATCCATTCTGTAGAGCGGGATGTCGCGATACATAGCCGCAACAAGCGAGAAGGTACTTGGTGGACCTATCAGGAAATCGCATTCGGAAAGCATGAAAAGATCTTCTGGCGCATTGCCGTGAAGATGATGAATGTGTACAGTCGGACACAGACGTTGGTAGGTCTCTTCCGATACAGCAGGATCATTGGTGGACAGATAGACGTGAATGTCCTCATTCTGATGTATTGCGGCGAACCTGTTGATATGGCTCGCATAGGTATCGTCATCGAAGAGAAACTTGCCATCCTGCCAATCTGCATAGTCACCCCTGCGGATGTGGACACCGAGACGGATGGTGGACGGTGGAAGGTGGGGCGAGGCGGTTTTTTCTGCCTCCTGCATCTTTGTCCTGACAGGCTCTGTGTATTCATCGTCAATGGTGAACAGATCACAGATGTCCTTGCGGTACTTCAGGAACAGGTCATAGAATCGGACATTCCAACCACTGACCACGATATGCTTGTGGCGTAGCATCTTCTTTTCCAGTGCATCACGGTCACAGTCACTGTGCTTGAAACTGGCCGTTGGCAAAAGTTTCAGCGCTGCCAGATATTTTGCAAATAGGTACCATCCGAAGCCTGTCAGGTTGGTGTGGCAGATATGGAAGTACTGGTACTTATAACTGAAGCGCATGGAGATAACCTTGCGTCCATGCTCCCTGCCCCAGGCATACACGTGGGCATACTGCAACAGGTTGTTGCACATCTGACTTTTATCTCTGGCGAATATCATAACTCAACCTTGTTAGTGATTTCAAAATACTTCTTCAGCACCAGGAGGGATATCAGTTTCTCGCGCTCCTTGTCGCGGAACTGGTCGACGTATTCGTGCGCATGCTTAATGATGGCTTCTGCCTCTTCTGGATGGTCAATATAGTATTGCAGGCGTTCTTCAAGATTGGAGAAATCATCGTTCACCTCTATGTAATGATAGTTTGGCTTGAGTGTTCCTTCCATGAACCAGGTCTCACAGGTGAGACGGGGCGTAACGGCAATACTGTTCGACGACATGACCCACTTCAGGTTTGAGGCTACGTCGTTGCCCTCAAGCGACATTACAAACTTATAATCAAGGTGCTCGCCAATGGTCATTTTTTCAGCTTGCCATTCAGGATGATCATCCCATCTGTTGGTGGAGGCTGCATCAACAAGGGGAGACTGTCCATTGGCAAAATGTTCCATAAAAAGAGTCCTGTTTTCTTTCTGTTCTCCAAGATCTCCACGAAAGATGGCAACATTCTTCTTCTCACGCCATGTTTTCTTATCGTCAACGAAAAGGAAATGACGGACTTTATCGAGTTTTAGTATCACCGAGTTCTGATTATCATCGCCAAGAGGACGACTCTTGATGATGGTTGGTAATGGCAACAAGGTTGTGATGTCTCCATGGCGCAGTACCCACTTTAGTTTGCCACTGAAATAATGTGCTATCTCCATCGCATCGAAGTAGTAGGTTTTCTGGTTCGTCATGGGCTGCTTGTTCAGTGTCACTGCCTTCTCGTTCCACAATGTCTGGTCAATCGGTGAACTCGTAGTGAGTTTGTTGTAATAATCAACTCGTGATATGATATAGTCTTTGTCTGAGCGGCTGTTAAACTTAGCAAGTTGTGATTTTAATTGTATTCGCCAGAACCACTTAGGAGTAATCTTGCACAGATAACTCTTTAGATAGTATGCAAACTTGCAATTCTTTCCATTGTTTAGCAGATAATATAACTTACGATTCATGGTTACCTTATGAATGACCTGTTATCAGAATAATCCTTGTAAGGAAGATGATAGTCGAGATACTGGAAATTGTGGGTATGCTGATGTTCCTGTTTGGGTATGACCATATAATCGCCATAAGTGTAAGTGAGGTAGTCGTGAGCATGTTCTACTCCCATCACCTCTTTCCCTTCGAAGAGTACTGGCGTTGGCAAACCATACATATTCTTTGGCATCACACCACGGTGTCCATCATCGAAATTCACAGTCATAGAGGATTGCTCGTAGTTATATTTACTCATGATGCGCTTAATCTTCTGCTGTAACTTGGTACGGGAATATAGTTTACGACAGAGCAGGGGAATCCACGAACTTGGTCCATGACCATGCTTGTAGGGATCGCGATGCAGGAAATACAAAACCTTTTTGTAGTACTCATAGCGAGTCAACTGTATCTCCTGAAGCAACTTACTGTCAGGCATACCGTCAATAGGAAACACGTCGATATAGAGCCCACCAATATAGTCTATATGCATACGCTCTATCAGTGTGGTGGTGTTATCCTGAATCTTGCCAAAGGGGAATGGATAATCATTGTCATTCTCTGCACAGATGGCTTCCAAATGACCGGGAAGCCACTCCTTGGCATGTTGCATGAAACGTTCATAATCAGGGCGAGGCATGCAGACGTCGACATCATCGTCCCAAGGAATGAAACCGCCATGGCGGATGGCTCCCAACATGGTACCGTCGCAGATATAGCAGCGGATGTTGTGCTCACGACATACGCGATCGACATCTATAAGAATGGGCAGGATGTGCTGTTGGAGTTCCTTTATACTATATGCTGGCATACACTATATTCTTTTAATGATATTTTTTTCTGCATATTCAAGGTCTTGCTCGTCGTCAATCTCATACCAGGCCAGTCCTTCTTCACAAAGCACATAGACAGGGCTTACTGTCTGCGACATGTGTAGTAACTGGTACTCATAGCCTAACTTGTGGTTCTCGGCAATCTTGTTTTCGTAATCATTAGCCATTTTTGTAAAGAATGGGGCAGACAACTTATGAATACCTACCAATTCTCCTTTGGCATCCAGTTCTTCTTTGTGGACGGAGCATCGGGTTAAAACGTGGTTGCTGTCACATTCCACATAGTATTGGTCTTGGAACTTGGTGACAGGTGTTATCAGCATGACATCTGGTTGAACGCAGTCCAACAAAGCCTCAATGGCACGATGTTCGAAAATCAAGTCACTTTCGAGTAAGAGGAAATCTTCGTCAGGAGCCAATGCTGTTCGACAGCAATACAGGGTATACATGCTGTTTGTATCAGCATAGATAGGATTCTCAACACATTCTATTTGAGGAAAGCGTTTCTCTAACTCCCGATAGGCTTCCTGATGATAGCCCACACCGATAATAATGCGCTTCATACCACAATCTATCAAGGTCTGCACAGAACGTTCAATCATAGGAACACCTCCAACCTCAATAAAGCCTTTGGGCATATCGTCTGTCTTATGGCCGAATCTGGTACCCATACCTGCTGCCATAATGACTGCTGTCGTTACTTTCTCAGGCATGATAGACCGGCTTAATATTGTAGTAGTTCAACGCTTCTTTCAGCACGACAAAGAAATCTTCAATATCCGTCACGTCAATAGCCCCCAATGCACAAAGACGGAAGGTGTTGGTAGTAGAGATCTTTCCCGGATAGATGGTAAATCCACGTTCATAACAGTAATCGTGTACATGCTCAAAACTCCAGTTAGGATCATCTGGATACTTGACTGAAACCACAAGTCCAGACTCTATGTTCTTATCAATCACTGTCTGGAATCCTAACTCATCGAGTCCCTGATGAATGGCATCGTAGACTCTGCGATGGCGAGCAAACTTGGCCACTTCTCCTTCTGCAAAATATTCCTTCAGAGCCTGGATGGTGGCATAGATGGTCTGAACAGGAGGCGTGAAATGCATCTCGCCCGTCTTTTCGAAGTATTCGTACTGAAGGTAGAGATTGCAATAGTAAGAACGGGTAGGGTAGTTCTTAGAAGCCTTGATGATGTCTTCTCGCCCAATGATAAAAGATAGTCCAGACATGGCCATCAGGCCTTTTTGCGCTGAGGCCATACAGAAATCGACGTTATCCTTGACCACATCCAGGGGAATCATGCCCAGCGTAGAAGTGGTGTCGGTAATGAAGATAGCGCCATACTGGTGAGCCAATGCGCCTATCTCGCGGATGGGGTTCAGAACACCTGTTCCTGTTTCATGGTGGCAACAATAAACCACGGCCACATCAGGATTATCCTGAAGAACCTGCTCTACTTTAGCCAGGTCGGGCTGTTTATAGACACTTGACTGGAGGTTGATATGGGGAATGTGATACATCTGGCATACTTCTACGGCACGAGTGTTGTAGGCACCATTGTTAACTACCAGTATCTTTTTACCTTCTGGTACAAGAGAGTTGATACAAATATCTATATTGATAGTCCCTGAACCACAAAACAGCACTGACGTGTATTGGTCCTCCGGAGCATGAACCACTTTCAGAAGGTCAGAGCGAAGTTGCTTCATCAGTCCAGCAAACTCCTGTTCACGTGGACAGATATCTGGTACTACCTGTGCCATCTTTACCGTGTCCGTTGTCGTGGCAGGCCCAGGATTGAGCAGTATGTTTCTTTTTATTTTGATTGATTCCATCTTCATTTATTTAAAAAATCCATGAGAGCCTCTTTATTCTGTATGGGTGTGGTAGTGGGGCGTCCCAGATCCTTACGATTTCCTTTCTTTACCCGTATCTCTAATAAAATAGGACCATCAATGGTTTGGAGTGGGGAGTGAGGCGTGAGGCGTGAAAGTTCTTTTTCTAACTCTTCTTTCGTTGCTACACTAATGGCTGCCTTATAGCCTACGGCTTTTGCAACTGCGGGCAAATCAATCTTCAGTCCTACGGTAGGCTGTCCGCCAACGCTGTCGTGCGCTCCGTTATTGAATACCACGTGAATGTAGTTCTTAGGCGCTTTACTGGCAACAATAGCCATACTGCCCATATGCATGATGGCAGCACCATCACCATCAAAGCACCATACGTGACGGTCTTGTTTTTCCAACGCAATACCCAAGGCGATTTGTGAAGCATGTCCCATAGAGCCTACAGTTAGGAAATCACGTTCATGACCTTGCCCCTTTATGGTGCGATATTCAAAGAGTTCGCGACTAATCATGCCTGTCGTAGATACAATCACATCTTTCCCGTTGATGGCAGAAGCAACAATCTGAATGGCTTCTTCACGCGAAAGCGTCAAACCGCTATCCATGGTGCTCTGCAGGGTATAGGCATCGAAAGTGTCTTTTTCAATAATCAAGGCATAACATTCCTTGGTTTGCTGCATGAACTCAACAGCATTCTTGATTTGGATGCCTGCCTGGTCTTCTTCCTTAGAAAGAATGGTATACGAAATCCCCATCGCTTCCAACAAGGATGTAGTTACCTTTCCCTGCTTCACATGTTGAGGCTCGTCGTGAACACCAGGCTTTCCTCGCCAGCCAATCACCAGAAGAACGGGTATGTTATAGACTTCTTTATCCACGAGGGAGGCTAATGGGTTGATAATATTGCCCTCTCCGGAATTTTGCATATAGACAACGGGTATTTGTGCTGTGGCAAGATAATGACCAGCGGCGATACCCATTGCCCCTCCTTCGTTGGCAGCGATGATATGATTCTGGGCATGATCAGTGACATAGGCACATAGATTCTTCAACAGAGAGTCTGGAACTCCTGTATAGAAGTTAATGCCATAAGATGCCAACTTCTGATAGAAAAAAGATGGACGTATCATTACTTTGTTCCTGGAATTAATTCTAATATTTCCTTGATTGGCATGCAAAGTGGATTCGCTTCTAAAGAACGTTCATTCTGCAATATGCTTTCTGCACATTTCATCATGGCAGGGTATGCAGCACGCAACATGTGGTTCGCATATATGACGATATTGACTCCCCATTCTGCCAACTCACTCTCTTTAATGTGATTATAGGTGGTAGGAACTACAACAATGGGAACGGCAGAATGATGTTGACGGAAGACCTGACAAAAAGCCTTGATGTCTTCTCCTGTCTTCTCCTTAGAATGAATCATAATACCGTCGGCACCAGCATCTACATAGGCTAAACAGCGTTGTAGGGCATCTTCTATTGTTTTACCTGCTATCAGACTTTCACAACGGGCAATAATCATGAAGTCTTTTGTGACCTGAGCCTCTTTCCCCATTCTGATCTTATTGCAGAAACCTTCTACACTATCTTGTGTCTGAATGGCTTCTGTACCAAATAAAGAGTTCTTTTTCAACCCAATCTTATCTTCAATAATCACTGCAGAAATACCATTGCGTTCCAATGTCCTTACGGTGAAGACAAAATGCTCGGGCTTCCCTCCCGTGTCGCCATCATAGATGATGGGTTTGGTAGTACATTCCAGAATGTTATTCAAATCCTGCATCCGGGTGGTTAAGTCCACTGCCTCAATGTCAGGTTTGCCTTTCGAAGTGGAGTCGGTCAAGGAACTGGACCACATGCCATCAAAGGAAACTTTACTATTTCCTCTTTCTGTCTCTAGATTTTCTACGATCAATCCGCTAAGTCCATCATGGACTTCCAAAATGCGCACGATGGGTTTAGCCGCTATTAATCTCCGTAATGTCTTCAGACGGATGTCGGGTGTTGTGCCAATCTTCTTGATTTCCTTATCAAGCGATGATGAGTTGATGCCTTTGGTATAAGGTATCTCTATGACCTCGCCACCGATCTGTTTCATGGTCTCAAAGACCTGTTGGCGCAGTTCAGAATCTGCCCCCTCACACCAATCATCGCCATGTATGATATAATCTGGACGGTATTTTAGCAGGTTAGGCACATAACTCCATTCGTCTTGAGGAACTATTTGGCTAACTCCCTTTATATTCTCAATCACATTTTTTCGTTGATCATAGGTCATGTAAGGAAGACGCTGATGAGTCGCAATGGCTTTGTCTGTGAAAAGACCAATCATTACATCACCATATTTCGCACCTTCATTAATGATATTAATCAAGCCGGGATGCATGATGTCACCTATCATGCCCAAATATACAATCTTATTCATATTGCAAAGGTACTATAATCTCTGCAAATTAACTGTTTTTTTAATTATTATTTGCATATGTACTGCAAAATTGTTATCTTTGCATTGGAATTCCAACGAAATATGAAATTATTGTATTATATTATATATCTGATCTGGTATGCGTTCTCGCTCTTGCCAATGAGAATACATTATGTGAACTCATATCTCCTGTATCTCGTGGTTTATCGTTTGTTGCGATATCGTAAAAAAGTAGTCAGACAGAATCTGAAAGGAGCCTTCCCTGAAAAAGAAGAGGCGGAACTTAGAAGAATAGAACATGGATTTTATCATTTCTTCTGTGACTACCTGGTGGAGACGGTGAAACTGATGACCATCAGTCAGAAGGAAATGAAAAGACGCATCGTATTCAGGAATGCAGAACTTGTTGATGAGATTATGGGAAGCGGACAGTCTATTGCCCTGTATCTGGGACATTACTGTAATTGGGAATGGGTGTCGTCCATTCCGTTGTGGGTAAATCCGAATGCATGGTGTGGACAGGTCTATCACCCATTGGAGAATAAGGATTTCGACAAACTTTTCCTTAATATTCGCGAAAGAATGGGCGCTCACTGTATAGCCATGCAGGATACACTCCGTGAGGTGGTGAAACACAAACGGGAGAACCAGCCAATCATCATCGGATACATCTCTGACCAAAAGCCTCATTGGGTGAATATCCATCACTGGGTGGACTTCCTTCATCATGACACTCCGGTCTTGACGGGAACTGAGCGCATCGTTCATAAGATGAATCATGCTGTGGTGTATCTTGATATTCAACGTGTTCGTCGAGGCTATTATGAAGCAGAGTTTAAACTCGTCACCCGTGAGCCTCAGAAGATGAAGGAATATGAATTGACGGATATCTATTTTAAGATGTTGGAGACGAGCATTAGGCGTGCTCCTGAGTTCTGGCTGTGGAGTCATGACAGATGGAAGCGTACTCGTAAGGAATTTAATGAGCGCTTTGAGGTCATCGACGGAAAAGTAATTGCCAAGGATCATCCAGATAATAAGCCTGCTCCACCGAAAAAGCCTTGGTATAAGTTCTGACTAAGGCATGAGATGGTTCTTGGTCATGCGTTCCATGTATTGTTGGATGATGGCCTTCAGTTCACGTTCCATCTGAGGCTGTAGTTCCGTTTTTCCTTTCAGGTTGTTTTTCATCAGACGGTCTTCAAGGCTATAGATGGCTTTGGTGTCGGTACCGTCAAACTGAAGCACATAGCCGTATTTCACGTATTGGTAAATGCCGTTGAGATAGTTTACGGCCCAAGTGTCCTCTGCGGGGGTATTTAGCACATCTATGCCGAAGGCGAAGTATTTCTTAGGATGTCCTAGGTCGTTCCTAGGAAGTCCTAGGAGACCTAGGACGGTAGGTAAGATATCAATCTGCTGAGCCACCTTGTCGTGATAGGCCGGGGTTGCTGTGGGGTCATATATAATAATAGGTGAGCAGAAACCGCCTAAGTCTGTCTGATATTCTGGATGGTCACTCATATTCGTATGATCGCTGGTCAGCACGAAGATAGTGTTGGAGAACCAAGGTTGTTTCTGGGCTGTCTCAAAGAATCTGCCAATAGCCATATCCGTATAGCGGATACACTTGTGGATAGGCAGGCTTCCCTCGGGGAAATCCTTCTTGTACTTTTCTGGAATCACAAAGGGGTGATGGCTGGAAGCAGTGAAGATGGCTGTCATAAAGGGCTGTCTCATCTTTGACATCTCTTCGGCATAGTACTGCATGAAGGGCTCGTCCCAGATAGCCCAGGTGCCGTCGAAATCGTCTGTGCCGTGTGCTGCCTCGTATTCAGTGCGTCCGTAGTATTTCTGAAAACCAGTCTTTTGAGCGAAAGCCTGAAATCCCATCGAACCATTCTGGGCACCATGGAAGAAGGCTGTCTCATAACCTTCTGCAGAAAGGATCCCTGCCAGTCCTGTGTAGTCGTTCATGGAGGCGGGGGTCAGGAAGAAAGGTTCCACAAACATAGGGATGCTGGAGAGGATGGAGGGCATACCATCGATGCTCTTCCTGCCGTTACAGAAACTATAACGGAAGGTAATACTCTTATTGACGAGTGAGTCTGTATAAGGGGTGTAGCCCTTGTATCTGCCATTATCGAGGTCTTTATTCAAGGCACCGATATATTCCCTTCCGAAACTTTCCACGATGAGGATAACGACATTCTTGCTTGTTCCACAGGAGTCCTTCCATTCATTGGCTGAAAGAAGAGAGTCTGTAGGGACGTGAATCGGACTAAAAAGTGCCTCCATCTGTTCCTGGCTTTCGAAATATGCAGGTACAACGAATACATTTTTGCCGATGGTGCGTATCAAGGAGAAAGGCGTGTTTAGCACCAATGCCGCATCGGTAGGCCGCTGGGCATACTGGTTGGCATTCGAGATGGTGATAGGACGGACGGCAGTGGTAAAACCGCCTCGTATGCCTGCAATGCTTAGTGGAATGGCAATCAGCAATGCAGTGATGTTGGCAATGTAGTAGTATCGGAGGTTAGTGGCGGCTTTGGGTGTAGCGTAAAGTTTCCAAAGCACTGTCATCACGAGGAGGAACAATAGCACGAGGTACCAATGATTGAGAAATTCTGTGCCAATGATACTTCCAAGATTACCCTCATTGGAGAATTCATCAAACACCGTCGTCGTCGTGCGGCGCATGGTATACTGGAAGTATACGGAGTCTGCGAGATTCACCGCCAGAGTGATACCGTTAATAATAAGGTATAGCAATTTACAGAACTGATGATACCCTCTGCTTTCTTTCTTGTGCCAGGGTAACAGCATCAGCACGATATAAAGCGCATTGGTATAGATGATGGCTGAGGTATCGAAGAGCAGACCTCCCTTAAAGACATTGGACGTATAGTTTAGATAACTGGCATTCTCAAAGTAGTATTCGCAGCGTGCTATCTGATAGACGAGATACACCAGCAACAGGTTCCACACCGTTGCTGCCACTGACGAAAATGGCTTGTTGAGAATCTGTTTCATCGTTTGTTGAGGTCTTTTGATGCCGCCTGCAGTATGGCTTTTGCCTGACGGATCAGTTTCTCTTGATCCAAGCCTTGTGAGGCTACCACACGGTTGCTGATGAAATCGTAGTTTACGAAATTACTGTCATCGTACATGGAGAATCCGTCGTCGTAGGTGTTGATGGCAATCGGATTTGTGTATGACTTGCTCATCACGTCGCGACTGAAAGTAAAGTCCTTGTGGCTTATGCCCATCTGCCCCAACAGTGTAGCGGGCAGATCGGTCTGATTACATATCTGCTCGATGCGTTGTGGTGCTTTTACGGCTCCACCAGTCCATATCATCGGTATGTGGTTCTTCAGAGGATTTGTTTCATCGATATTCTTATAGGGTAAACCATGATCAGGCAGCATAATAATCAAGGTGTTATTCCATACAGGGTTTTGACGGAGTCTCTTTATGAAATTCCCTACACATTGGTCTAAATAGTAGAAAGCATTCAGGATTTCATCTTCAAACTTGTTGATAGGGACATCCCACGGCGCATGACTACTCAGTGTGGAAAAACCAATGAGATAAGGTTGGGGTAGGGTTGTACAGAGATCGTAGAGTGTACCGAAGGTGATATCGTCGCGTACTCCCCATCTGGCACTTTTCTGTTCGTCAGCACTATAGTCTTGTTGCCATGTCAGTTGCTGGAAGCCCCCGCTGACAAGATAACTGCGCATATTGGTGAAGTTGATGTCGCCACCATAGAGATAGTGGGTATGGTAGTTCCTCTCATCTGAGAGTGTTCGTGCTATGTTGGGCAGAGTCATGGATTTTGACGGAATTTTCATTACCGACATCGTAGGGAATGACGGATATCCACTCCATGTGCATACGGTGCCTCTGTCTGTACGCCAGGTGTTGCCATAGCAATTGGCAAAGTAGATGCCTTCATGAGCCAGACGGTTCAGATTGGGAGTCACATCATCCATGCCTCCGATTTCCGTAAAGGTACCACCCAGACTTTCAAGAAGGATGATGACGATGTTTGGTGTCTGGGTCGTAAGTAGTGTGTCATTTCCTGTGCTCTCTGTGTTATATAGCCTGCTGATGATTTTTTCACACTCGCTGTCATCCATAAAGTGGTAGGAGACATTATTGGTGGCAGTCTTCTCAAACGAGGCAAAGAAACTGAATACAGGATTCACTGCCGAATGGTTTAAGAACTGGTTTTGTGAATAGTACACCTGTCCGATATTCGTCGTTGACTCACCTAATCCGCCCCTGATGCCGATAACGATAAGAGGGATACAAATCAGATAGAAGATCGTCTCAAGAATACGTGCGACTTTTAGTCCGTAACGTTCGTACTCTTGGTCCGTAACGTTCGTGCTCTTGGTCCGTAACGTACGTACTGCATTCTTGTAACCTATAAAAATCAGAAGTGTCACTACTAAAGTCACGATGACTCGCCAGACGAGATACGCTGTGGTTACGCTGGCCATGGCCTCAGTAGGAGTTTCAAGGTATTGGAGGCACGAGGCATCGAGTTTGAATCCCCAGAAAGGATAAAGGCTGGTGTCGGCTACGACGGCTAATGCCATCGCCAGCGAGATGATGGCAAAGAACGAAAGGAGTATGAGTCTCAGCCATCTCTTGAATCCCGTCCAGACGCTTAGCATCATCAGGAGGAAGGGGACACTCAGGATATAGAGTGATGTGGAGAGGTCGAGTGAGAGTCCGTGACGTACCACATCGCACATATCGCTGAAAGTCACAGGATGGTCTGCTCCGTTACAGAGCATAAACGCTATCTTGGCAGCCACAAAGATGAGTAACGTCCACAGGTAGGTCTTCAGAAGAAATAATGCCCTTTTCGCCATCAGCCTATAGTTTCTGCATCTCGTTGAGTTTCTTGTAATAGCCGTCGAAGGCAAGCAGTTCCTCATGGGTGCCCCTTTCTACGATGCGCCCTTCATGGAGCACACAGATCTCGTCTGCGTTCTTGATGGTACTCAGGCGGTGGGCGATGGCTACCGTCGTACGGGTCTTCATCAAACGTTCGAGAGCATCCTGTACCAGTCGCTCGCTCTCCGTGTCGAGGGCAGAGGTGGCTTCGTCGAGGATGAGGATGGGCGGGTTCTTCAGGATGGCACGGGCGATGGAGACACGCTGGCGCTGTCCGCCACTGAGTCTGCCGCCCCTGTCGCCGATATTCGTGTCAAACGCTGCCTCAGAGGCCATGATGAAATCGTAGGCATTGGCAATGCGGGCAGCCTCCTCTATCTCGTCCTGAGTGGCATTGTCCACACCGAAGGAGATGTTGTGGCGGAAGGAGTCGTTGAAGAGGATGGCCTCCTGATTCACGTTACCGATGAGTTGGCGCAGGTCGTGGATGCCAAGGTCCTTCACGTTGATGCCGTCGATAAGCACCTCGCCTTCCTGCACATCGTAGTAGCGGGGGATCAGGTCTACCAGTGTCGACTTGCCGCTGCCGCTCTGTCCCACGATGGCAATGGTCTTTCCCTTGGGGATGGTCAGGTTGATGTCTTTCAGCACCCACTGCTCCCCATAGCGGAACGATACGTTGCGGAACTCAATCTGATGCTCGAATCTGGACAGGCGCTTGGGATGACTGGGTTCCTTGATGGTATTTTCCGCCAACAGGATCTTGTCGATACGCTCCATAGATGCCAGGCCTTTCGGAATATTGTAGCCTACCTTTGAGACTTCTTTCAGTGGATTGATGATGCTATAGAGGATTACCATATAATAGATAAAGGTAGGACCGGAGAGCGTCATATTGTTCAGAACCAGCACACCGCCGAACCACAGGACGATCACAATCATCGTCGTCCCCAGGAACTCACTCAGGGGATGGCCTAAGTTCTGGCGGATGTTCACTTTCATGATATCGTTACGATAGGTGCTGTTGATGGTATTAAACTTATCGCGCATCTTTCCTTCTGCACAGAAGGCTTTGATGATGCGCAGGCCGCTCAGCGTTTCCTCTACCACTGTCATCGTATCGCTCCACAGTGCCTGTGCCTTGATGCTCTGCGCTTTTAGTTTTCTTCCAATCCAACCCATAAACCATCCGATGGTGGGTATGATGATGATGGCAAACAAAGTGAGTTGCCAGGAAATGAGTATCAGGGTGATAAAATACGATATGATGAGGATGGGGTTCTTGAACATCAGGTCGAGGCTGGACATAATGCTTGTCTCCACCTCCTGAACATCGCCAGACATACGGGCTATGATATCACCTTTGCGTTCCTCTGTGAAGAATCCCAGCGGGAGACTGACAATCTTTTCATACAACTGGTTGCGGATATCCCTTACGATACCGGTTCTGATAGGTACAACGCTCGATGCTGCCAGGAAATAGGCAAATGTCTTGAAGAGGGTGGCAACAATCAGGAAGATTCCGATGAAAAGCAAGGTGGTAGTAGCCCCTTCATCTGCTATGAACATATTGATGTAATAGTAGATATTGTTGATGGCCACATCCTTGAAACTGCCGTCGCTCCACGCCATCAGTTCCGTCACGTTGACACTGTCGCCTGTCTTGAAAAGAATCTGCAAGATAGGAATCAGGGCTGCAAATGAGAAAATGTTCAGTAATGCCGAAAGAATATTGAATACAATCGACAAGATGATGTATTTCTTATACGGTGGCACAAACCGTCTGAGAACATTCAAAAACTCTTTCATAATGCTTCTCCTAATAATGTTGCGCTGGTGGAATCTGTTATCTTTACACGCACCGTCTCGCCGATATGATGTCCGGCCTTGTCGAACACCACCATCTTGTTTTGTTCCGTCCGTCCGCAGAGTTGTTCTCTGGATCTCTTTGAGAAGCCCTCCACGAGCACGTCGAAGGCTTTGCCCTCGTCTTTCTTGTTCTGCTGGGCGGAGATCTCCGTCTGCAAGGCAATCAGTTCGTTCAGTCTGCGAATCTTCTCTTCCTCAGGCACATCGTCGGGCAGATGCTTCGAGGCGTAGGTGCCTGGACGCTCCGAGTACTTGAACATAAAGGCGGAGTCGTAGCCCACCTCGCGCATCAGACTCAAAGAGAGTTGGTGGTCTTCCTCCGTCTCTGAGCAATAGCCCACAAAGATGTCGGTAGAGAGTCCGCAGTCAGGGATGATCCGACGGATGGCAGCGACACGGTCCAGATACCACTCACGGGTGTATTTGCGGTTCATCAGTTTCAGAATCCTGTCGCTGCCGCTCTGTACTGGCAGGTGGATATGCTTGCAGACATTCGGCATCTCGGCAATCACCTGCAGTGTCTCATCGCTCATGTCCTTCGGATGGGAAGTAGTAAATCTCACTCTCATCTCAGGGACTTCTTCAGCGACTCGCCGCAGAAGACTAGGAAATCCTAGGGTTCCTAGGGATCCTAGGCTCTCTAAGTGATAGGAGTTCACATTCTGTCCCAGCAGCGTCACTTCCTTATAGCCCTTGTCTCGCAGGTCGCGCACCTCTCGTAGGATGCTCTCCACATCGCGACTCCGTTCCCGTCCTCTGGTATAGGGTACGATGCAGTAGTGACAGAAGTTGTTGCAGCCCCGCATGATACTCACGAAACCGCCTATCTTATGACCTAAGCCGATACGCTGTGGCACCACATCTTTATATGTTTCCGTCTTGGAGAGTTCGATGTTCATCGCCTTATGGCCTGTCTCTGCCTGCGCAATCAAGTCCGGCAGCGACAAGTAGGCGTCAGGGCCAGCCACAAGGTCGGCATGATGGTTTTCCAACAGATCCTGCTGTGCCCGTTCCGCCATACATCCCAGCACGCCAATGATCAGGGGACGCTTGCGGCGAAGGGCTGCCAGTGCCTCCAGACGGTGATAGATCTTCTGTTCGGCATTGTCTCTGACACTGCAGGTGTTCAGAAAGACGGCATCCGCCTCGTCCAGACAGTCGGTACTCTCGTAGCCAGCCATCTGCATCACCGATGCCACCACTTCCGAGTCTGCAACATTCATCTGACAGCCGTAGGTCTCAATATACAGTTTCTTCATGATCTGATCTAATTTGGGTGCAAAGGTACTAATAAGTGAGCGAAAATCCAAATATTTAACCTAAAGATAACATACATTTTGCTATATTATTCGGTAATTCTCCGTACCTTTGCACCCGAAAAGAGAAGGGAAAGATGAAGAAAGCACTGATGTATCTCCTTTTGGCATTGGGCATAATGCTTGGTGTGGTGTTTGTGGGTGGGGCTGTGATCAGTTTCTCCGCAGGCTTCATCGACGGGTACAATGAGGCTCATCCTGGCACAACGGATTCAAGGACGATGATCCTTTCCAGTGGTATGATATTGGTGTTCCTGACTTGTGTGATACTCAATATCGTGTTTCTTCGTCTCCACTATGCATCATACACCGTAGGACGTGTTCCTATGGAGAAACGCTGGCGGGTGGTTGCCTGGCTGTTGTTGGCGATGGCGGGTCTTACATTGGTTTCTTGTATGATGTGGAATCCCCTGACGGATTCCGACGAGGCTGTGCGTACCTCTTATGCCTGGATGAAGGAGCATCTGGTGACTTCGGTGATATTGTGTGTCATCATTGAGGCCACTGCCGACCTGATCATCTTCGGCGGGGTGCTGCGTGAGATATTAGAGTGGAAGCATCGTCCTGAAATCGTCATCCCCATCTTTGGGGCTGTGATTGGCCTCCTCTCAGGACTTTTCAGCCATCCTCTGTTAATCATCCCCGGTATGATGATAGCCCAGTTGGAAGGCTATGTCTATGAGTATAGCCGTAGTGTCATCCCCGTGATTATCTGCGATAGCGTCTTCTGGATGGTGATGTTGTGTATGATGGGTTTCACCTTCCCATGGTGGTGCTTGCTCATTGCCGCTGCAATGATTATTCCTGGCACCGTGTTTGCCCTCAAGACGATGGAGCCTTACAAGCCCATCGATTAAATGACTATCAATTGCAGTCCGATACCTCTGACGGTCTTGAGGTTGATGCGAGGCTCGTCGGCAAGCAGTTTGCGGAGTTTATTCACAAACACATCGAGACTGCGTGAGGCGAAGTAGTCATCCTCTGTATTCCAGAATCGGCTGAGGATAGCCTCGCGACGCACGACATTATTCTTATTATCGGCAAGTATCGCCAGTATCTGTGCCTCACGCTGGGTGATAGTCTGTGAGACGTTAGTCTCATCGTTGCGCAGGGTGGCGTGGTCAGCATCGAGGGTATATTTGCCGAGTTTGTAGTGACTGGTCTCCTTCTGAGTCTTGGCACCGCCTCGCATCTTCATCAGTGCCTGGATGTGGGCATCGAGTTCCTCAGGCACGAAGGGTTTCTTTACGTAGTTGTTGATGCCCAGACGGTAGCCCGCCTTCACGTCGTTGGGTGAGGTGAGGGCGGAGGTGAAGATGATAATCACGTCACCGTCAGTCTCGCGAATGCGCTCCACCATCTCAAAACCGTTCATCACGGGCATGTCGATATCGGAGATGATCACGTCGGGGTGTGTCTGCTCCCACATCTTCACACCTTCTTTTCCATTACAGGCGGTGCTCACTTCATAGCCGCCGATGATGTCTTCGAGACCTGTCTTCTCGATATAGGCGAGGGACTCGTCGTCTTCCACTAAGAGTAATTTGATCATAGGGATATGGGTTTAATGGGTTTGATGAGTTACTTTGGGGATATAAAGGGTAAACTCAGAATATTTATCTTTCTCGCTGCTGACGGTGACCTTGCCGCCGTGAGCCTGCATCACTTGGTCCACATAGTTCAGTCCGAGTCCGAAGCCAGAGACACCGCCCTTGCGGTTCTTCTCGTGGATGGCGGCTCGCCCGAACTTGTCGAAGATCACCTGCTGTTCTTCCTTCGTCATACCGATACCGTTGTCACGTACCTTTAATAAGACATTCTTATCGGTATCGAAGGTCTTGATTTCTATCTTAATCTCGTCCTTCGAATACTTGATGGCGTTGTCGATGAGGTTGGCGATGGCTTCTGTCATATACTGCTCGTCAGCCAGTACGTTCTTTACTTCTAAGCGGGTCGTGATCTCGATGGGTTTCGTCGCCTTTGCCTTGGCCTTCTCTACCAGGTCGTTGATGATCGGCTCGATATGGATGTCCCACTTGTTCAGGATGAGTTTTTTGTTTTCGAGTTTTGAGATGGTCAGCAGTTTGTTGACGAGTGCCAGCAGGTGCTCGGCTTCTTCTTCAATAATGCTATAGTATTTCTCCTTGATCTGTGGCTTGTCGTCCACTTTACCACTGTGCAGGAAGTGGGCTCCCATAATGATGCTTGACAGCGGCGACTTCATATCATGCACCATCGCATACGAGAAGTCATTACGTAGTTCGGCTATCTGCTCCTGTTCTGTGATGAAACGCAGCAGTTGGATGATGATGATGGCGAAGAAACCGAGGATGATGGCACTGATGAGAAAGAGCGGACTCAGCCGTCGGCCCAGTTCGGGGTAGGGGTTGTTGAGGGCTAACCGAATGGCCTTTGACTGGTCACGACGGATGCTAACGGGCTTTGTCAGTATCGACCACGACGAACTGCGGTCATTGTTCTGGCGCAGTATCTGTCCTTCGGCATCTATCTCCTGAACCGTTACATCGCGGTTGATACGTGCTACGTTCAACAGGGAATCGACAAATAATGCCACTGTGTCGAGTGATATCTCTGACTGGTATATGCGGCTCAGGGCATCATTCATACCCTCCACCGATGAGGCTAATGAGAGATTGCCACGAGCCTCTGGCAGACTGAGTGTGTCGCCCTTGGTCACGATGTCAGCACGGTTGTAACTCTCGTAGAACATCGCCCAGGTCAGTTGGTTGTCCACCCTCTCCGTGATGTCTTTCGTCACCGAACGGTAGGTCATCCACATATAGAGTCCCAGCAGCAACAATACCGCTATGGCACTCACTATCGACACATATTTATATTTATTATTATGCATACCCCTCGCGCACCTCGTGTTCTCTTTACGAGGGGCAAAGGTACGCATTATTTCCGAGACGACCAAAGAAATGAAGATTTAACATAAAGATAACATACAAATAACAGGTAGATATTTGTTTTTTTTGTACCTTTGTCGCTGTATTAACAAACATTATTTTGAAAATGAAACAGTATTATCGCATTCTGGCTTATGTCGGAGGAGGCATAGCCCTGGTTTTGATCCTTTTTGCTACCTGCTGCACGGTAGTAGACTCTGGTGAGGTGGGAATTCGTTTCCATAAGTGGTCACTCAACGAACAGGACTACGGTGGTGTGGAAGGGACGTGCAAGGGTTGGGTGTTTTATAACCCCATCACGACTAACGTGTTTACTTACCCCACGTTCACACAGCGTAAGCAGTACGAGACATTCTCCGTGAATGCCAAGGATGCTTCGCTCTTCGAGATGGACCCCACCATCGCCTATCGCATCAATCCTGACAAGGCCTGTGACATATTTACTAAATATCGTGTGGGCGTGAAGGAACTGGAAGAGGGCTATATCCGTACTTGTATCTATGAGGCCTACCGTACCTGTGCCAACCAGTACACCTCGGACTCGCTGATGTCGAACCGTGCCAACTTTGAGCGTGACGTCCGTGCCCGTCTGGAGAAGTCGCTGATGGCTGAGGGATTCCTTGTGGAGGAATTCACCTCGAAGATCACGCCTCCCTCATCGCTGCTCTCGATGATCGATGCCAAGAACACCGCTATCCAGAGTGCCCTGAAGGCTGAGAACGAGGTGAAGGAGGCTGAGGCTAACGCCAAGATTGCCGTCGCCAAGGCCGAGGGTAATGCCAAGGCTATGAAGATCAAGGCTGATGCGGAGGCTTACTATAACAGAACGATTGCTGCCTCGCTCTCGCCGATGATTGTCCAGGAGGACATGATTGAGAAGTGGGATGGCAAGATGCCTCAGATCATGAGTGGCAACGGTGGTATGATTATGGACATCTCGAAGGTCATCGGCAGCAAGTGATCTTTGCTCTGTACTTTTGCTTTTCAACAGCCAACTAAAAGGAGACAGAACTCACGGGGACAGTCTGACCCCGTGAGTTCATAAATTAATGTAGTTTTATCATCGTACAAGACTACTGTACCATCGGTACAAGACTTCTGTACTGTCAGTACAAAAGGTCTGTACTGCCAGTACAAAGCACTTGTACTACAACCATGTCCGATATTCCGCCTGCGGGAAAGCCTGCTATATAATCCCAAGGTGCGAAAAACTTGTATGGAGAGGGGCTTTTTTATAGTTTGTTAACGCCGAAATCACATTTAACCTAAAGATAACGAACAAATAACATATTGTTTTTGTAGTTTATTCTACCTTTGCAGCGTCTAAAGGACAAACGAACAAGATAATTAAAAGTTGAACAATTAAAAAACAAGAGTTATGGAAACTATCATCACCGCAGCAACAGTACTTTCAATGTACTTCAACGCTATCAACAGCAACGACGTGAACTATATGTACAACGGCGACATCGAGGATGGCAAAGTGAACAAGATCGAGGTCTATGAGCGTAACGACAACCAGCAGATGGAGCAGAAGATGGAATACTGCTACGAGTACGACGAGCAGGGCCGTCTGACCAGCAAGGAGATGCTGAGTTGGGACGATGCCAAGAAGGACTGGGTGAAGAACAGTCGCCTCACCTATAAATATTATAAGAACGGCTACAACGTGGAGGTGAGCCACTGGAATGCTGAGAAGCAGCAGTACGACCTGCCCCAGGAGGTGACGCTCTACCGCTCGAAGGCTCCCAGCCTGACCACGGTGAGAACCTATAAGATGAATGAGACGCAGGACAATATGTACCTGACGAGCAGCATGGTGATGATGGAGCCGCTCGACGACCGCCTGCTCGCTGCCCAATAAGAATCCACCCATCTCTCTCACATTATTATATACAGGCCGCCATGCATGAGCAATCATGTCTGGCGGCTCTTCGTATCGGTAAGTCAACAACAAAGCAACTGGCATTTGCTTCTTCTATCTCACAGCGTGCCTGTCCCTGTTACTCAATTATTCTTAACACAAAGATTATTGAACTCATCAGTATATTCAGCCAAATAACATCATTATTATATAAATTTGGCTAAATAAATAGGTATATATTTGGCCAAATAGGATAAAAGTGTTATCTTTGTGGCCAAATATAATAAGATATCGGTATGATTGTTGGTAGAAAACGAGAGATGGAGGAACTTAGGAACCTCTACGAAAGCAATAAGGCTGAGTTTGTTGCCATATATGGTCGCAGACGAGTAGGAAAGACGTTTCTTGTCAAAGAGATGTTCCAAGACAAAATGACTTTCTATCATAGTGGCCTGTCGCCTTTTGACAAAGAGCGCAAAATCAGCATGCGTGACCAACTTGAGGCTTTTTATGCCAGTTTACAACGTTACGGCATGGAGGAAAGCAGTTGCCCCAAATCATGGATGGAGGCTTTCCGGCTGTTAGGAGAACTATTGGACCAAATTGATGACGGGAAGCGTCAGTTGATATTCATCGACGAACTACCATGGATGGATACACCTCGTTCCAAATTCCTGATGGCCTTTGAGCATTTCTGGAACACATGGGGTGCATGGCACGACAGGGTTATGCTGATTGTTTGCGGTAGTGCCACATCGTGGATGCTTGACAATCTCATCAATAGCAAGGGCGGCCTTTACGACCGTCTGACATGGCAGATCAAATTGTCTCCCTTCACCTTAGGAGAGTGCAAGGAATTCTTCAATGCAAAGAATATAATGTTATCCACTTACGACATCGTGGAGTGTTATATGATACTTGGAGGAATACCTTACTATCTGAATTACCTGCAACGAGGGAAGAGCATTGCTCAGAACATTGACTTGTTGTTCTTCGACAGAAATGCGAAACTAGCCTCTGAGTTTCAGAGACTTTTCGGTTCATTGTTTGTCAACCCTGACGATTACATGAAAATCGTCAGATTATTAGCGAAGCGTCATACCGGCTATACGCGTGATGAAATCACCTCTAATCTTGGCATGACGTCTGGAGGAACTTTCACGAGAATGCTGGAGTCTCTTGTCGCCAGCGATTTCATAGTCAGTTACCATCCCTTTGGCATCAGTCAGAAAGAGATCAGATACAAGTTATGTGACAGTTTCTGTCTTTTCTATCTACGCTTCGTGGACGGTCATAACCGGCAGGATGAGTCTTTCTGGCTTCATCACCAGAATGCACCTCAACTTAATGCCTGGCGTGGATTAGCCTTCGAGCAGGTATGTTTTGCCCACGTTTTTAAGATTAAGAAAGCCTTGGGAGTGGAAGGGGTGGCCTCATCGGAGTCTGCATTGATTATTCGTGGAGATGAAGAAGAGAGAGGTGCCCAGATAGATATGCTGATTGTGCGCGACGATCGTGTGGTGAACCTCTGTGAGATGAAATTCCTATCGAAAGCCTTCGAACCAAAAACAGAAGATGAACAGACGTTGAGGGAGCGCATAGCAACAGTGCAAGAACTATTGTCGTTCAAGCATACTGTTCACCTGACTTTAGTTACCACAGTCGGCCTCAAGGCAAATGTCCACAGTGGCGTTTTCCAGCATATTATCACAATCGACCAATTGATAGATTAGCACTAACGATTTGCAGTCGCACCATGCAACAGGACTACAACTCTTCTGCCTCTGGATATCTGGAGGATTCATACGAGGGCATCAGCCGGACATTTACCGATGTGGAGATAC
This sequence comes from uncultured Prevotella sp., assembly GCA_900320905.1. Lineage (GTDB taxonomy): Bacteria > Bacteroidota > Bacteroidia > Bacteroidales > Bacteroidaceae > Prevotella. The sequence continues at coordinate 80,937 of ONTZ01000006.1, forward strand.
TGAGCACATCGGAGGTAAATGTCGTGGCTTTTTAAATTCAATTCTATACACTTCGGCCAAATATATAGATAATTCAAATTTAGCACCTACTTTGTGTTCCTTTTTACATATCTTTCTTACTGAGTGAACCAATGTGAATGGTCATCTTGCGCAGTTCGGGAGTCTGGGCTACCATCGTGTCAACCTTCTCCTTAAAGGATGCCTCGTCGTAACGGCTCTCGTCCTTCTTCAGTTCATAAGCCCATGCTTTCTTTCCAACGGGGTCAACCACCACAAGGTCTATCTCATTGAAGCCTTTTCTGTCCCACCATTTGCCGACGATGTATTGTCCTTCTTCCTGAAACTTACGAGCGAAATAACGCTCCATCATCAGTCCTGACAGACTATCATAGTCGCGCTTGATGATGTCGCCAAGGGCTTTCTGTGCCTTATTTTCCACCAAAGCCTGATACTTGAAGAAAAAACGGAACCAGAATATCAGGAAGCAGTCATCCAACTGATAGCGCATCTTCTTACTGCTCTCTTTGGCAAAGATGGGCTGGTACTTACTAATCAGTCCATAATAATCTTCCAGGCGTGACAGATAACTACTGATATTGTCAACACCTAATTCGTTCTTGATTTCAGCGCTGGTCTTCATGCCACTGGCAATGCAGGTCAGGATAGAGAAATAGATGACGTAATCTGTGCCGAACTCCTCTATCAAGATGTTCTTGCCTTCATTGATGAAGGGGGAGTTTTCTTCCGTCAGTGCTGCCAGCATCTTGTTTTTACGAGTCTTGCCACGGTCAAGCAACAAGGTGACATACCATGCCACACCACCCGTAATGCTAAACAATGCCAGTAAGTCCTCTGGCGTATAGTCCGGATTGAAGTCGTTTAGGATTTCCTTCAGTACATCAGTTTTGAATGGCTGGAGCGTCAACTTTTCATCGGCACGCCCGAAAAGCGGTTCCTCGTAGTCCTCAAAAATCTTTTTCATCAGTGTAAAAACAGAGCCGCTGATAATCAGGTTCAAGTGACTCTTCCGTTTCCATAAGTCCCAGTCACGCTGCATATCACTGAATACCGTTGGGTTTACCTTCTGGAAATTCTGGAACTCATCGATGACCAAAGTGAATGGTCTGCTCTCTGAAAGCCGGAGCACGAATCTAAAGACCTCGGCAAAGGAGTTTGCCTGTCCCAAAACAGGAACTCCAAGTTTGTGAGTAATCTCGGCCACGAAGTCCTGACATAACAGCGTCTCTGCTTTCTTTCCGACGAAGAAATAGAGGATGGTTTCATCCCCGCATCTTTGCGACAACTCCGTCTTACCAATACGCCTGCGACCCATGATGACGGTCATTCGCGCCTCACGCTTACTTTGGCCTAAGACCTCTCTGAGCAGTTGTTGCTCTGACTCCCTATCATAGAACTTCATAACTACAAATGATAATGGTCATTATAATAATGACGGTTATTATTTTGCAAAGATACGAAATGTTTCCGAATAAACAAACAAAATGAAGATATTTTTTATAAGTTTATACAACAATGATGTCCTCAAAGCGCTGCCCCATCTTCAGCACGTACGGCTCCTGGGGCGACGGACTTGTCGGACGGTCGGAAAGTCTGATAACCAAAAAGACAATGGCAATGACTGCCAGCAGCACTAATATGCTGATAATGGTATACTTCTTTTTCTGACCCCGTCGGCTTTGAGGCTGTTCTGAAGTTGATGACGAAGAGGGGCTTGGTTCTTCTGCTTTTTCTTTGCGAAAAGCCTCCCAACTGTCATAATCAACAAACTGAGCCAGCAGGTTAAGAGTTGACAGACGTGGCGCAGCGGGTTCTGAAAGGTATCCCCAAAGCCGTTTCAAAGTAGTGGGACTGATATGCTGGTGTATCTTGTCGAATATCATTTCCGACAGGAAGTCGAAGTCCTTGGGTGTCTGCATGCGTCTGCCTGCAACAACCTCAATCGCCTCACGTAATCTCTGTATGTTCTCCTCTTGGTAGTCCATGGGGTCAAAGTCTTATCGCTTTACTCGATGTTGTCGCCTGTTTCCAAACGACGGTACAAAGATATACATTTTTTTTGAGTGTCGCAACATTGTGAACTTTTTTTTGCTTTAGAGGGCAAAATAAGGACTGAGTCACCTTATTATATAATACACGCGTGAAAGTTTAACCTAAAGATAACATACGTTTTGCATAGGGTTAGAAAAAAAGTCCGTACCTTTGCAGCCGAAAGGTTAATTCAACTAATTGATAACATTATGAAACTAAGAAAACTTTTCGTAGCAGTCGCACTGCTCACAGTAGGACTTGCTTCGGCACAGCAACAGATGCAGATGCCGGAAATTCCAGTTGACAAGGATGTTCGTGTCGGCAAACTCGCCAACGGACTGACTTATTATCTGCGTCACAACAACACGCCAGAGAAGAAGGCTAACTTCTACATCGCCCAGCGCGTGGGCTCCATCCAGGAGGACGACTCGCAGCAGGGACTGGCACACTTCTTGGAGCACATGGCCTTTAACGGCTCTGAGCACTTTCCACAGGGAAAGATGCTGGAGTATCTGCAGACCATCGGTGTTCAGTTCGGACGTAGTCTGAATGCCTACACCTCTATCGACCGCACCGTGTATTATATCGCTGACGTCTCTACAGAGCGCCAGAGTGCCCTCGACTCTTGTATGCTGGTACTCCGCGACTGGTCGAGCGGTATCACGGCTGAGCCTGCTGAGATTGAGAAGGAGCGCGACGTGATCCACAACGAGTACCGTATGCGCAACAGCCCCAATCAGCGTATGATTGAGCGTGCCCTTCCCACCCTGTTCCAGGGTTCAAAGTACGGCTACCGTATGCCTATCGGTAAGATGGAGATCGTGGATAACTTCAAGCCCGAGGAACTCATCGCCTATTATAAGAAATGGTACCGTCCTGACAACCAGGGTATCATCATCGTGGGAGACATCGATGTTGATTATACCGAGAACATGATTAAGAAACTCTTCGGTGACATCGTGGTGCCTGCCGATGCTGCCAAGGTGATCGACGAGCCTGTGCCCGACAATGAGAAAGCCATCTATGTGGCTGAGAAGGACAAAGAACAGCAGTACTCCATCCTCATGCTCTCAATGAAGCGTGACCCCATCCCAACAGAACTGAAAAAGACGGCAGCCTATCTGGTGCAGGACTACCTGAACGATATGGTGTGTGCTATGCTCAATGCCCGTTTCTCAGAGATTCAGCAGCAGCCCGACTGTCCTTTCATACAGGCTCAGGCCCAGGACGGCAACTTCATGCAACTGGCCCGTACCAAGGATGCCCTGATGCTGATTGGCGTGGCTAAGGAAGGCAAGGATATCGAGACCCTGCAGGCTGTGGCCCGTGAGGGAAAGCGTGCCCACGACTTCGGCTTCACCGCTACGGAATATGCCCGTGCCAAGGCAGACTATATCAGTGCCTTGGAGAAGGTCTATACCAATCGCGACAAGCGTAAGAACGAGGAGTATGCTGACGAGTATATCGAGAACTTCCTCGAGAGTGACCCCATCCCCTCCATCGAGGATCTCTATCAGACGATGAATGCCCTGTCACAGCAGTTGCCTATAGATGTCGTAAACCAGTATGCCCAGCAAATCATCAGCATTGATGACAAGAACCTCGTGGCCTTTAACATGGAACAGGAGAAGGAGGGCAAGACCTACGTGGCTACTGATGCCATGCAGAAGGCTTTGGAAGGTGTGCGTGCAGAAACCCTCACCGCTTGGGTGGATAATGTGAAAGAAGAGCCTCTGATGACTAAGATGCCTGCCAAGGGCAGTATCGTGAAGGAAAGTGAGAACAAGACTCTCGGATACAAGGAACTGACCCTCTCGAATGGTGCGAAGGTGATTCTGAAGAAGACGGACTTCAAGGATGACGAGGTGAGGATGCAGGCTGAGGCCAAGGGTGGCTATTCGCTCTTCGGCAAGGCTGATGTGATGAACCTCCAACTCGCTGAGACAGCACAGGCATACAGTGGTCTGGGCAACTTCTCGAAGTCGGAACTCGACAAGGCTCTCGCTGGTAAGATGGTCAGTTGTGCACTTTCTCTCAAGGAAGACCGCCAGTATATCAGCGGACGTTCCACACCGAAGGATCTCGAGACACTCTTCCAGTTGTTCTACCTCACACAGACCAACATCAACAAGGACGAGAAGTCGATGGCTTCATTCATCAACCAGATGCAGACAGTGCTGAAGAACAAGAGCCTGAACCCCCAGTTGGTCTATCAGGATTCTCTCGAGAGCACCAGAAACTGCGGCAATCTGCTCTATCGTATCCCAGAGGCTGAGGATATTGCTAAGTTCGACTACGAGCGTACCCTCCAGATACTGAAGCAACTCTATGAGAACGGCGGTCAGTTTACCTATACCATCATCGGTAACTTCGACGAACAGGCCATCCGTCCTCTCATCGAACAGTACATCGCCTCTCTGCCTGCTGGCAAGGCCGTCACTCCCAAGGAGGTCCGCACCTTCTTTAAGGGTAGGGTAAACAACCGTTTCGAGAAGCAGATGGAGACACCACAGGCTACCACCACTCAGATTTGGAAGAACGACAAGATGGCTTATACGCTTGAGAACAAGGTGCTGCTCGATGCTGCCACCCGTGTACTCACCCGCATCTACCTGCGTACCATCCGTGAGGAGGAGAGTGCTGCCTACAATGTGGGATGCAGTGGTCAGATCAGCACGATGGGTCCGAAGCCCGTATTCTTCATCACGGCCCAGGCTCCTACGAATCCTGACAAGCAGAAGATTGCTGAGGACCTGATGATGAAGTACATCAACGAGGCCAAGACTAAGATTGCCGCTGACGACCTGGATCCTGTGAAGGAGATCATGCTGAAGCAGGCTGAGGATGACAACCGTGAGAACGCCCACTGGATGGATGTACTCACAGAGTGGACAGCAGAGGGTGTGGATCTCCAGACAGGCTATGCTGAAACCGTGAAGGCTCTGACTCCTGAAAAAATCCAGAAGTTCATCACCGACTTCCTCGCTGCCGGCAACCATGCCTCTGTCGTCATGATGCCCACGAAATGAAGAAGTGAAAAGTGAGAAAATTTGCTGCCGCCTTGCAAAATATTGAAGGGCGGCAGCATTTTTTTCTTTTTTTATTCGTATCTTTGTACCCGATAATATACAAAAACAATGGAACTGATTAAAGACAAGACTTTCGGTGGCGAGCGCCCTCTGTTTGCTACGCACGACTTAAGACTGGAAAATGTGACGATTACCGACGGTGAGTCGGGTATCAAACAATGTCAGAACATGGAGGCTTACGACTGTAAGTTCTATGGCAAATACCCTTGGTGGCATGTCGATGGCGCCAAGATTGATAAGTGCTATTTCGCCTTGGGCTCCCGCTCTGCCATTTGGTACTCCAACGATATGGTGATGACTAATTCACGCATCGACGGTCCGAAGTTCTTCCGTGAGATGAAGAACCTGACGTTGGAGAACGTGGAGATTACCGATGCAGACGAGACCTTCTGGAAGGTGGACGGTATCTGTATCAAGAACGTGAAACTGCATGGGGGCACCTATCCTTTTATGTTCTCTCAGAACATTTACGTGGATGGCCTGGAGAGCGACTCGAAATATGTGTTCCAGTATTGTAAGAACGTGGAGGTTCACCATGCCAATATCCTGACGAAGGACTCTTTCTGGGAGTGTGAGAATGTGACCATCTACGACTCCGTGCTCGATGGAGAGTATCTGGCGTGGCATTCGAAGAATGTGCGACTGGTGAATTGTCATCTGGCAGGGGAGCAGTTGCTGTGTTATACGGAGAACCTGGTATTAGAGAACTGTACCATCGACCCGATGTGCGACCGTATGTTTGAGTACTCCACCGTTGAGGCGGACATCAAGGGACATATCGAGAATATCAAGAACCCCACTTCCGGACATATCGTCGCCGACAGTATCGGCAGCATCACCATCGATGAGAATGTCCGCCAGCCGAATAACTGTATCATAGAGATAAGGAAATGAAATACGATTTCGATGAATTGGTAGAACGCAGGAGTACAGGTTGCGTGAAATGGGGGGAGTGCCCGTCTGAGGATGTCATTCCCCTCTGGGTGGCGGATATGGACTTCAAGGCGGCCCCCGCCATTCAGGAGGCTATCCGTAAACGGGCTGAGCATGGCGTGTTCGGCTATACCCATGTGGAAGAAGACTATTACGAGGCTGTTGTCAATTGGTTTCAGCGTCGCCACAACTGGACCATCCGTCGTGAGGAGATCCTCTATACCACAGGTGTCGTCCCTGCGATGAGTGTTGCCATCAAGGCACTCACGATGCCTGGCGAGAAGGTGCTGATTCTTTCGCCAGATTATAATTGCTTTTTCTCCTCCGTCCGCAACAACGGCTGTGAGGTGCTGGAAACGGCCTTGAGTCGTGTGGGCGATACGTTTGAGGTGGATTGGACAGACTTCGAAGCAAAGTGTGCTGACGAGAAAACCACCGTCTTTCTGCTCTGCAACCCTCATAACCCCTGTGGTCGTGTGTGGACCCGCGAAGAACTGGAACGGATGAACGACATCTGTCTGAGGCACGCTGTGAAGGTGGTGAGCGACGAGATCCACTGCGAACTCGTTATGCCGGGCTATCGTTTCCAGCCCTTTGCGGCTGTCAGTGAGGCTTGTCGCCAGAACAGCGTTATTCTCAACTCCCCCTCGAAATCCTTCAATATCGCAGGCTTGCAGACGGCAAACATCATCTGTGCCCAACCAGAATGGCGCCGTCGTCTGGATCGTGCCATCAACATCAATGAGGTGTGCGACTTGAATCCCTTCGGACCCGTCGCCCTGAAGGCTGCCTACAACGAGAGTGAGGACTGGATCGACGCACTCAACCAGTACCTCTGGGGCAACTACCAGACGCTCTGTGCCTTTGTGGCTGAAAACCTCCCCCAGTGGCGTGTCTGCCGTCTTGAAGGCACCTATCTCCCCTGGGTCGATATCACCGCCACAGGCATGACTTCGCAACAATATGCAGACCTGATCCTCGAAAAAGCAAAGGTTTGGGTAAATCCTGGTACAATGTATGGCCCCCAAAGCGGTGAGGGCTACATCCGCCTGAACATCGCCACCCAGCGCAGTCGCCTCATGGAAGCGTTAGAAAGAATAAAGGATGCACTTTGAAGTGCATCCTTTATTTAGTTAGTTGATTAGGTATATCTTTGTCTTGCCCTTGTAGGTGGCCTTGATGGTAGAACGGCCCTCTACGATGGGATTAATCTCAAACTTCACACCAGGCATGTCAGACGTGGCCTTCAGTTTCGAACCTGCATCCAGCGGACCATAGAGTTGATAGCGGATCTGGTCGGGATAGCCGTTCTGGTTGGTGAAACGAACAGGTGTCTGAGGAATCGTCAACGGTTTGCCATCACAGGTAATGGTCACTTGAGGCACAGCCTCTGGCTCAGATAATTGTCCGTCCTTGCAGAAGCCAATGCCGTGGAGGTCGAAGAGACCCTGCGGACGCTGCGGACCTTGAGGTCCACGACGCCCCCACTGACCCTGAGGCTGCTGGGGCTGTTGTACCTCAGGACCTTCTACCACGAGGTAGATGGCGTGCTTGCCAGCAAGTCCCTCTATAGCGGGTACACTATTGACATATGTCTTGGCCGTTTGCGGACCAGTAGCATCGATGTTGAAGACTGTAATCTCCTGACCCTTCCAAGGATCGTCGAGACGCACGTGAATCTTAAAGGCACCCTTGTCGCTATGGGTGAGGTTCAGACAAAGCATCGGACGATCACCAGTCTTGACTCCCTCGAAGGCCTTGCAGCCCTTGGTGTCCTGAGCCAGACCACCAAAGCCAAAGTACTTGAAGCCTACGATGCCACCATTGGTGATACCGGCGAGGTCCATCGAGTTGTTCCACACGTCGTGGTTGTCCTGCATCCAGTCGTTGGCATTGGTACCGCCATAGACGAAGCAGGCATAACCTGCTGAGTAGTAGGCATAGGGCGGCAGACCGAAGATCTGGAATCCCTCGCTGGTCACCTCGGCACCCGTATATTCGTTGCCGTCGCTGGCCTTTGCCGTCCACACATTATCCTTTGTGAAGGGGTCGTAGCCTGTAATCTTTACGACACCACCCTTGGCAACTGGTTTCTTGTCCCATGTGATCTTCACCGGAGCCACCATCGACTGACGGGCATTGCCAAAGCCACGAGGGGGACGATGATAGAAGACGTACCACTGTCCGTTGATCTCCTGAAGGGAACCGTGGGTATTGTGTCCGAAGTTGGTGGTGATGAGTTTGCTGCCATCTTCACCTGTCACGACACCACGGGAGTCTACGAGCACACCGCCAGAACGCCAAGGACCGAGAGGCGAGTCGCCAAAGGCATAGCGCAGGGCGGAGTTGGTATTGCCCAGACCATATTCCTTGCCGCTATAGCCAGAGAACACCATCACGTATTTATTACCCACCTGACGGATGGAGGAAGCCTCGAAGAAATTGAAGTCGAGGGGGTTCTGTCCCTCATAGAGGGCTTTATATTCGCAGCCAGCCTTGTCGAGCAGACGTCCGTCGGCACTGCTGGCGGGGATGAACGGGTCGATAGGTTCCGTACCCTCACGCTTCGAATACATGGTCTTCTGGTCGAGTTCAACAGCGGTAGAGTGCTGGAAACCATAGAACACGTAGGCACGATAGCCGATATCGTAGTCCTTGTCCTTCTTGTCGGTGATGTTCTCGATAAACACGGAGGGGTCGAAGTCGATGAGGGAGCCGGGGAGGCACTGACGACCATCCTCGGTGAGGTTGATGGGAGTGAAGGGACCATCGGGACGGTCGCCCTTACAGACCATCGGCGTGCGCCTCCAACCACGGGAGTGGGGATAGAGGTAGTAAGTCTTTTTACCAGTGGCCTTGTCTTTCACTTCGACGAGGTCAGGGGCATACATCGTGTCCCACTGTCCATCGACGAACCATGTGAAGATGGGGCCTTCGTCTCGCCACTGGCTCAGATCCTCTACGGGAGCCGACCACATACGGATATCGGGGCCACAATAGGCGGAGTAATTCACATCGTGCGAGCCGATGATATAGGCGCGCAACTTACCAGGGTTGTCGGGATCCTCGAATACACGGGGCTCACCATCGGGTACATGCTCCCAGAGAGGGAGGTACGGGTTCTGGGCACTGACACTGAGTGCAGCACACACAACGAAACAGAAAACAACTAATCTTTTCATTTGACAAATTATTATTATAATTCTATTAGCGGGTTCGGGAAAAATGAATAATCTTGGCAAAGATAAAAAATAATTGTGAATTGTGCATGGTGAATTGTGCATTATTTCGTACCTTTGCAACATAAACGAAAAAAAGTGTAACAATATGGAAGATTTGGAAATGAAAAGCCAGTTGCCCGACAATGCGTTTCGGGAACTGAAAGAGGGTGAGAGTTATGAGCCGATGATGTCACCAAAGGGGCATTATCCAGAGGTCAATGCGTGGTCGGTGACGTGGGGCGTGCTGATGGCAGTGCTCTTCTCAGCAGCCGCTGCCTACTTGGGACTGAAGGTAGGTCAGGTGTTCGAGGCAGCCATCCCCATCGCCATCATCGCAGTAGGTGTTTCGACTGCTGCCAAGCGTAACAAGGCGTTGGGTGAGAATGTGATTATCCAGAGTATTGGTGCCTGTTCGGGTGCGGTGGTGGCGGGAGCCATCTTCACGTTGCCAGCCATCTATATCCTCCAGGCAAAATATCCGGAGATGTCGGCTTCGTTCCTGAAGATATTCCTCGCCTCGTTGCTGGGTGGTATCATCGGTATCCTCTTTTTAATACCATTCCGTAAGTATTTCGTGTCGGATATGCACGGTAAGTACCCCTTCCCCGAAGCCACTGCCACCACGCAAGTGCTGGTGAGTGGGGCCAAGGGTGGCAATCAGGCCAAGCCGTTGCTGTTGGCAGGTATCGTCGGAGGACTCTACGACTTCATCGTCGCCACCTTCGGTTGGTGGAACGAGAACTTTACTTCCCGCGTGGTGGAATGGGGACAGTCGTTGGCTGACCACGCCAAACTGGTATTCAAGGTGAATACGGGTGCTGCCGTACTGGGTCTGGGTTATATTATCGGCTTCAAGTATGCGCTGATCATCACCCTCGGTTCGTTGTCGGTGTGGTGGCTCATCGTACCAGGACTCTCATTGTTATTCGGTACGGAGGTACTGAATCAGTGGGATCCCAGCATCACGACGGCAGTAGGCGACATGTCGCCAGAACAGATCTTCAAGGCCTACGGTAAGTCGATAGGTATAGGTGGTATTGCGATGGCGGGTATCATCGGCATCATCAAGTCGTGGGGCATCATCAAGGGAGCTGTCTCATTGGCAGCAAAGGAGATGAAGGGGAGTGGCGAGGCTGCTGTGGCACAGCAGCGTACGCAACGGGATTTGCCGTTTAAGTTCATTGCCATCGCCTCGATTGTGACGATTGTCATCACCTTCCTCTTCTTTTGGTTTGGGGTGATGGATGGGAATATGTTACAGGCTTTGGTGGCTATCGTCCTTGTGGCGGTGATAGCCTTTCTCTTTACCACTGTGGCTGCGAATGCCATCGCCATCGTGGGCTCGAACCCCGTGAGTGGTATGACACTGATGACACTAATCCTCGCCTCTGTGGTGATGGTGGGTGTGGGACTTCAAGGCACGAGTGGTATGGTGGCGGCTCTGGTCATGGGCGGTGTGGTCTGCACAGCCCTGTCGATGGCGGGTGCCTTTATCACCGACCTGAAGATCGGTTATTGGTTGGGTACGACACCTCGCAAACAAGAGTCGTGGAAGTTCTTGGGTACTTTGGTTTCTGCTGCTACGGTAGGTGGTGTGATGATGCTACTCAACGAGACCTATGGCTTTGCCTCCGGACAACTCGCTGCGCCTCAGGCCAATGCGATGGCGGCAGTCATCGACCCGCTGATGAACGGTGTCGGGGCTCCCTGGGTGCTCTATGCCATCGGTGCTGCTATCGCCATCATCCTCACACTCTGTAAGGTACCTGCCCTCGCCTTCGCACTGGGTATGTTCATTCCGTTGGAACTGAATGTGCCGCTGCTGATAGGCGGTGCCGTCAACTGGTACGTCACCACCCGTTCGAAAGATAAGAAACAGAATGAGGCCCGTGGTGAGAAGGGTACGCTGATAGCGTCTGGCTTCATCGCTGGAGGTGCCTTGATGGGTGTGGTGAGTGCGCTGCTGCGCTTTGGTGGTTTCAATCCCGTCAGTGAGTCGTGGCTGGCCAATCCGCTCTCGGAGGTCTGCTCGCTCCTCGCGTACATATTATTAATAATATACTTCGTGCGCGCCACGAAGGTAGCGAAATAAAGAAGATTGGCAGGCCGCACAGCCTGCCAATCTTCTTTATTGTAATTTCTCTGCGATGGTACTGAGAAGTTGCTCTCCCCGCAGGTCGCGGGCAATAATCTCGCCCTGTTCGTTGATGAGCACATTGGCGGGAATCGACTGGATGCCGTAGAGTTGCGCACCCTTGCAGTTCCATCCTTGCAGGTCGCTCATCTGTGGCCATTTCTGACCTGTCATCTCGATAGCCTGTACCCAACTCTCTTTGTCCTTGTCGAGGGAGACACCAACGATCTCCAGTCCTTTGGCGTGATAGTGTTCGTAGGCCTTCACCACATGAGGCAACTCCCTGATGCAGGGTCCGCACCACGAAGCCCAGAAGTCGATGAGTACGAGTTTGTTCTTGCCCACATAGTCGCTTACCTTCACCGTCTGTCCCTGAATGCCGGGCAGTTCGATGTCAGTGTACTGATTACTTGCCACGGCTTCCTGTGGCTCTTGTACTACGGCAGCGGTAGCCTCTGCTGTCTTTGCCTTCTGGTTACAACTCGTCAGGATCAACGTGGTTGCAACGAGATAAATAAATAATCTTTTCATGATTGTACTGTTGTCGTTTTTGGGATTTCTGCGGCAAAATTAGTGAAAATATCCCGGAATTCCAAGTCGGCATCAAAATTTTCACTTTTCACTTTTCACTTTTTTCTTACCTTTGACCTCTAAAACAGGTCGAAGATAGGCTGCATCTCGGAAAAATTCAAATAAAATTTGGTTTTTCGCTCGATTTAGATATATTTCTCACGCTCAAGAATGCAAATTTATTTGTATTCTCTTCGCTAAATCGAAATTTTGCACTATCTTTGCACCCGAAAAGCATGCCCTGATAGTTAAATGGATATAACAAGGCTCTCCTAAAGCTTAGTTCCGAGTTCGATTCTCGGTCGGGGTACTGAGTGCGAAACCTCCTCGGATTTCGCACTTTCTTTAATTATCTCTCTTGTGTCGTCTGTCGAAATAGACTATTGTTTGAAGGGTACGCGATAGGTGCAGCCCTCTTTCCAGCGGGAGCAACCGAAGGCGGTGTTGCCCTTGATGATGTGCCCCTGTCCGCAGAGAGGGCAGGGGGCGCCTTCCACGGGAGAGCCAGACCCTTCGACAGGCTGAGGGGGCGTCTTCTTGCGGGTGGTCTTCGGCTTAGGGGCTGATTCCTTCTTGGGTGATTTCACTTTTTTCAGTTCGGTATCGGAGAGAACGGTGACGCGTCGGTTGCTGGTGTCAGCCATTACCTCACTGACGATTTCCGAGACCTGTGCTTTGAGTTCCTCGATAAACTGCTGGGCATCGTATTTCTTGTGCTCGATGTCGCGGAGTTTCTTCTCCCAGATACCCGTCAGTTCACAACTCTTCAGGAGTTCCTCGCGGATGAGGTCGATGAGTTCGATGCCCGTCGGTGTGGCGATGAGACGTTTTTTGTCACGCTTGATATAATGGCGTTTGAAGAGGGTCTCAATGATGGAGGCACGGGAGGAAGGGCGCCCGATGCCATTCTCCTTCATGGCGGCGCGGAGGGTCTCGTCCTCAACGAATTTGCCTGCCGTCTCCATCGCACGGAGCAGGGAGGCTTCATTATAATAAGGTGGGGGCGTGGTCCATTTCTCGGTGAGGGTGGGCTTGTGGTCGCCTGATTCCCCTTTGACGAAGGTGGGCAGCGTGCGCTCCTCATCGTTGTTTTTTTCTGGATTATCTGGATTATCAGGATTTTCTGGCGATTCCGGGGTCTTCTCTCTGACAATGCGCCAGCCAGGGTCGAGGATTTCCTTGCCAGT
>ONTZ01000058.1 GCA_900320905.1 uncultured Prevotella sp.
ACAATCGAAATTGGTTCTGCACTTAACTTCTGAGCCATTGCATTGCCTGCAAACATTACCATTGCGACAAGCATCAAATTCTTAATCGTTTTCATAATTTTTGTTTTTTTTATTGTTAATTATTACTTAATAACTTTATTGCTAAATAAATACTATTTAATTAATTCGCTCAATAATGTAATCAATATCGGCAACATTGATAAAACCGTCGTTATTCACATCGGCAGCTTTGTTAACAACGGTAACTGTTTCGTCAACATACTCAATAACAGTGTCAATATCACTAACGTCAACTTTGTCATCATCGTTAGCGTCGCCTTCTACTTTGATGACAAATTGTGTGGTGACCGTTCCTTGATAGTTACCCTTACCAGTGATGGTAATAGTTGCCGTCCCGGGATTGGTGTTGTTTGTATAGGTTACGGTATAATCAGTTCCTTCTGCAAGGGTCTTATTACCATCCTTAACCACAGGCTTCGGCTGTAGAGCAGAACCATTAAAAACCTGATTTTCAATGTCATCTACCATATCCTTGGTCAGAGTCTTTGCAGAAATAGTGAAAGTCTTTGATGCCGTATCCTTGTAGTTGCCCTGTCCAGTGATGGTAACAGTGGCCGTCCCCGCATTGGTGTTGTTCGTATAAGTTACGGTATAGTCTGTGTTCAGTGCCAGTGTGCTATTACCGTCCTTCACCGTTATCGCGGGTGTTAAAGCATTTCCATTATAGACTTGGTCTGCAATGGCCTGAATCATCGTTGTAGTTACTGATTTACGGGCGATGGTGAAGTCGGCTGTGGTCTCGCCACCCTTATAGTTGGCTGTGGCCTCTACGATAGCCTTTACCGTATAGTTATTAGCATCGGTGGGCACGGTCTCTGAATAGGTATTGTCGTTAGCGTCCTTTACCTTATACTGATAAGTCACCGTTCCATTTCCTGTATTACCAGTTACTGCAGGCGTGTTGGCCGCCTCACCGTATGTCCATCCACTGATTGTGACGGCTGGTGTGATGGAAGCCTTATCTATCTGTACATTATACGTCACAGGAGCAGGTGCTTTCCAGTGAGCAGTCTCCGTACCACTGATGGTAATCGTGGCCGTACCAGCACCTATGGCCGTCAACTTACCGTCAGTAGCCACCTTAACAATATTTTCGTTACTTGACTTATAAGATAATACGCCGTCGTAACCCTGGGTGACTGTCACTGAGGGCTCAGCCAACGCTTGGCCGAACGTCGAGGTGGCCCCTCCACTCACTGAGATGACAGTCTCGTTTTTCACAAATACGGTGATGGTGACATTGAAGTCTGCATTACCGGCAACCGATGTGCCATTCTGTGAAAAAGTAATACCGGAGATTGTTGCTTGTTTATCACCCAAAGTTGCAGTTTCTTCAGTTACCAGCGTGAGCGTAATCAGATCAACACCACTGGTCAAAGCAGGACTTGTATTATCTACGCGAGTAATAAGCACAATCTGGCCAGTATCACCGTTTTTTATTTTCCACTCGTAATCATCTTCAATGTCTTCGCCAAGTGCTGCAACGTACCTTTTGCCATTTTTCTTGATTGAAATGCCTTCAGGAAGAACGATAGTAAACTGGGCAGCAGTCAAGTTTTGTTCTGACGTAAAACTAACCACGAGGTCCGCCTCGCCTCCGGCTTCAATCTCAATGGCATCTGCACTTAACTTCTGAGCCATAGCATTGCCAGTAAACAATACCATTGCGGCAACCATCAAGTTCTTAATAGTTTTCATAAAAGTTTCTTTATCTGTAAATTGTTCCATTATTTAATCCTCTCTATGACGTAGTCTATATCAGAAACATCAATATCCTTGTCATGATTGACATCAGCTTTCACGTGATTCGGATTATTCGCATCATAGAATTGCCCAACGAGTTCAATGATCGTGTCAATATCACTAACGTCAACGTCACCGTCGCCATTGGCATCACCGTCGACTCCTTCTGTAGCAGCGATGGCTGCTGAGAGGGTTCCCTGGGCGTTACCGGCATTGTCCACTGCTGCCACGGCAAACTTATAGTCTTTCGCATCGGCACCTTCTGGTAGCGTATACTCCAGTTCCGCCGTACTGCTCTCACCGATCAGTTCGAACTCACCGTCGCCTTTTGCTGCAAAGAATTTGTAGCGTGCGATGCCAGACCCTTCGTCGGATCCCTTGCTGTTTAGTTTGACATTGCTGCCAGAGTAGAAAGCACTTGTCATGGCACTTTCTGGTTTCTTGAGATCAAGCGTGTTCACATACTCATTGGTCTCAATCGGGTCATTATAGTCGAAAATGATGGTAGCCATGTTCTTGACCTCAGTCAGATTCTTCAAGCCTGGTCTCAGATCCACGGAGAAGGTCACATACCCCTCGCCCTCAGGTGCATTCACGTTTGGTGGCAGTTCGATACCCTCAATATCCCAAGAGAGTTTGTTGCCGTCACGTTTCATCTTCCAGCCAGAACCAGCCTCATGACTTGTGTCACCGAAGCGTACACTACTGACGTCGAAGACGTTCTCATCCAGTACGTCGGTGATGCGGATGCGGTAGGCAGGAGCCGTGGCCTCGGCCTTGTTCTCGAACAAGATGCGGTAGTTGATGGTCTTGGCTTCGTCGCCGATATAGTGCTCGTCGCCATAGCCAACGGGACCTACCATCTCGTTGGGATCCCATGAAGAAACGATGTTGTTGGCACCAATCTCCTCGTCCATGATCTCCGTGCCGTTCTCAAATTCATCCATAAACTTGTCGAGGAAGGCGGCACGTCCGTGCTTCACCATAAACTTGCGGCGGGCAGCATCTGCAACAGACTTGAGATCCTCGACAGCATTCATCACCTTATTTACAATGTCGAGTCCGAGTGATGTGTTCACACTCTCACCAGTCTTCTTTAATACGGTCTTGAATCCATGAGCACACATATTATACTCTTCCTTCTTGATCCTGATGTCCTCTTCAGCAACACCGTAAGCCCGTGCGAATTCCTTGGTGGTCTCTTCATCCTGAAGCGTCGTGTTCACCAAGTGAGCCAAACCGCTCTTGATGTTGTCTTCTACCATAGAGTAGCCCACATCAGCAATAAAGTGGATGGCCATGATACCCAGAACGGTCATCGTCGCAGGATCGACCTTCGAAACACCACGTGCGTTGTACTTGCCTTCCACATAGCCCTCAGCCCATACGGTGAAGGTGTACTTCTCGTGTGGGTTCAGGTTCGGGAATACGAGGACTGCATTGTGAGACTCCTCGTCGCTCATCTCGCTGGCATCGATGGTGCGTCCACCTTGCTTGTCGGGAAGGAATGCTGAGAGTAGTTTGATATCCTCTGTGTAAGGTATGCACAGGAAGAACGAGCCAGAAGGTGTTGAGCCTGTGTTCTCTACAGTGATGTCAAATGATCCAGGAATACCTCTACGGACAGAAGGCCATCCGACGTAGTGGACACGAACCTTAGAATCTAAGGTGCGGCGCACGGTACTGAACGTCATGGTATAGGTTCCCATTCCGCTGTTGCGGTGTAAGTCCAGATAGTAGGTGCCGCCCTTCATGTTCTCGTCGGTCATGATGTTCAGCGACTGCAGGTGTGCCCATGCCTGAGTGCCTGACTTGAGACTTCCTTGGTTGTACTTCACCGTGACGGGTTCCATTGTGCCGCCGTTGTCGTACCACAGATAGAGGGTAGCGTCGATGCCCTCGCCCTGGTCGGGATCGTAGGAGAACATCAGTTGCGAGCCTTCATCTACTGTCACCTTGAACCAGTCGTTGATGTCATCAGTCTCTTCGTCTTTCTTGAAACCGATATTTCCGACCTTTGTCTCACCGTCGTTGATGATCACAGCCTGAGAAACTTCGTCGTTAGGCTCATTGTCGAAATATCTGATAGGCTCCTCGTCGAACAGCAGGGTATAGCCGCCGTGGCCTGTCCACCGATGAACTTGTATGTAGTATGTACCCTGGTCATAGTAAGGCAAGTAAACATTGACTTGCTGTCTGCCAATACCACTATACTTAAGTTCTTTTAGTTCGCCGTCTTGCAAACTATAGACCCTGATCCAATTGACATCCAATTCATAAGTCTGATTGGGCGTAATGGAGATACTCGGCGTACCGATAATATCGATGTCGAACTTATACCAGTCGTCATTGTCCGTAGTTCCCGTGTCATCCGTATAACCCAGATGTGCCATCACTTTCTCACCTTTGACGATAGATTGGGCATTCTCGTAGTCATTGTTAGGCTCATCATCGCCAATGTAAGGATTAGGCGTGAACTGATAATTCAGGGTATAACCGCCATGGCCAGTCCAGCGATGAACCTGCAAATAAAATGTTCCAATACCTAAATCGGTAATCGAGACCACCTTCTTTTCCCTACCTACGCCAGAATAGTTGCGCTCTTTGAGTTCGTCATTCTCAATCCTGAATAATCTGATCCAGTTGATGTCAAGTTCAAACTCCTGACTGGGGTCAAGTGTGAACTCAGCCTTTCCGTCTTTGGCCACCTCAATCTTGAACCAATCGTCATCATCTGTGTAGCCTGTGTCGTCCGTATAGCCAAAACGACATCCGATGGTTTTGCCGCTTTCAAGTAGGGATGCGTCAGCATACTCCTTGTTGGGCTCAGCATCGTTGGCTATCGGACAGGGAGTAAACTCATACTTCAGGGTATAGCCGCCATGACCAGTCCAGCGATGAACCTGCAAATAGAAGGTGCCAATACCTAAATCAGTAATCGAGACCGTTTTCTTTTCTTTGCCTATGCCAGAATAATTACGCTCCTTGAGTTCGCCATTCTCAATCCTGAATAATCTGATCCAGTTGATGTCAAGGGCGTTCTCCTGGCTGGGGTTTAATGTGAACTCACCTTTACCCTCTTCTGGCACTTCAATTCTGTACCAGTCGTCATTGTCTGTGTAATCTGTGTCATCTTTGTAGCCAAGACGACATTCAATTGTCTCACCGCTGATTAGCAACGAACCCTTGCTCCACTCATCATTGGGTTCAGCATCGTTGCCTATGGGGCAGGGCGTGAACTGATACTTCAGTTTATAGCCGCCATGACCAGTCCAGCGATGAACCTGCAAATAGAAGGTGCCAATACCTATATCGGTAATCGATACCGTTTTCTCTTCTTTGCCTATGCCGGAATAATTGCGCTCTCTGAGTTCGCCATCCTTAACCCAGTATAACCTGATCCAGTTGATGTCAAGGGCGTTCTCCTGGCTGGGGTTTAATGTGAACTCAACCTTGCCCTCTTGGGGCACCATGATCTTGAACCAGTCATCATCGTCTGTAACGCCATTGGCATCCGTATAGCCGAGTTTGCATTCAATGGTCTCGCCGCTTTTCAACAAGGCACAATCCTCACTCCACTCATCGTTAGGCTCTTCGTCTCCTGCGAAATCAACGCGTGTATATTCATACTTCAGGGTATAGCCGCCGTGGCCAGTCCAGCGATGAACCTGCATATAGAAGGTGCCAATACCCAAATCGGTAATTGTGACGGTCTTCTTGGAAGAACCAATGCCGGAATAGTTGCGTTCCTTCAGTTCGCCATTCTCTACACGGTATATTCTGATCCAGTTGATGTCAAGATTAATGCCCTGAGTAGGGTCAAAGGTTAAGTCAATCTTTCCTTCTTCAGGTACTTCAAACTTAAACCAGTCGTCATTATCGGTCAAACCAGTGTCGTCTGTATAGCCAAGGCGGCAGTCAATCGTCTTGCCATTTTCAAGTAGGGATCCTTTGCTCCATTCATTGTTGGGCTCTGGATCGTTCTTGATTGGGCAAGGAGTAAATACATATTTCAGGGTATAACTGGTTCCGCCAGTCCAGCGATGAACCTGCAGATAATAGGTGCCTGTACCTACATCAGTAATAGTGACCACCTTCTCTTTCGAACCTACTCCGGAATAATTACGCTCTTTGAGTTCGCCGTTCTCAATCCGGTATATTCTGATCCAGTTGATATCAAGATTCCCCCCAGGTGTGAGGGTGAACTCTACAGTTCCCTCCTCTGGCACAACGATCTTGTACCATTCGTCTTCCCTCTTGGAGTTTTCGTAACTATACAGCGAGCCTTCTTTTGTCTCGCCGCTGTTAATTGTCGTGGCACTTTGCCACGTCGTTCCTTGGGCCAGCATACCTATCGGCAGTGCTATCAGCCACGTCAAAAGTAAAAATAATCTTTTCATATAAATTGGTTTAGTTAATAACTGATATTATTTTCATTCATCAGATGACACCATAAAATGGAAATCACGGGTCAAAGATAATGAAAAAAACTGGAAATACGACTAACAATTTAGCAAAATCGACTAACAAAACGTAAAAATGTACAAATTGTTAGTCGATTTTAGTCTTTTTCGTATATCTTTGCAGAAATAATTAAGTGTTTTGGATATGGCAACGACAGTAAATCAGCGACTTCAGGATTTGCGCGAGGTGATGCAAAGAGAGCATCTGGCTGCGTTTATTTTCCCCAGTACGGATCCTCATCAGAGCGAATATGTGGCTGATCACTGGAAAGGACGTGAGTTTATCTCGGGTTTCAACGGCTCGGCTGGGACGGCTGTGGTGACAATGAATTCAGCAGCCCTTTGGACGGACTCCCGCTATTTCTTGGCGGCAGAGGAACAGTTGAAGGGGACGGAGTATCAGTTGATGAAACTGAAAATCGAAGGCACCCCCACCATCGCCGAGTGGATAGGCAAGGAGTGTGGTCCGGGGGCTGAGGTGGCCATCGATGGCACGTGCAGTTCTGCCAGCGAAGTGAAGGAACTCATCGCCGACCTCCGTAAGCAGGGAGGCATCACCCTTCGTACTAACCTCGACCCGCTGGGGCTTATATGGAAGGATCGTCCTGCTATTCCGGATAACCTAGTAGAGATATATCCCATGGAGTATGCTGGCGAGGCAACGCACGACAAGATAGCCCGTATCCGCAAGGCCCTGCGAGAAAGACATGCCGACGGGATGCTGATGGCTGCCCTCGATGACATCGCCTGGACACTGAACCTGCGTGGCTCGGATGTACATTGCAATCCCGTCTTTGTCTCATATCTGCTCATTGCCCCCAACGATGTCACTATATATATTAATAAGGTGAAACTCTCGCCCCAGATGGAGGCATACCTGAAAGCCGAAGGGGTAGGGGTAGCACCCTACGAAGATATACGCAAGGCACTGAAAGACTATTTCGCATACAATATCCTGCTCGACCCCAATGAGGTGAACTATACGCTCTATAAGTCTGTAAGCAGGGAAATCGTGGAGGAAGAGTCGCCTGTCAAGCGGATGAAAACCGTCAAGAATGAAAGGGAAATAGCGGGTTTTAGGTCGGCGATGCTGAAAGACGGCATCGCTATGGCAAAACTACTCTATTGGCTATCCGGATATTCCGGCAAATCCAGCGTTTCTGGCCTCACCGAACTCTCCGTTTCTGCTAAAGTTGAAGCCCTCCGCTCCGAACAGCCCCTCTATCGCGACATCTCTTTTGACACTATCGCAGCCTATCAGGCACATGGCGCCATCGTGCACTATGAACCCACGCCAGAAACAGACATCCCTCTGAAACCTGAAGGTTTCCTGCTGCTCGACAGCGGAGCCCAATACCTCGACGGCACCACCGATATCACCCGTACCATCCCCCTCGGTCCTCTCACCGTGGAACAAAAGCACATTTATACCCTCGTGCTGAAGGGGCATATCCAGATAGAACTCTGCAAGTTCCCCTCAGGCACCAGCGGCACGCAACTTGATGTTCTGGCCCGTCAGGCGCTGTGGCGTGAGGGATTGAATTATCTGCACGGCACGGGTCACGGCGTAGGCACCTACCTTAATGTCCACGAAGGTCCCCACCAGATCCGTATGGAATGGAAGCCAGCCCCTCTGGTGGCAGGTATGACTGTTACTGACGAGCCTGGTATCTATCTCGCAGGCAAGTTTGGCGTGCGTATCGAGAATACCCTCCTTGTCACGCCATATAAGGAGACGGAGTTTGGTAAGTTCCTTCAGTTCGAGTCCCTTACCCTTTGTCCCATAGACACGTCGCCTATTCTTGTAGAACTGCTGACGCAGGAGGAACTCGACTGGCTCAATGCCTATCACCAGCGTGTCTTCGACATCCTCTCGCCCCATCTCTCACCGGCTGAGTCCGACTGGCTCCGCATCGCCTGCGCCCCACTAAACCAATAATGATGAATGTTTCATCTGGTATTCTTGTGACGAACTTGTCACTCTTAATGGGGTGCCCTTGTTCTTTGTCTTGAATCATCAACAAAGAAGGCAGAGAGAGCCATTCCGAACTCTTTTTTATTTGCCTGAGATTTTGGGCAAGCCGTCCTCAGGGGGGTGAAACCTTGCCCTAAATCCAGTTCATATTTATGCACAGGGGGTAGAAACGTGCCCCAGATTCAGGGCATACTTTTCCGAGGTCAGAATATCTTGCCCCAGATTCGGGGCATACTTCTGCTCGGTGTGCATAAACGTGCCCCAGATTTTTGGGAATTTTTTGAAAAAATAGTCACATCTTTTAATAAAAAAAGGATAAAAACTTGGTGGTTTCATAAAAAAGTAGTAATTTTGCACCCGCTTTTCGTGACAAGTATGTCCGAGGCATAAGTTTAACATAAGATTTTAAAACAAAAAGACAAATGATTATTGTACCCGTAAAAGAAGGCGAGAACATTGAAAAGGCTCTCAAAAAGTTTAAGAGAAAGTTTGAAAAAACAGGCGTGGTGAAGGAACTCCGTCGCCGTCAGCAGTTCGACAAACCTTCTGTGCTTAAGCGCCTTAAGATGGAGCACGCTATTTACGTACAGCAGTTGCGCGCCAACGAGGAATAATAAAAGTTCCTAAAAAATTTGGTGGTTTCAGAATTTCTTCGTAAATTCGTAGCCGAAAACAGGATGTTAATGTCCTGATAAGGCGAAAGAATGATAGACCAGTTCCTGAACTACCTGCGATATGAGCGGAATGCTTCCGCGCAGACTGTGCAGACATACGAGGAGGCTCTCAAGGAGTTTGAATCGTATCTCATTTTAAAGGATAACGGACTCTCGCCGGCAGCGGCAGACACCGATCTCATCCGCGACTGGATGGAGAGTCTGATGGATAAAGGAAACACTGCATCAACTATTAATAAGAAGTTGAGCGCTTTGCGTTCCTTTTATCGCTTTGCCCTCAAACGGAACCTGGTTGAGCGCGATCCGGCTCACTGCGTGGCCGGACCCAAAAAGTCGAAGCCGCTGCCACAATTCCTCCGAGAAGGGGAGATGGACAGGCTGCTCGACGGACTGGAATGGGATGATTCTTTTAATAATGTGCGCGCGCGTACCATTATATTATTATTCTATGAGGCTGGCCTGAGACGCTCGGAACTGGTAGGGCTGAACGATGAGGATATCGATTTCGCAACGAGTCAGTTGAAAGTGACGGGCAAGCGGAACAAGCAACGTATTATCCCCTTCGGAGAGGAACTGGCAACAGAACTGCATCGCTATATGACGGTGCGTGATGCGCAGTTCGGAGATGGGCACGAAGCGCTGTTCCTGAGCGACAAGGGCTTGAGGATTTCTGGGAAACAGGTGTACGAGATTGTGAGGAAATACCTGTCGGCCGTCACCTCTCTGAAAAAAAAGTCGCCCCATGTGCTCCGTCACACCTTCGCCACAGCCATGCTGAACAACGGTGCTGGGCTGGAGAGTATCAAGAATCTGCTGGGTCATGAGAGCGTCAGCACGACGGAGATCTATACCCACACCACGTTCGAACAGTTGAAACGGGTTTATAAAGAGGCTCATCCAAGAGCCTGATCCTAATTAATAACTATCTTAAAACAGGAGGTAACTATGGAAATTAAGATTAAGTCGATTCACTTCGACACTACTGAGAAGTTAGAGGCGTTCATCGAAAAGAAGGTCGCCAAGTTGGAAAAGTCTTTTGAGGATATACAGAAAGTAGATGTGCAGTTGAAAGTAGAGAAGCCTGCTACTGCCGACAACAAGACTGTGAGCCTGTCGGTGGCAGTGCCTGGAAATACGCTGTTCGTGGAGAAGACAAGTGACACTTTTGAGGAAAGTACGGACCTTTGCGTGGATTCTATGCGTGGACAACTGCAGAAATTCAAGGAAAAATTGCGCAATAGATAAAAAAATCGAGGAAAAGTTTTGTTAATTCGAAAATAAGTAGTAACTTTGCAGCCGTTTTCCGACAGGTCGTAAATCTGAAACAGAGAGCGGCTGCTTAGAAACGCCTCTTTAGCTCAGTTGGCCAGAGCACGTGATTTGTAATCTCGGGGTCGTTGGTTCGAATCCGACAAGAGGCTCAAACGGACAAACAAATTAACAGGCTTGGGTGTTTTCCAGAGTGGCCAAATGGGGCAGACTGTAAATCTGCTGTCTTTCGACTTCGGTGGTTCGAATCCATCAGCACCCACACAGGAGTGTCTGCGGAAATAGCTCAGTTGATAGAGCACTAGCCTTCCAAGCTGGGGGTCGCGGGTTTGAGCCCCGTTTTCCGCTCTAAAATGCTGTAATAGCTCAGTGGTAGAGCACTTCCTTGGTAAGGAAGAGGTCCTGAGTTCAACTCTCAGTTACAGCTCTCTTGATCATAAAGGAGGAAACTGAAAATTCAGAATTTATAAACATTTAATAACAAACAAAAATGGCAAAAGAGCAATTTGTGCGTACCAAACCGCACGTAAACATCGGAACTATCGGTCACGTTGACCACGGTAAGACAACTCTGACTGCTGCTATCACCACCGTTCTGGCTAAGCAGGGTCTCTCTGAAGTTAAGTCATTCGATCAGATTGACAACGCTCCTGAGGAGAAGGAGCGTGGTATCACCATTAACACCGCTCACGTTGAGTACGAGACTGCTAAGCGTCACTACGCTCACGTAGACTGCCCGGGACACGCTGACTATGTGAAGAACATGGTAACTGGTGCTGCTCAGATGGACGGTGCTATCCTCGTTGTTGCTGCAACCGACGGTCCTATGCCTCAGACCCGTGAGCACGTTCTGCTCGCCCGTCAGGTGAACGTTCCCCGTCTGGTTGTCTTCCTGAACAAGTGTGATATGGTTGATGATGAGGAGATGCTGGAGCTCGTTGAGATGGAGGTCCGCGAGATTCTGGAGCAGTATGAGTTTGAAGAGGATACTCCTATTATCCGTGGTTCTGCCCTC